>DASZOM010000030.1:0-28566 GCA_035550735.1 Acidimicrobiia bacterium | reverse complement strand
TGGTCGTCGGCGTGGTCGACGAGCTGGCTGTGGATGGCGAGATCCGGGAGATCGGCTGAGTGTTCAGCGAGGAGTATCGGGACGGCCTGCGCGATCTCCTCACCGGACGAGCCCGCGCAGATCCCGACCTGATCGGGGTGGCTCTCACCGGCTCGAGCTCCCAAGGGACCGAGGACCGCTGGTCCGACATCGACATGGCCGTCGGGGTGGCCTCGAATCGTTCACTCGACGAAGTGATCGCCGACTGGACCCGGTACATGTACGACACCCACGACGTCGTCGACCACGTCGACGTGATGAGTCGGAACACCGTCTATCGGGTGTTTCTCCTCGCCAACACCCTGCAGATCGACATCGCCTTCGCCCCCGAGGGCGAATTCGGCGCCCGCGCCGCGACCTTCCGCCTCCTCTCCGGTGTCGCCCGCGATCAGCCGTGGCTGCCCTCTCCCGATCCCGCCGAGTTGGTCGGGATGGCCTGGCTGTATGCGCTCCACGCCCGGTCGAGCATCGCCCGCGGCAAGGGCTGGCAGGCGGAGTACATGATCTCGGCGCTCCGAGACCAGGTCGTCATGCTGGCATGTCTTCGCCACGGGCTCCCCGCCCGTGAGGGACGTGGGGTCGACATGCTGCCGACCCGCCTCACCGAATCCCTCGAAGGGGCGTTGGTCCGGGAAACGACGAGGCCGGGGTTGGTCGCCGCCTTCACCTGGTCGGCGGAGCTGCTGGTCGACGAGATCCGTCATCTAGGTGTGGATCGGGCGGACCGCATCATCCCCGTGATCGAGGAGTTGGTCGGCACCACGCCAGACGGTTGACGATCGAGAAACGACCCCTCGACTCCAGACGTTGAAGACATGTGGCGATGCGACGGGCAGGAGCGGGAGTCCTGCCCGCCGCCCTGTCCCTTCACGAACAACGGGCGATCAGCCCCCAGGGTCACGATACACAACGATGGAAAAAACTTCTTGAAAGGGGTTGACAGACCGGGCCAGTCCGTCCATAATCGAACATATGTTCGATCCAGGCAACCGTGCGATCGGGCTCTGGCCGGGGGAGGGACCCGAGGTTGACGATTACGTCGACTACTCCTATGAGCTGACTTGCCGCCTGGTGGCGGATGTTTGCGCCGCAGATACTCGTCAGGTCCTGCCGGGCGACCTGGAAGCGATTCCGCCCGGGCCCTATCTGGCAGCCATCGTCTCCTCGATCGACACCTCCAGGCTGAATGGGTACGACGCGGTGCGGATGATGAAGGCCAGCGCCCGTCTGGCAGCCCACAACGAAGCTGCCAAGTACGAGGCCATGGCACAGGTGGCATATGCCCCACCATCCGACCCGGACTCGGGTGTGCTTCGCTCCTCGGAGGTGGTCGAGTATGCGGCGGTGGAGGTGGCTGCGGCGTTGACGTTGACCCGGCGGTCCTCGGAAGACCAATTGAGCCGCTCCGTGACCCTGACCGGCGTCCTGGTGCGCGTGTGGAAGGCGTTCTCCGCCGGGGTGATCGATCTGCCCAAGGTGCGGGTGTTCGAACAGTCTTTGGGACATCTCCCGAAAGAGACTGTCGATGTCGTGCTCGACCTGATCCTCGACGAGGCGGCGAGTTTGACCAACGGTCAGATCAGGGCCCGAATCTCGCGGCTGGTCTTGGAGGCCGATCCCGACGGCGCCGCCTCGTCTTTCGAGCAAGGTCTGGCCGACCGCAACATCCTGGTCTTCTCCAATCCGGACCACACCGCCGACCTGCAGATCCGCAATGCCCGCCCCGAGGATGTGGTTGCCGCCCGGTCGTACGTCGAGGAGATCGCTCGTAGCCTGAAGACCGCCGACGAGCCACGCACGCTCGAGCAAATTCGCACCGACGTCGCACTCGATCTGCTTCAGGGCAGGCGATTTGGGACCGGCAGGCAGAGCCGGGCTGGTCGTGTCAACGTGACCGTCTCTGCCGAGACGCTGGGCGGGTTGTCAAACGAACCGGGCGTGCTGGATGGCTATGGACCCGTGTTTGCCGAGATCGCCCGGAAGACGGTCATGGAGAACGTCGATGGAGAATGGATCTTCACCGTCACCGACCAGGGACGGCCGGTCGCCACCGGCACCCTTGCGCGGAGGCCAACCGGGACGCAGAAACGAAGGGTCCGGGCCGAGTATCCCACATGCACCTTCGTCGGATGCCGTCAGCCCGGCCATGACTGCGACCTCGACCACCGACATCCCTTCGCCCAGGGCGGGTCCACTCACAACGACAACCTCGAGCCCTTGTGCCGACACCATCACATGGTCCGCCACCACACTCCCTGGCGGTTGGAACGCCGGGTCGATTGGGAGCACGAGTGGACCAGCCCTCTTGGCCACGTCTATGTCAAGCGGCGGGGACCACCGGACTGAGCTCGTGTCCGTACTCGCTGCCAAGATGGCGCCGGTGCAAACCAGGACGATCCCGATCACCGGGCCCCTAGATCTGCGTCGCACCCTGCGGCCGCTGCACGGCCGTTTCGAGGCCGACGGCTGGTGGATGAGCGCACGTACCCCCGATGGGCCCGGCTCGATTCGCATTCGGCGCACCAGGCCCGACCTGGTGGGAGAGGCATGGGGTGACGGGGCGGCGTGGCTGCTCGACCGTCTCGGGTCTATCGGCGGGCTGGACGACGACCCTGCCGGGTTCGTCACCGAGCACCCGGTGGTCGGGCAGCTCAATCGCAGCCACCCTGGCGACCGCTTCGGTCGCACCGGCCTCGTCTTCGACGCCCTGTTGGTGGCGATCTGCGCCCAGAAGGTGACCAGCGCCGAGGCGAGAGAGGCCATGCGCGGCCTCTATCTCCACTTCTCCGACCCGGCGCCAGGGCCGAACCGGCGACTGCGGCTGCCTCCCGATCCACGGCGAATGGCAGCGGCGCCGTATCACTCGTTTCACCGTCATCAGCTGGAGAAGAGGCGAGCCGACCTGATCCGAACCGTGTCCGCCACAGCGTCCAGGATCGACGCTCTCGGCGAGGAAACTCCCGACCGGGCTGCGGTCGTCCTCGAGTCGATCGGCGGGATCGCACGCTGGACCAGCGCCAAGACCCTGGAGGTGTCCCACGGCGATCCCGATCAGGTCGCCGTCGGAGACTTCCACTTCAAGAACATCGTCGTCCATCATCTGACCGGGCGTGACCGGGGCAGCGACGAGGAGATGCTGGAGCTGCTCGAGCCGTTCCGCCCTCATCGGGGCCGGGTCATCCGCCTGCTCCACACACTGGGCCATGCCCCCAAGTTTGGGCCGCGGCTGGCGCCGCGCGACTTCACGTCGAGGTGACGCTGGGGCTCGTCCGGTAGCGCAGGAACAGCGAAGGGACGAGCAGGACTACGAGGGGGACCAGCATGAAGGTGAGGGAAGTGGGCAACACCACCGCCGCCAGCATCGCCACCCACCCTCCGATCCGCCAGGCGCGGCTGCGGAAGCGCTCCGGCCCGTCGAGGCTGAGCAGATATGCCACCCCGCCCAGGGCGCCAACCAACCCGGAAGCGAGGACCCAGGTCAGGATCCAGCCGGTGAAGGCCCGGTCGGAGAGGTTGAGCAGGAACGTCCAACCGCTGACCAGCGTCACCGACACGGCGACGAATCTGGCGAACATGAGGGCCATCCAGCGGGCGAGATCCACCGCAGCCCAGGCTACCGATCCAGCCAGGTGACGATCAGACCTCCCACCACGTCGGGATCGTGCAGGTCATTGTGTCTCGCCCCCTCGACCAACTCGAGCAGCGAATCGACCCCCGCATCAAGCAGCCGCTCGTGGAATTCGAAGGCGAAGCGGTCCCCGACCAGCCCGTCGTTCTCCCCGTACATGATCAGGGTATCCAGCTCGGGATTGGCGTCGGCGAGCTCAAGAGGGTTGCCCGCCAGCCAGGTCCCCGGGTCGTCGGAGATGCTGACGCCGAAGAAGATGGCGAGGACCGACTCCAGCCGGGCGACGTCATAAGGGCCGGCGAGGCCGATGAATCTCTGGGGCAGGGCCGACCCCTCGCCGATCGGGCACCCGGATGCGAAGTCGTCGCCGTTGAGGGCCACCACCGCACCGATGTGGGCGCCGGCGGAGTGGCCGATCACCGCAACGGTGCCATCGCCATCCGGATGCGCGGAGGCGAGCTTGACCGCACAGGCCACGTCCTCGATCGCCCCCGGGAAACCGGGGCTCCCCCGGGAAGCCAGCCGGTAGCGGGTGTTCACCGTGAGAAAGCCCTCCTCGTTGAGGGCCCGGGCCAGCGGTCGCATCACGGCGGGGCTCCCGGTGACCCACCCGCCGCCATGAACGAGGACGACGGCCGGGAACGGCCCCTCACCCTCGGGCACCGTGACGTCGACATCGATCTCTGTGACCGCAGTCGTGCCGGGTGCCGCCGAAGATCCGCTGCTTGGCGACGTGGTGGTGGTCGCCGAGACCATCGTGGTCGTGGACGGGCCCGGCAAGGTCGCCGTGCTCCCGCCGGTGGCGCAGGCGGCGAGCGCCGCCGCGGTCAGGAGAGCAGCGAGACTGCGGCCCGGTCGACGTGCCATTCCACTTCGGCGTCTCCCTCCCCGAGACGGGATGCCGGTGTGTTGGTCCGGTCGAAGGTGTCCCGGAGCGCGGGCGCCTTCGCCTCCCCGGTAGTGATCACCATCAGACGCGTTGCCCGCCAAAGCAGCGGGAACGTCGAGGTGAGACGGGGCTCTCCGGTCTCGGGGATGACGTTGGAGACGAACCACCTGTCTCGCACCCCGAGTGCCTCGCTCCCCGGGAAGAGCGAGGCGGTATGCCCATCGTCACCCATTCCCAGCAGGACGAGGTCGGGCCGTGCCCCGTCGAAGAGGGAGCGAAGCATGGCCTCGTATTCGGCGGCCGAGTCGGCCGGAGTCATCGACTCGCTCCACTCGGGGCGATGGAACCGCTCAGGCTGCAGACCGGTCAGCCGCTCCGCCGCCAGCCGCCCGTTGGATCGCTCGTGGTCGTGGGGCACCCAGCGCTCGTCCGACATCCAGGCGTCCACCCGGTCCCAGCGCGTCCCCAGCTGGTGCAAGGCGTCGTAGGTCAGCTCCACCGCCCGGCCCCCGGCCAGACCCACGGTGAGCCCATCGTCGGCACCGTCTACCAGGTCGGCGATCGCCGCTGCCGCTCCCTGGTAGGCCTGCTCGGCGGTGTCGTAGACGACCAGCTCCATCGGGATGACAGTAACGGCACCCGTACAGTGACGGGATGGGCCGGGCCGTGACAGTCGAGTGGAGCGGGGGACGGGTCAGCGCCGTGATCGAAGGCACCGGCGGCGATGGTGTCCTCCTCGCCCACGGGGCGGGAACCGACCAGGATCATCCCTCCATCGCCGGCATCCGCAGCGGATTGGCGGCAGGCGGGCTTCGGGTGATGAGCTTCAACTACCCCTACACCGAGCGAGGTGCGAAGCGACCCGATCGCACCGAGACCCTGCTCGACTGTCATCGCGTGGCCGCAGATCTCCTCGCTCCCGACGTGGAGCGCTTGTTCCTGGCGGGGAGGTCCATGGGAGGGCGCATGGGCACCTATCTGGTCGCCGACGGGTATCCCGCCTCGGGGCTGGTGCTGTATGCCTATCCGCTCCACCCGGCGGGCAAGCCGGAGAGGCTCCGCATCGAGCAGTTCGCCTCGATCGACACGCCGATGCTCTTCTTCCAGGGCAGCAACGACGCCCTGAGCAGGATGGACCTGTTCGACCGGCACATCCGACCGCTGTCCAACGCCACGGTCGTGGTGTTGGAGGGGGCGGGGCACGGCTATCGAGGCGCGGGATGGGACCTGGAGAGGATCACCGAGCGCTACGTGACCGGGACTTTGGATTGGATCGCAGGGATGTCGTCTGGCACAAGCAGCGGACAGCAGGCATAATTGGTGCCCGCCCCTTCGTATCGAGGAGTCTCTCAATGTCCGAAGTAAGCCTGCGCGCCCGGGTCGGCCGCAAGGCAGGCTCACGCGAGTCCCGTCGGATCCGCCATGGCGGAGACGTCCCTGCCATCGTCTACGGGCCAGGTCTCGACCCGATCGCCATCCAGGTCGACTCCCACGACCTGCACACCGCGCTGCACACCGAGGCCGGCGCCAACGCCATCATCAGCCTCGAGGTCGAGGGTGGCAAGACCCTGACCACGATGGCCCGGGTCATCGAGAAGCACCCTTATCGCAACGAGTACCGCCACGTCGACTTCGTCACCGTCGACCTGAGCAAGAAGGTCCACGCCGAGGTGGCCCTCCACTTCGAGGGGACACCCGTCGGCGTGCGGGAAGGCGGGGTGTTCAGCCCGCAGCGCACCCATGTCCTCGTCGAGGTTCTGCCCACCGAGATCCCCCCGTTCATCGAGCTGGAGATATCGGAGGTGGAGATCGGCGGCTCACTCCGCGTCGAAGACCTGCCGGTCCTCGAAGGGGTCACGTATCTGGAGGACCCTGATGCCGTGGTCATGTCGGTGACGACACCGGCGGCGGAGATCGAAGAGCCGGTGGCCGAGGAGGAAGAGCTCGCCGAAGGTGAGGCACCCGAGTCGGGTGAGGAAGCTGAAGAGGGTGCTGGAGAGGCTGAGGCGGAGCCCGAGGCAGGGGCAGGGCAGCCCGAGTGACCCCGTGCGACTCGTCGTCGGCCTTCGCAACCCGGGGGCCGACTACGAGGGCACCCGGCACAACATCGGCTTCGAGGTAGTCGCCCGCACCCTCCAGCGCGCCGGCGAGAGCCTGGGGAGGGCACCGTCCCGGGTCAGAGGTGTCATCGCCACGGTCGGCGCCGGCGACGATCGCACTCTCTTCTTCGTCCCCGGCACCTTCATGAACGAGTCCGGCGCGGCCGTGAGGGCAGCCCTCGACTACTACAACGTGGCCACCGACGACCTCTTGGTGGTCCACGACGACATCGACCTCGCCTTCGGGCGGCTCCGGCTCCAGGTGGGCCGGGGCAGCGGCGGGCACAACGGTGTCCGGTCGTTGGAGAGGGCCTTGGGCACCAAGGAATTCTCCCGTCTCAAGGTGGGGGTGGGCCGCCCCCCGGGATCCCAGGACCCGGCCGATTTCGTGCTCAGAGCCTTCGCCAAGAGGGAGATGGCAGAGGTGGACGCGATGATCGACGACGCCGCCGACGTAGTCGAGCGATGGCTGGAGGACCGGGTCCGTGCTCAGGAGATGGCGGCGCACAGGGGACGTGGTGACTGAGTACGTCGGCGCCATCGATCAGGGGACGAGCTCCACCCGGTTCATCGTCTTCTCCGACGAGGGCCGGGTCGTCTCCGTCGCCCAGGAGGAGCACAGCCAGATCCTCCCCCAACCGGGCTGGGTGGAGCATGACCCCGCCGAGATATGGGCCAAGACGGTTCGGGTCATCGAGCGCTGCCTCGCCTCCGCCGGGCTCGGCGCCAGGGACCTCGCCGCAGTGGGCATCACCAACCAGAGAGAGACGACGGTCGTCTGGGACCGGGAGAGTGGCGAGCCCGTTGCCAACGCCATCGTCTGGCAGGACACCCGCACTGCCGGGATCTGTGACCGCCTCGCCGGGGATGAGGGCATCCGCAGGTTCGCATCGAGGACCGGGCTGCCCCTGTCCACCTACTTCTCCGGCCCCAAGGTGCGCTGGCTGATCGACGAGCTGGGGCTCTCCGAGCGGGCGCGTCGGGGCGACCTGGTGTTCGGCACCATCGACAGCTGGCTCGCCTGGAACCTCACCGGGCTCCACGTCACCGATGTGACCAATGCCTCCCGGACACTGCTCATGGACCTGGCCGCGACCACGTGGGACTCAGACCTCGCCATCGAGATCGGCGTTCCCACCCACATGCTTCCCGACATCGTGCCCTCGGTGGGCGAGATCGCGACGTGCCGGGGGCCGTTGCCGGGTGTTCCCCTCACCGCCATCCTCGGAGATCAGCAGGCTGCGCTCTTCGGTCAGGCCTGCTTCTCACCGGGCGAGGCCAAGAACACGTACGGGACCGGGAGCTTTCTCTTGATGAACACAGGGGCCGAGCCGGTCGTTTCGGAGGCCGGCTTGCTGGGGACGGTCGCCTACCGGATCGACGGCGAGGCGCCGGTGTACGCGCTGGAGGGCTCGATCGCGGTGACCGGCGCCTTGATCCAATGGCTCCGGGACAAAATCGGCCTCGTCTCCGGTGCCGACGAGGTCGAGGAGCTGGCCGGGACCGTCGCCGACAACGGCGACGTCTACATCGTCCCGGCGTTCTCCGGCTTGCTGGCACCGCATTGGCGCCCGGATGCGAGGGGCGTGATCACGGGTCTCACCGGTTTCGCCAACAAGGGACACCTGGCGAGAGCGGCACTCGAGGCGGCCGCCTATCAGACCAAGGACGTGCTCGACGCCATGACCGCGGACTCCGGTGTCACGCTCGCGGAATTGAGGGTCGATGGCGGGATGACGGCCAACGACACCCTGATGCAGTTTCAGGCCGACCTGCTCGCGGTCGACGTGGTCAGGCCTGCCATCACCGAGACGACCGCTCTGGGGGCGGCATACGGAGCCGGTCTGGCTGCAGGCATCTGGTCGAGTTTCGAACAGGTCGCCGGGATGTGGGTGGAGGACGCCAGGTGGACGCCGGCGATGGACGAACCTGAGAGGGCCCGTCTCCACGGGCGCTGGTTACAGGCGGTGGATCGCTCGCTCGGCTGGGTCTGATCGGACTGCAGGCCCGAGGGACGGGCCGCCGCTTATGATCGGCGCCGGAGCCGAGGATGTCGATCAACTTCCCCAACGCGCTGGCGCTATTTCGGATCTTGATGGTCGTCCCCATCATGTCCTTCACCCGCGCCGATGAGATCGAGCATCACTTCGCCATCGCCTCCGGGTTCTTCCTCGTAGCTGCCTTCACCGACTTCCTCGACGGCTACCTGGCCCGGCGGACGACTGGTGGCACCGTCCTCGGTGCCTTCCTGGACACGACCGCGGACAAGATCATGGTCACCGGCACGCTGCTCGCCCTGGTCTCGGTGGATCGGGTCTCGATCTGGCCGGCGGCGATCATCGTCTTCCGTGAGTTCACAGTCATGGCGCTGCGGGGAATCGTCGCCCAGCGGGGCGGTCTGATCGCCCCTTCCACCTGGGGCAAGATCAAGGCCTTCACCCAGTACGTCGCCATCTTCGCCGCCTTCCTGAGGCTGGGCGAGCGCTGGGGGCCGTGGTTCCTCGACCAGTACCTGATGCTGATCGCGGTGGTGGCCACCATCGGATCTGCCTGGGGTTACATCACCGCCTTCTGGTCGGTGGTGAAAGTGGAGCCGACCGAAGCGAGGCGATGAGGGTCGCCCTGACCGGCGGCAGCGGTGTGGTCGGACGCGCCGTCCTCCGCCACGCCGTCGCCGCCGGGCACGAGGTCCGGGCGCTGGCCCGCACGGACGACGCCGTCTCCCTGGTGCAATCGCTCGGCGCCGACCCGATCAGGGGTGACGTCCTCGACACCGGCTCGCTGGACACCCTGGTCACCGGGTCGGACCTCGTCTTCCACGTCGCCGGTGTCAACGAGACCTGCTCGACGGACCCCGGGCGGATGTGGCGGGTCAACGTCGAGGGCACGGCCAACGTCATAGCCGCGGCGGCACGAGCCGGGGCCCGTCGTCTGGTGCACACCTCTTCGGCCGTGACCATCGGCGAAGGACGCGGCGAGGTGGGTGCCGAATCGACCCGGCGAAGCCGGGGATTCCTCTCCGAGTACGAGCGGACGAAGACCGCCGCCGAGGCCCTCGCCCTCGCCGAGGGCACCGGGATCGAGGTGGTCGCGGTCAACCCGGCGTCGGTTCAGGGACCGGGACGCTCCACCGGGACCGGTGCGCTGCTCCTCGCCGCGGCACGGGGCAAGCTGCCTCTGCTCGCCGACACAACCTTCTCGCTCGTGGACATCGACGACTGTGCCCGGGGCCATCTCCTCGCCGCCGACCGTGGGGTGCCCGGAGAGCGCTATCTGCTCAGCGGGGCGGTGCTCACGGTTCGCCAGGCGCTGCAGATCATGAGCGGGATCACCGAGGGCATACCCAGGCCATGGTTCCTCGAGGCCGGCGCGATCCGTCTCGTCGCTCCGTTCGTGGCCGGCACCTCCAGGCTGTTCGGACGTCGCCCACCTCTGTGTCCCGAGTCGGCCCGCGTCCTCCTCCACGGGCACCGCTACGACGGGTCGAGGGCGACGCGGGAGCTGGGTCTCGATTACACACCTGTGGAGCAGACCTTCTCCCGGGCCCTCGACTGGTACCGGGCCGAGGGGCTCCTCTAGAGCCCGGCCCCGTCGGTACGATCGAAATCGGATGACTGCGCCGCTCTATCCACTCCTGACCGGATGGCGGACCGCCCCCCTCCCCGAGCTCTCCTCGACCTGGGCGGTGCCGGCGCCGGGCCGCGCCTTCGCCCTCGCCGGGCTGTTCGACGCGTTGGGCACCGGGATGCTGGTGATCACACCCGGCGAGAGCGATGCGGAGGAGCTGGTGGACGATCTCCGGCTCTTCGTCGAGCCCGTGATCCTCGCCCCGGCCTGGGAGACGCTCCCCTTCGAGCACGTCTCACCGAACACGGCGACGATGGCCCATCGGGCGCAGGCCAGGCATGTGCTCGCCGAGGGAGCCGAGCCCGCCCTCGTCGTCGCCTCGGTTCGCTCCGCGATCCAGAGGCTCAGCCCTTCGCCGGTGGTGCCCTTCCGGGCGAGGTCCGGCCAGACTCTCGAGTTCGAGCGCATCGCCGGCCAACTGGCGGCGCTCGGCTATCACCGGACCGACCGGGTGGAGGCGCGAGGCGAGTTCGCGGTGCGGGGAGGCATCGTCGATGTGTTCCCGGCACAGGCCGACGTGCCCGTCCGCATCGACTTCTGGGGTGACGAGATCGAGGAGATCCGGGAGTTCTCCGTGGCCACCCAGCGGTCTCAGGATGCCGTCGAGGAGCTGCTCGCCTATCCGGCCCGGGAGGTCCGACCAGGTGGGGCGATCACCGAACGCGCCGGCGAGCTCACGCGCAGCGAGCCCTGGGCGGCGTCGACGTGGGATCGGATCGGCGAGGGGCAGCTCTTCCCGGGAATGGAGTCGTGGCTTCCCTGGCTCGCCGGGGAGCGCACCCTGGTCGACGAGCTGAGACCGGATCATGCCCTGGTGCTGGTCGACCCGGGACGGGCCCTCGACCGGAGCCGTGACCTGATGAAGGAGGAGGCGGAGCTGGCCGCCGCGCTCGCCCCGACGTGGGGCGAGACCGCGCCCCAGGCAGGGGACCATCCGCCGCTGTTCCTCGACCTGGAGACGACGGTGACCCGTCGCCCCTATCTTTCCCTTCCCCCGGTGGCCACCGGCCCGGGCGAACAGGTCCTCGAGCTGGCCGGTCTCGATGCCGCGGCAGGCGATCCCGAATCGGTGGCGGCCGGTCTCAACCGGCTGCTGTCGCGAGGGATCGTCACCGTCGTCGCCATGGACGGCGAGGCAGCCGCCGATCGGGTGGCGAGGACCCTCGCCGAAGAAGGTCTCGCCCTCGCCAGGCTCGATTCGCTGGCCAATCCGCGCCCCGCGGTGGTTCCGATCGGCATCCACCGGGGCTTCGTCGCACCCGGCCTCGGGGTGGCCGTGCTCGGCGAGCAGGAGATCGCGGGCCGCCGGAGGGCCCATCGCAGGGCGGGGAGGGCTCGCTCGGTCTCCACCCAGCAGTACCGGGACCTCAACGAGGGCGACTACGTGGTCCATCACCAGCACGGGATCGGTCGGTTCGAGGGGCTCGTGACACGGACGATGGTCGGGGTGGAACGTGACTACCTGGTCATCGCGTACGCCGGCTCGGATCGGCTCTACGTCCCCGTCGAGCAGCTGGCTGCGGTCAAGCGCTACACGGGAGGGGAGACTCCCCGGGTCTCCCGGATGGGGGGGAAGGACTGGTCGGAGCAAAAGGCGCGGGTGCGTCGCGAGGTGGCCGCCGTGGCCGCGGAGGTGGTCGAGCTGCACCGGCGTCGCGCCCTGGCCACCGGCCACGCCTACGAGCCCGATACCCCCTGGCAGCGGGAGCTGGAGATGTCCTTCCCGTTCGAGGAGACCCACGACCAGGCGCGGGCCATCGCCGAGGTGAAGGCGGACATGGAGACCGGCGAGCCCATGGACCGCCTCGTGTTCGGGGACGTCGGGTTTGGCAAGACCGAGGTGGCGATCCGGGCGGCCTTCAAGGCAGTGCAGTCGGGGAAGCAGGTGGCCATCCTCTGTCCGACCACCCTGCTCGCCCAACAGCACCACCAGACCTTCTCGGATCGTTTCGCCCCCTACCCGGTCCGTGTCGAGGTGCTCTCCCGATTCCTCACACCGAGACAGGCGGCGAGCGTGGTCGCCGGTATCCGCAGCGGTGAGGTCGACGTGGTGATCGGTACCCACCGCCTGTTGTCCGATGACGTGGTTTTCAAGAATCTGGGACTGCTGGTGGTCGACGAGGAGCAGCGTTTCGGGGTGGGGGCGAAGGACGCCATCAAGAGGCTCAGGGTCGGGGTCGACGTGCTCACCCTCACCGCGACGCCGATACCACGCACGCTGGAGATGGCGCTCACGGGTATTCGCGACGTATCCCACATCAGGACCCCGCCCGAGGACCGGCATCCCATCCTCACCTATGTGGGGCCCTACGACGATCAGGCCGTGTCGGCTGCGATCAGGCGTGAGCTGCTGCGCGAGGGCCAGGTGTTCTACGTGCACAACCGGGTGCAGTCGATCGAGAGGGCGGTCGCCAGGCTGAGGGACCTGGTTCCCGACGCCCGTTATGTCGTCGCCCACGGGCAGATGTCGGAGGGCCAGCTCGAGCAGGTGATGATCGACTTCTGGAACCACGAGCACGACGTGCTGGTGGCGACGACGATCATCGAGTCCGGGCTCGACCTCCCCAAGGTGAACACCCTCATCGTGGAGCGCGCCGATCTGCTCGGGCTCGCCCAGCTCTACCAGCTGCGGGGCCGGGTGGGGAGGTCGAGTCAGCGGGCCTACGCCTATCTGTTCCATCCCACCGACCGCTCGCTCACCGAGGACGCCCGTCGCCGTCTCGAGGCGATCGGCGAGGCGACCGATCTCGGCTCCGGTTTCCAACTCGCCCTGCGCGACCTGGAGATCAGGGGGGCGGGCTCGATCCTCGGGGAGGTCCAGTCCGGCCACATCGCCGCGGTGGGGTTCGAGCTCTACACCGAGCTCGTCGCCCAGGCCGTTGCCGAGATGGAGGGCCGGCCCGTCGGGGATGAGAGCGGACCTCCCGAGGTGCGCATCGACCTGCCGGTCGACGCCCACATCCCCGAGACCTACATCTCCGATCAGGAGCTCAGACTGGAGGCCTACCGGCGTCTCGCCGGGACCACGACACACGAAGAGGTCGCCGACGTCCTCGCCGAGTTGCGGGATCGGTACGGGGAGCTCCCCGCGGAGGCCGAGTCACTCATCGAGCTCGCCCGGCTCCGGGTGGAGGCGATACGCGTCGGGCTCACCGAGATCGTCAAGCTCCGCCGGGAGATCAAGCTGGGCCCGGTCGATCTCAAGGCGTCACAGGAGGTCCGTCTCCAGCGGCTTCGCCCGGGATCGGTGCTGCGGCCCGCCGAGGGCACCTTGTTCATCCCCGCAACCGAGCCCCTCGTCTTCGGGCTCATCGGGTTCATCCAGGAGATGTGGGAGGGGCCTTCGTCTACCCAGCCGGACACTCCTACCATCTAGCCGGTCTTTCCCTCACCAGAAGGATTCCCGTGAAGAAACTGATCCCCCTCATCCTGCTCGGCCTGGTCGTCGCGGCATGCGGCGGCGGCGCCACTCTCGCCGCCACCGTCGATGGCCAGGAGGTGACCGTGGGCGACGTGGAGTCGCTGATCGACAGTGGCGGCGCCGACATCGCCAAGGACCAGTTCGCCCAGTTCCTCGGCTTCGCCATCCAATTCCTGGTCATCAACAAGGCGGCGGAGGAGGACTACGGGCTGACCTTCACCGATGAGGAGGTCGCCGCCGAGGCGGACCGGATCATCGAGGAGGTGGCTGCCGGCCAGGCCCGAGAGGAGTTCCTCGCCGAGCGGGGTGTCACCGAGGAGTTCCTGTTACGGATCGCGCGTCAGGGCCTCCTCGACGTCGAGCTCAGGGAGCTGCTGCTCGAGGACGTCCCCGAGCCCACATCGGAGGAGATCGAAGAAGCGCGCGCCCAGGCGGAGCTGGCGGGCACCAATGCGTGCGTCTCCCACATCCTCGTGGAGAGCGAGGAGGAGGCTCTCGACGTCCTGGACAGGCTCGATGCCGGCGAGGACTTCGGCGAGATCGCCACCGAGGTGTCGACCGACGCCGGCAGCGCGGCCAACAACGGGATCCTGCCCTGCGGCTCCCCTTCCGGGTACGTGGAGGCCTTCCGTGACGTCGTGATGACCGCGGAGGTGGGCCAGATCCATCCCGATCCGGTCGAGACCGAGTTCGGGTTCCACGTCATGCTGGTCACCGACCGCCAGGTCCCGACCGCCGAGGACCTTCCCGGTGATGAGGAGCTCGCCGACGGAGTCAAGGACACCGCGGTCATAGCCGCCCTCGAGGAGTGGTTCCTCGCCGCCGTCGCCGAAGCCGACGTGGTGGTCGAGGAGGAGTTCGGCACCTGGGATCCCGATTCGCCGACCGGGCCCACCGTGGTTCCTCCCAGCGAGACCTCGACCTCGTCGACGGTCCTCGACCCGGCCAGCACCTCCACCTCTGTCGACGGGGCGGCCAGCACCACCAGCGGGGGATGATCAGGATCGTCGGTCTCGGCCCGGGCTCGCTCGACCGGGTCGCGATGCCGGTGAGAGACGTCCTGGTCGACCCGGGCACGACGGTGGTCTGCCGCACCTTGCACCACCCGGCTGCCGCCGAGCTGGCGCAGCTCCGCCCGGTGGTCACCTGTGACGATCTCTACGAGGCAGCCGAGACCTTCGACGACGTCTACTCGGCGATCGCCGATCGCGTCATCGCCGCGGCTGGAGAGGGGCCAGTGGTGTACGCCGTGCCGGGGAGCCCGCTCATCGGCGAGTTCGCGGTGCGCAAGCTGCTCGAGGCGGGAGTGACGGTCGAAGTGGTTCCCGGAGAGTCGTTTCTAGACGCTGTCCTCTTCGAGGTCGGCTATGACCCGCTCGACCGGGGCCTCCAGGTCCTCGATGGCCACCGCCTGCCCGACCCGCTGGTGCTCGACAAGCCAACGGTGATCGCACATCTCGACAAGCCCGAGATCCTCGCCGAGGTGCTCGCCTCGGTGGGTCGGGTGGTGACCGAGGACGGCGTTGTCACCGTGCTCCGCGATCTCGGCTCCGATGACGCCGTAACCGTCACGGGCCCAGCCGAGACCATCGACCCCGGGCTCGCCGGTCTGCGCACCTCGTTGTTCGTCGATGCAGAGCCCGGAGGGCTGCTCGGGGCGGTGCGGGTGATGAGAAGGCTCCGTGAGGAGTGCCCCTGGGATCGCTCTCAGACCCATCACACCCTGGTCAAGAATCTGGTGGAGGAGACCTACGAGCTCGTCGAGGCGATCGCCGGGCTGCCCGAATCTGGGGACGACTGGGTGGCGTATGCCCGGGTCGAGGACGAGCTGGGGGATGTCCTCCTCCAGGTCCTCTTTCACGAGGCCATCGCCCGTCAGGAGGGAGGCTTCGACATCGACGGGGCCGCCGAGGTTCTCCGTCAGAAGCTGGTCCGCCGCCATCCCCACGTGTTCGGGGACGTCGTGGCGGCCACCCCGGAGGATGTGAAGCGCAACTGGGATCGGATCAAGGCCGAGGAGTCCGGTGAAGACGGCGGTTCGGCGCTCGATGGCGTGCCCCAAGGGCTCCCCGGCCTGCATCGCGCCGCCAAGGTGCAGAATCGGGCGGCCAAGGTCGGCTTCGACTGGGAGCGGGCAGAGCAAGTGCTGCCCAAGCTCGCCGAGGAGATCGAGGAGCTTGCCGGGGCGATGCAGGGGGAAGGAGACGTCGTGGCCGAGCTGGGCGATCTGATGTTCTCGGTGGTCAACCTGGCCCGTCATCTCGGCGTCGACCCGGAGCTGGCGATCCGTCGGTCGACCTCCGAGTTCGAGCGTCGCTTCAGACGAATGGAGGAAGAAGGACCGCTGTCGGGCCTCGACCTCGCCGAGCTGGACAGACGCTGGGAGGCAGCCAAGGCGGCAGGCTAGGTGTCCGGAACAACCGGTCTCTGCTGTTAGCTTGGCGCGGCCAGGCAAGGGCCGTCTACACATGAGCAGCGTCACCATCGAGCGAATCCACGCACGCCAGGTGCTCGACTCCCGGGGGAATCCGACCGTCGAGGCCGAGGTCTTGACGTCGGCGGGGTTCGGCCGGGCCATCGTCCCTTCCGGCGCCTCCACCGGCACCCACGAGGCCGTGGAGCTCCGTGACGACGGCGACGAGTACGGGGGCAAGGGCGTGGCCAGGGCGGTCTCCAACGTCAACGGCCCGCTCGCCGAGGCTCTCACGGGCAGGGATGCCACCCGACAGGAGGAGATCGACCTCCTGATGAACGATCTCGACGGGACCACCAACAAGGCGACACTGGGGGCCAACGCCATCCTCGCCGTATCCATGGCGGTCGCCCGCGCCGCAGCCGCCAGTCTCGACCTCCCCCTGTATCGCTATCTGGGAGGCCCGTCGGCGCGGGTTCTCCCAGTGCCCTGCCTCAACGTGCTCAACGGGGGCGCCCATGCCGCCAACTCCGTCGACATCCAGGAGTTCATGCTGGTCCCTGCCGGGCTCCCGTCCTACTCCGAGGCCCTGCGCGCCGGTGTCGAGGTCTATCACGCCCTGAAACGGGTCATGGCGGGCCGCGGCCTGGCAACGAACGTCGGCGACGAGGGGGGATTCGCCCCCGACCTGCCCACGAACGAGGCCGCCATCGAACTGCTCCTCGAAGGGATCGAAGCCGCCGGTTACCAGGCGGGTGCGGAGATCGGGCTCGCCCTCGACGTCGCGGCCACGGAACTGCACCGCGAAGGCCGCTACACGCTCGAGGGGAGCGATCTCGATTCGACGGCGATGATCGACTACCTGGTCGACCTGGCGGGTCGTCACCCCCTGGTGTCAATCGAGGACGGGATGTCCGAGGACGACTGGGATGGTTGGAAGGAGCTGACGGACCGCATCGGCGATCGGCTGCAGCTCGTCGGTGACGACCTCTTCGTCACCAACGTGGAGATCCTGGAGCGTGGCATTGCCGAGAGGGCAGCCAACTCCATCCTGATCAAGGTGAACCAGATCGGCACCGTCTCCGAGACGCTGCACACCATGGAGGCGGCGGAGCGCGCCGGGTTCACCACCATGGTCAGTCATCGCAGTGGGGAGAGCGAGGACACATTCATCGCCCATCTCGCCGTGGCCACCAACGCCGGTCAGATCAAGACCGGCGCTCCCGCCCGGGGGGAGCGCACCGCAAAGTACAACCAGCTGCTCCGGATCGAGGAGCGACTCGGCAGCGAGGCGCGCTTCGCCGGCTGGGACGTCTTCGGCGGGCCGCCGTCGTGACGATCCTGCGTCGTCCCGGGCCGGCGGTGGCGACCCTGCTGATCCTGCTCATGGGGGCGGCATTCCTCACCCAGGTCGTGCCCTATGCCCAGATCGTCGATGCCAATCATCAGGTGGCCGAGGCGAGGGAACGGCTCGCCACCCTGACCGCGGAGAACGAGGCGCTCCAGGCCGACGTCGCCGCCCTGCAGACCGACGCCGAGGTCGAGCGTCTCGCCCGCGAGAAGCTCGGGTATGTGCGCCCAGGTGAGATCGCCTACGTGGTCCTCGACCCTCCCGGCACCGACGAAGAAGAGGCCGAACAGGTGGTCGAGACCGGACCGACCGAGGAACCGACCTGGGTCGACCGGGTGTGGGACTTCCTCACCGGCGCCGACCTGGGCGGTTGAAATGGGAGCCGGCGATGACCAGGGGGTCATCGAGGCCCAGATCGGACGGCCACTCCGCGCCCGATCCGAGGTCGTGGCACGGTGCCACCTCGGTCTCCCCGTGGTCATCAGGGTCCCGCCCCATCTCGAGGAGGGCACACCCTTCCCCACCTTGTACTGGCTGACCTGCCCGCTCGCCGTTACCCGGATCGGGCGTCTCGAGGGCGCCGGAGGGGTCAAGCGGATGGAGGCGAAGGCAGAGACCGATGCGGTCTTCGCCGACGGGCTGGCTGCGGCCCACCAGTCCTATGAGGCAGAACGCGATGCCCTCATCGACCCGGAGGACCGGCGTCCCCGGCCATCGGGCGGGGTGGGCGGCAGCGCCGAGGGGGTCAAGTGCCTCCACGCCCACTACGCCCACTCTGCATCCGGTGGCGACAACCCGGTGGGGGAGCTGGTCGGTGGCTGGATCGAGCCCCTCGACTGCGTGGTCCCCTGTGTGGTCGATGACGCACCCAACCCGGCGTGGGTCAGCCGCCCGTGACCGTCGGGGTGGTCGACATCGGCACCAACACCATGCGTCTTCTCGTCACCGGGGAGTCCGGGGAGATAGGCCGATGGGTGGAGGTCACCGGTCTGGGCAGGGGTGTGGACCGCAATGGCACCCTCGGCGAGACGGAGATGGCCCGGACGCTGGAGTGCCTGGCCAGGTTCGGGGACCTGATGGACCGGCATGAGACAGGGCGGAGGGCGGCGATTGCCACCTCGGCGGCGAGGGACGCCGGCAACCGGGAGGAGTTCCTCGAACGCGCCGAGAGGGCTCTTGGCGTCCGCCCCGAGGTGATCAGTGGGGAGCGGGAGGGGGCGCTGGCCTATGCCGGGGCCACGGCCGAGCTCGATCCGGGCAATGGCTGGGTGGTATCCGACATCGGCGGCGGCAGCACCGAGTTCGTCACCGCCGACACAACGGTGTCGATCGACATCGGATCGGTGCGGCTCACCGACCGCATCCTCGGCTCGCGCCCGGCGCCGTCCGAACAGATGGGTGCGGCGTTCGCCCATGTGACAGAGCTCTTCTCCGGTGTGGAGGTCTCCGGCAGGCTGGTCGGCGTGGCCGGCACCTGGACCAGCATCGCCGCCATCGACTTGGGTCTCGACAGGTACGACCGGGAGCGTGTACACCATCATCGGATGACCCGTGATGACGTTCAGGGCGTCGCACGGAGCCTGGCCGGGCTCAGCGTCGAGGAGACCGCCGCCATCCCCTCACTCGACCCGGGCCGGGCACCGGTGATCCTGGCCGGAGCCGTGGTCGCGGCCGCGGTGATGGAAGCCGTCGGCGAGGATGTGGTGCTCGTCTCCGAGCACGACACCCTCGACGGCCTCGCCATGGAGCTGATGGCCGTACCCTGAACCTGGCATTCGCCCCTGCCCGGGTGGCGGAATCCGGTAGACGCGAGGGGCTTAAACCCCCTTGGGCCCGAGTGGCCCGTGTGGGTTCGACTCCCACCCCGGGCACCGATGAGACCCGTGACCCCAGCCACGGGCCTCGTCGAAAAAGGACGTGGGACCCGGGCCGGTGGGTGGGGGGGGGGAGAGGAACCGGGCCCGGGCCCCACGAAGACATGCGTGATCGAACTGCCTCTGGTCTGGAGCCTTCTCCCTCCTGTCAACCCCGCAGGACGCGAATTCTACTGCGTGACCACGACAACCCGTGATCCGGGCCCTGGATTCCCCGCCGGGCGAGTCCGGTAGCTTCCCGGGTGGACATGGCTTCTTACCCATCCGAGTACGAGCTCGACGTGGTGCTCCGTGACGGAGGTGGCGCCCGGATCAGGCCGATCCGGCCCGACGACGGGGAACTGGTGCGACGGTTCTTCGAGAAGCTGGGCCCGGAGTCGAGGTACTACCGGTTCTTCCAGGTGAAGAAGACCCTGGAGCCGGCGGAGATCGAGCACTTCACCAATGTCGACTACTCCAACCGGATGGCGTTGGTGGCGGTGCTCGGCGGCGAGATCGTCGCCATCGGCCGTTACGACCGGGAGCGTTCCGATCCCGAGATCGCCGAGGTGGCCTTTGCCGTCGTCGACGAGCAGCAGGGCCGCGGGCTGGGCACCCGGCTCCTGGAGCTGCTCACCACCCGGGCCCGCTCCCAGGGGATCAAGGGGTTCCGCGCCTTCGTCCTCGGGGAGAACCGGCAGATGATGCGGGTGTTCCGGAACTCCGGCTATGAGCTGACCAGGACCCTCGACTCGGGCGTCTTCACGGTGGACTTCCCCACTTCGGAGAGCGCTGACTCGCTGGCGGCAGGTGCCGAGCACGAGCGACGGGCGGTAGCCGCCTCGCTGCTCCCGCTCTTCTTCCCGCGCTCGATCGCCGTCATCGGCGCCTCCAACGACCCGGCCTCGATCGGGGGCAAGCTGTTCAACAACATCCTCGCCGAGGGATTCAACGGCCCGCTCTACCCGGTCAACCCCAATTCCAAGGTGGTGCGGTCGGTGCGGGCATATCCCAACATCCTCGATGTCCCCGACGAGGTCGACCTTGCCTTCATCGTCGTCCCGCAACGCTTCGTCCTCGACGTAGCCGAAGAGTGCGCCGAAGCGGGAGTGCGCGGCATCGTGGTCATCTCTGCCGGGTTCTCCGAGGTCGGGGAGGCGGGGAGGGCAGACGAGCAGCGGCTCCTCGACATAGTGCGCGACTCGGGGATGCGGATGGTCGGGCCCAACTGCATGGGCCTGCTCAACACAGCTGCCGCCGTCCGTCTCAACGGCACGTTCGCCCCGGTCTACCCGCCGGCGGGCAACGTGGCCATGTCCTCGCAGTCCGGCGCCCTCGGCATCGCCATCCTCGACTATGCGAAACGCAACAACGTCGGCATCTCCCAGTTCGTCTCAGTGGGCAACAAGGCGGATGTCAGCGGCAACGACCTGATCATGTCCTGGGAGGACGATCCGCAGACCGACGTGATCACGCTCTACCTGGAGTCGTTCGGGAATCCGGTGAAGTTCTCCCGGATCGCCCGTCGCATCGGCAAGAAGAAGCCGATCATCGCGGTCAAGTCGGGCCGGACGACCGCAGGGAGCCGGGCGGCGTCCTCACACACCGGCGCTCTCGCCTCCTCCGACGAGGCGGTGACCGCCCTGTTTCGCCAGAGCGGGGTGATCCGGGTGGACACGATCGAGCAGCTGTTCGACACCGCCAGCCTCCTTGCCAACCAGCCGGTTCCCGCCGGCCGGCGGGTGGGGATCGTCACCAACGCCGGTGGCCCGGGAATCCTGGCCGCAGACGCCCTGGAGGCGGCCGGCCTCCTGCTGCCCGAGCTGTCACCCGCCCTGCGGACCGCGATCGCCGCCGAGCTCCCCGCCGAGGCATCCACCACCAACCCGGTCGATCTGATCGCCTCGGGCGGGCCGGAGCAGTACCAGCACGTCACCAGCCTGCTCCTCGACTCGGGTGAGGTCGACTCGGTCATGGTGATCTACGTGGCGACTTCGGAGGGCGGCTCTGTCCCGGTGGCCCGCGCCCTGAGGAGCTGTCAGGACCGCTATCACGGCCCGGTGAGCCTGCTCGCCGTTTTCATGCAGGCGGAGACTGCGGCGGACCTCCTCGCCGGTGACACCGAGCATCGGTCGATCCCCAACTACACCTTCCCCGAGGCGGCCGCACTCGCCTTGTCCCGGGCAGCCCAGCATGGGGAGTGGCGGGCGCGGGAGGAAGGGGAGACGCTCACCATCGACGAGGAGGCCGCCACCATCGTCCGCACCGTCGTCGACAACGCACTGGCCCGGCTCGGGGAGGAGGGCGGATGGCTGGAGTCAGGTGAGGTCGACACCTGTCTGCGCGCGGTGGGGCTGCGGACCCCGTTGACCGAGGTGGCCAAATCGCCGGAGGAGGCACGTCGCATCGCCGCCGAGATCGGCGGGGAGGTGGCGCTCAAGGTGATCAGCCCCGAGGCCCTGCACAAGTCGGACGTGGGCGGGGTCGTGCTCGGCGTCGAGGGGGACACCGAGATCGACGCCGCCTACGCCAAGGTGATCGGGGCCGTCGCCACCAATCAGGGAGTGCTCGTCCAGCAGATGATCACGGGGGGTCACGAGGTGCTGATCGGGATGGCCCAGGATCCCAACTTCGGCCCGATGGTGGTCTTCGGCCTGGGCGGCGTGTACGTGGAGCTGCTCAAGGACGTGGCGTTCCGGCTCCACCCGATCACCGAACTCGATGCCCGGGAGATGATCGCCGAGACCAAGAGCCACCAGCTGCTCCTGGGCTATCGCAACACCCCCGAAGGAGATGTGCCCGCCCTGGAGGAGGCGTTGCGCCAGGTGTCGGCCCTGATCGCGGCGATGCCCGAACTGATGGAGATGGACCTCAACCCGGTCAAGGTGCTACCGCCCGGGGAGGGTGTCTGTGTGGTCGACGCCAGGATGCGCATCGCCGCGGTCCCCCCGGCCCGCCAGCCCACGATGCGGGATCTTCCCGGTGTGACCTCGAACCCGCCGGTATAAGGTCGGCCGCCATGGAATACGTCTCGATGGAAGTGGACGGGGCGGTCGCCATGGTCCGTCTCGATCGCCCGCCGGTCAACGCGCTCAGCGAGCAGGTCGCCCTCGAGCTGAAGGAGGCCTTCATCAGCTGTCAGGACCCGGCACTGCGCGCCGTCGTGGTCACCGGCCAGCCCCACTTCGCCGCAGGCGCCGACATCAAGGGCTTCAAGGCCACTTTCGACTCGGGGAGCCGGGAGAGGACCGCGAGCACGCTGCTCGACGCCATCGACGTCCTCGACCGATTGGAGAAGCCCACCATCGCCGCGGTCCACGGCTATGCCCTGGGCGGGGGCTGTGAGCTCTCTCTCGGCTGCGACTTCCGATACCTGGCCACCGACGCCCGCATCGGCCAGCCCGAGGTGCTGCTCGGCCTGATCCCCGGCGCCGGCGGCACCCAGAGGCTGCAGCGGGTGGTCGGGTTCCAGAGAGCCAAGGACATCGTCTACACGGGTCGTCAGGTCGACGCCGAGGAGGCGCTTCGCATCGGCTACGCCGACAAGGTGGCCCCGGTGGACGAGGTCCTCGACCTCGCTCTCTCGGATGCCGCCGCCTGGGCGGCCAAGGCGACGGTGGCGATCGCAGAGGCGAAGAAGGCACTCGCCGCCGGGAGGGGTGTCCCCCTCGAGGAGGCACTGGCGATCGAGCAGGAGGGCTTCCAGAAGACGTTCGCCAGCGAGGACGCCGTCGAGGGTGTCAACGCCTTCATCGAGAAGCGGGAGGCTCGCTTCGAGGGGAGGTGATCTCCTCGAGGCGCGCCAGGTTCTCTTTCCAGATGGCCGTCAGGATCGGCCGGGCCAGCCACGCGGTGACCGCTCCGCCGAGCCACCAGGGGAATGCGAGTGTCTCCTCCCAGGTGACGACGGTGCCCTCGCCGCCGGGCTCGGCAACCAAGCGTCCCTGACCCCGCACCCATCCCCGGTGGGCGACTTCGATCGAGCGCCCTTCGACCCACTGGGTCACCTCCATCACGTCGACGGTGCGAAAGGGCCCGATCACGGTTCTCACCCGCATCTGAGTCCCAACACCGCGGCGTTGGTCGCCGACGAAGACGATCCACCTGGCGTCCCGCATCCAGGTGGGGTGGGAGGCGAGGTCGGCGATGGCTACCCAGACCCGGTCATGGGAGACCGGCATCTCCCGCGCTACGGCTATGCGTGCCATCAGGTGTCGTGCGACAATATTCGGCGATGATCTACCTCGATCACGCCGCCACCACCCCGATGCGCCCCGACGTCTGGGAGGCCATGGCCCCCTACGCCGGGCCCACATTTGGCAACCCGTCCGGAGTCCATGGCGTGTCGCGGGCGGCCAAGAACGCACTGGAGACGGCGCGAGAGGAGGTCGCCGCCCTGATCGGCGCCCGGCCGATGGAGATCGTCTTCACATCGGGAGGGACCGAGAGCGACAACCTGGCGATCAAGGGAGCGGTCCTCGGCGCGGGAGGCGGGCAGGGCCTGGTCACCACTGCGATCGAGCACGAGGCGGTCCTGGAGACGGCCGACTTCCTCAAGCGTCTGGGAATGCCGGTGAGCATCGTCGGTGTCGACAGCGAAGCCCGGGTCGACCCCGAGGAGGTGGCCGCCGCGGTCACCGACGACACGGCGGTGGTCTCGGTGATGACCGTCAACAACGAGACCGGCACGGTGCAGGACATCGCCGCTATCTCCGCCGCGGTGAAGCGGGCCAATCCCGCCATCCTGATCCACAGCGACGCGGTGCAGGCGTTCGGGTGCGAGGAGATCGATGTCGACGCCCTCGGGCTGGACATGCTCACGGTGTCGGCGCACAAGTTCGGAGGCCCCAAGGGAGCGGGGATCCTCTATGTCCGGGACGGCATCACCCTCGAGCCCGTCCTGCACGGCGGTGGCCAGGAGCTGGGCAGGCGCTCGGGGACCCACGACGTCGCATCCGCGGTGGGAGTGGCCACCGCGGCCCGTCTCGCCATGGAGGATCGGCCCCGATTCGAGGACGAGATCGCCTCCATCCGCGATCACTTCGAGAACCGGCTCATCGATGGAGCCCCGCAGGCGGTGGTGAACACACCTACCGCCGGTCGCTCCAGCCACCACCTCAACATCCGTTTCCCCGGAGTGCGCAACGAGACTCTGCTCCTGCTCCTCGACCAGCGCGGGGTCGCCGCCTCGGCAGGGTCGGCGTGCCAGTCGGGGGCGGCAACCGTGTCCCACGTCCTCGAGGCGATGGGTCTCACCCCGGACGAGGCCAGGGAGTCGGTCCGGTTCACCTTCGGCTGGACCTCCACCCGGGGGGAGGCTGACGAAGCGGCCGACATCGTCCTCGACCTGGTGCAGGGGCTCAGTTGAGGGCTCTCGTCGCCATGTCCGGGGGAGTCGACTCGTCGGTCGCTGCCGCCTTGATGAGAGAGGCCGGTCACCAGGTGATGGGGGTCACCCTCAAGCTGTGGTCGGGCCCGGGCGGGTCGGCCCCCACCGCCGGCTGCTGCACCGTCTCCGACGCCGAGGACGCCCGCCGGGTGGCCGCCCAACTCGACATCCCCTATTACGTGCTCGATCACACGGACGACTTCCGCGACGGTGTGGTCGGCCGCTTCGTCGAGGACTACGTGTCAGGCCGCACTCCCAACCCCTGCATCGAGTGCAACCGAACCGTGAAGTTCGACCGGCTTCTTCGTCGTCTCGACGATTTCGAATGTGACGTCCTGGTAACCGGTCACCACGCCCGCAGCCGGCTGGTCGATGGGAGCTGGAGACTGCTCCGGGGAAGAGACGCTGCCAAGGACCAGTCCTATGTCCTCTCCATGCTCACCCAGGCAGAGCTCGCCCGGATCCGCTTCCCGGTCGGGGAGCTGACCAAGGCCGAGGTGCGCGGCATCGCCGCGAGGATGGGGATGCGGACGGCCGACAAGGCAGAGTCGATGGACATCTGCTTCGTCGGCAAGGGTGACTACCGCAGCTTCCTGTCCGACATCGCACCCGACGCCTTCGCACCCGGGCCGGTGGTCGATCTCAGCGGAACGGTGGTGGGAAGTCACGAAGGGATCGCCGGATTCACAGTCGGTCAGCGCCGGGGTCTGGGCGTGGCAGCGGGTGAGCGGCGCTTCGTGGTGAGGATCGAGCCGGAGACGTCATCAGTCGTGGTCGGCCCCCGGGCCGCGCTCGCCGTCAACGAAGTCAGCCTGGAGCATGTCTCCTGGACAAACGGGGAAGGCCCCCAGGGGGCGGTCATGGCGCAATACCGGGCGCATGGAGATGCGGTGCCGGCCACCCTCGAGGGGCCGAGTCTCGTCTTCGACCAACCCCAGGAAGCAGTGGCACCGGGGCAGACGGTTGCCTTCTACTCCGAGGAGACGGTGCTCGGCGGCGCCCTGATCTCCGCGACCGCGTGAACCAGGCGGGACGGGCCACCAGCTTCGGGCGGGATGCCTCCGCCTACGAGCGGGCCCGACCCGGCTACCCCGACGCCGTGTTCGCCCACATCCTCGGCATGATCACGCCGGGTCGGGCCGTCGAGGTGGGTGCGGGCACGGGGAAGGCGACCTCGTCGGTGGCCCGACCGGCACTGGAGCTGACCTGTCTCGAGCCATCCGTCGAGATGGCTTCGATGCTGGAAGGGAGGGCCTTGCCCGGCGTCACGGTGGTCAGGGACACCTTCGAGGATTGGGAGCCGGGGGACGGCGGCTTCGACCTCCTCTTCGCCGCCCAGGCCTGGCATTGGGTGGATCGTGGCGTGGGCCCGGCCAAGGCTCGCCGTGTCCTCGGGCCCGGCGGTCTCATCGCCCTGTTCTGGAACCATCCGAGAGGTCGTTACGACCAGTTCGCCGATGTCTACGCCCGCCACGCCCCCCAGATCCTCGACGAGCAGGACGAGCGAATCAGGCTCCGAGACGAGCACGACTGGCGGGTCGACCTGGAGGCCGCCGGGTTCGGCGAGGTGGGGCTGTTCAGCCACGAGTGGTCGACCGAGATGTCCGCTGCGGCGTTGCGGGAGCTGTACTCCACCTACTCGGACCACATCCTGCTCCCCGACGAGGTCCGCTCCGCTCTCCTCGACGCCCTGGAGGCGGCGGTCGTCGACCGGGGCGGGACGGTGCTCCAGCAATACACCACCAGGTTGTTCACCGGCCGTAATTGAGTCAGGGGCGGCCGGTATCGTCGCCGTGATGTCAGACGTGTCAGACCGGATCGAGCAGCTGCGCTCCGAGATCCGGGAGCACAACCACCGCTACTACATCCTGGAAGACCCCATCGTCTCCGACGCCCAGTTCGACGAGATGTTGCGTGAGCTGCAGCGGCTGGAGCATGAGAACCCGGAGCTGATCACCCCGGACAGCCCTACCCAACGGGTGGGCACGCCGGTCGACGGGATGTTCGCCCCGATCACCCATCTCCGTCCCTTGTTCTCCCTGGACAACGCCGAGTCCCGGGAGAAGGTGGCGGCGTGGGAGGCGAGGATCGAGCGCCAGCTCGGCCGTCCCCCGAGGGGTTACGTGACCGAGCTCAAGATCGACGGGCTCGCCGTGGTGCTCACCTATCGGGACGGAGCCCTCGCCACCGGGGCCACCCGTGGCGACGGCACCGTAGGCGAGGACATCACCGCCAACCTGCGAACCCTTGAGTCGATCCCCCTCCGCCTGCGGGGCGACGACATTCCAACGGTCGTCGAGGTACGTGGCGAGGTGTACATGCCATACGACGCATTCGACGCACTCAACAAGCGCCAGGCCGAGCAGGGCAAGCCCCTCTTCGCCAATGCCCGCAACGCCGCCTCGGGCAGTGTCCGGATGAAGGATCCGGCGATCACCGCCGGGCGGCGCCTCGGGATCTGGGTCTACCAGCTGGGGCTGATCGAGGGTGGGCCCGTCTTCCAGGGCCATTCGGAGACTCTCGACTGGATGCGGTCGATCGGTCTCCGCACCAACCCGACCACCGCGGTCCACGAGACCATCGATCAGGTGTACGACTTCGTCGACAAGGCGGAGAGCGGCCGGCACCAGATGCCGTATCAGACCGATGGCGTCGTGATCAAGGTCGACTCGCTGGAGGACCAGCGGGCCCTGGGCTACACCGCAAAGGCGCCCCGGTGGGCCATCGCCTACAAGTTCCCGCCCGAGGAGCAGGTGACAACACTCCGCGACGTCGAGATCAACATCGGCCGCACCGGGGCGGCCACGCCGTTCGCGGTGCTCGACCCGGTGTTCGTCGGTGGGGCCACGGTCGGCCTCGCCACGTTGCACAACGAGGATCAGGTGAGGGCCAAGGACGTCCGTATCGGCGACAAGGTGATCGTCCGCCGCGCCGGGGATGTCATCCCCGAGGTTGTGGGCCCGGTGCTCTCGGCCCGGACCGGCGACGAGAAGGTGTGGCGGATGCCGTCGCAATGCCCGTTCTGCGGCAACCCGATCGTCCGTCCCGAGGGCGAGGCGGTGGCTCGCTGCACCGGTGGATTCGAGTGCCCATCCCGACTCCGGGAGTGGCTGTTCCACTTCGCGGGGCGGGGCGGGATGGACATCGAGCACTTGGGCTACAAGACGATCGACCTGTTGCTGGGCCAGGGCCTGGTTCGGGATCCTGCAGACCTGTTCACCTTCGACACCTCGCTCCTCCTCGGGTTCGAAGGCTGGGGACCGGTGTCCGTCGGCAACCTGGCGGGTGCCATCGAGGCCGCCAAGGGCCGGCCCGTCGCCCGTCTCCTCACCGCATTGGGCATTCGCCACGTCGGAGGCACCGTGGCCCGGATGCTGGCCCGGCACTTCGGGGGGATGTGGTCCCTGATGAAGGCATCCGAGCTGGACATCGCCGCCATCGAGGGCATCGGGCCGGTCATCGCCGCCGGTGTCGCCGAGTGGTCCGCCGACCCGGTCAACCGGGATCTCATCGCCAAGCTGGAGGCGGCCGGGGTCAGGGTGACCGAGGACCTGCCCGAAGCGGAGACATCAGACCTGCTCGCCGGGGCGACCTTCGTGGTCTCCGGGACACTGCCCGGGTTCACCCGGGAAGCGGCGGAGACCGCCATCGAGCAGCGAGGTGGCAAGGTCACCGGCTCGGTCTCCGGTCGCACCACCGCACTGATCGTCGGGGATTCGCCGGGCGCCTCGAAGACGGGCAAGGCCGAGGAGTCGGGCATCCCCATCCTCGACGCGGCTCGGTTCGCCCGTCTCCTCGAAGAAGGGCTGTCGATCCTGGAGAGCTGAGTTGGGGAATCCGGATCCGGGGTGAGGGGG
>DASZOM010000029.1:0-37023 GCA_035550735.1 Acidimicrobiia bacterium | reverse complement strand
GTCGCTGAGCGACGCTCACAACCCTGGGTTCGCCGTTGTTCACGAGAAGTCCATGTTCCACTGCATGGTGAGCGGGTCCCAGACCCACACCAGGTAGACGATCGAGAAGATGAAGAAGGCCCAGCCGAAGATGGTGCCTGCGCGGCTATGCGGCGCCGGTCGCATGAAAGTCCTGGTCTTGTGAGCGCCGTAGCCCCGGATGTCGAGCGCCATCGCCTGGGTCTGTCCGTTGCGCAGGCCCAAGACCAAGAGCGCGAACGCCAGGTGCTTCATCCGCACCCATTTCCGCTTGATGAAGTTGGTGTCTTGCCCGAGGTCCCGGATGCGCTGGGTGATGGAGATCTCACGGCCCATCTCGATGAAAGTGGGGAACAGAACCAGTCCCAGAACCGGGGCATGCACCAGCCGGTAGTCCCAACCGCGCTTGGAGAGGTTCTGGACCATGTCGCTCGGGTGGGTGGTGAAGGCGAAGGTGAGCCCGGAGATGCCGAGGGCAGCGAAACGGAGCCCGAGCAGCCATCCGAACCCGAGGTCTGCCCAGGTGAGGTCCTTGATGGGCGTGCGGATCGCGATCTCCTCCGAGCCCGTGGTCGCCTGACCACCGTAGAAGAACGGGAAGACGATCATCAGGATGATGATGAAGGGAAGGATGACCTTGCCCAGCTGCCAGTAGGTGCGCAAAGGCACCTTGGTGAAGAAGGCGGCGATGAAGAGGGTGAAGAGGAACAGGGCCACCCCCACGTAGAGGTTGGTGTTGAAGATGGCGATGAACGAGACACCGATGACGTACAGCAGCTTCGACGAGGGCGTCATCCGATGAAACGGTGACTCGGCTTCCCTAAACGCCAGTTCGAGGTTGGGCATCGCTCTTCTCCTTCAGGCGGGCGGCCAGTTCGTGGGTGTCGAGGAGGCTCTCTCCGACCAGCCGTCGGGAGAAGGCATGGATCGGGGGAGCCTTGAGCTTCGCCTGGGCGAGCACCTCGGGGCTGTCGAAGAGCGCCGACGGGGAGCCTTCGAAGATGATCCGACCATCGGAGAGCACCGAGCACCTGTCGGCATACTCGGCGACGAGTCTCATGTCGTGGGTGATGAACACGACTGCCGCCCCCTGGTCGGCCAACTGGCGCAGCAGCTGCATCAATCGTTGGGCCTGGTGATAGTCCTGACCGAAGGTCGGCTCGTCGAGGATCACCACGTCGGGCTCGGCCACCACCATCGCCGCCACCGAGAGCCGGCGTTTCTGGCCGTGACTCAACGCGTACGGGCTCCGCTCCTTGTGCTCGAGGAGACCGAGCCCCTCCAGGATCGAATGGACGCGCGGCTCGACCTCGGTCTCGGGCAGGCCCAAAGCCCGTACCCCGTGGGCGATCTCGTCGAAGACGGTGTTGCGGATGAACTGCTTCTCGGGCACCTGGAAGATGTAGGCCACCCGCTTCACCAGATTGGCGAAGGCATACTCGGTGGTCGGTTTGCCCTCCACGAGCACCTGGCCGCCGGTAGGGGTCAGGATCCCGTTGCAGAGCTGGGCGAGCGTCGACTTGCCCGACCCGTTCTGACCGACGATGGCCAACAACTCGCCGGCAAATGCCGCCAGGTCGACCCCGGTGAGGACGAGGTTCGTCTCGTATGCGAACGAGACGTCTCTGGCCTCGATCACGGGTTCCCCGGTCATGCGGGCGCCATCCGAAGCGGTCGCACCCTTCGCCGTCTGATCCTCCGACCCGAAGGCAGCCACCAACTCGTCGCCGGTGAGGGGGACCTGGCCGATCGCCACGCCCGCTTGACGTAGCTCGAGCCCGACCTCGACGGCCTGGGGGATCCACAGACCGAGAGCGTCGCGAACCTCCAGTCCGCGCTCGTCCAGGAAGACTCGGGGATCGCTGGGCCCGTGCACCGTCTTGTCCTCCACGAGCATCACCCGGTCGACACGGTCGAAGACGGCATCCACCTCGTGCTCTATCACCAACAGGGTCAAGTCGGCCCTCTGGCGGATTCGGTCGATGGCGTCGAGGACCTCGGCGGTGCCCGCCGGATCGAGGTTCGAGGTGGGCTCATCCAGGATCAGAATCCTCGGCTGCATCGCCAGCATCGCCGCCAGCGCCACCCGCTGTTTCTCACCACCGGAGAGCTTCAATGTGGAGCGTTCGCGGAACCCCTCCAGACCCACCAGGTCGAGTGCCCAATCGATCCGCGGGTGGATGTCCGAGGGGGACATCAAGTAGTTCTCGAGGGCGAAGGCGACCTCTTCCTCGACGCTCAGGGTGACGATCTGGTCCTGAGGGTTCTGGAACAGCATGTTGACCACCTGGAAGCGCTCACCAGGCTCAAGCTCGCGTCGGTTGATCAGGCCGCGCTCGGGGTGCGCTATCGAGATCCGTCCCTGATTGACACCTCCGAAGTAGTCGGGATAGATGCCCACCAGATTGAGGGCGAGGGTGCTCTTGCCGCTCCCGCTGCGGCCCAGCACCAAGACGAACTCACCCTGTTCGATCTCGAAGGAGACGTCGGTGAGGGCGGGCTCGGCCTCGCCCTCCATCGGCATCCGAAACCAGAACGAGTAATCCTCGACAACGAGGGCGGGGGGCCGCGTCATGATCCTCCTCGATCATGAGCGCCGGTATGTCCGGCGCTCACGATCGTCTCATGCGATCCTCGGTGAGGACCGCTCAGGCCATTGCCGACGTGGAGGTGACACCCCACGAGGGTGGCTGGTCGACCGAGGGCACCCCGGCCTTCTCCAACCCCTTCCCGAGATACCAGGCGATGACGCCCCAGATCAGGCCTCCGAGGAAGCCGACGATCACGGAGAAGAGGCCCCAACCGGCTCCCTCTGCCAGCTGGAAACCGCCTTGACCGATGAAGGTGGCGAACTGGTTCATCGCCGCGGTCACCGCCAACGAGACGGCGAACAACGTCCGCCCGCCGCGCCATTGCATCAGCGAGAAGACCGCCATTCCGAAGATCGCCGGGAACAGGCCGTAGAACAAGAGCACGGGTCCATCGGGGTCACCGAAGAACCATCGCACCAGGTGGGTGACGAAGGATCCGAGGATGATCACCGATGAGCGCTTGCGGAGATAGGCACCTGCGTAGAAGAGGATCCAGGTGGTCCCGTTGTAGAAGGCGTAGATGGCGAAGCCAGCCGCGCCCGTTGCCCACACCGTTCTCTCCAGGAACCCCAAGGCGCCGATGATCTCGATCGCTGCCTCGATCACACCCAGGAGTACCGCCACCACGATGTCCATCGTGTTGAGTCGCAGATCCTCCCTGATGTCGTAATAGCCTCCCGTGCCGATTCTCTCTGCTGTAGCCAATTTCCTCCTCCTCTTCCGCCCCATGGCGGATGTGCGTGGGTTTCCCAGGGCCGCCGGGGTCCCCCGCGAACGGCGACCGAGCCCCCTCAGGCGGCCCGGCTCATCGCATCACCTCCTCCTCCGATCGGTGGTGGGCGATCGCGAAGCGGGGCATGAGGTCAGGGATGGCATCGGTCAGTTTCCAGGAGCCGCGCCTGGTCTCCAGATCCACCAACCCTCCTCGTGTGTCTGGCCTTCGAAGCAGTCAGAGAGACTCTTCCTGCACTATGTAAAATACCGACTGGCTCGGTGGGGGTCAAGCAACTCCGCCAGGTCAACGTGCCGCGATGAAGTCGATCTCCAGACGCCACTCGGGACGGGAGAGCCCGGACACATAGAGAAGGGTGGTCGCCGGGCGATGGTCGCCCAGGACCTCTTGGCGGACAGCATGGGCTGCCTCACGGTCGGCACGGTCGAGGAGGTAGGTGTTGAGTTGGACGATGTCGGTGATCCCCATCCCGGCCGAGGTCAGCACCTGTGTGATGTTGTCCCACACCAGTCGGGCTTGAGCAGTGATGTCCTCGCCAACCGTCCCATCGGGCCCGACACCGACCTGACCTGCGCCGAACAGGATCCGTTGCGGCCCCTCGACCTCGATCCCGTGGCTGTACCTGGCGAACGGCTCGACCATCGTCGAGGGGTTGTGTGTCTTCATGCTGCCTCCTGCTGGTGTGTCAATCGTCGGCGCCGGGCGGGCTCTGCCCATACGGCGCCCGTATCATCGGGTGTGATGCCACCACTTGTCGAGCGGCTGTTCGAGATCGAGTCGGGCAAGGTCCAGGTCGACACATCGGGAGATGGTCCCGACTTCGTGATCGTCCACTCCCTGCTCACCGGTCCCGAGGCGTTCGACCAGGTGGCCTCCACGCTGTCGGAGCACCGGACCGTGCACCGTGTCCATCTCCCCGGGTTCGGAGCCTCCACTCCACTCCCCTCGTCGAACGTCACGGTGGCCGAGCTCGCCGATCTGGTGGCGGCGACGATCAGCCAGATCGGTTGCAACAGAGAAGAGACGGTCCTGCTGGGCAATGGTCTCGGCTCCTTCGTGACACTCAGCCTCGCCATCCGTCACGGGAAGGACTTCGGGCCTCTCATCGCCTGCAACACCGGGCCCGGATTCACCGAGGAGGGGCGCCGCGCCTTTCGGACGATGAGCGATCTTGCGACGACTGGTGGGATGAGTGCAGTGATCGACGTCGCGGTCGGTCGCATCTTCCCGCCCTCGTACGTAGAGGCTCATCCCGAGGCCCCGGCCGAGCGAAGCGCGGTCCTCGAGACGATCGACCCCGGCGCGTTCGCCGCCGCCTGCCGCGCCCTCGCCTCTCTCGACTTGCGCGAGCAGTTGGCGACCATCGTGAACCCGACCCTGATCCTCGTCGGCGAGATCGACCAGACCACACCGCCGCCGATGGCGCGGGAGGTTGCCGGGGCGATCCCCGAAGCCGTGCTCGTCGAGATCCCCGACTGCGGCCACTGCCCCCAACTCGAACAGCCAGAGGCCCTGCTCGCGTCGATCGATCGATTCCTCTCCGACCTGCCCGATCGAGGCGCGTCGTGACACGGGTTGGCGTCGTCGGCCTGGGGATAATGGGCTCCGCCTACGCCCGGAATCTCCTCGCCGCCGGTCACGAGGTGGCCGGTCACGACGTGGCGACGGAGCGGATGGAGACACTGGAGGCCCTCGGCGGCGAGCCGGCGGCCACGAACGCCCAGGTGGCTAGGGCTTCGGACGTCGTCCTCATCGCGGTCGCCACCGTCGACGGACTGCGAGAGGCAGTCGCGGGCGCAGACGGAATCGTCTCGGGTGCGAGGCAGGGCGCGATCGTGGTGGAGATGGGCACCTTCCCCCTCGCCGAGAAGGAGTGGGCGCGGACCGTGCTCGGATCCCGGGGGGTGGCCGTGCTGGATGCCCCTGTCAGTGGCACAGGTCTCCAGGCGGAGGCCCGGGAGATCGTGATATACGCCAGCGGCGACCCGGCGGCGATGAGCCAGGCGAAGCCTGTCTTCGAGGTACTGGCCAAGGCCATCTACGACCTCGGCGAGTTCGGCAACGGCTCCAAGATGAAGTACCTGGCCAACCTGCTGGTCTCTGTCCACAACCTGGCCACGGCGGAGACGTTCGTGCTCGGAAAGGCTGCCGGGCTCGACCCGGACGTCATCCTGGAAGTGATCTCGGCTGGAGTGGGCAGCTCACGAATCTTCGAGATCCGCGGGCCGATGATGGCGGCCGACGACTACCCGCCCGCGGCACGACTGAAGATGTTCCTCAAGGACATCGACGTCATCGGGGGATTCGCCCGAGACCTCGGCGCCCCGACACCCATGCTCGATGCCGCCCTTCCCTGGTACCAGGAAGCTGTCGAGGCGGGTCTCGGCGAGCTGGACGCCGCCGCGCTGGCCCGGCTGCTCGCCGACCGCGTCTCGGGGCGGTAGCGGTCTCCGCGACTCCTGGTCAGGGGCGATTCCGCTGCGCGTCCTGGCCGATGTCGGGGTCGAGCCCGGCGGCCTCCACACCTGCGACGGCACAAACCTCGTCGGGCCCGGACACATCGCCTGACACGCCGACCGCGCCCAGGATGGCCCCATCGGCATCGCGGATGATCACTCCCCCAGGCAAGGCGACCAGACCACCCTCGGCGAGGGAGCCGAGTGCGCCGATGAACACCGGCATCTTCTCGGCGCGCTCATGGAGCAGCCGGCTGGGTAGGCCCATCCCCAACGCCCCCCACGCCTTCGCCTTGGCTATCACCGGTCGGAGGTACTCGGAGCCGTCCTCGCGTTTCATCGCGATCGGGTGGCCACCGTCATCGAGCACGACGACGGACAACTTTCCCAGGTCCAGCTCGCGTCCCTTGGCCAGGGCGGCGTCAATGATCGTCTCCGCTTCCACCAGCGTCAGCTTTCTCATTCCACCACCGCCACTGCCCGGGTCGGGCCGCCATGGGCACCGATCACCTTCAGGGGGAAGCCCACGAAGGTGAACCTGGTCCGGACCACGTCGGTGAGCCTGAGATTCTCGTAGTGGGTGATGTGCTCGCGACGGCACATCATGTGACAGGGGTACGTATTCGAGGTCGGGTTGTCCGGTGTCGGCGAGTCGACTCCGAACGTCTTCACCCCGCGGTCGACGATCCATTCTGCGCCGCTCTCCCCCAGGCCGGGGAAGTCGGTGAGATACCGGGCGGTCCCGCCATATCGATCGAAGGTCGCCGTGTACAGGAACAGCATGTCTCCCTCTTCGAGGCCGAGACCCGAGCCGGCCAGAGCGTCCTCGAGGTGTTCTGCAGTGATGTCGGTCTTCGCAGGTACCGCAGAGACGTCGAGGCATATCGCCGGCCCGTAGAACAGGTCGAGAGGCATGAGGTCGATGGTCGCAGCCTCGGGGTCCGGGTCGAGGTGGCTGAATGAGTCGACGTGGGTGGGGCCGTTGTCGTTGAGCATGAAGCCCAACGTCTGAAACGAGAAGCCTCCCTGGAAACGCGGTGCCGTCTCCTCATGGGTGGCGTGTTGGAACACCACTGTCTTCAGATGCCCCGGATAGACCATCATCCCCTCGTAGATGTCCTGAGACAGGTCGATGAGTCTGGTCAATGGCTCTCCTATCGACGAACGGTCATTGCTCACGGAACTCGGCTACGGACTGGAATGTGCCCGACCGGGCGGAGGCCATGGCCGCCTCCAGAACAGCCACCACCTCCAGCCCCTCACGTCCGCCCGTCTCCGGTGTGGTCTCGCCCCGGATCGAGCGCACGAACTCGTCGATCTGGTCGACGACCGTGTCGAGGACCTCGGTCGGCTGCTCGGTTGGCGTCTGTTCGTCGACGGTCTGCCAGAGCAATCGGTGCCCGTCGGCCTCGTTGGTGACGCTTGCCTCGGTCCCCCGGACGGTGATCGTGAGCACCCTGGGCGCCACGAACGACTGCCCCAGATATCCGAGGGGCCCGGCGGCGAACTCGACGAGCAGTGTCGTGGCATGGTCGATCGGGGGTGACGCCAGGATCGCTTTGCTCCTCGCGAAGACCGACTCGATGGGCCCCAGGAGATAGGTCATGGTGTCCAGCATGTGGACGCCGAGGCTGGTGATGCCGCCCAATGGGCTCTCGTTCTCGTCTGCTCGCCAATAGCCGGGCTGGAAGCGAAGGGCGTTGGGAGTCGCCTGGTGGGTTTCGATCATGGTGACCGTGCCCAATGCGCCCTCGTCGATCAGTTGCTTGATGCGACGGTTCGCCGGCTGACGTCGCTTGTTGTGGCCCACTTGTAGGACGACACCTGCGTTCTGGACGGCAGTCACCGACTTCCTCCCCGATGCCACATCGAGGGTCATGGGCTTTTCCACGAAGACGTGCTTACCGGCGTCGGCGGCGGCGACGATCAGATCGGCATGCGTTGTGTGCGGCGTCGCCAGCAACACACCGTCGACGTCGTCGGAGCCGAAGACCTCGTCGATCGACCGGAAGGGACGGCCACCGAGATCGGCGGCGAAGGAGCGACGAGCCTCCGGGTCACGGGCGAATCCCCCGACGATCTCCGCGCCCGCGGCCACCGCACCTTTGGCGAGGACCTTGCCCCACCAACCGAGCCCGACGGATGCGAGACGCACCTTTCTGTCCACGCGTGAACGACTCCTTTGACGCCCGTGCAGATCGTGCAACCTATCAGATGGGTAGGTGCCCGGCCCCGGGCAGGAATCGACCGGAATGTCCTCGAACCGGGCGGCGCTCCTCGGCGACCAGCTCACCACGCAGATAGGTGCGTTGGATGCGACCACGAAAACGGCGGCCGTGAAACGGCGTCCACCCCGCCTTGGAGATGATCTCGGAGTGGTCGACTTGCCATGAGCTCTCCGGATCGACCAATGCGAGATCGGCGTCGGCGCCCACCTCCAACCGCCCCTTGCGCGGAATGAGCCCGTAGCGCCGGGCCGGGGACTCCGAGTACACCCTGACCACGTCCTCGAGGGCGATCACCCCTCGCATCGCCGCGTCCACCAGGAACGGTGCCGTGGTGTCGATCCCGGGCAGCCCGAAGGGCGCATCCCAGATGCCAGCCGCCTTCTGCTCCCGTGTCGAGGGAGCGTGGTCGGTGGAGACGTGGGACAGGACGCCCGAGCTGAGCAGTCGCCACATCTCCGCCTCGTCCTCGTCGCCGCGGGCCCGGGCCGGTGGCGTGAACTTTCGCAGAGCCCCCTCGGTCAGGACCTCTTCCTCACGGAGGGCGAAATACTGGGGACACGCCTCGGCGGCCAGGTCCGCTCCCTTCCCCCGCCAGTCCTCGATGATCCGGGCCACCTCCGGAGAGCTCACATGGGCGATGGTGGTCGTCGTCCCGACGGTTGCGGCGAGTCGGCAGACCTCGGTGACTGCGGTCAGCTCGGCATCCCGGCCACGCCAGTCGATGAGGATCCCGTTGTCGTCTCTGCCCCGGGCCCGCAACACGCTCTCGGCGCGTGCCGTCGCCTCCTCGTCCTCGCAGTGGACGAGGGCCACACCTCCGAAGGAGGCGATGGCCTCCATCGCACTCCTCAGCTCCTCCCCGACCAGCCCGGGAACACCGTGGGTCGTGCATGTGAAGATCTTGAAGAAGGCCGCACCTGACTCCCATAGGGCCTGCAGATCGGGGATGTGGTCGGGCCATACATGGGCGGCGAGACCGAAGTCCACGTCCGATCGGCCCTCCAGATGCTCGCGCTTCGCCGTGAGGTCCTCTGCCACCCGCACTGGATGGGAATGGGTGTGCTCGACGATCGTGGTCACCCCGGCCGCCGCCGCGGCCGCGGTGCCGGTGGGGAAGTCCTCCCTACTCACGTCACCGGGGTCCATCAGATGGACATGGGTGTCCACCAGCCCTGGCAACAGGAAGAGACCGGTGGCATCCACGACCCGGTCCGCCGGGAGGTCGGCGTCCGTCACCGCGGTGATTCGGCCGTCGGTGACGTAGACGTGTCGCCGGGAACGTTGCGTGCCCGAGACCAGGGTCGCCCCTTTGATCGCCAGGTCGGCGGTCAACGGGCCCCGCCACCTCCGGCCGTCGTCGTCGGCAACGTCTCGAGGACGGCGAGCACCTCGGCAAAGTCCGGCTCGATCAGGGCGTCGTCGGTGACCCATCGATAGCGAACCGTCCCCTCGCGGCCGATGAGGAAGACCGATCGCTTGGCCAGCCCGCTGTGCCCCTTCCACTCGGCGTACTGGACTCCGTAACGATTGGCCGTCGTGCCCTCCCAGTCGGAGAGCAGCGGGAAGTCGACGCCGAGTGACTCGGCGAATGCCATCTGGGAGAAGGTGGCGGTGACTGCGACTGCAACCGGCTCCGCACCGAGAGACCTGATTCGATCGGTCATTTGTCCCAACTGGGACAACTCATGCCCTCAGACATGACCGAAGTCGAACACGTAGAAGGCCAACAGGACAGGGCCCAATGCGTTCAGAGCTGTGAGGGTGACCGAATCATCGAAGGTGCGTCGCAACGTGAAATCGGGGGCAGGCTCGCCCACCCCGACCACATGCCCCTCGGCGGCATGCGCCAACCTCCGCCTGGTCTCGTCCGCCATCACTCGAAGCTACCACCCCCTCCGGCGTTCGTCTGAGTACGGTCGGCTCATGGACGACCGTCGCGTCGCTTTCATCGGGCTCGGGCTCATGGGCGCCCAGATGAGCCGGCGTCTCCTCGAGGCGGGCTATGAGGTCCGCGGCTACGACGTGGATCCGGTCCGAGTGGGCGAGCACCGGGAGCGTGGCGGGGTGGCCGCCCGATCGATCGAAGATGCAGTGGAGGCGTGTGAGACGGTCGTTCTCTCTCTTCCCGACTCCGACGTTGCCCGCCAGGTCCTGTTCGGGGAGGAAGGGATCACGCGGAGCGAGAGCAGACCACTACACGTCTACGACACCACCACCGGAAGACCCGAGGACGCCGTGGAGTTCGCCTCCCGCCTGGAGGGGTTAGGTGTCGACTACTGCGACACCACGCTGAGCGGGAACAGCAAGAGCGCTGAGCGGGGCGAGTTGGTGGTGATGGTCGGTGGCCCTGAAGCTGCGTACCGGGCGGGAGTGGGGATCTTCGAGACCATCGGGCGGTCACACCATCATGTCGGGCCGGCCGGGGCGGGAGCGAGGATGAAGCTGTTGGTGAACCACATCCTCACCATCCACAGAGCAGCTCTCGCCGAGGGCCTGGTCGTCGCCCAGCTGGCGGGATTGGATCTGAGCTCCACCCTCGAAGTGCTCAAGGACAGCCTCGCCTACTCCAAGGCCATGGACGTCTGGGGGGAGCGGATGATCCTCGGTGACCACACCCCGCCAGATGCTCGCCTCCGTCAGACTTCCAAGGACGCGCGTCTCATCGTCGACCACGCCACCATGCTGGGGGCCCCGATCGACATCGTTGCCGTGGTCCGGGACGCTCTCGCCGAAGGCGAGCGGACCGGTCTCGAGGACATGGACAACTCGGCGATCATCGAAGTGATGAGAAGACGCGCCGGGGTGGGACGGGTCCCTTGAGCCGGGTTGGGCCGCTGCGGGCGACCCTATATCCTGCATGATCCGTGACCGGGTCAATTGCGAGCAGAGTCGTCGACATCCACTGTCACCGCGAGTGCGCGCCTGCGGCCGCCGAGGTCGCCGACGAGGCGAGACGTCTGGGTAGGGCCCCGATGCAGGTCGGCAGCCAGCTCACCCGGGAGGTCAACCGCCGTCAGTTGCAGGACCTACGGCCCAAGATGGAGTCGCTCGACGTCCGTCTTGCCGACATGGATGCCATGGGGGTCGACGTCCAGGCACTCAGTGTGTCCCCATACCACCTGTTCTATTGGGCGACCGGCGAGCTGGGGGTCTCCGCCTTCCAGACGATCAACGACGATCTGGCCGCCGTAGTGGCAGAACACCCAGACCGCTTCGTCGGGGTGGGGGCGGTGCCCCTTCAGGACGAGAACGCGGCGATCGCCGAGGCAAGACGGTGTCGTGAGGACCTGGGCTTCCCCGGGATCGAGGTCAGTACGCATGTCGAGGGAGAAGAGCTCTCCTCACCCAGGCTCGAGGCGTTCTGGTTTGCGGTCGAGGAGCTGGGCACGGTGGTGTTCATCCACCCGACCGGGTTCACCCATCCCGACCGGTTCACCGAGCACTACTTCTACAACACGGTCGGACACCCTCTGGAGTCGACGCTCTGCGCCGGGCGTCTCATATTCGACGGCGTCTTGGACCGGCACCCGGGGCTCAAGATCGTCATCGCCCACGGTGGGGGCTTCCTCCCCGCATACGCCGGCCGCTTCGATCACGCCTATCACGCCCGGGAAGACGTCCGGCACGGGCTGCCCCGCCCACCCAGCGAGTACCTGTCCATGCTGTATTTCGACACGATGGTCTTCGAGGCCGATCAGCTCGGCTTCCTGATCTCCAAGTACGGGGCCGATCACGTCTTGTTGGGTACCGACTATCCCTACGACATGGGTGAGGACGACCCGATCGGCCTCCTCGGAAGGGTGGAGGGGCTCGACCCCGCCGAGGTGGCCATGATCAGCGGCGGCAACGCCGCACGACTGCTCGAGCTCGGATGACGAGAGGAGACCGACGGCGATGAACGCTCAAAGGATCAGAGAGCCGATCGAGGTGGGCATCATCGGCACCGGCTGGTGCGGCGGGATCCGCGCCGTGGCCGCCGCGGGCAGTCCAATGGTGTCCAGGCTCCATCTCGCCGAGATAAGGAAGGAGCGTCTCGACGAGGTTGCGGCGCTGACCGGGGCGGAGCGGGTCACCACCTCATGGGAAGAGCTCGTCGAAGACCCCTCCATCGTCGCCCTGATGATCTCGGCGACACCGGAGACCACCCACCACCCGATGGCCAAGGCCGCCCTCAGTGCGGGAAAGCACGTCCTGTTGGAGAAGCCGATCGCAATGACCCTCGACGAGGCGGATGAGTTGATCGAGCTCTCCGAGCGTGGAGATCTCAAGTTCACCGTCGGTTACTCGCAGCGGTTCAACACCAAGCAGGCCTACGTGAAGAAGAGCGTGGAGGACGGGGTGATCGGCGATCCGGTGACAGTGCTGGTCAGTCGGCACATCACCAGGTCGCTGGGGGCGAAGATCGGGTCACGGACCAAGCTCTCCCCAGCCGCCATGGAGGCAACACACGACATCGACTTCGCCCTCTGGGCGTTGCAGCCGAGAACTCCGGTCCGGGTCTACTCGCAGGTGGCCTATGGCGTGCGACAGGCCGAGCACGGCGTTCCCGATCACCAGATCATCGTGGTCACGATGGACGACGGGGTCACCGTGACCATCGGCGCCGGCTGGTCGCTTCCCCCCGGCTATCCCAACTACTCCTCCACCTGGATCGAGTTCCTCGGGACCGAAGGGGCGTTGATGATGGATGCCACCCACAAGGACATCGTCATGCACACGATGTCCGACGGAACCCGCTTCCCGCTCTCCACCATGCCCGGGGAGTACGTCGACCACGTCTATGCCGGTCCGATGGAGCGGGAGACACTCCACTTCATCGAGGCGGTGTATCGGGACGGACCGGTGATGGTCGCCCCTCGGCTCGCTCGCCAGGCGATGGAGGTCTATGTCGCCGCCGATCTGTCCGTCGAGAAGGACCAGGCGATCGACCTCCCCCTCCGCTGAAGACGAGTCGGCCTGCGGTCAGAGGATCTCGACCGTCACGAAGCGGAGCAGGGTGTCGCCGACGTTCTCCAGGTCGTGGATCATCGGGCTCTCCGGGCTGTTCTCCAGATAGAGGGTGTCGCCGACCCGGTACTCCCTGACGACGTAGGTGCCGTCCCCCTTCCGCTGCAACCCGGTCCCGGCGTCGACCACCGTCCAGAAGTAGTCGGTGGTGTGGGCGTGGAACGGCCCCCTCTCCCCCGGCTCGAGTCTCACCTCCCAGACCCGTGTCCGTTCGTTCTCGAACCACAGCTCGGTGCCAAGTGCGTGGTTCTCCGGGGCCGCCGCCAGCTCATCCTCGAAGTCAATCTCCGAGAACACGCCCTCCTCGATGATCTCGGCGCCACTCATCTCAGTTGACCCGGTAGTCGGGGGCTTGCCCGCTCAACACCTTGATGACCTGCGTGGTCGCCTTGCGTTGTGACTCCTCCAAGGCCTCCTCCGAGTAATAGGCCATGTGCGGGGTCACGGTGAGGTTGGGCACTCCCTCCACCCGCACCGGATCGAGTGGCTCTACGTCGAAGACGTCGAGACCGGCGCCGGCGAGCCTGCCTTGCTTCAGCGCCGAGGTGAGTGCATCGAGGTCGACGAGAGGGCCGCGTGAGGTGTTGACCAGGATCGCACCCGGTTTCATCCTCGCCAGCCGTTCTCCGCCGATGATGCCTCTGGTCTCCTCGGTGAGCGGTAGATGGAGCGAGACGATGTCGGCGGTGGCCAGCAGCTCGTCCAACTCGAGCAAGGGCGGCATCCCGGGACCCGGTTGCAGGTAGGGGTCGTGGGCCACGATGTCGGCGCCCAGCGCCTCGAGCGGGGCGGCGATGCGTCTCGCGATCCTCCCGTAGCCGACGAGGCCGACGGTGAGTGTGGAGAGCCGACGTATCGGGCGGAAGTTGTCGATGCTCCACGTGCCGGCCCTGACTGCGGCGTCGGCGGGGCCGATCTTGCGCAGCGTCCCGAGGATGAGAGCCAGGGCGTGGGTGGCGACCTCCTCGACCGAGTAGTCGGGCACATTGGTGACGACGATCCCCGCATCGGCCGCCGCCACCAGGTCGATGTTGTCGACACCGATCCCGTAACGGGCGATGATCTGACAGCGATCCAGACGTGACAGCGCCGCTCGGTCCCACGGCAGATACGTGTTGAGGATGGCATCGGCGTCGGTCGCCACCTCGAGCACCGCTTCGAGATCACCACTGGCGACGGTGAGATCTGCGTCTATTTCGGCCAGCAGCGATCGCTCCAGGTCGACACTGGGGAAGACCTGATCGCTCACGACCACCCGATATCTCGCCATCCGCCGATCCTATAACATGCACGCTCCGTCGACGCCTGCGCGGCTTTCTCGAGAGAGTCGGGCCCGGATGGGGGGCTCACTACCTGAGGTGACGGTTCGGGTCACGAGACGCTCATCAACACCTTGAGCGCTGACGGGTCGTGGACCAGTTCGAAGGCCCCGGGGGCGTCCTCGAGGGACAGCTCGTGGGTGACGATCGGCTCCAGGCTGAGCGAGCCGGAAGCTGCCAGGGCGATCCCATGGGCGTAGTCGCCGATCACCGCGGCCCGGGGGTTGTGGATGGTGAGCTCCTTGTGGTAGAGGTGGTAGTAGGGAAGACCGGCGCCTCCCCCGGTGATGGTCCCGTAGGCGAGGATCTCGCCACCGATACCCACCATCTCGATGGCCTGAGCCAGGGTCGCCTCGGTCCCCACCGCTTCCACGACGAGTGCCGGGCCCCGCCCTTCGGTGACCTCGTCGAGGACGTCGCCCGCTTCACGAGGACCGACTGCGCTGGACGCCCCGTGCTCGATTGCCAGCTGCCGCTTCCACTCCGAACGGGTGATCCCCACCACCGTCGCCCCCTGCAACGCCAGGAGCTGGGTGAGCAGCTGCCCGGTGACACCGAGCCCGATCACCGCGACCACCCGACCCGGGAAGAGGTCGACCCGTTTCACGGCATGGACACACGTGCCCAGCACCTGGAGGAGACCCGACGCTTTGCGCGACACCGAGTCGGGGACCGAGATCAAGCGGCTCTCGGGGACGAGCATGTGCTCGGTGAAGGAGCCGTCGACATCCCGGCCCAGTAGCCCACCATTGCGGCAAAGATGGGGCCGGCTCGCCAGGCAGAGGTCGCACCAACCGCAGGCGACGCCGGGATCGACGAGGACACGACCCCCGCGAGCGAAGTGTGATCCCGTCGGAGCCGAGGTCACTACGCCGACCACCTCATGGCCCATGATCCTCGGATAGGTCACCGGGATCTCGCCGGCGAGGATCTTGGTGTCGGTCCCGCAGATGCCCACCTGCTCCACCCGGACCTCGTGCAGATCGGGCGACGACGGCTCCGGCACGTCCGCGATCTCGAGCGAGCCCGGCGCGACGACCCTTACAGCTCTCAAATGCCTCCTCGTGACTGACGGCTCATCGTACGACGAGACCTTGGCGCCGGGGGCGACACGCCGGTTTGTAGGATGCAACACCGATGGACGCGACTCCCGAATTCGACCTGCGCCCGGCGCAGGACGAGTTCGCCACCAATCGCCAGACGGCGCACGAGTACGTGCGCAGTGTCCTGAGACGGGCCATCCTCAAAGGTGAGCTCTCCGGTGGCACCCGTCTGGTGCAGGCCGAGCTGGCGGCGATGCTCGACGTCAGCACCACCCCGGTGCGAGAGGCGCTTCGTGACCTGGCCACCGAGGGGCTCGTTCAATTCGACCCCCATCGCGGGGCCATCGTCACCGAGCTCAGCACCGAGGACGTGCACGACATCTACCGGATAAGGATGGTGCTGGAGCCGCTGGCGATGCGAGAGGCGGTTCCCAAGGTCACCGACGCCCTCCTTGCCCGGCTTCGCACGCTCCACCAGAGCATGATGGACGCCCCCCATTCCGCCGACTGGGTCGATCGAAATCGTGTCTTCCACATGGCGGTCTACGAGACCGCGGCGTCCCCCCGTCTCGCCTCGATCATCCGCAACCTCCAGGACGCGTCGGTGATGTACATCGGAGCCGCCCTCAAGGACATGCCTTCTCTGCGCGACGGGGCCAACCACGACCACGGCGAGATCCTCGCCGCCCTCGAGGCCCGAGACGTCGAGGCAGCGGTGACCGCCCTCGAGCACCACCTCCGGACCTCGATCGACGCCTACGACGAGACCCACTCCGAGCACTAACCCAATTGGGATGGGGCGTCTCGCAGACCCGGTGGGCTGCGCTCGCCCAGCAGGTTCGTCGCCACCCCGATCACGATCAGCACCAAGCCCAAGGTGAGCTCGACTGTGACCACCTCTCCGAGGAACAGCGACGAGGAGATGACTCCCACCGCAGGCACTCCCATCATCGTGAGATTCGCCGACACCGGATCGATGTTGCGGAGGATGACGATCTGCGCCCAGAGGGCGATACCGGAGGCGAGGAGACCCTGATACGCCACGACGGCCACCAATGACGGGGTCCAGTCCACAGCCACCGGGCCGTCGACGGCCAGCGCCAGCACGAGCATCACAACGGTCGCGGCGGAGAGCTGCCAGGGCAGGGCATCCAGTGGTGTGACCGACCACCGATGGCGCCGAATGTGGACCGAGGTCGAGGCGTTGACGACGGAAGCGATGATGAGCAGGGTGTGACCGAGCGCCACGCCGGGGGCGCTCCAGTCGAGACCCCAGGGCTCGAAGAGCACGACCACCCCGAGAACACCCAGACCGAGCCCGAGCCATCGCCGCCACGTCATCCGGTCGCCGAGGAACACGGCCGCGATCGGGACCGTCCACAACGGTGTCGTCCATGCGACCACGGAAGAGCGACCCGCCGGCACCAGTCGCAGTGCGGTGAAGACGAGGAAGGACACGCTCACCAGCCTGAACAGGGCGAGGGAGGCGACGATGGGCAGATCGGACCTCGGCGGGAAGCGGAGGCGCCCGCCGATGGATGCGATGGTCAGCACCACCAGCGTCGCCCCTCCGAGTCGGAAGACACCCATCCACAACGGTGTGATCGACTCGACCCCGGTGGCCATGATCGGCCAGTTGGCACCGAGTATCAGCACCACCATGCCCAAGAGGGCGTAGATCGCCGCAGGTCGCAGAGTCCGGGCATGTCGGGGGCTGTCGGCCGCATCCCAGATCAGGTCGCGGATGGAGCCGGTCACCCCGCGCCCCACCGGGGAACCGGGGTTATGGTGCCCCCACCGCCACCCGCCCGGAGACCATGACCACCATCGACATCCACTGCCATCTCGCCACACCGGCCAGCCGACCCCCCGTCGAGCCACATCGCCGGCCCGAGTACGAGCCGTACGAGTACTACATGGGAGCGGACTCTGTGGCTCACAACAAGGCCGCGGTGCCAAACATCATGGCGGCGCTCACCGAGCCGACAGCTCGAATCGAGCACATGGACCGCATGGGCATCGACCTCCAGGGGCTCTCCACCTTCGTGTCGGAGTACTTCTACTGGGCGCCGGGGAAATTGGGGGCGGAGTCGGCGAGGATTCAGAACGACAACCTGGCACTGGCCGCTCGGGATCACCCGGACCGGTTCGTCGCACTGGGCGCCACAGTGCCCCTCCAGGACGTCGATCTGGCCATCGCCGAGATGGATCGCGCCGTCGACGAGCTCGGGTTCAAAGGGCTTCAGATCGGTGGCACGGTGGACGGGCACAACCTGGACGAGCCCCGCTTCCGCCCGTTCTGGGCCGCGGTCGAGGCCAAGGGCGTCCCGGTCATCCTCCACCCCAACGGGTACCCGGAGAGCCAGCGCTTCGGCGACTACTTCATGGTGAACTGCATCGGCAACCCGCTGGAGACGATGGTCGCTGCCAACCGGATGATCTTCAGCGGGCTCTTCGAAGAGCACCCCGGCATCGAGCTCGTCCTGCTCCACGGTGGTGGTTACCTGCCCTTCTACACCTCGCGGGCCGACCACACATGGGAGGTGCGGCCCGAGACGAGGTTGGCCATCCCCGATCACCCGCCCAGTCACTACATGAAGATGCTCTATTACGACACCATGGTCTTCCAGCCGCTCTACCTGCGGCATCTCATCGAGGTGGTCGGGGTCGACCATGTGATGTTGGGCACCGACTTTCCCTTCGACATGAGCGAGACCGACCCGCTCGGGCTCATCGGAGCCACCGAAGGCCTCGACGACGCAGGCCGCGCCGCCATCTCCGGGGACAACGCCGCCCGCCTCTACGGCATCGACTGAGCTCACGTTCACCCCGTTCAATTTCCCGGCTCCCAGAGGCCGAACTTCCACTCGGGGTCGCCCGGGACCATCTTCGACTCGAACTGGCTGGCCATGCCCATCGCCCTGGTCCTGTCCATCGCCGCCCTGGCCAAAGCCATCTGCCCCGGTTCCCACTCTCGAAGGGCCTCTGTCACGTCGCCGGCCGTCATCGCCAGGGCGTCGCGCAGGGCCCAGGCGTCGGCGCACGCCTTGGCCTGGCCGGCGGCGACGTGAGGACGCAACGTGAAGGCTGCGTCTCCGAGGAGACAGACCCTGCCGAATGCCATGCGCGGGCTCTCCACGTCGAAGACCGCCTGGATCAGCGGTTGCTCGCACGACAACACGATCTCGGCGACCTGTGGGGCGAGGACACGTGAGGCGGTGGCGCGCATCTCGGCGAGATGCTCGAGGCGGAGGGATCCCGGCGGCATGGTCCCGTGCCTCTGCCTGCCGTCGACATCGGTCATCAGATCCTCGAAGGGGCCTCCCTCCGGGTAGTTGCGGTACCAGACGAAGTTGATGTCCCGGTTCGGAGGCGTCGTGGCCCCGGTCTTGGACGGTATGGCGTAGACCAGGACGTGACCGGGATCGAGCACCTGATAGACCATTGAATCGGCGACCTCGGCAAGGGTTGTCTCGGATAGGCCGGCCTCGGGCACCGTGCCCCGCCAGGCGACATAACCGGCATACTGCGGCGCCACGTCGGGCAGCAGCAGACTCCGGCCGGTCGAGCCCATGCCGTCGGCGAACACCAGGAGGTCACCTTGGGTGGAGCCGCCGTCGGCGAGCTCGATCCGCACGCCTCCTTCGTCTTGTTCGAACCCGACGACCTCGTGTCCGAAGTGGTAGCGATCGCGGCCGAAAGCCTCCAAGAGCGAGCCGTAGATCGTGGCCCATGCGGAAAAGCGGAAGTGGTCAGGGTCCGCGCTGATGGTGGCGCCCCTGGCGTCGACGTATCTCCAGTACGTCAGCTCGAGGCTGACCCGCTCGTCCTCCGAGCCGCGCTCTTCGAGATACCGCTCGGTGATCGGCAGCACCACGATCCCGGCTCCCCTGTCCTCCAGGTCGGTGTCGGCTCGTTCGTGGATCTCGACGTCACAGCCGAGATCACGGAGGAGGACGGCCGTGGTGAGCCCTCCGATGGAGCCTCCGGCGATGAGGACCCGCGGCCACGCCACCGCTAGTCCGGGGTGTCTGCCAGGCCGGCGGTCACTCGGGCTTTGCCGGTGCCCGTCACAGCTTCCTCTCCAGGCGAAGCGTCGCCACGGTCCCGGCGGTGCCGTCCACCGCAACCACCTCGCCCGGCGCCGGCTCCATCTCGACGCCACAGACCGCGGGGACACGAAGGGCACGGGCGGCCTCGAACAGATGTGCCGCCGGGCTGCCCGAGCGCGTGACCAGACCCGCCGCATCCCATACCAGCGCGGCCAGATTGGGCAGAGGATGGGAAGCCGTCACCACACGGCGCCGGCCCGGGTGTCTCTCATGGGGCTTGTCGACCTCGGCTCGAACCCCGGCCCCGATCCCTGGGGAGGCCGGGGTGCCGTGTCTGTTTGGTGCCGCCGAGAGCAGCACGGAGGCCACCAGTGGCTCCCAATGACCGATCCCGAGCCGCGGTGGGATCGAGACGGGGAGGCCCTGGAGGGCCGACTCGATCGCACCCAAGCCGAGGTGCCAGGCATCCTGTTCGTCCCCGACCACCCCACGGCGCGCCATCTCGGACCGCAACGACCCGAGCGACGCGAGCAGACGCGACGCCCGTTGCGGATCGGGCCGACGCAGGCTTCGAATCCGGGCCACCCCTCGCCACGGATCTCCGCCGCGCAGCTCCACCAGGAGCCGCCTTGCCTCTCGGCGGGCGACCGAAACGGGCATGCCCCACACCTCTGCGGTCAGCTCGCCTGCGAGCTGTCGAATCTCCTCCGTTGACACGGCAGGGCCCGCCGGCCAGATCTCGGGGGCCAGCCCCCCGATTGCCCAGGGGAGCACCATCTCCTCGCCGAGCCGTCCCGGAGCGGTCACGATGACCTCGACCGCTGGGATCAGGTCCCCGGCATCTGGCAGAGCGGGAAGTCGCCCATGGTCTGGCGAGACTTCGCTTGACCGGCCGAGTTGAAGCACCCACAGCCGGTCGGTGACCGCCCATTCGCAACGGTTGGCCCCCGACGACGAGGCGACGGACGACATCATCTCGCGCACCTCGTCGAGCACGCCCACCCCCACCAGCTCGATGAGCTCTTCCCCGGACCACCTGCCGTCGTGGCGCGCCCGGTGTCCGGTGTCCCATCCTCCGAGGAGCGGTGCGGGTGAGCCCTTGGTCCCGTAGACGACGATGGTGCCGTCGGCCGAGAGCTCGGCCCATCCCCCGGCGTCAGGCTGGACGGCCTCCTGGACCAGCACAGACACGGCGAACGACCCCGGGTCGATCCCGGCCACCTCTTGACGCTCCAGCGCGGCCACGGTGAACACGGAGGCCCAGCAGCCGGTCACCGCCTTGGGCAGCTCGGGCGGGGCGATGTCGACGTAGGAGCTGAAGGCGCCCGACCACTCCCCCGCCGCATCCAGCATGGTGGATGAGCGGGCCACGAGCCGGTCGCCGAGGCTCGCCCCGGCTGCCATCAGCGCATCGACGAACTGGATGGGTGTCCCGGACACCGCCAGCCGGGCACCACCCGAGCCCCGGGCGCCGAGGGTCTCGACACCTAGACGGAGATGCGGCAGGGACGCTGCTCCCTCCACTACGAAGCCGGGCAGCACGGGGACGCCGGCCGAGCGGGCCTGGGCCAGCGCGGCTGCCTTGGTCCCTACCCTGGCCGGATCGCGTGCGGACGGGTCATCGAGGGAGGGGAACAACGGTCAGGTCACCGAGATGATCTCGTGTGACGCGTAGCTGGAAACCATCTCGATGCCGGTGTCGGTGACGTAGAGCATCTCCTCGAGACGGACACCGTGATCGTGGAGCTTCCCGTGCTGGGTCTCCAGGGCGAACGTCATCCCGGGCTGGATCTCCACGGGATAGTCGAGTGACCAGATCCGGGAGATGACCGGGGGATCGTATTGGGCGAGGCCGAGGCCGTGCCCCCAGAAGTTGGCGGCCGCCTGGTCCTCCTCCTCGTATCCCCAGACCTCCTGGGCAGAGGGCCACTTCGAGGCGACGTCGGCGGTGGTCACCCCGGGCTTGGTGGCCTCGATCGAGTCCCACAGCCACTTGTGGGCCAGGTCGTAGGTCTCCTTGTGCTCGTCGGTGGGCTCGCCGCCGACGCAGTAGGTCCGGTAGACGCATGACTTGAAGCCGTTCCAGGTGAGCGCGGCCAGGTCGACGATGACCAGCTCGCCGGGTCGGATCATCCGGTCGGAGAAGTTGCGCCAGTTGGGCCAGGCGTTGGGGCCGGAGGAGACGATGACGTCCTCGACGTCCTCCATCCCCGGTATCGAATAGAGCTTCTCGAAGCCGAACGCAGCGACCTCGTTCTCTGTGAGGCCGGGCTTGATGAAGTTGGTGATCTCGTAGTGGACGTAGTCGCAGATGGCGCCGACGATGGAGAAAGCCTTGATCTCGTCGGGGCTCTTGATGGCCCTTGCCTCCATCATCGGCGACATGCCGTCGGTCCACGTGATGCCACGCTCCTCGAACTGCTTGATCAGATTGATGTCGATGAAGTCCACGCCCAGGGGCTCGTCCTTGACCCCGGCCTGCTCGAGATCGTTCATCAAGGAGTTGACGAACTTGTTCACCTGCTGGTCGGCGGCGGGACCGACCGCGCCCTTGATCCAGGCATAGGAGTAGCGGATGTTCTCCTTGGGGATCCATGGGTTGTGAACTTCGAGGTGGAAGCCGATGTCACCCTGCTCGTAGACGATCGGCTTCTTGCCCCGGGGCAGCACCACGTAGCGGAGACCCGGCTTGAGCCGGTTCCAGCCCGGAGTCAGGGTCGAGGAGACGTAGCGCATGTTCTCGTCGTAGAACAGGAGCAGCGCGCCGAGCCCGTGCCTCTCCATGGCCTCGTGGGCCCGCTTCAGGCGCCAATCCCTGACGTTGGCCCAGTTGATGCCCTCTTTCCAGTCGGTGCTCAGCGTGAAGAACGCTTCTCTCATCGTCTTTCGCAGTCTCCTCGTGCGGTCAGCTCGACTTGTCCGGGATGACCTCCCGGATGATGTCGAGGAACTCGTCGTTGTCCAACAGCCCCTTCTTGGCGAGGGATCGTCCCTTCACCTCGGCGAGTATCGCCTCGATCTCCTTGGTCTCGGCGTCGTAGACGCCGTTCCGGCCGAGCCATATCGACACCGAGTCGAGCCCTGAGCCCTTGCCCATCACGATCTCGGGATCCTTCTGACCGACCAGCTCGGGACGATAGGGGAAGGGCTCGAGGAGCTCGTCTCCGACATTGTTGACCCAAGTGGCGATGATGCCGGACTCGACGTTGAACAGCCGGTCACCGGTCACCGGCCGGTTGCCGGGCTGACGCACCCCGGAGAGGTCGGCGACTAGCCGGGCGATCTCGGTGAACTTCTCTGTCTTGATCCCGGTGTCGATCCCGTACATCGTGAGGAGTGCGAGGACGGTCTCCTCCGTGGGGGCGTTACCCGCCCGCTCGCCGAGACCGCTGACAGTGGTGTGGATCACCGACGCCCCCTCGGCTGCCGCCAGGATGCTGTTGGCGACGCCCATCCCGAAGTCCATGTGGAAATGAGTCTCCAACGGCACGTCGAGGCGTGCCTTGACCCGCTGGGTGTAGTAGCGGATGGCGTGGGGTGAGGTGACCCCGAACGTGTCGACCAGGGCGATCTTGTCGACATGACCATCGGTGGCCACCGCCTCCAGGTCGTCGAGGAGCTGCGTCATCGTCGACCGGGTGGCGTCGATGGGGAAGAACGTGACCTGGAGACCGTTCTCGTGGGCGTATCTGGTCGCTTCCACCGAGGCCTCGATGGCTCTCTCCACCGGCCAGCGATATGCCTTCTCGATGAGGTGATGGCTGGCCGGAACCTCCATCACCACTCCCTTGACTCCACAGTCGAGTGCGAGCTCGACGTCGGGCACCATGCAGCGGCTGAAGGCGTAGATGTCGGTGGGAAGGTCGGCGGCGACCATCCTCTCGATCGCCTCCTTGTCGGCCGGGGAGACCGCAGGCAGACCGGCCTCGATACGGTGTATTCCGGCCTCGGCCAACGCCTCGGCGATCCGCACCTTGTCATCGGCGGTGAACTCGATCCCGGCCTGCTGCTCACCGTCGCGCAAGGTCACGTCGTGGATCTCGACCTTGGAGGGAAAGGCGAATTCGGCAGTCACCTCAGGCAGGTAGTTCCATGGGCTGGAAAACCACATGTCGCTCTTCCAGGGGGTGTCTGCCATGTCTTCTCCTCCTGCCGGCAGGCTGATTGTGCATACTATACGATCGATGGAAGGGTGTATCGACCGGGCTCGACCGGCTCGCCGATAAGAGATGCAGCTCTGGATCGGAGGCTACGGACCGGAGTCCAGTGCCCATGGGCTGGGTCTGGCCACCTTTCGGGACATCGTCGAGGCCGAGACGGACCGAGTGGTCAGGGTGCGTGTCACCTGGAACATCATGGACGAGGGCAGGCCCAACACCGACTTGTTCGACCTCGTCGAGTCCGGCGAGATGTTCATGTGTTACTTCTCCTCCAGCTATCTCGGTGATCGCGTCCCCGAGCTCAACGTGATCGAGACCCCCTTTCTCTTCGACGATCTCGAACACGCACATCGTGCCCTCGATGGGCTGTTGGGAGCGAGGCTTGCCGAGGCCGTCCGCTCCTCCACCGGTTTCGAGGTGCTCGGATTCTGGGACAATGGGTTCCGTCACCTCACCAATCGTCTTCGCCCGGTGCACTCCCCCGAGGACTGCCGGGGCATGAAGGTGCGAATGCAGCCCAACGACATCCACGAGGAGCTGATCCGATGCTGGGGGGCGACACCGGTCGCTGTCGAGTTGAGCGAGGCGATTCGAATCATCTCCAACCTGGAGGTGGACGCCCAGGAGAACCCGCTGGCCAACACCGCCGCCTACGGGGTGGACAAGGTGCACGCTCATGTCACGATGACCGGCCATCTCTACGGGACCCGCGGGTTGTGGTCCAACCGTGAGACGCTGGAGGGACTTCCCGACGACCTCAGGGAGATCGTGACCAGGGCCGCCGCCGAAGCAGTGGCCGTCCAGCGCGACGAGGCGGGCACTCTCGAGTCGGCCCTGAGGAAGCGGTTCGAGTCTCAGGGTCTCCGTTTCGTCGACCTGGATCCCGCCCGACGAGACGCCTTTCGCAAGGCCTCGGCCCCTGCCATCGACAAGGCGCGCGCGCTGGCTCCCCCGGAGCTATACGACCTGGCTGCCGCATGACGGAGCGAACCCGGCGCGTGTCGGTGGTGACCGGGGCGGCGGACGGCATCGGACGCGCCGTGGCCGAGGCGCTCGCCGCCGTGGGCGACACGGTCTGTCTTCTCGACGTCGACGAGGAAGGCGGTCTGGAGGTCAGCCGTGGCCTGGAGGATGCCGAGCTCATCCGTTGTGACGTCACCTCGGAATCCGACGTTGCCGCGGCGGCAGACCGGATCGGACGTGCCCACGGGCGCGTCGACGTCCTCGTGAACAATGCGGGAGGATTCCCCACGGCGCTACGACTCGAGGAGGTGAGCCTGGCCGATTGGAGGGCCACCGTTGAGCTCAACCTGACTTCGGTGTTCCTGGTCTCCCAGGCCCTGCTCCCCCTGCTACGTCGCTCCTCTTCACCACGCATCATCAACATCGGCTCGCTCGCCGGTCAGACGGCAGGCTGGACCACTTCCCCGCCCTACGCGGCCTCCAAGGCGGGGGTGCACGCTCTCACCCGCGTGATGGCCAGCGAGCTGGCCAGGGAGGGCTTCACCGTCAATGCCCTGGCGCCGACCGCAGTGCTCACCGACCGGGTCAGGAGGTTGCGCGGGGAGGAGGAGATGAGGGCGACAGCCGAAGCGATCCCGCTGGCTCGCTACCAGACTCCGGATGAGGTGGCGGCGTGGGTGGTCTTCCTGGCCTCACCCGAGGCCGGGTACATGACCGGCCAGACACTGTCAGTGAATGGAGGGCGGTTCATGGCATGAGCAGGGAAGGTCGGCAGTGGCACACCTGATTCGGTTCGACGAAGCGGAGCCGATCGCCCGCGGCGAGGGGATCGAGAGCATCCAGCTCACCCCGATCCCGCTCGAGGGGCAAGGATTCTCGGTGGGCATCACCAGCTTCCCCCCCGGCACCAGCATCCGTCTCCACAGCCACAACACGATCGAGCAGGTCACGGTGCTGGAGGGTGAGGGGCTGGCCGTGCTCAACGGCGAGGAGGTCCCCGCCCACCCCTACGACACCACCCAGATCGCACCAGGGGAATGGCATCGCTTCATCAACACCGGGAAGACGGTCATGCGCATTCTCTGGGTCTACGGCAGCACCGAGGTCACCCGAACCTACGCCGACACCGGGGAGACGGTCGACCAGTTCGAACGATGAGAATCGACTTCGAGCGACTCCACCGTTTCGTGGTCTCGGTGTTCACCGCTGTGGGTGTGCCCGAGGAGCACGCCGCCACCACGGCTTCCCGTCTGCTCGAGGCCGACCTCCGGGGCCGTCACGGCCACGGCCTGATTCGGGTGCCCCAATACGTTCCCCGGATCGAGCAGCGAGGGATCAACCCGACGCCGGACGTCACGGTCCGTCGGAGCACACCGGTGAGCGCCCTGGTCGACGGGGACAACGGGTTGGGCCAGGTGGTCATGACCCGGGCTACAGAGGAAGCGATCCGGAAGGCAGGGGAGAACGGCATGGCGTGGGTCGGCACGACCCACTCGAACCATGCCGGGGCCGCCGGGGTCTACACCGGCATGGCCCTGAAGCGAGAGCTGATCGCCATCTATCTCGCCGTGGCGAGTGCCAACGTCATGCCGCCGTGGGGAGGCTCCGATCGTCTCCTCGGGACCAACCCGATCTCGATCGCCATTCCCGCGGGCGAGGAACCTGCGTTCCAGTTGGACATCGCAACCACGGTCACCTCGCACGGCACCATCCAGACGTTCGCCCAGCGAGGCGAGCAGTTGCCGGTGGGCTGGGTGCAAGATGCGGGGGGGGAGCCAATCACCGACCCGGCGCACGCGGACGAGGGGTTCCTCGTCCCGATCGGGGGCTACAAGGGCTCGGGACTGGCGATGGCGATCGGGCTGTTGGCGGGTGTGCTCAACGCCGCCGCGTTCGGCAGCGACGTCCTGGACCATCGGTCGGTTGCCGATGCCCCGGCCAACACCGGTCAGGTGATCTGGGTCATGCGACCCGACCTCTTCCGGGAGATGGATGAGTTCCGCCGGGCCATGGACCGGCATCTGAGGGAGTTGCGGTCCGCCGGCGAGCCCGGGGCGGTCCATATCCCCGGCGAGACTCTGGCCCGACTCGAACACGAGCAGCGCCGGGACGGGGTCCCCGTCCCCGAGAAGCTGGCAGACCAGCTTCGCTCGCTCGCCGACCGTCTCGGGCTCGAGGACGACCTCCGGAGCTGACTCCGAAGGCGGCTCCAGGTGATCGAGTCGTGCTCCGGTTAGCGTGCGGTCGTCCAACATCGCGGAGAGACGTTGAACGGCGATCGCTCGATCGGGATGAGAGCCCTGGTGATAGCCGCGCGCCTCGCCATCCTGGCGGGTGTGGTCGTGGGGATCATCGGGCTTTCGCAGGTGGTGGGGAGGGGGATCGAGACCGGAGAGTGGGAGCCGGCGCTGGCCGTCGGATGGATGGTGCTGGGAGCTCTCCCCTACGTTGGCGGCACGCTGACCGGTCAGGCCCTCAGGGGTCCCGGCGACGAGGGGCTGAAGGCGGTCTGCGTGGTCACCACGTCGTTCGGGGTGCTCGCGGTGGCACTGTGGATCCTGGACGGCATCTCACGTCGGTGAGAGCGCGTTGGATCAGACGCCGAGCAGCCGGTTGGAGTTGCCGACGAGGATCGCCTCCTTCTCCCCGTCGTCCAGCTCGGGGAGACCGCGGACCCAGTTGACCGGGTCGTGGAGGAACATCGGCGCCGGGTAGTCGGTGCCCAGGACCACACGATCGATTCCAACTGTGTCCACGAGAAACTCGAGCACCGGACCGCTGTAGGTGCAGCAGTCGTAGTAGAAGCGGTCCAGGTAGTCACTCGGCGGGCGCTCGTTCCGAAACCCGTCGCCGGGCCCGAAGGGAGGGCGCATCTCGCCGTCGAAGTCCCCCGGCAGAGCTCCGGCCACTTTGTCCATGCGGGCCACGCCGTAAGGGGCGTAGCCACCGCCATGTCCGAGCAGCAGCTTCAGATCCGGGAATCGGTCGAGCACTCCCCCGAAGATGAGGGTGGCGAAGACCAAGGTTCGCTCGGTGAGATTGCCCACGGCGTTGGGAAGCTTGTACTTCCGGCTCCGCCCGGTGGTGATCGTCTCCCCGCCCTGATGGAAGAAGAGGAGTGCGCCGAGCTCTTGGGCGGCGGCGAAGAAAGGCGTGAACATGGGATCGTCGTACGTGGCACCTGCCACGTGATCGTTGATGATCGCACCTTTGAACCCGTAGTCGCCGACCACACGCTCCAACTCGACGATCGCGCTGGGCGGGTCCTGCATGGGGAGCATCCCCATCCCGAGGAAGCGATCGGGATGCTCGACGGTCATCTCATGGACCTCGTCGTTGCACTCCTGGTGAATGCGCTTGGTCACCTCGAGATCGTTCTCGTATTGGTAAAACCCGATTGCAGGCGTGACGAGCTGCATGTCGACCCCGAAGCGGTCCATCTCGGCGAGCCGATGCGAGAGCGGGTTGGCAAACCCACCTCGATCCAACTCGCCGACCCGGGAGTCGAGGCCATACCACTGTCCCTCGAGTGCAATCGCCCGCTTGTAACGCTCCGGGCTCACATGCGCATGCAGGTCGATCACAGCCAAAGGATCTCCTCTCGTTTCGGGGTCGCCGCCGTGGGACGACGCTCAGGGGCCGTCTGCACCCTGCAAGGGAAGACTGATGTGCTCGTACTGGGTGGCGAAAGCAGTTTCGATGTCCTTGCGCTCGTAGGCGTCGAGCAGCACGAAGTGGTCCTCCACGGCGCGCTTGCGGAGGTCGGGATGGAGCCGCTGCGCCTGGGCAACGAACATCCCGCCGGCGCTCTCCAACGAGACGAGAAAGCCGGCAAGCCGGCTGCTCCCGGTGGCGCGATGGAAGATGGAGTGGAACTCCTCGTTCATGTGGACCCACGACCCGACGTCTTCCTCTGCGGAAAGCGCGTCGGCGAGCCGGCGGGCTTGAGCCATCTCGCCCGCCGTTACCCTCTCCATGGCCAGGCCGATGGCGTACCGCTCCAGGTGACGGCGGATCTCCACGATCTCGACCATCTCCTCCCAGTCGGGTCTGCGCACGGTCCCGATGCGATGGCTGTCCAGTGTGATGAACCCCTGGCTGGCCAGGTCACGCATCGCCTCCCGGACCGGGGTGGTGCTCACCCCCAGCTGATGGGCGATCTCGGTCTGGACGAGTCGAGTGCCACCGCCGATGTCACCCCGCAGAATGGCCGAGCGTAAGGTGTCCCGCACCATCTCCACCGCGGTCATCCGGCGGGCGACCGAGGCCGCCACCAGGCTGAGACCCTCTCCGTTGGTCATTGCCGCCGGCCTTTCCGCTGTGGGGGGAGCCCCAGGCGCTGCGGGTTCTGTACTATACCTACTATAGACGACAGGGTATCGCGTCGACAACGTGGGTTCTCGTCTTCGTCTCGACGGAAGGAGTGGACATCTCCAGGTATGCCAAGGGCCCTTTCGCCGTCGATTGGGAGGACCGTTACGACTTCGACCGGCTGCGACGGGATCGGGTCGCCAAGGCCCAGGACTCCCTGAGGGCATCGGGATCGGACGCTCTCCTCGTCTGGAAAGACGAGAACGTCAGGTATCTCACCGGGCTTCGGGCGCAGTTGATCGCCGGCAAGACCACGTCGCTGAACGGGTCCCTGCTCACGCCCGACCAGGATCCGATCCTGCTCGGGTCGGGCGGCGAGATCGACAAGGCGAGTTTCGGGATGAGCTGGATCGGCGAGGCGCACGCGGTGCCGATAATGGAGCAACGCGAGTTGGTGGACGGATTCGTCACCGAGATCCTCAGCCCGCTGCTCACCGAGCGGGGGCTCACCCAGGGGAAACTCGGCGTCGACCAGGCCAACCTGTCGTTCATCCATTCGCTGAGCGAGCATCTGCCCGAGCTGGAGTTGACGGACGGCGACACCATCATGCAGGAGGCGCGCTGGGTGAAGAGCGATCTCGAGGTTGCTGTGATCGAGGAAGCCTGCGCCATCGGAGACTCGGTGACCCAACGTGCCCTGGACGAGACCCGGGCCGGCAGACGAGAGCTGGAGGTCGCCGCCGACGCGATGCAGACCCTCTTCCTCCTCGGCGGTGAGATGGCCCATGTCATCACGCCTTTCGTCGCCTCCGGGGAGCACATGTCCCCACCACACCGTCTCGCCACCGACAAGATCATCCGAAACCAGGACCTCTGCTTCATCGACATCGGGGCGATGTGGAACGGCTACTTCGCCGACATCGGCCGAACCACGATCGTGGGAAGGCCCTCCAAACAGCAGCAGAAGATCTATACCGCCGTCTACGAGGGTCTGATGGCGGGCATCGAGAAGATGCGGCCGGGCAACACCAACCAGGATTGCGCCGACGCCATCATCGCCAAGATCGCCGACCACGGGCTCGAGGACCATCTTTTCAGCCTCTTCATCGGGCATGGGATCGGGATGGGAGCGAACGAGCCGCCCTACATCGGTGAGACGCTTCCGGGATCCACCGTCTACGAGTTCCGACCCAACATGGTGTTCGCCGTGGAGCCTCTGGTTTGGGTGCCCGGGGTGCGTGGTGGCGGCGGGGTCCGTCTCGAGGACATGATCCTGATCACCGACGACGACCCCCACCTCCTCTCCCGAGTGGAGTACGAAGAACGTCTCCTGCTGTAGGGCGACCGCCTATCTCAGGCGGTCTCACTTCCCCGAGCCGGAGATCAGACCGGCCACCACGTACTTCTCTACACGGGTGTAGACCAGGATGAAGGGAAGCACGGTGAGGATGGTGAAAGCGGCCTCACCGGGGAAGTTGGCGATGCCCTCGATGCCCTGCATCAGATAGAGCTCGTAGGGAAGGGTCCGTTTCCCCGGGGTGCTGGTCAGCACCAAGACCAATGTGAACTCGTTCCATGCCTCACGGAAGGCAAGCACCCCGATCGTGATCATCGCCGGTGCGGCGAGGGGGGCCACGATGTAACGGAGACGCCCCCAGAGGCTGGCCCCGTCCACGTTGGCGGCCTCCTCGATGTCACGCGGTATCTGTTGGAAGAAGCCGACCATGAGCCAGACGGCCAGCGGCAGGAGCATCCCCGTGTAGACGACGATCAGCGTCAGCCGGCTGTCGAGGGCGCCGAGGGCGACCGCGAGCCGGTAGATGGGGACCATGATCCCCAGACTGGGGACGAGGCGTGGCAGGAGGGTGAAGAGGAGCAGCAGATGCCTGCCTCTGAAGTTGAAACGGGCGAACGCATAGGCGGCTGGGACCCCGAGGGCGATCGTGAGCAGGGTGGTCCCGATCCCGATGATCAGGCTGTTGGTGAATGAGCTGGTGAAGCTCTCGCTGGCCAACACCTCGCGGTAGGCGTCGAGACGAGGGCTGGCCGGGATGAGACTCGGGTCGGAGAAGACGGCCGCCTTCTCCTTGAACGACACGGAGAGCGTGACCAAGAAGGGCAACAGCGTCCACATCACCAGCGCCAGCAGGGGGATGGCGAGGAGGACCTGTCGCACCCGCCGTCGGACTCTTCCCGTGACACTGCGATCCGCCTCCCGGGGCCTCCCGGTGACGGCAACCGCGGCCCGGGCGGTGGCATCGCTGAAGGCCGGCTCTTCGATGTTGCGAGGATCGCTCACTGCTCGTACTCGAATCTGCGCCCCACCACCACGTAGCCGAGAGTCAGGATCGCGTTGAGGACCAGGATGAATGTGGCGATCGCCAAGGCCTGGTTGAACTCGAGGTTGCGGAAAGCGACGGTGTACATCTCCATCGCCATCGTCTGGGTTGCCTTCAGCGGCCCACCGCCGGTGAGGGCGAGGACCACACCGAGGCCGGTCAGCGTGGAGTAGCTGAGCCAGATGGTGCTGATCAGGATCTGTGGCGCCAGCAGTGGTATCACCACGAACCGCGCCCTGGTCCATCCGGTGGCCCCGTCGACGAGGCTCGCGTCGAGATAGGTCTTGTCGATGGTCATCAGACCGCCGAGCAGCAACAGGATGGTCAGGGGCAGGTCGGTCCACACCTGGGTGAAGATCACGACCAGCATGGCCAGGCTGGGGTCGGCGAGCCACGACGGCCCGTCGATGCCGAAGAACCCGAGGATCTCGTTGATGGTCCCGAACTGGCTGTTGAACAGGATGCGGAACATCACGGCCGCCGCCACATTGGAGATGATGTATGGGGCAACGGTGACGGCCCGCAAGAAGCGGAGCCGACTCACCACCCGGAACAAGGCGAAGGAGAAGAAGAGGCCGAGGGCGGTCCCGACGATCAGCGATCCCACGACGAAGACCGTGGTCCGGTTCAGGGAGTGCCAGAACGTATCCGCGGAGAACATCTCGGTGTAGTTCTGGAGGCCGACGTACTCCAGCGGAGAGGCGAGCCGCTCCCGTCGATAGAGGCTCTGCCACAGCCCGTAGATGACCGGGAAGCCGAGGATGGCCGCCACCAGGATGATCGACGGAAGGGAGAGCAGGTAGGGGGTGGCCTTGGCTTGCCCGATTATGTATTGGCCACGGCTGGAGGGTGACGGCTCCTTACGCTGCCACCAGCGCCGGCCCGTCGCCCTTCTCTTCGTCGTGGCGGTGGTCGCGGTCAATCGCCTGTCCTGGTTTGGAGGGTGGTCTATCACAAAGAGCGCCCCCGTGTCCCTCTCGGTCACAGGAGCGCTCTGATGTGCATCGGTGCTCGTCGGGACGTCGCACCGGGTCGCTTCTCAGCCGGCGGTGGCGTCGAGTAGCGGCTGGTACTCGGCTGCCAACTCCTCTGCGGTCTTGTCGGTTCCGACCACGATCTCGCCGAACATCTGCTCGAGGATGCCTTCCACCTCGCCGGCGTTGGGGCCGGCCGGGGTCGGCGTGCTGTTGAGGTACGCCTCCTTCAGGTCGCCGTTGAAGAAGGGCCAGATTTCGAGCAGCTCCTCGCTCTCGAAGGCCTCGGTCTGACGCATCGGCACCGAGCCGTTGCCGGCAGCCTCGACGAGGTTGTTGGTCTCGGCGATGTACCTGAGGATGAGAGCCGCCTCATCGGGATGCTCGGTCCCGGCGAGAACCGCCCAGGTCCGTGCCGCGGAGAGGGCCACACCATCTGCGCCGCCGCCCGAGCGTGACAGTGGGACGGGAGTGAGATCCCATTGGTCCGGGTAGTCGAAGTTCTCGGCCTCGTTGAAGTCGCCGGCGGTGGTGAAACCGTCGAGGATCATCCCGGCACTGCGGGAGACGAAGGCGCCCCGCGACTCGTCCTCACCCCAGGCGATCGCCTCCGGGGGCAGGAGCCCCTCGTTGGCGGCCTGCAGGAACCAGTCGATGGCGTAGATACCACCCTCCGACTCCAGATCGGGGATGGCGCCGTCGTACGGAGCTCCCGCCGCGGCCAGGACTGTCTTCAGCGTGGTGACACCGTCACCGGCCCTCGCCTGGACGGTGAAGGGGATGGCGTCGGGCCGTGCCTCTTTCATCGCCCGGAGACCGTCGAGCACGGCATCGAGAGACTCGAAGGGAACGGTGACGCCGGCCTCCTCGAGCCACTCGGGGTCGTAATAGAGGACGTCGAAGTTGGCCGTCACCGAGAGCCCGTACTTGACCCCGTCGATGGAGGTCTCGTCCCAGGCCAGTGGGAAGAGCAGCCCGTACTGTTCCGGGTCCTCCGCCTCCCAATCGGCCGCGATCTGATCGTGAGACTCGATGAGCCCGGCCTCGACATAGTTGACAATGAGGAACGAGTCCTCGGCACCGACCACGTCGGGCAAGGGCTGGCCGGCGTCGACCCTGGTCAGCAACTGCTGCAGGATGTCGTCGTTGGCCTGAACGTCATAGGTGACGGCGATCCCGGTTTCCTCGGTGAAGCTGGCGAAGTCGTCGGGCGGCACGTAGTAGGGACGGGTCACCCACACCAGGAGCTCGACCCCTTCGCCGCCCTCGCCGCTCGTGGTGTCGCTGCCCCCTTGGGTGGTGTCACTGCCTTCCTGGGTCGTGCCGGTGCCGTCCCCCGTGGTGTCGGAACCCTCGCCGCCGGCACAGGCCGCAGCTATCAGCGCCAGCACCGCCAGGATGGCGGAGAGACGGGCCCATCGGCCCGGGGACCCCCCCGAACCTCGCTTGCGTCGCCAATAGGGTGTTCGCACTTGCTCTCCTCCCGTCTCGGTACCGATCTGGTAGACCAAGAGTCAGCGCAGAGGTCGGGTTTGGGGTCCCTGTTCTGCACTATGTAAAATACCGAATATCACCAATACGGTCAAGCGACCACGGCTGCAGCTCGTCGCGAGACCGAGGTAGAGAAAGGAAAAACATGGAGCCGCTACGCGTCGCATCGCTGGGCCTCGGTTGGTGGGGCGCCAACCTCGCTGACAAGGCGACCGCAGCGGGCATCGAGATCGTCGCCGCCTACGCCCGCAGCGACGACGCGCGCGCCGAGTTCGCCGAGAAGCACGGTTGTCGTCCCGCCACCAGCCTCGACGACCTGCTCTCCGACCCCGACGTCGAAGCGGTGCTCATCGCCACGCCCCACTCCACCCATGCCGATCTGACGGTGGAGGCCGCGGATGCGGGCAAGCACGTCTTCGTCGACAAGCCATTCACGCTCACCGTCGCCGAGGCCAAGCGCGCCATCAGGGCGGCTGAGCGAGCCGGGGTGATCCTCCAAGTCGGCCACAACCGACGGAGGCAACCGGCAAATCGACGTCTCAAGGCGATGGTCGACGGAGCTGAGTTGGGCACACTCCACTACGCGGAGGCGAACCTCTCCTATCCGAAGGGGCTCAACCCGAGATCAGGCTGGAGGGGCGAGCCCGAGGAGAGCCCGGCCGGGGGCATGACCGGTCTCGGGGTGCACATGGCAGACAACCTCAACTATCTGCTGGGTCGGCCAGCCCGGGTCGCAGCGTTCAGCAAGCAGATCATCGGGGTGAGCAAGCTCGACGACGTAACCACCGCCACGATCGAGTTCGAGGACGGGCCACTCGCTTTCTTGGGAACCAGCATGGTTATCCCCGACATCGCCCGTACTGCGGTGTGGGGCACTGGAGGAGCGGCCTGCAACGACCAGGACGGCGCGCGGTTCATGACCCAGGAGGTGGGCTCGAAGGACTGGACAGAGCACCAGGTCGACACCCTCGACACCGTCCGCGACGAGCTCGAGGAGTTCTCGTCCAACATCCGCAAAGGTGAGGAGCCCGAGACCGGCGGCGCCGCGGCCCTGGAGGCGACGGTGGTCCTCGAGGGGATCGTGGAGAGTGTCACCAGGGGCGTGGTCGTCGACCTCGACCAGGTGCGGGCTCGGGAATGAGGGGCCGGGAACGCGGGGCGCTGAGATGAACCCGGTCAGGTCGATGCTGTTCACACCGGGTGACCGGCTCGACATGGTGGAGAAGGCAACCCGCTCCGGGACCGACGCGGTCATCGTCGACCTGGAGGATGCGGTGGCCACCGAGAACAAGCCACTGGCCCGGGGCAACCTGGCCGGCCTCCCGCCCTCCCCGGTCCCCTACTACGTCCGCACCAACGCAGCCCAGACACCACAGTTCTGGGACGACGTCGCCGCCGCCGGCCGGGCCGACATAGCCGGCATCGTCCTCTCCAAGTCGGAGAGCCCCACGGTCATCGCCCAAGTCGATGGGGCCCTGACCATCGCCGAGCTCGACCGGGGCCGACCTCGCGGCGCGATCGGCATCATCCCTCTCATCGAGTCGGCCCTCGGCGTGCGTCTCACCTTCGAGATCGCAACGGCGAGCCCGCGAGTCGAATGTGTGATGTTCGGCGGCGGAGAGCAAGGAGACCTGGTCGCAGATCTCGGGGCGGAATGGACACCGGAAGGGACCGGCCTGATGCAGGCGCGTTCCCAGGTCTTGCTGGCCGCCCGCGCTGCCGGTGTCCCATATCCGATCGAAGCGGTCTTCATGGACTTCCGCAACAACGAGGGTCTGCGCGTCGAGTCCGAGCTGGCGCGCACCCTGGGCTACGTGGGAAAGGTGGCGATCCATCCGGCCCAGGTCCCCGTGATAAACGAGGTCTTCACACCACCCGAGGACGTGGTGGCGTATCAACGCAAGGTCTTGGCCGCCTTCGAGGAGGCCGAAGCGGCCGGCAAGGCGTCGATCGCAGTCGACGGGAGGATGGTCGACTACGCAGTCGCCCGAGTGGCGAGGACCATCATCGCCAGGGCGGAGGCGGCCGCCGGGGCAGGGAACAAGGAGCAGTGAGCCCATCGGCTCCGGGCCTGCTCTCCGGGGTGACCATCCTCGAGTTGGGTCAGGTGATCGCGGGAACCTTCGGTGGCGTGATCCTGGCCGACATGGGTGCCGAGGTCATCAAGATCGAGCCTCCCTCGGGCGACACTGCACGCAATGCGAGCATCGCTCCCCTCAACGGGGAGAGCGCAATCCATCTCTTCATGAATCGGGGCAAGAAGAGTGTCGTGCTCGATCTCAAGGAGCCACGCGGCCTCGAGATCTTCTACCGCCTGGTCGCCACCGCCGATGCGGTCATCGACAACTTCCGACCCGGTGTCATGCAGCGGCTGGGCATCGATCATCGAGCCCTGCAGAGACACAACGAGGACATCATCACCGTGTCGGTGACCGGCTTCGGCGAGTACGGGCCGGCACGGGACAAGGCGGCGTTCGACCTGGTGGTGCAGGCCCACAGCGGACACGTGGACATAACCGGGCCCGAGGACGGTGACCCGGCGCGAGTGGGCATCCCCCTCGCCGACATCTCCGGCGGCATCTACTCCTGCATCTCGGTGCTCTCCGCTCTGCTCGGGCGGGAGCTGCACGGTGGCGGGCGCCACGCCGACGTGGCGATGTTGGACAGCCTGGTCTCCATGCTGTCCTACGACGCGGTCGATTTCCTCAACTCCGGGCGCAAGTTGACTCGCCGCGGGACCGCTCACGCCCACCTGGTGCCCTGGCAGTCCTTCCCGACAAGCGACGGTCACGTGGTCATCGCAGTGCGCGACGAGAAGTTCTGGCGCAACCTGTGCGACGCGGTGGGCAGACCCGATCTCAAGGAGGACCCTCGCACCAGAGACAACGCGGTCCGAGTCGCCAACAGGGACTTCGTGGTCGGGATCCTCGAGTCCATCTTCGAAACCCGCTCGAAGGCAGACTGGCTGGAGATCCTCGATGCCCACGACATCCCGAACGCGGCTGTCAACGACATCGAAGATGTGTTCTCAGACGATCAGGTCCTGGCCCGCGGCATGGTCCAGACGTATCGCCACCCCACCGCAGGCGACATCCGCTTTCCACCCAGCCCGATCAAGTTCAGCGACTGGGCCGGCCCCATCGCCCCGGCGCCGATGTTGGGCGAGCACACGACGGCAGTCCTCTCCGAACGTCTCGGGCTCGAGGAGGCGACGATCGCAGAGCTGGAGGAAGCGGGCGTGGTCGGTCGTTGGGCCGGTATGGGCAACGACGGGTCGTGAGCCCAAACGACATGACGCAACCCGGGGTTCCTGGCGCCGTATCCGGCGCCAGGAACCC
>DASZOM010000028.1:0-7721 GCA_035550735.1 Acidimicrobiia bacterium | reverse complement strand
CCCCCCCCCCCAACCCTGGGTTCGCTCGATCTGGCGAGTCCGACTCGATGACCATTTCCAGCTCCTCGATGTTGTTGGCGAAGTCGTCGTGGGGGAAGAAGCAGACGAGTGTCATGCGCTGGCCGGGGTCGGCCAGGGTGGCGTGGGGGGTTCTGGCCGGTATCCGATACCACGACCCCGGGCCCACCGGGTGAAAGACGCCGTCGAGCCACACCCGGCCGGTCCCGGTGACCACGTGCACGATCTCCTCGCTGTTCGGATGGAGGTGGGGGGAACGGGAGGGAACGTGCTCGATCACTACCTGGCGCACCGTGGAGGCGCCCTGGCCGGCGGCCCGGAAGGGGTCGGAGGTCGCCCGTCCCGGGAAGTCGCGAAATTCGAGCTCGTCCGGGCGGACGACCGTCACGTCTCACCTCTTCTCATCTTCAGGATCGACCGGACCGCGACGGCGATCTCGTTGGCGACGGCCCTGGCGAATCCGGCGGCTCGCTCGCCGTCCGCCCAGGCCGGGTTCCCGTACCAGCCTTCCTCGGCGAGCTCGGTGACGTCGGTGATGTAGCCGTACACCTCGCGGGACCGTCGCATCGCGTCGAGCTCCTCGGCGCCTTCCGGCCGGGTCGGCTCGCCCGCTTGGTCGAGGCGGACCAGCTCCGGATCGTGGGCGAGGACCGCCAAGGTCTCGATCCCGCCGCCATGGGTGAGCTCCCCTCCGTCAGAGGCGAATATCCGTTGCGCCACGTAGCAGGCGTGGGCGGTGACCACGAGGACGTGGTCGTTGTCGGTCTGCAGGTCGGTGGCGACCGCGTCGAGTGATGCGATGTTGCCCTCGTGCCAATTGACGAAGACGAGAGTCCGGGCACCCATCGCCACCATCTCGTCACAGATGTTGAGCACATATGCCTCGAACACGTCACGACTGAGCGAGATCGTGCCCGCGTGACCGGCGTGGATGGGGGTGACGCCGTAAGGGCCGCCCGGGACGACCAGGCCGTCGAGGAGGTCGGCGAGCTCGGCTGCGACGAGGTCGGCCGCCATGGTGTCGGTGCCGGCGGGGAGATGCGGTCCGTGTTGCTCGACGCTCCCGAAGGGAATCACCACCAGACCGTTCCCTTCCAGCATCTCGGCCACCTGGGGCGACGTCAGGTCGTAGATGGATCTGCTGGTCATGTCGAGCCCACCCCTGCCCCCTCCGGTGTCACCACGGGATGGAGGGGCGGCTCCGAGTCGAGGATCCGGCGCGCCTCGGCCGCCGCCTGACGTCGAAGTGCGAGCTCGCTCTCTTCGGTGTACCAGGACATGTGTGGTGTGAGGATCACACGATCGGAGACATCGTCGAACACGGACACGTCGGGCGGCTCGCGCTCGAAGACGTCGAGTGCCGCCAACGCCGGCCGGCCGGCGGAGAGGGCTGTGACGAGGGCGTTGGTGTCGATGAGGGCGCCACGCGCCGTGTTGACCAGGATCGAGCTCTCCCGCATCAGGCCGAGCTCGTCGGACCCTATGAGGTGCCGCCCGGTTGGCGGGGGAGCATGCAAGGTCACCACGTCGGCGGCGCCGAGCAGGTCGGGCAGCTCCACCAGCCGTGCATCGACGTCCCCGAGAGCGTGTCCAAGGTGTGCCTGGTCGATCATCGGGTCGGCCACGAGGAAGCGCCTGAAGCCGATTCCACCCAGCATGCCGACGACCCGGCGCCCGATCCGACCCACGCCCACCACGCCAACGGTGAGGGCTGCGGGTAGATGCAGTGGACGGAGGCCGGAGACGCCCCATGACCCTTCCCGCAGGTCGCGGTCGGCCTGGGTGAGGCGGCGCAGGGAGGCCAGGATCAGTGTGACCGTGTGCAGCGCCACCGCGTCGGTCCCGTAGTCGGGGACGTTGGCCACCCACATCCCCAGCGAGCGGGCGGTGTCGAGGTCCACCCCGTCGATCCCGACGCCGAGCCGGACGATGGCACGGCAGCCGAGAGCCTGGAGGGTCGCCGCATCGAAAACGGGTGCCGCCCCGGCGAGGATGACGTCAGCCCCGGTCGCCACTTCGAGGATCTCGGCGGCGCTGTGGCCGGGGCCGGAGGTGAGCTCTACGTCACCCAGCACCTCGCGTTCGACGTCGAAATCGAGGAATCGTGTCCCGACTATCGCCACCTTGGGTCTGCTCCTCACGGTTGACCGAGTGTACGGAGCAAACGTTTGCGTGACAACAGAGGGTCAGCCCGGTGACGGGGCCTCCACTGCCTCGAGCGATCCGCCGGCCACGCTGCGCGCGGCCGCCTCGAGCACGGCGACCACGGCGAGCCCCTCGGCTCCCGAGACCTCGGGGCGCTTCCCCTCCCGCACGCACACGGCGAACTCCGCCATCTGGTCGGCGACCGCGTCCACCTCGGTCAGGGGGATCTCGGTCGGTGCGTTCTCGCCACGTCGCTGCAATGCGAGAGTCGTCCCGTCACGGTCGGCGAGGGCGGAGCCCTCGGTGCCGTGGACGGCGAGCGTGATCCGCCAGGGGGTGAAGAAGGACGACACCAGAGTGCCCACCGCTCCGCTGGCGAATTCGAACACCATCGCCGTCGCCTCGTCGATGGTCACCGAGCGGCCGCCACGGGAGACCGCCGCTACCCGGGCGATCGGTCCCGCCAGGTAGTGCAGGTTCTCGATCTGGTGGATGCCGAGATACGTCATCGAGCCCAGGGGGCTCTCCTCCTCGTCCCAGCGCCAGGCATCCTCCGGTATCTGGTTGGGCAGCGAGTGGTTGGCCTCGAGGGCCTGTATGTCCCCGATCGCACCTTCGTCGATGAGACGCTTGATCTCGCGGTGGGCGGGATGACGTCTTCGCTGGAAGCCGACCTGGAGCACGACGCCGGCTGCTTCCGCCGCCTCGACACATGCGCGGGCGTCCTCGACCGAGAGGGCCAGGGGCTTGTCGACGAACACGTGCTTCCCGGCCCCGGCTGCTTTCTCCACCATCTCGCGATGGCTCGAATTGGTCGTGGCGATCAGGATCGCCTCGATTGCCGGATGGTCGAGGATCTCCTCGAGGCTCGATGCCGGTTGGCACCCCACCACGTCGGCAAAGCTCCGCCTCGACTCCTCGGTGCGGGCGTAACAGGACACCACATCGATCCCGGCGGCCTTCGCCCCCCTGGCGAGCTCCTTGCCCCACCAGCCCAGCCCGACACTGGCCACCCTCACGCTGTCGGTCATGTCACTCCTTCCCGTGTCGTGGTCCGACTACCGGTTGTCTCGCAACCGGTGTGCAACGAACGTCGTATAGGCGCGTTCGTTGCACGTCGGACGGGAATCGATCCTAACCATCGGGCCCGCAATCGATTGCCGGGGCAGGCTCGATGAGGCTATAAAGAAGGGGCGTGGACGAGATTCCGTTCCTGGAGCCCCGCTCCTTCCTCCGCCGGGAAGACGATCGTCTGGTCAGGGGTGCCGGTCGGTATGTCGCCGACCTGGCGCCACCGGGAACCGTCCATCTTGCCTTCGTCCGCAGCACCGAGGCCCATGCCCGGATCATCGGGATCGACACCTCCGCCGTGGATGGGACCGAGGTGGTCGGGGTTTTCACCGCCGAGGACCTCGACCTGGCCGACATCCCAGGGGACAGCATCGCCACACCCGCTCCGGACTTCCCCCGACCGCACCTCGCCCGGGACAAGGTCCGGTATGTCGGAGAGCCGCTGGCGGTGGTTGCCGCTACATCGGTGGCCGCCGCCGTCGACGCCGCCGATCAGGTCTGGGTGGACTACGACCCGTTGCCGGCGGTCATCGATCCGCGCGCCAGTGTCGAAGACCTGGTGATCCTGCACGAAGGTGCGGGCACCAACGTCGTGACCCGGACCAGCCTCGACTCCGGAGAGCCGGGTCATGAGAGCGACGTGGCCGTCGAGATCGAGGTGACCAACCAGCGTCTCGCGCCCAACTCGATCGAGCCCCTTGTCATGCTGGCGGTGCCCGAGGACGACGGCCGGCTCACCGTGTACATCAGCCATCAGCGTCCCCACGGTGCGCAGGCTCGGCTCGCCCAGCTGCTCGGAATCGATCGGGGCAGGATCCATGTCGTGGTCCCGGACGTCGGCGGTGCCTTCGGCATGAAGGGGATGACATACCCGGAGCACACTGTGACCGCGGCGATCGCCCTGCGTCTCGGGCGCCCGGTGATGTGGCTAGAGAAGCGGCGCGAGCACCTGAGTGGGGGGACCCACGGCCGAGGCTCGATGCATCGTGTCCGGCTCGAGGGGACCGAGGAAGGTCGAATCGAGCGCGCCGAGATCGACATCCTGGCCGACGTCGGGGCCTATCCCCACAATGGCACGGGAATCCCCAACTTCACCCGTCTCGTCGCACTCGGGCTCTACGACATCGACAACGTGGCGGTGACCACCACTGCGGTCGTCACCAACGCAGCCCCGACCGGGTCGTACCGCGGTGCGGGACGACCGGAGGCCGCCTACGCCATGGAGCGGGCCATCGACGCATTCGCCCGGGCGGCGGGTCTCGATCCGGTGGCGGTGCGGCAGGCCAATCTCATCTCCTCCGAGGCGCTGCCCCACAAGACGGCGACTGGCGCGGTGTACGACTCCGGCGACTACGCCGAGGCGCTCCGGCTCGCGGTCGAGCTCGTCGAAATCGAGCGGATCCGGGAGGAGCAGAAGGAGCGTCTCGCCCGAGGGGACAACCCGATCGGGGTCGGCTTCGGTGCCTTCGTGGAACGGGCGGGCGGCGCCATCGACTCCGGGGAGTACGGGAGGGTCGAGGTCGGGCCGGACGGGTCGATTCGGCTCCGCACCGGCTCTGCCTCATCGGGTCAGGGGCACGAGACGGCGTGGGCCCAGGTCGCCGCATCGGCGCTCGGTGTCTCTCCCGACGTAGTCACGTATGTCGCCGGTGACACCGACCAGGTGGCACAGGGGGTGGGAACCTTCGCCAGCAGGTCGGCCCAGATCGGCGCTTCGGCGATATGGCGCACGGCTCACGTGGTCCGGCGACGGGCGATCGACCTGGTGGCAGAGATGCTCGAGGCGTCGCCCGCCGACGTGGTGCTGGAAAAAGGGAGCTTCTCGATCGTGGGCGTGCCCGGGACCGAGATGACCTGGGCGGAGGTGGCGGAGGCGGCCGGGGAGCGCGGCATAGACCTCGCCGCAGAGGAGCTGTTCGTGCCCGGGGCGCAGACCTTCCCATACGGTGTGCATGTCGCCGTGGTGGAGGTCGATCTCGACACCGGGGATGTCACCCTCGACCGTCTGGTGGCGGTTGACGATTGCGGGAACGTGCTCAACCCGATGATCGTGGAGGGCCAGCTCCACGGTTCCCTGATGCAGGGCATCGGCCAGGCGCTCTACGAGGGAGTGCAGTACTCCGAGGAGGGCCAGCTCCTCACCTCTACGCTGATGGACTACGCCATCCCCCGAGCGACGGACGCCCCGCCGGTCAGGTCGGAACGTCTGGTGCACCCCGCCCCCTCCAACCCGCTGGGCGCCAAGGGAACGGGTGAGGCCGGGTGCATCGGCGCACCCCCAGCGATCGTCAATGCCGTGCTCGACGCCCTCGCCCCCTACGGCGTCACCGACCTCCAGATGCCGTTGCGGCCGGCCACGGTTTGGGCGGCACTGGCAGCGGCGAGAGGTCGCTGACCCCTACCTCAGGTTGTGGGGCCCTTATACGGGCCGAACTCTCTCGAGAAAGCCCTGGCCCGGCTCAGGCGAGGGAGATGACGATCTTGGCGTGGGGGAAACGCTCCTGACGGGCCCACGCCGACTCGATCGAGTCGAGCGGCGCCACCTCGAGATTCGGGTTGATCGCACCGGCGGCCAGCCTCTCGATCACAAAGCGGTAGGCATCGAGCTTCTCAGGCAGCGGAGTCCATCCCGAGGAGAGCCCGATGACCGAGCTGCGCGCCTTGCGCATCGCCTGGAGCGGGAGATCGGCGTGCATGCCCGCGGTGCTCCCCACGTTGACGTGCCGACCTTTCTCGGCGAGGGCGGCGATGGCGCTCATCGCCGGCGCGTCCCAGAGCGCGTCGACGACCACGTCGACGGGCCCGCCGGCGGCCTCGGTGATCGCCTCGGCCAGATCGTCCGTCGCCGAGAGGTCGAGCGACGTCGTCGCGCCATGCGATGTCAGCCACTCGAGGCCCGGCCGATGCCGTCCCACCGCAACGACGGACGACGCACCGTGGGCGGATGCGAGCTGCACCGCCATCTGGCCGACACCGCCGGTGGCGCCGAGCACGGCCACCCGCTCGCCGGCCTGCATCCCGGCGATACGGAACGCCAGCTCGGCGGTGATGCCGGCGACGCCCACGGCGGCCGCATCGAAGTCGTCGACGGATGCCGGCAACTGGAAGAGGGCGTCCTCGGCGGCGACGGCGATCTCACGCAGCGATCCGTCCTTGCCGAACCCGGGAAGGTCGTTCTCGAAGCGGACCCGGGCTCCCACCGGGAGGGTGGCCGAGCTGATCACGGTGCCCACCCCCTCGAGCCCGGGGACATACGGCGTGCTGACCGGTCCGGGCATCCGCCCCGCGGCGACCCGGAGCTCGATCGGGTTGAGCGCGGCGGCGGAAACGGCGATGAGGGCCTGGCCCTCCCCGGCGGAGGGGGCGCCCGTCTCGGCGGGTTGTGGCGGGGCGCCGACCTCGACGACCTGGGCGGCTCTCATCGGGGATCGACACGGGGACGGTTCATGGCGGTAGGTTAGTGCCCTAACGTTTGCGCGGGCGCTGCGCAAGACGACAAATCGAAGGCCGAACAAGGCACGAAGTCGAGGGAAGGACGGGGAATGGACCCTGAGAATGTCACGATCGTCGAGGAGGTGGCCGGCTCCGACATCCCCGTCGAGCTCGCCTACATCGAGACCTGGGACGGGCTATACGCACCGATCGGCCTCCGGCTCCCCCCGGGTGACGGGCCCAATCCCCTCGTCCTGCTGGCCTCGGGCAATGGCGGGGGCGGCATGGCCTGGATCAGGGACGCCGTTGCCAACCGTGGCTACATCATGGAGCGTCTCCTCGAGCGGGGCTATGCCTGCGCCTGGATCCGGTATCGGACGGAGGTCGAGCTCGGCTATCACAACGGTGGGCGCCTGATCCGGGACATCAGGCAGGGCCGCGACATGTTCAACCGCTCACCACTCGAGTACGAGGACGAGATCGCCATCGTCGAGCATTTCAAGAAGGATCCCCGTATCGATCCGCACCGGATCGGGCTGATCGGGATGAGCCACGGCGGTGAGATGGTGCTCAAGATCACCTCGGAGTACCAGGGGATCAAGGCGGCGGTGGCGTCCGAGCCGGCTTCACACGAGTTCCTGGCGCTGACTCCCGACGACACCGCCTTCGTGGAGCCCGAGACCGGGATGCGCAACATCGAGGAGATGCAGATGGCGGAGACCGAGAAGGTCCGCTCACGGATCGACCTGGAGAAGGCCACCGAGCGCATCTCGACAATCGATACACCGATCCTGGTGATGGGTCGCGACGACGACCACCTGCAAGGGATCTTCCGGGTCTCCTACGAGCTTCTCGCCGAGGCAGGCAAGCCCGTCGATTGGGTCAGCTGGGACCACGACCTCCACGGATACGTGTACCCGCTTCGGGGCGCCGACGGCGAGTACGAGGTCAACGAGGTCGCCGCCAAGGCCATCGACGGGGTGCTCGACTGGCTGGACAGCCATCTCTGAACGCCCCGTTTCGCGCAACCCAGGGTTGTGAGCGTCGCTGGGCGA
>DASZOM010000027.1:0-12480 GCA_035550735.1 Acidimicrobiia bacterium | reverse complement strand
GCGTGTCCTCGACATAGAAGCTCTCGGGCCGCGTCAGCTGTTGATAGCCGCGCCTGCGAGCCTCCTTCGCCGCGGCCTTCGCCGCCGAGCCGGGTAGCCGACGCACCATCTCTACTCGCGTATCGAACGCCGCAAACGGTGATAGGTGAGACAAAATCCCTGGTAGAGAAGGTAGAGGAATCGGTCGAACCCCGGAAGCAGAGCGCTTCCAAACGGTAGAAGCCCTGGTCGGCAGGTCGCTGACCAGGGCTTTTTCGTAGCGGGGGCGGGATTTGAACCCGCGACCTTCGGGTTATGAGCCCGACGAGCTACCAGACTGCTCCACCCCGCGTCGCTTCTCAATGCCGGGCGTGCCCGGCAGAAGCCCGATTATAGCAAGGCGCCTTCGATACCAACCCTGGGGTCAGACGGCTACAGGGACGTGCTCGCTGCGGCGATAGATTCGCAGAGCCAGTGCGTAGAAGACGACCAGGATGCCCAAGCTCCAGGCGAGGGCGGCCCAGACTTCGGAGCCGGGGGTTCCCTCTGTCAGTAGGGAGCGCATCGTCTCGATGATCGGTGTCATCGGCTGGTTCTCGGCGAAAGCCCTCAGCACCGGTGTCATCGAGTCGGTCGGAACGAACGAGGGACTGATGAAGATCAGCAGCAAGAGGACATAGCTGAAGGCGCCGGCGCCCTCCATCGTCTTGGCGAGGAGACCGAAGAACATGGCCAGCCAGGTGGTGGCGAGTGTGAACAGCACCAAGAGGCCGAGGAACGCCAGCCAGGCAGGAAGGTCGGCGGCGGGGCGAAACCCGACGACGAAGGCCACGCCCAGCACCAGCCCGCAAGAGAAGAGGTTGGACAATGTCGACGACATCGCCTGTCCGCTCAACACAGACGACGGCGCCACCGGCATCGTGCGGAAGCGGCTGATGATGCCGTTCTGCAGGTCCATGCTGAGCCGCACCGCGGCATAGGCAATGCCGCTCACCACCGTCATGATGATGACGCCAGGGGTTATGAAGTCGACATACGCCAGCGTGCCGGTCTGAGTGCCGAGGGCGCCACCGAACACGAAGACGAAGAGCAGCAACATGGCGATCGGCGTCAGGACGACGGTGATGATCGTGTCGACACTGCGCGTCGTGTGACGGATGCTCCGTTTGGCCATGGTCCAGGTGTCAGTGAGAGTTCTCACGGCTCTCCTCCTTTGCTTCATCGAGGATCTTGAAGAACACGTCGTCCAGCGTCGGCACCTGCCGGGAGAACGCGGTCGGCTCGACGCCGGCATTGTTCAGCCGGATGAAGAGACCGGCCATCTCGGACACGGAGCCGGTGGTGTTGACGACCAGCCTGGCGTCCACCTGGCTGACTTCGTACTCGTCGCCCAGGGCTCTCCGAGCGAGGGTGAGCTCACCCTCCTCCCTGAACTCCAACTCGACGAGCCCGGTCGGGACCATCGTCTTCAGCTCGTCGGGTGTGCCACTGCCGACGATCCGGCCGTCATGGAGGATGGCGATCTCGTCGGCGAGACGGTCGGCCTCCTCCAGGTACTGAGTGGTCAGGAACACCGTGGTCCCGTCGTCGGCGAGACGGCGAATTGTCGACCACATTGCGTTCCGACTGACCGGGTCGAGCCCGGTGGTCGGCTCGTCGAAGAAGATGATCCGTGGCCGACCCACCAGGCTCATGGCGATGTCGAGGCGGCGTCGCATCCCTCCCGAGAAGGTCAGAAGACGTCGGTCGGCCGCTTCGTCGAGGTCGAAGTCGTCGAGCAACTCCGCTGCGACCTTCTCAGGATCGGCCACATGCCTCAGCTCACCCATCAGCACCAGGTTCTCCCGGGCGGTGAGCACGTGGTCCACTGCAGCCGACTGGCCGGTGAGACTGATCTGCTCGCGGACCCGCCCGGAATCGGTGGCCACGTCGAACCCGCCGACTCGGGCCTTTCCTCCATTGGCCCTGATCAGAGTGGTGAGGATGTTGATCGTCGTCGTCTTGCCGGAGCCGTTCGCTCCGAGCAGGGCGAAAACCGTGCCTTGCTCGACTGTGAACGAGACGTCGTGGAGCACCGGCACTCCCTTGTATCCCTTCTCGAGGTGGACCACCTCGATGGCGTTCATGGCTTCTTTCATGGCTCAGCTGGCTCCTTCTTGACTACTCGTCGGCGATCGTGTGATGAGGACGTCGCCGAATGCGGTCCGAGCGCTCACTTCGACGATGTCGGTCCCCCTGTCCGGGCTCTGGGATGGTGGAAGGGTGTTGTCGACCCGGCCGAAGTGCGTGCTGGCGTCGATCCACGCCGCAGTTCCCTCCCGGATCCCGATTTCGAGCCCACCGGAGGCGGTCTCGACGCTCACGGCGCCACGAGCGACCTGGCCGAGGCGGACGTTCCCGTTGGCAGTCTTGACACTGACGTTGCGCCCGGCGTCTTCGATGGTGACGTCTCCATTCGCCGACCTGACGGTGACATCGCCCCCCACGCTGCCGATCCAAGTCTTCCCGTTGAGGTTCTTGATGTCGGCCTTGCCGGCCACGGCGCCGATGGTCATGTCCCCGGCAGAGACGATCTCGGCAACTCCCAAAACCGCCTCGACGGAAACGGGCCCGGCGCCACAACGCACACGCAGGGCTGCGGTCTGGTCGAGTCGGACACCCCCCGCCCCCGACCTGATCTCCACATCGTCCAGTCGGCCGTCACACCGGAGCTCGCCATAACCGACCTCTGCCCTCAGGGACGAGCCCGCAGGCAGCTCCACCGTCACATCCACCGAACCCCCCTTGGCCATCCCGAGATATCCGCGGATTCCGGGGGGACGAGGGGCCCTGATGGACAGGGTGCCTCCAGTGAGGTCGACCAGTGTCTTCTGTGCCGTCTCGTCGTCCTGTGCCCGGTCCCGGTCGGTCGGATTGACCGCGACCACCGTGTCGGTGCGATCGGCTGCGATGACATGGACCAAGCCCTGACCCAGTTCGATCGACAGCATGATGGGACGGGGTGTCTGAAACGACGCCATGTCAGCCGACCCACCCGGTGTAACGCTGCGCGCCATGCACGTTTCGTCGATACGCCGGTCCCTGGGCCTCCGCTGCTGCAGCCGCTGCTCGGACCAGCCAGGCGTTCAGGGAGAGACCTTCACGGCGCGCCGACTCCTCGACCTTCGCCTTGAGCCCCTCAGGGAGTCGGAGATTGAGTCTCGAGGTTCCCCCCTCGTCGCCCATGTCGGCAACGACGGTGTGACGGGAGGCGAACTCGTCGACCCCGGTCCTGTCCGCTTGATCGGAGGGCAGGGTCACAACGAACTCCGGGTCACTGCCACGGAGACGCACCTCCACCGCTCCCGGGGCAAGCTCTCTGGTGATCTCGTCGGCGGCTGCGGAGATCGTCTCGAGCAGGACCAGCCGAGTCGCCGCCTCCAGACCCGCGGTCAGCCGCTCGACGACTGCCTTCGTCTCGGACCCGCCCGGCTCGGCCGCGACGAGAAGGTGCTCGCGCAGTGTCTCCACATAGATGGACAGATTCATGGCATCATGATGGCATCATATTGGCACACCGTCAACGCCAAATTGATGCCGTTTTTTTCGGCTCCACACTCAGCGGGTCAAGAACGTTGGTCATGGCGTCAAGAAGCCGTTAGGGGCCATCCGCAGCGCATCGGAGACGGCTAGCAACGGCAAGGTGAGCAAGCGCGTCACGGGCGACACACTGAAACGAAGGCTGTTCGGGAGGCCATTCGCCACCCATGAGGAGCACCAGCAACTCCTCCCCAAGCGCCTGGCGCTGCCTGTGTTCGCCTCGGACCCGCTTTCCTCGGTGGCCTATGCGACGGAAGAGGCGATGCTGGTCCTCGCGCTGGCCGGGGTCGCCGGATTCGCCCTTCTCACTCCGATCTCCTTGGGAATCGCCACCCTCCTCTTGGTGGTGGTCGTCTCCTACCGCCAGACGATCAAGGCATACCCTGACGGAGGTGGCGCCTTCATCGTCTCCAACGACAATCTCGGGATCCGCACCGGTGCCGTGGCCGCGTCGGCGCTCCTCGTCGACTATGTGCTAACGGTCTCCGTGTCGATCGCCGCGGGTGTTGCAGCCATCACGTCTGCGGCCCCTCATCTGCTCCCCTGGCGGCTCGGTATGGCGTTGGGGTTCGTCGTGCTCCTCACCCTGGCCAATCTGCGCGGGGTCAAGGAGGCGTCGACGCTCTTCGCACTGCCCACCTACCTATTCGTCCTGTCTGTCGGTGTCATGTTCCTCGTCGGGCTGGCGAGGTGCGCTGACGGTGTGTGTCCCTCGGCGGTCTCGTCGGGGACCTTCGTCGAACCGGAGGTGAGCGGCCTCGGGTTGTTCTTGATACTGCGGGCCTTCGCCTCCGGGTCGACGGCCCTGACCGGGGTAGAGGCGATAGCCAATGGTGTCCAGGCCTTCCGGGAGCCAAAAGCACACAATGCAGCGACAACACTCGGGGTCATGGGTGCGATCTCGATCACGATGTTCCTCGGGATCTCCACCTTGGCTCGCTGGTTCGACGTGCGGATCTCGGAACACACGGTCGATCAATTCGGAACCGTCATCTCCCAGATCGGCAGGGCGGCTTTCGACGGGGGTGTCGGCTTCTATATCCTGCAGGTCTTCACGGCGGCCATCCTCGTATTGGCAGCGAATACCGCATACCAGGACTTCCCCCGACTCTCGGCGATCCTCGCACGTCATCGCCTGATGCCGCGCCAATTCCTCAATCGTGGGGACAGGTTGGTGTTCTCCAACGGGATCGTCGCCCTGGCCCTGGTGGCGTCGGGACTCCTCATCGTGTTCGACGCAGAGGTCAGTCGTCTCATCCAGCTCTACGTCGTCGGTGTCTTCACCGCCTTCACACTGAGTCAAGCGGGGATGGTCAGGCACTGGCTGATCGGGAGAGAGACCGGTTGGCGACGATCAGTCGTGATAAACGCAGTCGGCGGTGTCACCACCGGTGTGGTGCTGGTGGTGATCGCCGTAGTCAAGTTCGCCCACGGTGCGTGGATCGTGATCGCCCTCATGCCGGTACTCGTCTTCTTGATGCTCGCCATCCGCCGGCACTACCTCGGGGTGGCGGCCCAGCTCAAGCAGGTGCCGCTGAAACCCGAGCCCCGACCGGCCCGGCTCATCGTCCTCGTGGCGCATCACGACGAAGGGACGGACCGCGCGCTCCGCTATGCCGACCTGATCGAGTCCGAGGCGATCACATGCATCCACGCCGAGGAGCCTGGATCAGATGATCTCGTCTACACGTGGGACGCCGCCCATCCCCGCTTTCCGCTCGAGATCTTGCCAGGTGAAGACGACTCGGTCTCGGGTCGCATCGTCGAGCGCGTGCGGCGAGAGCGGGACGGGCACCCCAGCACCACGATCAACGTGATCCTCGCCGACACCGTTCGCACCAGGTCGATCCTCGCCCCTTTTGCCCATCGGCACAGTCTGGCTGTCAAGTCGAGACTTCTCTTCGAGCCCGGTGTGGTCGTCACCGACCTCAACGTCCTCCGCCGTTCCAGGAGGAGCAAGCTCGCCCGGCCGCCGATCACACGCATCGAACAGGTCGTACTCATATCCGACCTGACCCGGCCGATTCGCGAAGCATTGACATTCGCGCAACAGCTGGGCCCACCGGTCACCGCTCTCCACATCGACGTCGATCCGGTGCAACGAGATCGTGTCGAGAGGCGATGGGCCGAGGCGGGGTACGACTTCCCGCTGGTAGTCGTCGACAGCCCCTACCGGGCCATCGTCGACCCCCTGGTCGACTATCTGCGCCAGCGACGACGAACGTCGCTGCCCGGCACCTTGGTCAATGCGGTGCTCCCGGAATTCGTCGTGCCGGGACGAGTGACCCAGCTCCTCCACAACCAAACCGCCCTGGCGCTCAAGGGAGCTCTCGCCGGCGAGCCGGGTATCGCAGTCACCAGCGTCCCGTTCCATCTGAAGCCTTCTGATCAGCCTCAGACCTAGCCATGCCGTCCACTCACCCGTGCGAACGCACCCCATAGCCACGGCGATGCAGCAACGTGGTCACAAGCCCGCCGGAAAGAAGGAGGATCGTCGTGATGATGTCGTGCCGGTCGGCGATTGCGAGACGGAGATAGGGCTCGGTGAAGAAGAAGTCGAAAGACAGCGCAGCCACCAGGGCAGCGACGACGCCGCCACGTATCCCTCCGAGCAGGGCGACCAGTTGCACGCCGAGCAGGAGAATGATGGCGACGTTCGCGGCACCGAGGAACTCTCGCATCAGGACGAGGATCATGGAGAAGATCAGTAGGGCCATGGCTCCGAGGGCAGCGGCGAACCTTGACTCCACAGCACTCTCGGCAGTTCCCTCGTCCACGCCATCGACGCTAGACACGCCGTTGTCGGACGCCCCCGGCTCTTACGCTTCCCTTGCGCGCTGGGACCTCATCTTGACGCGTCGGCATCGCAATGCGCGTCATCGCTTGGGCGTAGGTTGAGGGGGTGAGCCGCGGCAAGCTGCGCGTGTTCCTGGGCGCTGCACCCGGTGTCGGAAAGACGTACGCGATGCTCGAAGAAGGTCGGAGGCTCCGATCTGACGGCCGCGACGTCGTGATCGGGTACGCCGAGCCGCACGAGAGGGCCGACATCGAGGCATTGATCGAAGGATTCGAAGTGGTGCCCAGAAGGAGCGGAGGACACCGGGGACCGGCATACGAGGAGATGGATCTCGAAGCGGTCTTGTCCCGCCGGCCGGACGTCGCGTTGGTCGACGAGATGGCCCACTCGAACGTCCCCGGCGTCACTCACCCCAAGCGCTGGCAGGACGTCGAAGTCCTCCTTCAAGCAGGGATCGACGTTCTGACCACTCTCAACATCCAGCACCTGGAGTCACTGAGCGACGTGATCCACGAGATCACGGGAATAGCCCAGACCGAGACGATCCCCGACGAAGTGGTGCGAAGAGCCGACCAGATCGAGATCGTCGACCTTGCCCAAGAGCGAATTCTCGAGCGGATGGCGGCCGGAATGATCTATCCGGCAGAGAGGATCGACGCGGCACTGGCCAACTACTTCCGTCCTGGCAATCTCGGCGCATTGCGCGAGCTCGCCCTCTCATGGACAGCCGACCGGGTCGACGAGGCGGTGGCCACGTATCGAAGCCTCCATGGCATCGCGGATCCATGGGAGACGAAGGAGCGGGTCGTGGTGGCCATACCCGGCGCCGAGGGAGCCGAGACGGTGGTGCGCCGCGCGGGACGCCTTGCGATGAGGTCGGGCGCTTCTCTGATAGGGGTCCACGTCAGGTCGACGCAAGGTCTCGCCCAAGAACCAACCACGACGTTGCTCGGTCAGGCAGAACTCCTCCGACAGCTGGGAGGCAGTTACCACGAGGTCGTGGGAGACGACGTCGGCGAGGCCCTCGTAGGTTTCGCCAAGGAGCAGAACGCCACGCAGATCGTGCTCGGTGCTTCGAGACGTTCCCGGTTTGAGCAGCTCATGCGTGAGGCGCCGGTGTCGAAGGTGATCCGGGCCGCCGAGTCCATAGACATCCATGTCATCTCGTACGACCCTGCTCGTCGCCATGCTGTCGAGAGAGACCGGCCGGCCAGCCCGATAAGCGTTGCCAGACGAGCCCTTGCATGGTTGATCGTCTTCGTCGGGATCCCATTGCTCACTCGGTCCCTCCTCGAGAGTCGGGAGGTGGTCCCGCTACACACCGTGCTGCTGGCATATCAGCTCGTCGCCGTCGTCGCAGGAGCGGTAGGAGGGGTGCTTCCATCCGTGGCGAGTGCCTTCGCCGGGTTCCTCCTCAGCACCTGGTACTTCACCGAGCCCCGGGAGACCTTCACCATCGCCGACCCTGACATTCTCTTCGCCCTATTCGCATTTCTCGCGGTGTCGGTGACGGTCGGGGTCTTGGTTGGATACTCGAGCCGTCGCAGCGCCGAGGCGCGCAGGGCGAGACTGCAGGCCGAGGCTCTGGCTGCGACCGCTCTTCCGGGGAACCCGGCAGGCGACGGACAGGGCAACTCACAGCTGGTTCGGATTCGCGAGGTCTTCGGACTCGAGGCGGTGAGCCTGCTCCGACGATCTGGCGATCAGTGGGAGGTCATGGCATGGGAAGGCCGGCGCCTCCTCGACAGTCCCAAGGAGGGGACCGAGTCCATCGAGGTCTCCGATGATGTCGTACTGGTGATGTCGGACGGCCCGTTGTCGCCGGACGACCGGGTTGTCCTTCGCGCGTTCTCCGCGCAGATAACCCAAGAAATGGAGCGTCGAGCGCTGAGAGAAACAGCCGACGCAGCCGAATCCATGGCCGCCACCGACCGCCTTCGCACGGCGTTGCTCGGAGCCGTTTCCCACGACTTGCGCACACCGCTCGCCACCATCAAGGCGTCCCTCACGAGCCTCATCGACCTTGGGGTCGCTCTCTCCGATACCGAGACCCGGTCGCTGCTCGAATCGGCCCTGGAAGAAGCCGAACGTCTCAACCGGCTTGTCGGGCAGTTGCTGGACGCAAGTCGGGTTCAGGCCGGAGCGGTGCACGTGCTCTTCAGGCCCGTCGGGCTCGACGAGGTGGTTGCGTCGGCCATCGGAGGACTGGGTGTCGGTCGCGACCGCATCAAAGTCGATATCTCCGAATCTCTCCCACAGGTCCAGACCGACCCGGACCTCCTGGAACGAGTCGTAGCCAACCTGGCGGAGAACGCCTTGGCCTGGTCGCCGGGAGGGGACATCGTCAAGATCACGGCCGGTGAGGTATCCGGCCGCGTCGACCTGCGGATCACCGACCGTGGTCCGGGCATCCCGTTGGAGGCACGCGACACCGTGTTCCAACCGTTCCAACGTCTCCGCGACTCCCCAAGCGAGGGAGTCGGACTGGGACTCGCCGTCGCCAATGGGCTCCTCGAGGCAATGGGAAATCAGCTACTGATCGAAGACACGCCAGGTGGGGGCACGACCATGGTCATCGGCCTCAAGGCCGCCTCTCCGGTGCGAGCAAAAGCCGTGCATCACACCGCCGTACCCCATGCCTGACGGCCCACGAGTGCTCGTGGTCGACGACGAGCCTCAGATCGTGCGGGCGCTGAGCATCAGTCTCGAGGCAATGGGGTATCGAACGGATGCCGCCGCCAGCGGCGAGGAGGCCTTGCGACGCGCGGCCGCGAACCCTCCTGACGCCGTCATCCTGGACTTGGGGCTGCCTGGCATCGACGGTGTCGATGTGGTGGAGGGGATTCGCGGATGGACGACCGTGCCCATCATCGTCCTCTCCGTCCGAGACGCGGTGCAGGAGAAGATCCGTGCCCTCGACGCTGGGGCCGACGACTACGTGACCAAGCCGTTTGCAATGGGCGAGCTCCTCGCCAGGCTCAGGGCCGCCCTCCGGCGCGAATCGGACGTCGGTGAGGAGGGTCCGATCGTGGAGACACAGGACTTCACCATCGACTTGGCCACGAAGCGTGTCAGCAGGCCCGGGCATGGAGAGGTCCGATTGACCCCCACAGAGTGGGGCATCGTCGAAATGCTGGTCCGTCACCAGGGCAAGCTCGTCAGCCAGACCCAGCTGCTCAAGGAGGTCTGGGGCCCGCAATACGGCGAGGAGACGAACTACCTGAGAGTCTTCATGGCACAGCTTCGACGGAAGCTCGAGCCGGAGCCGAGCCGGCCTCGCTACTTCATTACCGAACCCGGGATGGGCTACCGATTCGAGGTCCCATCCCACTAGCGGTCCGAGCAATCCTCCCGCCGCCCCGGTGAGCCCCGCGTCAACATCGCAGAAGATGTAGGCCCTCGGGCGACACGTTTGCGTCAACCCATCTGCGGTTTGGTCTGGTAAGCGGTATCTCTCGGGCGTGGGAAATCGCTGACGACATGAAGGCTGCAGAGTTCACGGCCGGTCTATTGCTTCTGTCATCAGCAATCCTGGCCGGCACACGTCTCACCAGAAACGCCTCACGCGAGAGGGACCCGGCCAAGCTGCTGGTCCTCGACCTGCTCTTGGTTGGTGTGGTCGTCCTGGCCCTGGCCGGGGCAGCGCTGCTGGCGCTGCCGTTCACTGGTTGAGTCGGGTCAGGCAGATCACCAACAAAAAAAGCGTCTGGCCGACGGACTCCGAAGAGCCCCTCGGCCAGACAGGAGGATTTATACCAACGTCCCCCACGGCGTGCAAACCGGATCTGGAATTGTTTTCGCGATCTAGTACCACGGATCGCAATCGCAGCCAGTGGGTACTCTTCACCCGCCCCATGCCCGGCGACCGGTTTCTCGAGCTCGTGACCGCATCCGATCGACGGGTGCTCGACGTGTTGTTCGGTGATGCGCGTGAAGGAGTCACCATCCAGGGACCCGAGGGACTCGTCTACGCCAACGATCGCGCAGCCGAGTTGGTCGGTCTCGACACCGGTGCCCAGATGGTGGAGATCCCTGTCCATGAGCTGCTCGGCCGCTTCGAGGTGGTGGACGAGGACGGTAAGCCGTTCCAGCTCGATCGACTGCCGGGGCGCCTCGTCTTGGCCGGTCAGGACGCCGAGGAGGTCACCATGGGCTACCGACTCGAGGGGTCACGACACGTCAGGTGGTCACGGGTAAATGCCTCGCCGATCAAGAACGACCGGGGCGAAGTGGTGTGGGCGCTCAACTTCTTCCTCGACATCACCGACCAGTTCGCGGCGAGGGAACGGGAACGCATACTCGCCGGGGTCACCGAGGCGTTGTCGGTCTCGCTGCAGATGGGGCCGAACCTCGCCGCGCTCACCGACATCATCGTCCCCGACATCGCCAGCTGGTGCGGCTTTCACATCCTCGACGAGTTCGGCGACCTCCATTCCGAGGCCATCGCCTTTCCGCAATCTAAAGACGCCCAGAAGCTGCTCGACCTCGTGGGCGAAGGTCACATCTCACGCGACTCCGACTCGATGCAGGCGCGGGTGTTGGCGACGGGTGCCAGGGAGCACATCCCCAGGATCACCGATGAGATGTACGCGCTCGCCGAGCAAACCCGGGGGTCCGACTTCGTCGACGTGCTGCGACGTCTCGAGTGGAGATCAGTCCTCTGCGTGCCCCTGGGGCCGGCGGGCGACCCGGTGGGCACGATGACACTGGTCCGCACACGAGCCGACGGAGGATTCGACCGTGCCGAGCTCGCCATGGTCGATGAGATCGCTTTACGGGCAGGAGTCGCTTTGGTGAACGCCCGGACCTTCGAGAGGGAGTCCCGCACCGCCCAGGCGCTTCGATACGGGCTGCGGCCGGTCACGCTCCCTGTCTTTCCGGGTGTCGTGATCGCGGCCCGATACCTTCCGGTGGCGAGACAAGGACACGTCGGGGGTGACTTCTACGACTTCATCCCTCTCGACGAGGATCGGGCGATAGCCCTCGTCGGGGACATCGAGGGCAAGGGTGTCGAGGCCGCGGCGGCCGTGGGTCTCGTGCGTCAGACCCTGAAAACGACCATCTCCATGGACCCGGGCCCTCATGTCGTGTTCAGGCAGCTCAACGACATGCTGAGCACTCACGACGCACACTCCCGGATGTGCACCCTTGCTTACGTGGCCATGACACGAGAGGTGGACGGATTCTCCGGCGAGGTGTCCCTGGCGGGCCATCCGCCACCCGTGATCCTGCGGCGGGACGGTTCGGTCGACCATGTCGGTGAGGTTGTCCCGCCGGCGGCGTTGTTCGACGAGCTGGTACCGAAGCCTCGCGAGTTCGGGCTGGCGCCGGGAGAGGTGATGATCCTCTACACCGACGGCATCGCCCTCTCGGATCTGACTTCCATGGAAACCGTCGATCGGCTCGTCGCCCAGGTGGAGACGCGCGATCCCGGACAGCTCCTGACCGCCATCCTCGATCTCTTCCACGACGAAGTGCCCGTTCCACGGGACGACATAGCGATTCTGGCGATCCGGGCAGACGACTGAGGCGACATTCGCCGTGACCGACACCCCCGCCCTGCGCGACCCCCGGCTCGAAGCACTCCCCCATCGTGTAGTCCGGCATGGCCCGGTGTCATCCCTGGCGGACGCGGCAGAGGCTCGCGGGATTCGCCCTGACCAGGTCATCAAGACGATGCTGGTCCGGCGTGGCGACGACGACTACGTATTCGTTCTGGTGCCCGGTGACCGGGTCATCTCCTGGCCCAAGCTGAGACGACATCTCGGGGTGAACCGGGCGACCATGCCCGACGCCGAGGAGGCGCGGGCCGTCACCGGTTACCGACGGGGCACCATCACGCCGCTCGGCTCCAACCGGGCATTGCCCGTCATCGCCGACGAGCGCGTCAGGGGCGAGGTCTCGATCGGCGGAGGGGACCACGGGGTCTCCCTCACGGTCTCGGGAGAGGCGCTGATCGATGTCCTGGAGGCGACGATCGGGGACGTCACATCGGTCGAGGAAAGGATTAGCCCGCAGCGACCCAGCCGGTGACGCTGGCGAGATGGCCGTCAGGGTCACGGAAATGCGCCGCCAGCAGCTGGCGGGTCCCGTCACCGGTGACCGACCGCAGGTCAACCTCGAAG
>DASZOM010000026.1:0-240430 GCA_035550735.1 Acidimicrobiia bacterium | reverse complement strand
TGTTCTCGGCGAGAGCAGACGAGTTAAGAGCGACCGCGGCTCCGTTGGCGACCCGGATGAGACCGCGCGATCTCGACGAGGTGGTGGGGCAGCCGGCGCTCATGGGCCCTGACGCCGCCTTCAGGAGGCTGGTCGAGTCGGGACGGCCGGTGTCGATGCTGCTGTGGGGGCCACCCGGGACCGGGACGACGACCCTGGCCCGTCTGGTCGCTACCCGGGCCGACGCCGTGTTCGAGACCCTGTCGGCGACCTCGGCAGGGGTCAAAGACGTGCGCGAGGTCCTCGCCGGGGCCCGAGCACGTCTTGAGACCGACGAGAGACGGACCGTGCTCTTCCTCGACGAGATCCACCGCTTCGCCAAGAACCAACAGGACGCCCTGCTCCCCGGGGTCGAGGACGGCACCTTGATCCTGATCGGGGCGACGACGGAGAACCCCTACTTCGAGGTCAACAGCCCTTTGATGTCGCGGATGACCCTCTTCCGATTGGAGCCTTTGACGCCGGAGGAGGTGGCCGGCGTCCTCGACAACGCGCTCCACGACACCGAGCATGGCCTGGGGAGCATGGGTCTCACCCTCGATCAGGAGGCCGCCGAAGAGTTGGCGATCCGGACCGGCGGCGACGCCCGCCAGGCACTCAACGCCCTCGAGGTGGCTGCCCGGCTCACCGAGGCGGCGGGCCGCGACGCCATCGGCGAGGAGGACGTCGCCGAGGCGCTGCAACGCCGGCTAGTCCGCTACGACAAGACCGGAGACTCCCATTACGACGTGATCTCGGCGTTCATCAAGTCGGTGCGTGGCTCGGACCCCGATGCCGCCATGTACTGGCTGATGCTGATGCTGGAGGGTGGCGAGGACCCCGAGTTCATAGCCCGCCGTCTGGTGATCCTCGCCTCAGAGGACGTCGGCCTCGCCGACTCGGGCGGGATCCGGGTGGCGGTGGCCGCCGCGGACGCCCTGGCATACGTCGGCCTTCCCGAGGCGACCTACCACCTCGCCCACGCCACGCTCTATCTGTCCACGGCGCCGAAGTCCAACTCGGTGGGGCGGGCGATCGGGGCCGCCCGCCAGCTGGTGGAGAGTGGGCCGACGCCCTCGGTGCCACTCCATCTCCGCTCCGCCGCCTACCGGGGAGCCGCCGAGCTCGGCCACGGCGTCGACTACGACTACTCCCACGACCATCCCGGAGGCGTAGTCGCCCAGCAGTACTTCCCCGACGGGGTCGCGCCGCGTGCCGTGTACCACCCGGGGGAGCTCGGGGACGAGAGCCTGATCGCAGAGCGGCTGGAGGAGATCGACCGGATCCTGCACCGGGAACGGTGAGCCCTCAGGGAAGCTGACGGGCTCCCCGACGCCTTCGTCTCTCCATCATCCCCCCGGTGTCGACCACCTCGGCCCGCACCTTGTCCATCCGCTCTTCGATCACGTACTGGTTGATCACCAGCTTGAGCATTGCGGCGATAGGGAGGGCGAGGAGGGCGCCGAGCAGCCCTGCCATAGCGCCACCGACCATGAATGCGATGATGACCGCGGCCGGGCTCAGGTCGACGGCCCGATTCATCACCCTCGGGGCGATGACGAAGTTCTCGATCTGCTGGTAGACGATCACCAAGGCGAGCGCCCAGAGCAAGATGTCGGTGCCCTCGACGGCGGCGACGATCCCCACCGCGATCGCGCCCAACAGCGCGCCGAGAACAGGGATCAGGTCGGTCACCGCGACGAAGGCGGCCAGCGCCAGTGCGTAGGGGACGCCGATGACGGTGAGACCGACCCAGGTGACCACCCCGGCGATGAGGCTCACCACGAGGTTCCCGAGGATGAAGTTGGCCATCATGTCCGTCGACTCCCCGAGGACACGCAGGAAGTCCTCCCGCTGGTGGGGGCGGAGCAGACGGACCAGCCAGCGTTTGATCTCCGGCATCGACATGGCGAAGTAAGGAGTGACCAGGAGCACGGTGAGGAAGTTGAAGACGCCACCCAGCACCGACCCCACCACGTCGAAGAGTGCGGCAGGATCGGCGGTCTGACCGTTGGCGATCCCCTCCAGGTCGATCATCGCGGCGAGACGGCTCAGCAACCCGTCGCCGGCGGCGAGCTCCTCGACGAGGGCGGGAAGCCGCGTGACCAGTTCCGTCACCTGGGAAACGATCAGGGGAAGGGCAGCGGCAACCATCCCGCCCACCACGACCAAGATCGCCATGAGAACGACGGCGAGACCCAGGCCGCGTCGCAAGCCCCGCTCCTCCAGCCAGGCGACGGCCGGCTGCAGGCCGACGGCGAGGACGAAGGAGGCGATGACCAGCAACAGGATGCCCTTGAGGACACCGAGGAGGAACAGGGCGACCCCGGCCGCGATCAGGGCGAGCCCGACCTTGATCCAGTAGCTGGGTGGTGGCCAGTTCTGCTGCCAGGGCTCACTGTCGCCGACGTCGCCGGGTGCGCCGGCCTCAGTGTTCACGGCGAGTGATTTACCCGGGTACGCATTGGCTCATTCGTCCGATTCGGCCAGCTCTGCACGGACCGCGAACTCCCCCTCCAGGTACTCGATGCCGGCGGCGTTGGCCGTGTTGACCAGGTCGGTCTCGGCCAGCCTCACGGCGTCCAGGACGTCGGGCTCCCCGCTGACCTCCACGATTCCCACCGCGGCTCGCATCGACCGCCTCGCCTCGGACTTGACCCGTCTCACCTCGGCGAGAACCAAGGCCACGGCCTCCAGGACGGGCCCGTCCCCGGCGTGGCTCTCCAGCTCGGCCACGGTGGGCCATGGCATGCGGTGAACCGAGCCCTCCCGCCACCAGCTCCACACCTCCTCGGTGACGAACGGGAGGAAAGGGGCGAAGAGCCGGAGGTAGGCACCGACGGCCAGTTGGAGGGCGGCATGTGCCGACGCCGCGGCCGGACCTCCCTCGTAGGCGCGGGACTTGACCAGCTCCACGTAGTCGTCGGTGAACCCCCAGAAGGACTTCTCGGTCACCTCGAGGGCGCGGGCGTAGTCGTACCGCTCGAACGCCTCCGTCGCAGTCGCAACGGTGCCGGCAAGGCCGGCGAGCATGGATCGATCGATCGGCTCGGCTATCGCCTGAGGGTCGACGTCGGCGGTGGTGAACCCGAGGGCGAACCGGGAGGCGTTGAGGATCTTGATCGCCAGCCTCCTCCCGATCTTCATCACCCCGAAGTCGACGGCGGTGTCGACTCCGGGACGCCCGTTGCACGCCCAATACCTGACGGCTTCCGCCCCGTACTCCTCGATGAGCGGCATCGGGGTGACCACGTTCCCCTTCGACTTCGACATCTTCTTGCGATCCGGGTCGAGGATCCACCCGTTGATGGTGGCGGTGTGCCAGGGAAGGCCGTTGTGCTCGAAGTGTGAGCGAAGGAGTGAGGAGAAGAGCCAGGTCCGGATGATCTCGGGGCCCTGTGGCCTGAGGTCCATAGGGAACACCCGTTCCCACAGGTCGGGATCGTCGACCCAATGCCCCGCGATCTGCGGAGTCAGAGAGGAGGTCGCCCAGGTGTCCATGATGTCCAACTCGCCGACGAATCCCCCGGGGCGGCCTCGTTGCGACTCCGCGTAGCCGGTGGGGACATCCGAGCCGGGATCGACGGGGAGCTGCTCACTCGAGGGCACGATGGGGCTCTCGTAATCCACGTCCCCCGTGTCGAGCACGGGGTACCAGAGTGGGATGGCGACGCCGAAGAAGCGCTGGCGTGAGATCAACCAGTCGCCGTTCAGACCCTCGACCCAATGGCGGTAGCGAACACCCATGAAGTCGGGAACCCAGCGAAGATGCTCCCCCCGCTCCAACAGCTCCTTGCGCAGGTCGTCCTCACGGCCCCCGTTGCGGATGTACCACTGCCGGCTGGTGACTATCTCGAGCGGCCGCTCACCCCTCTCGTAGAACTTGACCGGGTGGACGATCTCACGGGGCTCGCCCACCAGGTTGCCGGCGGCTGACAGGAGCTCGGTCATCTTGCGCCGGGCCTGGTTGGCGTAGAGCCCGGCGATCTCGCCATACGCAGCGGCGCCATCGCCCTCCAGCCAGTCGGGGGTCTCCTCCTGCAGCCGGCCGTCGCGCTGGATCACCGCACGGGTGGGCAGGTCGAGCTCCCGCCACCAGGTCACGTCGGTGGTGTCGCCAAAGGTGCAGATCATGGCGACCCCTGTGCCCTTCTCCGGGTCGGCTAGCTCATGAGCGACCACCGGGACCTCGACACCGAACAGCGGGGTCAGCACCGTCGTGCCGATCAGGCCCCGATGGCGCTCGTCGCCGGGATGAGCGACAAGGGCGACACAGGAGCAGATCAACTCGGGGCGGGTCGTCTCGATGTGCACCGCGGCGCCGTCGGGCCGGTGGAACGCGACCCGGTGATAGGTACCCGGCCGCTCCCGGTCCTCCAGCTCGGCCTGGGCCACCGCAGTCTGGAAGTCGATGTCCCAGAGCACCGGAGCCTCCTGTGAATAGGCCTCACCTCGGACCAGGTTGTTTAGGAACGCCTGCTGGCTGGTGCGTCGGGTGTGGTCGTCGATGGTGGCGTAGGTCTGGGTCCAGTCCACCGAAAGCCCCATGGTCCGCCAGATGTTCTCGAAGACCTTCTCGTCCTCCTCGGTGAGGCCATGGCAGAGCTCGATGAAGTTGCGACGGCTGATCGACACCGGCGGATCCTGTGCCTCCGTCGGGGGAACGAAGTCGGGGTCGTAGGGCAGCGACGGGTCACAGCGGACCCCGTAGAAGTTCTGTACCCGACGCTCCGTGGGCAGGCCGTTGTCGTCCCAACCCATCGGGTAGAACACCTCTTTGCCCGCCATCCGGCGGTACCGGGCATGGGTGTCGGTCTGGACGTAGCCGAACACCGACCCCATGTGCAGCGACCCCGACACCGTCGGCGGCGGCGTGTCGATGGCGTAGACCTGGTCGCGGGTCTTGGAACGGTCGAACCGATAGGTGCCCCGGGACTCCCAATGCCGGTTCCACTTCTCCTCGAGACCCTCGAGAGAGGGCTTGTCCGGGATGTTTCGGGCCATGTTCGGATCGGAAGGGTAATTGCAGTCGTGAGACGGGCCACTCCAGTGCTCGACACCGATGCGGGCAGGCTGAGCGGTCCGGAACCGGGCGCGGCGGCAGTGCGTCCAAGCACCGTGCGCAGACTCATCCTCATCGTCGTGGTCCTGGCCGGTTGTGCTGGTGGGGCCACCACCCCGGTTTCGCCCGAGCTGACCGAGCCGTACGGATGTGGCCACGGCTTCTATCTCGGATCCCCGGATCAGACCGTCGGGCTGTTCATCCGGTCCAACCTCGACATGATCGAGGGTGCCTCCGCCTCCGGCACCTTCCAGCTGCCCGACGACGAGTGGACCAGCGAGCTGACCTACGGCATGGACCTCTTCGCCAACTGGTGCGACGACGTGATCGAGCCCGGCGAGCCCGAGCCGCTCATCGGCCAGACCTGGTCGGTGGAGGGGGTGCTCCAGGTCATCTCATTGCCACCGAACGGGCAATGCGGCCCGGCAAGAGCGCGGCTGCAACAGGCCATGGCGACCTCGCCTGATGGCGAGCGAATCGATCTCGGCGAACTCGACCTGGTCAACGACTCCTGGGGTTGTTTCGCCGGCTGAGCCCGCTCAGGCGGGCTCCAGCCACTCGTCGTGGAGATCGGCGATGACCAGGTCGTCTCCCGTCGCCCCGTCCAGGTCCTCCACCCGGAATTCCACCGAGTAGAGCGGCGGGTAGGTCCGAAGATGGTCGAGGGGGTTGACGATGATGCCGTGCCGCTCCGTGATGACACCAACACGGCCCCGCACGTAGTGAGGTGTCCGGGGGTTCCCTCCCGGGCGCTCCGTGAGGACTCTCACCCTGTCTCCCAGGGTGAATCGCTCGGTCTCAGACACCGCTTCTCACCCGCGGCGGCTCGATCTCGGCGCTGCCCACCATGCTGTCGATCGTGACCAGCTCGGCCAGCTCCTCCTCGGACATGCCCTCGGTTCCCTCCGGCCGCCGGGGCAGCACCATCCAGCGAACGTCGGACGTGGAGTCGTGGACGACCACTTTCCGCCCGTCGTCGACCACTAGACCGAACATGTCGGCGATGGTGCGGCGGGGGTCGGCCACGATCTGCTGCTTGTACTCGTCGGTCCGATACCACCACGGTGGGTTGCCCAGGAGGTCGTGGGGGTAGCACGAGCAGAGGGTGCAGACCACGATGTTGTGCACCTCGTCGGTGTTCTCGGCGATCCCCAGCTTTCCGAGACGGCCCGGTGGGATGTCGAGCTCCCGAACCGCTTCCCGGCCGGTCCCGATCAGGCGCTGTTTGAACTCGGGATCCACCCAGGCCCGGGCGACGATGCGCGCACCGTTGCGATAGCCGAGCTCGCTGAGACGCTGCCGGTTCTGGTCTAGCTGCTCCGCGGCCACCTCACCCCGGTCGAGAAGGGCACGGGTGAAGGCGGCGATCAGATGCCGGGTCTCGGCGATGCCCTGTTCCAGCTTCCCGATCTTGGTCTCCAGGTCGCCGTCGTAGCTACGGATGGCGAGGCGGAATTCCGGGTTGTAGTCGCCCCGCTCGACACGGCCGTCGTCGATGGCCGTCTCGTGGCTGGCCAGCGGGACGTTGGTCGTGGCGATCTCGAGGATCATCGCGTCCAGCGAGTCCTCCAGGGCCCGGATCCGGTGCTCGAGGTCCTCCGCCGGTTCCGGCGGAGGGGGCGGCTCCACCTGCTCGTGACCCCGGAACAGGTCGGCGAAGCTGATGATGCCGCGGCGCAGGAACAGATAGATGCGGGAGTCGATCCGCTTCCGGCGGAAGTACTCCAGGTCGGACTCCACTGCCCGCACGTGACCCTCGAAGTCCTGCATGTGGGGGTGGTCGGGGTGATTACCGCTCATGCGGCGAGTCTATTGAGGGAAGTCCTTGGGCTGGTCAGGGTGGTCGGCCGGTGGTGTAGGTGTGGCGGAGTGGGCTGGTCCAGGTGTGACTGCCGTCGGGGTTGCGGTCCATTCGCCACATGGGTTCGCAGATGTGGTGGTGACGACAGTGGAATGAGCCCGCCAGGACAGAAACAAGGGGGTCGTCGCCAATCCGCTAGGAATTTCTGGTCGGTGGTCGGGCGTACCCTGAGGGCATGGAACAACGACTCAGCCTGGTGACCCTGGGAGTGGAGGACCTGGAGCGGGCACGGGGGTTCTACCGGGCGTTGGGATGGCGGGAGAGCCCGGCGCCGACCGACGACGTGGTCTTCTTCCAGGTCGGCGGGATCGTGGTGGGGCTGTGGAGCCGAGATGAGCTGGCCGAGGACAGCACGGTCGAGGACGGTGGCGGCTGGGGCGGGGTGACCCTCGCCTACAACACCCGGGACCCCGACGAGGTCGACAGGGTGATCGAGGAGGCACGGGCCGCCGGTGCCACCATCGGCCGGGAGCCCGCCGAGACCTTCTGGGGCGGTTACTCCGCCGTGTTCATCGACCCGGACGGCCACCCCTGGGAGGTGGCCCACAACCCGGGCTGGACCATCGAGGAGGACGGCTCGGTGACACTGCCGGCCGACTAGCCGATCCGACGCTCACCGTCGCCCCGCGTAGAACGGATTGGAGAAGGGCCACCTCTCATCGATCCAGCTGGCCAGGGCCTGGCGAACTTCCGCGTCCGACCCGGCATGACTCTCACGCACCCATGAGCTGATCGACGCATCGTGATCCGTGCGCCGATCGGGATAGATGTAGATGCAGCCGATGACCTCGTCACCCTGGAGGATCGAGTAGGTGAACCCCCTACGCTCCTCGAAGTCCCTGGCATGTCGGACCAGGTCATCCATGTTGGACTCCAGTGTCATGGCGACCGGCCAACCCGGCTCCTCATCGACACCGAATCCGGGAGTCGACCGGATGTACTCGATGCTCGACATCCACGCCGCGTGGTCACGTTCGTTGTGCTCTGGGCCGAGAGGCTCGAGGTGAAACCCGGACCAGGCGTAGCCGTCCGGGACTTCGAAGTCCGGGGGTACGAAGTCATCCATCCAGTCGACGGTAACCGCGGCCCGCTCACCTGACCTCGTTCGCACCGGCGTGCAACGAACGTCACTATGGGACGTTCGTTGCACGCAGGACGGGAGAACGTTGTAAGCAGGACGGGAGAACCCCCGACCTCACATGTTGCGGCGGTACTCGCCACCCACTTCGTAGAGGGCACGGCTCATCTGGCCCAACGAGGCCACCTTGGCAGTCTCCATGAGCTGGGCGAAGACGTTTTCGCCGTGGACCGCCACCCGTTGCAGCTCGGCGAGCGCCGACCGGGCAGCCTCTTCGTTTCGCTCCTGGAACGCCCGCAGGTTGGCGATCTGGCGGTTCTTGTCCTCATCGGTGGACCGGATCAGCTGCTTGGGCATCTCGAACGGGGAACCCTCCTTGGAGATGAAGGTGTTGACCCCGACGATGGGGAGCCGGCCCGATTCCTTCTGCTGCTCGTAGTACAGCGACTCCTCCTGGATCTTGGTGCGCTGGTACTGACGCTCCATCGCCCCGAGGACGCCGCCACGGCTGTTGATGCTCTCGAACTCGGCGAGCACCGCCTCCTCGACCAGATCGGTCAGCTCGGAGATGATGAAGCTCCCCTGGAGTGGGTTCTCGTTCTTGTTGAGGCCAAGCTCGGAGTTGATGATGAGCTGGATGGCGAGCGCCCGACGCACCGACTCCTCCGTGGGCGTCGTGATCGCCTCGTCGTAGGCGTTGGTGTGCAGGCTGTTTGCGTTGTCGTAGAGGGCATACAGGGCCTGCAAGGTGGTCCGGATGTCGTTGAAGCTGATCTCCTGGGCGTGCAGCGATCGGCCCGAGGTTTGGATGTGGTACTTCAGCTTCTGTGAGCGCTCGTTGCCTCCGTACTTGTGCTTGATCGCCTTCGCCCAGATGCGGCGGGCAACCCGGCCGATCACCGCGTACTCGGCGTCGACACCGTTGGAGAAGAAGAAGGAGAGGTTGGGGGCGAAGGAGTCGATGTCCATTCCCCGCGCCAGGTAGTTCTCGATGAAGGTGAAGCCGTTCGCCAGGGTGAAGGCGAGCTGGGTGATCGGGTTGGCCCCCGCCTCGGCCATGTGATAGCCGCTGATCGACACCGAGTAGAAGTTGCGGACGTCGTTGTCGACGAAGTACTGCTGGATGTCGCCCTGCATCCTCAGGGCGAACTCCGTGGAGAAGATGCACGTGTTCTGCGCCTGGTCCTCCTTGAGGATGTCGGCTTGCACCGTCCCCCGCACGGTGGAGATCGTCTCCGCCTTCAGCCTCTCGTAGACGTCCGCCGGGAGCACCTGGTCGCCACTCACGCCGAGAAGGCGCAGACCGAGACCGTTGTGGCCGGGAGGCAGAGGGCCGTGGTACTCGGGACCAGGGCGGTCCCCGCGGATCTCGTCGATCCTCGCCTCCACCTCGTCCCACATCCCGTTCTCGGTGATGTAGCCCTCACAGGCCTGGTCGATGGCGGCATTGAGGAAGAAGGCGAGGATCATCGGGGCCGGGCCGTTGATCGTCATCGACACCGAGGTCGTGGGATCGTCGAGGTCGAACCCCGAGTAGAGCTTCTTGGCGTCGTCGACGGTGGCGATGGACACCCCGGAGTTGCCCACCTTGCCGTAGATGTCGGGGCGCTCGTGGGGATCGGACCCGTAGAGAGTGACCGAGTCGAATGCGGTCGAGAGCCGCTTGGCCGGCATCCCCTCGGACAGATAGTGGAACCGGGCGTTGGTCTGCTCCGGCGGTCCCTCGCCGGCAAACATGCGAGCCGGGTCCTCCTCGACCCGTCGGAACGGGTAGACGCCCGCGGTGAAGGGGAACGAGCCGGGAACGTTCTCCTGGAGCATCCACTGGAGACGGTCCCCCCATGACCGGTACCTGGGGAGGGCCACCTTGGGGACCTGGGTGTGGGACAGCGTCTCGTGACGGAGAGGGACCCTGATCTCGCGGTCCCTGACGTGATAGACGAAATCGTCGCCCGAGTAGGCCGCCACCATGTCGTCCCAGCCCTCGATCGCCTCCACGCTCTGTCGATCGAGCCTGGCCCGGGCTGCGTCGACTTCGTCGCTGCCCACGGCCGTCAGGTGGTGGAGATGCTCGGCGGCTTCGGCCTGATCGAGCGCCCACTGGTCGTAGCGGCGGATCTCCTCGACGATCTCGGCGAGGTAGCGAGCCCGCTCCGGCGGCACGACATGGAGCTTCGCGTCCTCGTCGACGGGGAGGTCGAGGGTCGACTCCAAGCCCAGCAGCCCGACGAAGGATCGATAGAACCGGTTGGTCCCGGGATCGTTGAAGTCGGAGGCGACGGTGAGATGGACCGGGAGCTCGTCGTCGGCGGCGTCGAAGGCGAGGCGGTTGCGCTTGTATTGCTTGCGAACGTCGCGAAGGGCGTCGAGTGCGCCCTGCTTGTCGGCCTTGTTGATGGCCACCAGATCGGCGAAGTCGAGCATGTCGATCTTCTCGAGCTGTGTGGCGGCCCCGTATTCGGGAGTCATCACGTACAGCGAGTGGTCGGAGTAGTCGACGATCTCGGTGTCGGCCTGGCCGATCCCCGACGTCTCCAGGATCACCAGGTCGTAGCCGGCCGACTTGACGATGTTCACCGCATGCTGGACATAGGGGGAGAGGGCGAGATTGGACTGCCGGGTCGCCAGCGAGCGCATGTAGGCGCGGGGATGTGGAAGGGAGTTCATCCGGATCCGGTCGCCGAGAAGGGCGCCGCCGGAGCGCCGCTTCGAAGGGTCGACCGAGATGATGGCGACGGTCTTGTCCTCGAAGTCGAGGAGGAAACGGCGAACCACCTCGTCGACGAGACTCGACTTCCCCGACCCGCCGGTACCGGTGACCCCGACCACGGGAGCCGCGGAGTCGAGAGCCATCGTCTCCAGCCGTTCCCACACGTCGGGGTATTTGTCCGTGTAGTTCTCGGCGGCCGAGATCAACCTGGCGACGACGGCCGGGTTGGCGGTGGACAGCGACTCGAGATCGAAGCCCGGGCCGAGCTCACCGGTCGGGTAGTCGGAGCGGGTGAGCATGTCGGCGACCATGCCGGTCAGACCCAGGTCTCTCCCGTCGTCCGGTGAGTAGATGCGGGTGACGCCACGACGGGCGAGCTCGGAGCCCTCGGAGGGAAGGATGGTGCCGCCGCCGCCTCCGAATATGCGGATGTGGGTGGCGTCACGCTCGGCGAGCAGGTCGACGAGATAGCCGTAGAACTCCATGTGGCCGCCCTGGTAGGAGGTGACCGCGATGGCGTGGGAGTCCTCCTGAATGGCGGCCTCCACGATGTCCAAACCGGATCGGTTGTGACCGAGATGGATGACCTCGGCCCCCATCGACTGGAGGATGCGTCGGAAGATGTTGATCGAGGCGTCGTGACCGTCGAAGAGAGAGGTGGCAGTCACGAAGCGGACCTTGTTGGCCAGCCGGGGCGTGTCGCTCATCCTTGCCCACAGGATACGGACGAGGTATTTTGAAGTCAAAGGAAATCTGTTGCCCCCAACTTACGTCACCGACCCGATCGCCGAGGCCCGTCGTCAATGGGAGACGCACGGATGGGAGCAGGCCGCCCCGGGGATGGCGGCGGCCACGACCGTCGTCCGGGTCCATCAGATCCTCGACGCCCGGATCGAGGAGGCGCTTCGCCCCTTCGGCCTCACCTTCGCCAGGTTCGAGATCCTTCGTCTGCTCGGATTCACCAGGAGGGGAAGGCTCCCGATGGGAAAGATCAGCGATCGACTGCAGGTCCATCCCGCCAGTGTCACCAGCGCGGTCAAGCGGCTGGAGCGGGACCGCCTGATCCGCCGTGTCGGCGACACCGAGGACAGCCGGGTGGTGCTCGCCGAGATCCTCCCTTCCGGCATCGAGGTCCTCACCGGCGCCACGGTGGCGATCAACGAGGTGTTCGAGACCCTTGGCGCCAGTGCGCACGAGCTCGACCTGGTCGTCGACGTGCTCAACCGGATCAGGGAGCGAGCCGGGGACCCCGTCAGGCACGCGGCGACAGCTGACTAGTCAACTCGGCAACGACGCAACCATCATACGAGCCGATGCCGCCGCGGCTAGATTCCTCGGCGGGATGGCGCAATTCAAAGGGCGGTTGCAGGGCAAGGGGCTGGAGCCCAGTCGTGTGCTGATCGACATCGGCGAGGGCCGGTTCCGCGTGTCGGCGGGCAGGCTCCACGTCGGCTCCTGGGCCCTGGAACGGGTGACTGCGGAGCGCACCTCGATCTACCGATTCTCACTCGACATCGACGGTGAGGCCTTCGACTTCTACCCCGAGGACCCCACCACCTTCTCCGACGCCATCGGCGCCTACATCGACCTCACCGAGTCGAAGGGCCGCTTCGGCCTGCGTCAACGACTCGATCAGGCCGGCGCCAGCCAGTAGCTCCGCAGGCGCTGCCAACATGGGACCCATGGTCGGCCGTCTGCTCAAACGCGCAGCCATGTTCACCATGGCCGTCCTCGGTGCCGAGGCGGCCTACGCGGTGTTGCGCCCGGCGCCACGTCTCGAGCAGTTCGACCCGTCGGCGGAGTTCGGCGACCCGAACCTGCCCCTGCTCAAGGTGGCGGTGCTCGGCGACTCGTCGGTGACGGCGCCGGGAGTGTCCGGGCCACACGAGATCTGGGTGTCCTTGATCTGCTCCCGGCTCGCCGAGAACCGTCATGTGGTCCTTCGATCGTTCGCACTCGGCGGGTCCCGGGCCCAGGACGTGCTGACCGAACAGCTCGAACCAGCCCTCGAGTACGGGCCCGACGTCGTGTTCTTGTCGGTCGGGGCGAACGACGCCATCAAGTGGGTGCCACGTCGCAAGTTCATCGAAGACCTCGATCGGATCGTCGCCGCGTTCGCGGCCACCGGCGCAATGGTGGTGCAGAGCGGCGTCGGGTTCCTGGGCTCGATCCCCAGACTGCAACCGCCATTGAGCCAGATGATGGAGCGCCGTGCGGTTCGCTTCGATCTCGCCCATCGCGAGGTCGCCGCCCGTCACGGGACAGCTGTCGTCGACCAGCGCAGCGACGATCGGCTGGCTTGGCATCGCGACCGGTCGCTGTGGGCCGAGGACTACTTCCACGTCAGCGCGGCGGGTCATGCCCGGTGGGCGGAAACGGTTTGGCGGACCGTGGGGCCCCTGCTCGACGGTGCCCATGGACCGGGCTGAGGCACTGTTCCGGCTCGCCCGGGCCAGGTCGGGGCATCTGGCGACCGTCCGGCCCGACGGTCTGCCCCACGTGGTGGTGGTCACCTTTGCCGTCGTGGACGGGAACGTGGTGACAGCGGTCGATCACAAGCCGAAGCGCACCGAGCGACTGCAGAGACTGGTCAACGTCGAAGCAAACGGCTGGGCGTCACTCCTGGTTGACCGGTACGAGGACGACTGGGACCGATTGTGGTGGGTCCGTCTCGACGGGCCGGCCTCCATCCATCATCAGGGCCAGCTGTGGGCGGCCGCCGTGGACGCCCTTACCGCCAAGTACCCCCAGTACCGGGAGAGCCCCCCTCGAGGCCCGGTCATCGTCATCTCCCCGGATCGCGTCACCGGATGGGAGAGCACTCCGTGACACCGCGCTCGGTGGCGAGCCAGCCGACGTCGAGGTCATGGTCCTCGGCCGGGATCGCATCCACCACCCGTGCCTCGACGGTGACCCCGACGGCGACCGCATCGCTGCGCTTTGCCGACAGGGCGCGGTCGTAATAGCCCCCTCCCCGTCCGAGACGGGCCCCGGACCTCTCGAAGGCGAGCCCGGGAACGAGGATCACGTCCAGCTCGTGGATGGGGACGGCCACGCCTTTCCCCTCGGGCTGTCTCATCCCGAGACGGTGGGTCTCCCAGGGAACATCCCGGTCCCGGAAGGTGAGCGTGCCGTCTGCCTCCAGTCGGGGTAGCACCCATCGCCAGCCGGGCAACTGCTCAAAGAGAGGGGTGAGATCGATCTCGTCCGGCATCGCCAGGAAGGCGGCGATGGTCCCCGGGAGCCGGGCACGCAGCCAATCTGCGATCCCGGCTGCCACCTGTCTCGAGGCGCCCGGGTCGATCGGGCCCAATGCGCGCATCCGTGCCCGCAGCTCGACCTTTTCCACCGGGCCAGCGTATAAGCCCAGAACTACGCTCAGACCTCGATGCAGCTCGCCGTCACTCTCTATCGCACCGTCCTCACCTGGGTGGCGGGAGTCATGGCCACGATCATCGGTGCCAGCCTCGTGCTCTTCCTGGTTCTCGTCGACCCCGCTTCACCGCGTATCGAGAAGGTGATCAACTGGTGGGCCCGGGTGTGGCTGCTCGCCTCGGGCACCGAGCTGACCATCGAAGGACAGGAGAACATCGACCCGAGCCAGTCCTACGTCGTGGTCGCCAACCACCTCTCCACCCTCGACATCATGGTGTGTTTCATCGCCGTTCCCGTACCCATCCGGTATCTGGCGAAGAAGGAGCTCTTTCGCATCCCGCTGCTCGCGCAGGCGATGCGAGCCATCGGGATCATCGAGGTCGACCGGGCAGCCCGCGTCTCCATCCACAACTCGGTGAACCGACAGGCCAGGGAGCTCATCGAGCACCACCGCAGCCTCATCATCTACCCGGAGGGAACCAGACCCCGTGACGGGGTCATGAAGCCGTTCAAGAAGGGCGCCTTCACCATGGCCGTCGCCTCCCAGCTTCCCGTGCTCCCACTCTCCATCCACGGCACGCACCAGGCGGCGGCGCCGGGCAAGCCCTGGTTCCGGGGTGGCGCGGTCACCGCCATCGTGGACCCGGCCATCCCAACCGTGGGCATGAGCCCTGGTGATGCCGACGGCCTGCGAGATCGGGTGCGGGAGATCATCGCCAAGCGGGTGAGCGATCTGGGAGGTGCGGTTGGCTGACGTCGCCACCTACGACCTCACCGTGGGCCATGGAGGGGTCAGCCTGGCCGGGACTCTGTGGCTGCCCGTCGGGGCCGAGGCGAGGGCGGTCGTCGTGATGCACCCCGGTTCGGGTCCGTCGAACCGCGACAACAACGGATACTTCACCCCGATCCGCCAGGTCCTCCTCGATGCGTCGTGTGGGGTCGCCTCGTTCGACAAGCGGGGTGTCGGCGCGTCGGGTGGTGACTGGCGCAGGGCTCCGATCGAGGTCCAGGCGGGCGACCTCCTCGCCTCGGTGAGGGCCATCCAGGCACGAGATGAGATCGGGGGGGCGCCCATCGGGCTCTTCGGGCACAGCCAGGGGGGATGGGTGGTGGTTGAGGCGGCTTCACGGACCAACTCGGTTGACTTCGTGATCGTCGGCTCCGGGCCCGGCGTGACCCCTGCCGCACAGGAGCGCTACTCGGCGCGCCGTGCTCTGGAGGCTGCGGGGGCATCGCCCGAGGAGTTGGAAGCCGGGATGCGGGACTACGACGAGATGGTTGGCCATGCCCGCTCCGGGGCCGCGTTGTCCGACCTCTCGTCGACGGCTCTGACCTTCCCGGACACCTCCGATCCGGAGCAGTGGAAGTTCTGGATGTCGATCCTCGACTACGACCCCAAGGGACCGCTGAGCCGGATCACGGTCCCCGTCTTGACGCTCTGGGGAGGAGACGATCGCATCGTGCCTGTCGAGGACAGCATCGAGGTGTTCCGTTCCGCCATACCCCCGATCCGGCTCACCGTCGAGGTCTTCGAAGGAGCCGACCACCGCATCCAGGTGGGCGATCCGCCCCGGCTCGCCCCCGGCTATGCGGAGCGCATCGGGGCCTTCCTCGACGCCAACATCTAGCGTCCGGGCGCCTCTCAGTCATAGACCCCGGCGAGATATGCCCTGTCCCCCGAGACGACGCACAGGAAGGCGCCGACCGAGGTGACCAGCTGATAGCGATCGGCGTCCTCCTCCCCCGCCCACCAACGCCCGCTGAGACGCCACGGTCCGCTCCAGGTGAGCACCGGCTCCCAGCGTGAGCCGAGCCGCACACGAGACGGCATGCCCTCGTCCCACTCGATGTCGATCGGATGAGGCCGGGAAGGCACCAGCGCAGGAGACGGCTTCGGCGTGGCTCCCGGCCAGGGGGCGACGCGATCTCGCTCCATCGGGGTCTCCGGCTCACCCCAGCGTGACCACACCACCCTCTCCCCCGGCATCCGACCGCCCTGGGCACGTGCCTGGAGCACCTGGTCGGGGCCGAGGATCGCCTGCGCCCGGGCCAGGGCACGCTCCGCCTCGACGATCGACGACTCGTCGGTGAAAAGGCCGAGCTGTCTCCCCTCCCCGGAGAGATCGGCGGGGAGGATGCGCAACATGACGATCCCACCAGGGATCCCCCTGCTCTCCACCCAAGCCCGCAACTGCCACCAGACCCGGTCGCTCAGTGCCCTCTCGGTGAAAGGGTCTGCCGAGCGCCACACCCGCTCCCGGGTCTGCCCATCGGCTGCGGTGACGGTGATGGTCACGGTGTGGGGGGCAACACCGAGAGGGCGAAGACGCCGGAGCAGCTCGTCTGCCAGGTTGCGTGCAGCGAACTCCACCGCATCGAGGCTCTCCAGCGGGTCCTCGAAGGACATCTCGACTGCGAGCTCGAGCGGGATCTCACGCGGGTCGACCGCCCGGTCCTCACCACTGGCGAGACGGTGCGCGGTCACCCCCGGCACCCCGAAGCGAGAGGCGAGGGTCTCCCTGGGGAGACGAGCGAGATCGCCGAGGGTCTCCACCCCGAGCCAGCGGAAGGTGTCGATCATCTCGGTGCCACCCATCGACTCCCGCAGCGCCCCCAGATCGAGCCCTGAGAGGAACCTGGTGGTGTCGGTGACGATGAGTGGATGCCCCGGCTCCGCCTCGGCGGCTGCCCAACGCGCCGCGAACGGACCATCCGCTATGCCTATTTGGTGAGGGGTGGTTATCCCCAGCTCATCGAGTCTCGCCCCTATCTTCCCCGCCACCGCCTCCTCGCTCCCGTAGAAGCGGACCGCACCCTCCACCGGGACGAGCATCAGACCCGGGGAGACCACCTCGACCCGGGGAACGAGCGCCTCCACCTCGGTGGCCACCGGATCGAACAGCCGCGCCTCCTCACCCGGGTCACGTCTCAACACCAGGGCGAAAGGTGCCAGCGCCTCAGCCTCCCGTCGTGGCATGCCTAGGGTCACACCCGCCTCGAGAACGTCCTCGCTGGCGGCTGTCACCCGATCGTCGACAACCAGCACCGGCTCATCCGACGGCGCGTCGGGCCTGGTCAACGACCACATCGGAAACCAGACGCACAGCGTCCGTGCCCTCATCCTCCACCTCGAATCTCATTGTCGTCCCGGCCGCGCCCTTGCCCGACGCCTCCAGCACCAGCCGACGCCGGGTCAGCCTCCCATGACCCCGGTCCGCTCCCTCCCAGGTGACACCGATGGCACGAAGCCGGAGATGGGCGATGCCACCGGGCAGGCCACCACTCATCGGCCTCATCACCACCGCCACCCGGCGGGCCCTGGCCAGGGCGGCGAGCCGACGCAGGTCATGGTCCTCGACCCCGGCAGGCACCTCGGCGTACATCGCCCTGACCCCCTCGAGCAGAGCCGCGGCGACCTTCGCCCACATGGCGGATCGGTCACATCGGACAACCACGAGACGATCCGGCTCCACACCAGTCTCCCAAGCCGCCTCCGGTGAGATCCAACCCCTGGTGTCTAGGGCGACCACCGGTGCGAGACGGGAATGAGGGGCGAGCAGCCTGAGACCGAGTCGGGTAAGCCCGCTCCCCGGGTCGCCCACCAGCTCTGTGACCCGGCCGGGCTGCAGGTCGAGCAGCCCGGTCCCCGGCTGGACCACCAGCTCGGCGGGGACAATTGTCCGCCCGGTGACGAGACCCTCGATTGGCAAGACTGACTCCGTTGCTGAGGGCAATCGATCATATCGAACATATGTTCGAGAAACAAGAGAGAACCGCACCCGGGCCCGGAGCGGTTTACCCTCTCCCGTTGGTGACAGAGAAGAAGAGGATCCTCGTCGCCGACGACTCGAAGACGATCAGGACGCTCCTCCACACCGCCCTCGAGAGCGCCGGATACGAGGTGGACACCGCAGAGGACGGCCCCAGCGCCCATGAGCTGGGGAGGGACGGGGGCTACGACCTGATCATCCTCGACCAGCTCATGCCCGGGCTGCTCGGATTGGAGGTCGTGGAGCGCTGGCGCAGCGAGTCGATCGAGACACCGGTCGTCATGCTCACCGGGGTCGATGACGACCGCACCGCGGTCGAGAGCTTCGACCTGGGTGTGGTCGACTACGTGCGCAAGCCGTTTCGCATCACCGAGCTGATGGCACGGATCCGAATGCGGCTCTGACCACCGAAAAACCTCGATTTCCTGCCCGATTTTCCCGGTTTTGCAGGAGCGGATCCCTCAACAGGCCCGGCCCGGCCTCCGATACTCCCTTGTGCGCACAGCCGCCACCGAGATCCCCCAGCTGGCCACGCTGGTCATATTCGCCGTCAACGCGGTGCTGTTGACCGTGCTCGTGAGTCTCAAGGCCTGGCATCGGCGTCGGATGGCGAGGACGGTCGCCCGCGGGGAGGAGTACACGATGCTGCTGAGCCGTCATCTCGCCTACGAGCACTGCACCGACCCCATCACCTCCGAGATGGCGGAGGACCCGGCTTTCCTCGACGCGCTGATCGATCTTCGCAACGCGGTGAGCGGCGACGAGATCGCCACCATGCGTGAGATCGTCCGCCGTCACGGTGTCATCGAGCGTCAGGTCGCCCGGCTCGAGGCCCCGTTCCCCCTGGGGCGGAGGCTGCGGGCGGCGGTGGCGCTCGCCGAGATCGGCGACGAGACCTCGGCGCCGGTCCTGTTGCGGCATCTCGACGACCGCGAGCCCGAGATACGCATCCAGTGCGCGCGGGGCCTGGGGCGGATACGTTGGACCCCGGCGATCGACGCCATCGTCGGGCGTTTTGGCATCGAGATCCCCTGGGTCCGGGCCCGCTTCTCCGACACCCTCGTCGGATTCGGCTCCAAGGCGACCTGGCCACTCCTCGCCTACATCCGGATCAACCATCGCTACGAGAGCCGTGGGCCCGCCCTGGCGCTGCGCACACTCGCCCAGATCCAGGACGACCAGGCCGTCGCCCCCCTGCTCGAGATCCTCGCAGAGGCAACCGACCTCGAGGTCGAGATCGCAACGATCGAGACACTCGGCGAGCTGGGCAGCCCCGAGGCCACGCCGGCTCTGGAGAGCCGGCTCGGCTCGCCCCAGTGGGAGCTCCGGGCCAAGTCGGCCGGGGCCCTGGGTGGCATCGGAGACCCCGCCTCCATCCCTCTCCTCGTCGAGGCGTTGCGCGACGGCAACTGGTGGGTGCGGCGCTCCGCGGCAGCGGCCATCGCCCGGATCCCGGGAGGCATCGACACCCTGTACGAGGCACTCGACGACGAGGACCACTTCGCCGCCGATGCCGCGGGCGAGGCGCTCACCGACGCCGGTGAGCTGGTGTCGGCCCGGCGGCGGGTGGAGGGCGGTGTCTCCGAGGACGATGAGCGGCTTCTGGCGCACATGGGCACGGAGAGCCGAGGATGATCCGGGAGATCCTCCGCTGGCTGGGTTACGCCACGATCGTCTACTTCATCGCGATGCAGACATACCTGGTCCTGCTCGCCCTGCTCTCCGGGGCGGCCCTGCGCCGCAACCATCATCTCCGCCGATTCGGACGGGTGGGCGAGATGCTCTCCAGCCGGACCACACCCCCGATCTCGATAGTCATCCCTGCCTACAACGAGGAAGCGGGGATAGTCGACGCCGTCCGTTCGATGTCGATCGTCAAATACCCCCGCTTCGAGATCGTGGTCACCAACGACGGATCCAAGGACGCCACGCTGGAGTCGCTGGTCGATGCGTTCCACCTCGAGAAGGTGAAGATCCCCTACCGGCCGGATCTGGAGTCGATGCCGGTCAGGGCGATCTACCGGGGCCGGTCCGGGGTGGACATCACCGTGATCGACAAGGAGAACGGCGGACGGGCAGACGCCCTCAACGCCGGGATCAACGCCGCCCGTTATCCCTACGTCATGTGCACCGACGCCGATGTGGTGCTCGACCCCGAGTGCCTGGTCAACTCGATGCAGCGTGTGGTCGAGGATCGGGAGCGCACGGTCGGGGTCGGGGGGAACGTGCGCCCGCTCAACGGGAGCCGGGTGGAGCTGGGCCATCTCATCGAGGCGAGTGTCCCTCGCAAGCTCATCCCGAGGATGCAGATCCTCGAGTATGTCCGGACCTTCCTCTCCAGCCGGCCGGGCTGGTCATGGATGAACGCTCTGCCCAACGTGTCCGGCGCCTTCGGGATCTGGAAGCGCTCCGTGCTGGTGGCGGTGGGAGGCTTCACCCGGGGCCATCTCGGCGAGGACATGGACGTGACGATGAGGATCCACCGCTATCACCTCGAGCGCGGCCTGCCATATCGGATCGTCTACGAGCCGTCGGCGGTGATCTGGACCGAGGTGCCCGACACGGTGCGTGTGCTGCGCCGGCAGCGGATCCGCTGGCATCGCGGGCTGATGACGTCGATCAAGGACTTCATGTCGCTCACCTTCAACCCCAGGTACCGCCAGCTCGGGCTGATCAGCTGGGGTGGCTTCTTCCTCTTCGAGTACCTGGCCCCCATGATCGAGTTCGTGGGATGGTTCGTGGTGCCCACCGCCTGGCTGCTCGGGATCCTCAACACGACGTCGTTGTTCTGGATGGTCCTCGTCGCCTTCGGGATGGGCCTGATGAACTCACTCCTCGCCCTCCTTCTCGACGAGAGCTACGGCTACTTCAACAGCGCGGCCGACACCTCGCGTCTGGTGGTCATGGCCGTGATCGAGAACTTCGGGCTGCGTCAGATGACGGTTCTCTGGCGGATCAGGGCGATGATCGGCGGCCGGGGCACCCAAGCCTGGGGCAACATGGAGCGCCGAGGCGTGGCGAATCTCGCCAAGCAGAGTTGACCGAATCCCCGACAGGCCCCGGCACCGCTCGATACAGTCCGGTGGTCGGACGGACCAGAGTCGAGGAGGGATGGAGATGACCGACGAGCGTGAGATGGGCACACCGGACCCGACGCCGCCCCCGGGGATGAGGGAGACCCACGACGATTCGGCGGTGACCGAAGGAGCAGGCGCCTTCACCAGCAGCGAGGGGCTGGTGGCGCTGGCCGGCATGGTCTTGCTCGCCGTATGGCTGATCTTCGACGTTTTCCTCGACGACTACGGCATCGGGACCGTCACGTTCCTCATCGCCGTCCTGGTCGTGGTCGCCCCCAGGATGGGGAATGCCGTGAGCGCACTACATCCGGTGTCCACCGTGATGAAGGTGGCCGGCTACGCCCTGGCCGTCATCGGGGTCTATGACGTCATCGGGGCCATCGAAGAGGGCTTCTACGAGAGCGCGGGAACCATCATCGGCGCCCTCGCCAGCTACGCCGCATTCGCCATGGCCTTCGTCGGGGCCCGTCAGATCGAGAGCTGACGCCCGCTAGCCCTCCTCCAGTTCCTCGAGGGTTCGGGGCCAGTCGTCCTTGAGCAGACGGGAGAGGGAGCGATCGGCGAGCAGCTTGCCTCCGGTCTGACAATTCGCGCAATAGTTCGTCTCGTTGGACGAGTAGACGATGCGCTGCACCTTCGAGCCACAGCGAGGGCACGGCTCGCCGTACTTCCCGTGCACTGCCATGTCCTCCCGGAAGGCGGTGACCTTGGTGGGCCAACCCTCGCCGACCTCCTCCCGGAGCCGTTCCGTCCATTCCTGAAGCGAGGAGACCACCGCCTGATGCAGCCGGGAGACCTGCTCGTCGTCCAGTTGTGACGTGCGCTGCACCGGTGACAGCCGCGCCGCCCAGAGAATCTCGTCGGAGTAGGCGTTGCCGATGCCGGAGAAGATCCGCGGGTCGGTGAGGGCCCGTTTCAAGGTGCGGTTCTCGGCACGAAGTGCCTCGGCAAAAGCCTCCTCGTCCACCTCCAGAGGCTCGATCCCGCCCCGACCCAGCTCGGCGACCGCCCCACGGCTGGAGGCCAGCCAGATCCCGGCGCGCTTGTGGGTGCCCTGCTCGGTGAGGATCAGGCTTCCGGCGTCGAAGTCGAGTGCGGCGAGACCGACCTTCTTCGGTATCGGCTTTCTCGGCGCCTCCCAGCGGAGCCGCCCGGCGATCATCAGGTGGATGACGAGATAGAGGTCCTCCCCGAACCCAAATACGATCCGCTTGCCCACCCGCTCGATGGCTTCGACCCGTCTCCCCACCACCGAGTCGTAGGGAGGGTCGTAGGTGCGCAACACCGCCGGGGAGGCGATGCGGAAACCGGTGACCGTCTCCCCGAGGACACGTCTCTCCAGAGCCTCTATGTAGACGACGATGTCGGGAAGCTCGGGCACGCCCGAACCGTAACCTCACCGTGGTCGGTTGGGCCCTCCGCTTACCAGCACGGCAACCCCCACCACCAGCCCCCCGGCGATGAAGCCGTACGAGGTCAGCTCGTCGACGTCGGCGGCCCGGCCGCTGACTGCGAAGCCGAAAGTGGCGATCATGGCCACCACCACCCCGGTGGCGATGAGACGGGCGTATTGGGAGCCGAGTGACATCACGTAGGAGACACCGACCATGAGCACTCCGCCGATCACGAAGGTGAGCCAGAACTGGAAGCCCCCCCGCCCGGGATCGGCGCGGTCGAGGAAGACACCGCCGAGAACTATGAGTGCGCCGCCGACGGCGAAGCCGATGGCGGCGAGATTGGACGGAATCGGCGTGGGCTCGCTCTCCACGGTCCGGTCCTCGGGATTGTGACGGGCGGCGAGACGACGGGCCAGCCGGGGTGATGCGGTGCCGACACCGATCTCCTCGGCCAAGGCGACGTCATCCGATGTGCGCAGGACGAACTCCTCGCCCTCCGCCCTGATCTTGAAACCGTCCTGGAGTGCGTTGATCCCGATGTCCGAGACCAACCAGTCGCCGACCACCTCGTCTCCGGACATGAGTCGGAGACGGCGATCCCCCACGACCACGGTCACCCTCACCCCCGGGCCATTGTCCCCACGCATCCTGACGTTGCCGTCCAATTCGACAGCCAAATGGATCTCCCAGTGCTCCAGCCTCAGGATGATTCTATTTGGGCGCGAAAAAGGGGCCGATGGTTCGATCGACCCCTATTCGCAGGCTGTATCGGGCTCAGTCCTCGATCTGCTCGAAGGTCTCCGAGAAGCTCTTGGCGGCACGACGCCGTCCACCGGACGGCTGCTCGGCACCTGCCCTCTCCTCGCGGCCCCGGTCACGGTCGTGGCGGCCGCCGCCTCGTCCGTCCCGCTGGCCACGGCCACCGCGGTCACGATCGCGGTCACGATCGCCACGACCACCACGGTCACGGCCGCCACCGCCACCACCGCCGCCGGTCGGGCCCTCACCGGTGGGCAGCGTGGCCCCCTCCAGAGCCTCGACGAGCTCGAGGCTCACCTTGCCCCGGTCGATCTCGCGGACCCGGACCTTCAGCTCGTCACCTTCGGACAGATAGTCCTCGACACGCTCGACCCGCTTCGACCCGTCGAGACGGGAGATGTGAAGCAGCCCGTCACGTCCGGGGAGGATGTTGACGAAGGCGCCGAACTTGGTGATGTTCACCACCTTGCCGTCGTAGACCTCGCCGACGACCGCTTCCGGCGGGAAGGCGATCTGAGTCACCCTCTCCCGAGCGGCGGCGAGGGCATCCCCGTCGTTCGATGCGATGCGGACGATGCCGACGCCGTTGGTCTCCTCGATCTCGATGCTGGCACCGGTCTGCTCCTCGAGCTCGCGGATGATGGCGCCCTTGGGCCCGATCACCTCGCCGATCTTGTCCTTGGGGATCTCGATCGACTCGATGCGCGGCGCCCACTTGTTCATCTCGGCCCGAGGCTCGGCGATGACCGCCGCCATGGCGTCGAGGATGAACAGACGAGCCTCCCGGGCCTGGTCGAGGGCCGACTGCAGCACCTCCGAGGGGAGGCCCTGGATCTTGGTGTCGAGCTGGAGGGCGGTGATCATGTCCCTGGTCCCCGCCACCTTGAAGTCCATGTCGCCTAGGGCGTCCTCCGCACCGAGGATGTCGGTGAGTGTGAGGTACTTGTCGTCCTCGCGGAGCAGACCCATGGCGATCCCGGCGACCGGGGCGCTGATGGGAACACCGGCGTCCATCAGCGACAGGGTCGAACCGCACACGGAGGCCATCGACGACGAGCCATTCGAGGCGAGGACCTCGGAGACCAGACGCAGCGCGTAGGGGAATTCGTCGGAGCTGGGGATCACGGGCAGCAGCGCCTTCTCGGCGAGTGCGCCGTGACCGATCTCCCTCCGCTTCGGCCCCCGCATGAACCCTGCCTCACCCGTCGAGAAGGGCGGGAAGTTGTAGTGGTGCATGTAGCGCTTGGCATCGGCGATGTCGAGGGTGTCGAGCATCTGCTCCATCTTCAGCATGCCGAGGGTGGTCACGTTCAGCACCTGGGTCTCGCCACGCTGGAACAGCGCCGACCCGTGGGTGCGCTCGACCGTCCCCACCTCGATGGTGAGGGGTCGGATGTCGGTGGTGCCCCGGCCGTCCAGGCGGACGCCCTGCTCCACGACGCGGCGGCGAGCCATCTTCTTGAACACCGAGCGGAAGGCGCTCTTCACCTGCTTGAGGGTCTCCACGTCGTCCTCGGCCACGCCGAGGTCGGAGATCACGGCCTCGAGGGCCTCCGTCTCCGCGTCGAGCCTGTCCTGCTTGCCGGCCACCTCGAGCACGGAAGCGATCAGTTGCGAGGCTGCCGCCTCCACCCGCTGGTAGACCTCGTCGGTGTAGTCGACGACGGGGGCCCACTCGAACTTCGGGGCCTCCACGGCACGGGCGAGCTGCTCTTGGAGCTCGATCAGCTCGGCGATGTAGGGCCTCGACTCCTCGAGCCCCTGGGTCACGGCCGCCTCGTCCGACGGCCGGTCACCGGCGGCGACGAGACGGGCGCCTTCCTCGGTCGCACCGGCCTCGACCATGACGATGTCGATGCCACCGGTCTCGTTGCGACGACCGGCGACGACGAGCTCGAAGACGGACTCGTCGAGGTCGGCCTCGGTCGGGAAGGCGATCCACTCCCCCTTCTTCAGTGCTAGGCGGACCCCGCCGATCGGGCCCTCGAAGGGAAGCCCGCTGACGGTGAGCGCCGCCGAGGCCCCGTTGAGCGCCACGACGTCGAATGGGTTCTCCTGGTCGACTGACAGCGAGGTGACCACGATGTGAGTCTCGTTGCGGTAGGCGTCGGCGAACGAGGGGCGCAGCGGGCGGTCGATCAGCCGGCAGGTGAGGATCGCCTGCTCCGAGGGACGTCCCTCACGACGGAAGAACGACCCGGGGATGCGGCCCACGGAGTACATCCGTTCCTCGAAGTCGACGGTGAGGGGGAAGAAGTCGACCCCCTCACGGGGCTTGGGGTTGGCGGTGGCGGTCACCAGCATCTCGGTTCCGCCCAACTTGGCGACGACGGCGCCGTTGGCCTGTGCGGCCAGCTTGCCTGTGCTCAGGACGAGCTCTTTGCCGCCGATGGTGCCTCTCACGGAGGTCTCGGGCACTATGTGCTCCTTTGTCTGTGAGGCGGAGTCGTGCCCGTTGGCAGTGGTCATCTCTCCCGTCCGGAAGAAATGGCCACTGTCAACCGACCAACTCTCGCCCTCTGATTACGGGCCCTGCTGGCCCCTGACAACATGAGGAGCGGTTCGACCGCTCCTCACGAATCCTTCAGCGCCGCAAACCGAGCTTGGCGATGAGACTCCGGTATCGCTCCACGTCCTGACGACGCAGGTAGTCGAGGAGCCTTCTCCGCTTTCCGACCAGCAGCAACAGGCCACGACGGCTGTGGTGGTCGTGCTTGTGGTCGCGGAGATGCTCGGTGAGATGGTTGATCCGCTCGGTGAGCAGGGCGACCTGGACCTCAGGAGAGCCTGTGTCGCTCTCGTGGGTCCCGAACTCTTCGACGATCTCGGTGGTTGTCTTCATTGCGCGTAAAACCCGATGCGTGGTGGGGATCCGGGCTGAACTCTAACACCATATCGGCTCAATCTCACATCCGATCCCCGGCGGCGTCGAGGATCGACCGTGTCGCGGACACGTCCTCTGCCATCTGCTCGATGAGTGCGTCCACCGAGTCGAAGGCGAGCTCTGCTCGGAGATACTCGACGAATTCGACCCTGATCTCCTGGTCGTAGAGGTCTCCCTCGAAGTCGAGCAGGTATGCCTCGATGAGGACATCGCCGCCTCCGAACGTGGGGCGGACCCCGACGTTCACCGCGGCCGGGTGACGCTTCTCCCCGACTCCGGCGAAACAGGCGTACACACCGTGAGACGGGATCAGCTTCCGGGGTGGCGGGCGGAGATTCGCCGTGGGGAAGCCGATCTCCCGGCCCCGCTTGTCACCGCCCACCACGGTGTTGGCCACAGTGAAGCGGGACCCGAGCAGACGGTTGGCTTCGGCGACCCTGCCCTCCTCGATCAGGCTCCGGATCCGGCTCGACGAGATCGGGGCCTCGCCGGTCGAGACGATCGGAACCGGTATCACCGCGAACCCGAGCCGATCCCCCAGCCGGGCCAGGAGGTCGACGTCGCCGCCCCGGTCCTTCCCGAACCTGAAGTCGACACCGGTCACCAACTGGCTCACCGAGAGCTGGTCGACGAGGAGGCCGGTGACGAACTCCTCGGGCTCGAGTTCCTTGATCTCTCTCAGGTCGAGCACTCCCACCACCTCCATCCCGAGACCATCGAGCAGCCCAACCCTCTCGTCGAGGGTGGTTATCAGCCGGGGCGGGGTCCCCGGCCGCAAGACCTCCACCGGGTGAGGCTCGAAGGTGAGCACGGTGCGGTTCAGAGAAGGGCTCATCTCGGCGAGCAATGCCCTGTGACCGAGATGGACCCCGTCGAGGACGCCAACGGTCACCGTCGCCGGGCCGGGTGGCGGCTCCCATCCCTGCCATGGTCCATCGAGGACCATCATGCCGGCACGACCACCTCGGGACGGGCGTGCTCGCCGTGACGGACGTAGACCGCGATCAGACCACCCTCCGGATCGAGGACCCGATAGGGGGCGTCCTCCGGCCCGGTCACGATCGGGCCGCCGACGAACCCGAGGCCGTTGCGGGCCCCGGCGACGGTCTCCGGGTCGACGGTCACCGCGGGCAGGTCGGCCAATGCCTCCGCAGGCGACAGGAAATAGGACTTCCAGTTCCCGAGGTCCTCGATGGTGACACCGTTGCTGGCGCGAAGGGAGCCGATGCGGGTCCGCCGCAGCATGGTGAGATGGGCGCTGCCCCCGAGCATGGCGGCCATGTCGTCGGCAAGGGAGCGGACATAGGTGCCCTTGCCGCACACCACCCTGAACTCGACCTCGGGGTAGGGCGGGGCCCCCACCGAGAGGATCTCCAGCTCGTGGATCTCGACCTGGCGTGCCTCCCGCTCGATGACCTGGCCCTCACGCGCCAGCTCGTAGAGCCGACGGCCATCCTGCTTCAGGGCCGAGACCATGGGAGGGATCTGTGAGATCGTCCCGATGAACCTTGGTACGAGCGCTCCGATGTCCTCCGCCCTGACATCCATGGGCTCCCGGGAGAGGACGGCCCCGTCGGCGTCGAGGGTGTCGGTGGCCACGCCGAACAGGGCCGTTGCCCGGTACTCCTTCTCCTGGTCCTGGATGTAGCGGATGAGACGGGTCACTTTGCCCACGGCCAGCACCACGGCACCGGTCGCCATCGGGTCGAGGGTCCCGGCGTGACCGACCTTCTTGACACCGACCACCCTCCGGACCTCACCGACCACCTGGTTGGAGGTGATCCCCTTGGGCTTGTCCACGACGAGGAAACCCGAGATCACCGGTACTCCCCTACCGCGGCGACGACTTTCTCCCGCACCTCTTCGGGATCCCCCTCGGTGGTGAAGCCGGCGGCGAGCCGATGGCCCCCTCCGCCCATCGAGTGGGCGAGACCACCCACATTGGTGTCACCCCTGGAGCGGAGGCTCACCTTGACCCGCCCGTCATCGTGCGCCTTCACCAGGACGGCGGTGTCGGCCTCCAGGGTGAGCCGGAGCAGGTCGATCAGGTTCTCGGTCTCGTCCCAGCCGATCTCGCTCTCGGCGAGGTCCTCGAAGGTGACCACGGTCGAGACAACGCCTCGCTCCAGATCGAGCTCGGCGCGTCCCAGGGCGAGGGCTGCCGCCTTGAGATACCCGAAGGGAGCCTGCTCGTAGATGTGACGGCCGATGAGACTCGGCTCCGCCCCGGCGGCGACCAGGTCGGCTGCGATGCGCAGGGTCCGCGGCGTGGTGTTGGAGTACGAGAACCGCCCGGTGTCCGTGACCAGTGCCGTATGGAGGCACGTGGCGACCTCCGGCGTCAGTTCCCAGCCCAGGGCGGCGAGGATGTCGTAGACCAGCTCGCCGGTGGCAGCAGCACCCGGGTCGACCACGGCGATGTCGCCGAACCCTTCGTTGGTGACGTGATGATCGATGACGATGACCGTTCCCGCTTTACCGGCACTCGCCGCCAGCTCCCCGAGGCGCTCGGGGGACCCCACGTCGAGGACGACCAGCAGCGGCGGTGCTTCCGGGAAGTCGGCCGGCGCCACGAGCAGCTCGGTGGGGAGGAAGGAGAGACTGGGTGGTATCACATGGGGCGAGCCGAATCCGCCAACGACCTGTTTGCCCTGGTCGGCGCAGGCCAGGGCCAGGGCAAGCATCGAGCCGAGGGCGTCCCCGTCGGGCCCGACATGACAGGCGAGGGCGACGCTGGGGCTCTCCTCGATGACACGGGCGGCCGACTCGATGACGGCGCGGTCGATGCTCACTCCTCCTCCCCGCGGCTCAACTCGCGCAGGATCTCGTCGATGCGCTCACCGCCGGTGATCCCCGGGTCGATTGCGAACTCGAGGGCGGGGATGTACTTCATCCTCACCTGACGACCGATCTCGGAGCGGAGGCGCTTCGACGCCCGACGCAGAGCGGCGAGGGCGTCGTCGCCGGCATCCCGGCCGAGCACGTCGATGTAGACGATCGCCGAGCGGAGATTGGGCTCGGTGTCCACGGCGGTCACCGAGACCAGCTCGAGACGGGAGTCGCTCATCCTCTCGATCTCCTCGGCGAGGACCTCACGCAGTATCGAGTTGACCCGCAACATCCGGTCGCTCAATGCCGACCTCCCAGGGTGTGTCAGGTGCGGGCGACCTCGCGGACCGTGTAGACCTCGATGTTGTCGCCTTCCTTGATGTCGTTGTAGTCCTCGAAGCCCATGCCGCATTCGAAGCCGGACTGGACCTCACGAACGTCGTCCTTGAACCGCTTCAGTGAGGAGACGACACCATCGTGGATCACGACGCCGTCGCGGAGGAGCCGGGCCTTGGCACCGCGTTGCACCATGCCCTCGATCACATAGCAACCTGCGATCGTGCCCGCCCGGGGGACCCGGAAGATCGCTCTGACCTCCGCGGTGCCGAGGACGACCTCTTCCTGCTCGGGAGCGAGCTGGCCCACCAGGAGCTGCTCGATCTCGTCGAGGAGCTCGTAGATGATCCCGTAGGTCCGGATCTCCACACCAGCCTCCTCGGCGGCGCGGCGAGCCTTGGGCTCGGGCCTGACGTTGAACCCGACGATGACCGCCTCGGTCACCTCGGCGAGGGTGACGTCGTTCTCGTTGATGCCCCCCACCGCGGTGTGGACGATCTGGATCTTGCCGCCCTCCCGCTCGATCTTGCCGATGGACTCGCGCAGCGCCTCCAATGACCCCTGTGCGTCCGCCTTGACGATGACATTCAACGTGGCGTCGTCGCTGCGCAGCTGCTCGAGCAATCCCTGCAGCCGGTCACGCGCCGAGGGTGCGATCTGCGCCTCGGCCTTCAACTCCTCGGCCCTCTCGGCAGCAACCCGCCGCGCCTCGCGATCGTTCTCCATGACCTCGAAGAAATCGCCCGCCGCGGGGACGTCGTCCCAGCCCATGATCTGGACCGGATCGGAGGGCCCGGCCTCGTCGACCCGGTTCCCCTGGTCGTCCATCAGCGCACGGACGCGGCCGGCGATGGGGCCGGCGACGAAGGAGTCACCCTGTCTCAGCGTCCCCCTCTGGATGATGACGCTGGCGACCGGGCCCCGCCCCACTTCCAGCTGGGCTTCGACGACCACACCTGAAGCCGGGGCCTTGGGATTGGCCCGGAACTCCTCGAGCTGGGCAATCAGGTCGATGACCTCGAGGAGGTCGTCGACACCGGTGCCCTCGAGTGCGGAGAGCTCCACCGAGGGGACATCGCCGCCGAGCTCCTCGGTGATCACGTCGTGGTTGGTGAGCTCGGTGCGCACCCGGAGCGGGTCCGCCCCGGGCAGGTCGATCTTGTTGATCGCCACGATCATCTTGACGCCGGCCGCCTTGGCATGGGAGATGGCTTCGACCGTCTGCGGCATGACACCGTCGTTGGCGGCCACCACGAGCACGACGATGTCGGTGATGTTGGCGCCGCGGGCGCGCAGTGCGGTGAACGCCTCGTGACCGGGGGTGTCGACGAAGGTGACCTTGCGACCGTTGACCTCGACCTGGTAGGCGCCGATGTGCTGGGTGATGCCACCCTCCTCGCCGGCCACCACGTTGGCCTTGCGGATCGTGTCGAGCAGGGTCGTCTTGCCATGGTCGACGTGGCCCATCACGGTCACCACCGGCGGCCGGGTGGTGAGATCCGTGGGGGCATCGTCGAATACCCGCTTCTCGGCGACTGCGGAGGGAGGAGGTGCCGCGGCCACCTCGACGATGTAACCGAACCCCTCGGCGATCTCGTCGATGACCTGGGGGGGCATGGTCTGGCCGGCCCCCGCCGGAATCCCCCTGGTGAGCAGTGCCTTGACCACCTCGCCGACCGGCTGGCCGATCGCCTCGGCGAACTCGGACACGCTTGCCCCCTCCGCGATCGTGGCGATGCTGACCTCGGCGGGCTCGGGCTCTTCCGTGGCTGCCGGCTCCTCGACGGGCGTCTCCTCCGCCTCGGTCTCCGCGGCCGGCTCGGCGACCGTCGTCTCTTCGGGGGCGAAGGCGAGACGGATCAGCTCGGCGCCCTCGTCATCGAGCCCGGAGGAGGCCGTCTTCACCGCGAGACCCAGTTCCTGGGCCTGTCCGAGGACCTCATTCGAATCGAGGCCCAGTTCCCGGGCCAGCTCATAAACCCTCATTCAGAGATCACTCACTCTCGCTGTCGTCCGTCTCGGTGCCCACGATGGCATCCTCGTCACCCACGGTGACATCGGTGACGTCGGTGACCGGCTCGTCGGTCGCCGTGATCTCCTCGGTGACCACGGCGCCGACCCCGCCGTCCTCGAGGGAGGGCTGCTCGGCCGTCATCGCAGGCTCGGTGACGGCCTCGTCCGCGGGGGCGCCCTCGTTGTCCGAGCGGATATCCACTTTGTAACCGGAGAGGCGGGCGGCCAGGCGGGCGTTCTGCCCTTCCTTGCCGATGGCCAGCGAGAGCTGGTGCTCGGAGACGATCACGTCTGCGGTCTTCTCCTCCTCGTCGATGTGCACCTCTCGCACCTTGGCCGGCCCCAGGGCCTCGGCGATGAACTGGGCGGCATCGTCGCGCCACTGCACCACGTCCACCTTCTCCCCGCGAAGCTCGTTCACCACCTGACGCACCCGTGAGCCGCGGGCACCGACACATGCCCCCTTGGGATCGACATTCGGGTCGTGGGAGATCACCGCGATCTTGGTGCGATGACCCGGCTCCCTGGCGATGTTGACGATCTCGACGGTGCCGTCGGTCAGCTCGGGCACCTCCAGCTCGAGGAGACGCCTCACCAGATCCGGATGACTGCGGGAGACCACGATCTGAGCGCCCTTCACCTCGTTGCGCACCTCGAGGATCAGGGCCTTCACCCGGTTTCCCCGGTCGAGCCGCTCGAATGGGATCCGTTCGCTGCCGGGCAAGATGGCCTCGGCATCGCCGAGATCGAGGATCACCGAGCGGTAGTCGACCTGCTGGACGATGCCGGTGACCAGGTCGCCCTCGCGGCCCTCGTACATCTCGTAGACCTTCTCCCGCTTCGCCTCACGCAGCTTGAATTGCATGACCTGCTTGAAGGACTGGGCGGCGATGCGCCCGAAGGCCTCACCCTCGGGTGTGTCCTCCCACTCGTCCACGACGTTGCCGTCCTCATCGAGCTCCTGGGCGTAGACGATGACCTCCCCCGACTCGGGGTCGATCGTGACACGGGCCTCCTCGGCGGCTCCCGGGCTTCGCTTGTACGCCGCGACGAGCGCATTGGCGAAGGCATCGAGGATGGCGTCCACGGCGACACCGCGCTCGCGGGCGAGAACCTCGATCGCCTCCATCATCGTGTCGAGCTTCATGAGTTCTCCTTCGAATGACCCGGCTTCGGCGCCTTCTCCCACCGGTACACGGTCTTGGCGCTGGCAACATCGTCATAGGCCACGGTGACCGGCCCCTCCTCCGACTCCACGGTGAACGACCTCTCCCCGGCGCCGCTCAGGGTGCCGCGGTGGGTGGTCTTCGCCCCGGCGGCGGCGGTCTTCACCACCACCTCGCGGCCGATCGACTTGCTGAAGTGTGACGGCCGGCGCAGCTTGCGCTCGAGACCGGGCGAGCTCACCTCCAGTTGGTAGCTGTCCTGGAGCGCGGGCTCGTCGTCGAGGAGACGGGACAACCCGCGTGACAGCTCGGCGAGCCGTTCCAGGTCGACGCCCTCTCCGTCGACGGTCACCCGGAGCACCCGGCCCCGCCCGCGGCCGGACAGCTCGAGGTCATCGAGCTCGAGCCGCTCTGCGGCGAGATAGGGCTCTACCAGGGCCCAAATGTCTGCTACCTCTGTCAATTCTCAGGGTCTCCACACCAAACAGGTGGGTGCCAAAGGCGCCCACCTGACCGAAAAGCGTCCTGTTGTTGTGCCCCGATTATAGGTCGAAGGGTCGACCAGGCCTAAATGCCGAAACGGGCCGCCGCGATGGCCTCGGAGAGGGTGGGGACGACCGCACCCAGTGCGAGCTCGTACTTGACCAGACCCCGTCTCTCCGTGATCTCGGCGCTCCCCGCCTCCGCCCCCTTGGGGCCGACCGTCACCCGGTATGGAAAGCCGATCAGCTCCGCATCGGCGAACTTGACCCCGGGACGCTCCTCACGGTCGTCGATGATCACATCCACCCCCGCGGTGTGGAACTCGTCGTAGATCTGGTTGGCGACCGCCATCGCAGCCTCGTCGTCGGGACGGATCACCGTCACCACCACCTCGTACGGCGCAACCGAGACCGGCCACACGATGCCGTTGTCGTCGTGGCAGCTCTCGACGACCGCGGCCATGCCCCGTTCCAGGCCGATCCCGTACGAGCCCATGATCACCGGATGGCTGTTCCCCTGCTCGTCCTGGACGTAGGCACCGAACGCCTTGGAGAACTTCGTGCCCAGCTTGAAGATGTGCCCGACCTCGATCCCCTTCCACAGATCCAAAGGTCCCCCGTCGACGATGCAGGTCTCACCGGTCGTCACCGAGCGCAGGTCCTCCCACCGGGTCACCCCGATGTCACGTGGCACCGAGACCCCTTTCAAGTGCCAATCGTCCTCGTTCGCCCCCGTGGTCATGTTGACACGACCCTGGAGCGCGGGGTCGGCGATGACCGGCATGCCCTCGACTCCCACCGCCCCGAGACTGCCGGGGTCGGCCCCCAGCAGCTCGCGGATCTCCTCGGGCCGGCCGGGTCTGACCTCGGCGGCCGCGGTGACATCGGCCAGCTTCTGCTCCTGGAGGTCGTGGTCGCCCCGCAGGAGGAGGAGATGGGGCACGTCGTCGACCATGTAGACCAGGGTCTTGATCTGCCGCTCCGGGGCGGCGATGTCGGGATGGGCCTCGGCCAGGGCGGCGATGGTGCGCAGCCCTGGTGTGGGAAAGCGCTCCAGCTCTCCGGGGTACCCGTCCTCGACGGGTGGCAGAGAGGAGGTGGCCTTCTCCACATTCGCCCGGTAGTCGCAGGTGCCGCAGGTGACTATCCAGTCCTCCCCTGCCTCGCTGCGCACCATGAACTCGCTGGAGACCGTGCCCCCCATCGCACCGGAGGACGCCTGCACGTCGACGGCGTCGAGCCCCATCCGGGCGAAGATCCGCTTGTAGGCGTGGTAATGCTTGTCGAAGCCGGTGTCGAGCCCGTCGGCGTCGATGTCCAGCGTGTACGAGTCCTTCATGGTGAATTCCCGGAGACGGAGCAGCCCGGCCTTGGCCCGGGGCTCGTCCCGGAACTTGGTGTGCATCTGGTACCAGATCTGGGGGAGCTCGCGATAGGAGAAGAGCTCGGTGGCCAAGATGGCGAAGATCTCCTCCTCGGTCATCCCCAGCACCAGGTCGGCGCCCCTGCGGTCCTCCAGCTTGAACAGGTTTTCACCCATGAGGTCGTAGCGGTCGGACTTCCTCCAGATCTCCGCCGGGTGGAGGGTGGGGAGGACCATCTCCTGGCCACCGATGGCGTTGATCTCCTGACGGATGATCTCGCCCACCTTGAGTCTGACCCGCTGGCCCAGGGGGAGCATGACGTAGGAACCGGAGGCGAGCTGGCGGATGAACCCACCCCGGATCAGCAGCTTGTGGCTGATCGCCTCGGCGTCCGCCGGGGCGTCGCGCAGTGTGGGGATGAATGCCTCTGACCAGCGCATGGGGACCAGGACGGTAGTCACGCCGCCCGGTTGCCCATGTCGACAGACCGTACGCGGCTACCTTGGGGCCCATGCCACGGCTCCGCCGGCTGTGGGTGGCTTCTCTCCTCGTTCTCGCCACGACCGGATGCGGTCAGGTCGAGCCGGTGCTGGTCACGGTGAGCATGCCCGACTGCGCCCACACCGGGGCCACCACGATGGATGTCGGTGAGCTCAGGGTGATCCTCACCCTCAACGGGCTGGGGAGCGCCGGGCTGATGCTGGTGGAGCTCGGCGACGAACGGGGCTACCAGGATCTGGTCGAGGAGTTGGAGAGTCGATCTGGTGACGGGTCGGTCCCGCCCTGGGTCACCGAGGTCGTGTCATTGCAGATCGAGGACGGCACCGGCGTCGACAGTGTGGCCGAGACCGTCGACATCGAAGGGGGGCAGTACGCCCTGGTGTGCCTCTATCGATCCCCCGACGTCTCCGAGACGATGATCGAGCCGGCCGCACCCCTGGTAGTGGGGTCGCCCTAGTCGCCCCCGGCCACGTCGGCGACCCTTGCCCGTCTCTCTGCCGACCGGTTGGCGTCCCCCCTGATCTCGATGAGCTGTCGGCGCTCGGCGTCGGCGATCTCGGCGGCGTTGGCCTCGGCGTGGGCGAGGCGGGCCTCGAGGCCCTCTTCGACCAATTTCTGTGCCTCGTCGAGGAGAGCCTCGACCATCTCGGCCTCGGGGACGACCCGGACCACCTGTCCCTTGATGAACAGATGTCCCCGGCCCCGTCCGGCGGCGATCCCGATGTCGGCCTCCCGGGCCTCTCCGGGACCGTTGACCACACATCCCATGACGGCCACCTGGATCGGAAGGTTCGCCGCCTCCAGTGCCTGCTGGGCCCGGGTGGCCACGTCGATCACGTCGACCTCGGCGCGGCCGCAGGAAGGGCAGGCGATGAGATCGAGGCCCTTGCGCTCGCGGAGGCCCAGGAACTCCAGCAGTTGACGGCCGGCCTTGGCCTCCTCGACCGGGTCGGCGGTGAGGGAGAACCGGATGGTGTCGCCGATCCCCTCGTTGAGCAGTGTCCCGATGCCGGCCACCGACTTGATCAACCCGGCGGGAGGCGGCCCGGCTTCGGTGACCCCGAGGTGGAGCGGGTAGTCGACCGTGTCGGCGAGAAGACGGTAGGACTCGACCATGGACCGGACATTGGAGTGCTTCACCGAGATCTTGATGTCCTCGAAGCCGACCTCCTCGAGATACCTGATCTCGATCTGGGCCGACTCGACCAGTGCCTCGGGCACGGGTGCCCCGTACTTGTCCAGGAGGTCCTTGTCCAGTGACCCGGCGTTGACCCCGATCCGAATCGGGAGGCCCCGGTCCTTGGCCTCCCGGGCGACGGTCTTGATCTGGTCCTCCTTGCGGATGTTGCCCGGATTGAGCCGCAGCCCCTGGACGCCGGCCTCCATGGCGGCGAGGGCGAGCCGGTACTGATAGTGGATGTCGGCGATGATCGGCACCGGGCTGCGGGGGACGATCTCGGCCAGGCCCTGGGCCGCCTCGACCTCGTTGCAGGTGATCCTCACGATGTCGGCACCCGCCCCGGCCAGGGCGTACACCTGGGCCAGGGTCCCGTCCACGTCGGCCGTCTTGGTCGTCGTCATGGACTGGACGCTGATCGGTGCGCCCCCGCCAACGGCGACATCGCCAACCTGCAGCCGTCGCGTCGGGCGTCGCTCGATGTTCACGGGGTCAACGGTAGATGTGCCCGCCCCTTTTCGGGCCCCCGATGCCACGACACCCCTTCCCCGAGGGCTCAGCCGAAGCTGATCGGGTTGACGATGTCGAGGATGATGGCCACGAACCCGAGGAAGAAGAGGGTTCCCATCACCGCAGCAGCCACCGGCATCAGCTTGCGAACATTGGCCTGGCGCCCGGAGACCTTCTCGTACAGGGCGACGGCGAAGTGCCCACCGTCGAGAGGGAACAGGGGGAGGAGGTTGATGGTGGCCAGGATCACGTTGACGTAGGCGAGGATGCCGAAGAACCCGGCCGCGTTCTCCGCCTGGTTGCCGATCGACACTATGCCGATCGGGCTGACCGGCCGGATCTCGGTGGGGACGTCCGTGTCGCCGCCGAAGACACCGATGTAGTGGGCCAGGCTCGATGGGCGGAACATCTGGTAGAGCGACCGGAAGGTGTCCTCGATGCCACCCCAGACCGCCTCGCCGGCCATGCCCAGCCCGCCGAACACCCCGACCGGCACGTTCTCCGCCACCGGGGCGATCCCCAGGTACCCGGCCCCGGAGACGGTCTCGCTCTCGGTCAGGTACGCCTCGAGGACCATCTCGGCACCGTCGCGGACGACGGTGACCTCGGTGCGGCCTGGGCCCAGACGACTCAGACTGCCGGTGGCGTCCTCCCAGGTGGCGATGGTTCGATCACCGATTGCCGTTATGCGGTCACCGGTCTCGATGCCGGCTTCGGCCGCAGGCGAGCCCTCGACCACGACATCGACCACCGGGATGAGCTCGTTGACACCGTTGGCGACGAACAGGCCCCAGAACATGATGAAGGCGATGAGGAAGTTCATGGCGACCCCGGCCAGGACGACCACAGACTTCTCCCAGAACTTCTTCTCGCGATAGGTGCGGCCCAGATCCTCGATGGGGACGTCCTCGAGCGGGTTCATGCCCACGATGCGGACGTAACCCCCCAGGGGCAGCGCCTTGAACCCGTACTCCGTCTCCCCCTTGCGAGTCGACCAGATCCTGGGGCCGAACCCGAAGAAGAACTCGGTCGCCTTCATGCCGGTGGCCTTTGCCGCGAAGAAGTGCCCGGCCTCGTGTGCGGTCACGAAGACGACGATGGCTATGGCTGCTGCGAAGCCCCCGAGCATGCGAGAAGGATACCTGGGGGCCCCTTCCTATCAGCAGACACCGGCGATCAACGACGCAGCCATCTCCCGCGCCTCGCGATCTGCGTCGAGGACGTCCTCGACCGTCTCCACGGCCCTCGAATCGACCGCGTCGAGGGCCCGTGCCACCACGTCGGTGATCCCCAGGAAGCCGAGCCGCCCCTGCAGAAACGCCTCGACGGCTATCTCGTCGGCGGCGTTGAGGACGGCCGGGGCCGACCCCCCTGCCCTTCCCGCCCGGTAGGCGAGGTCGATCGCGCCGAACACCTCCCGGTCGGGGGCCTCGAAATCGAGGGTCAGGCCGGTGAGCCGGAATGGGGGCGCAGGCGAGGGGGATCGCTCCGGGGCGGTCAATGCGTATTGGATCGGGATCCTCATGTCGGCATGGCCGATGTGCCCCTTCCACGACCCGTCCACGAACTCGACGGCCGAGTGCAGGGTCGACTGGGGATGCACCACCACCTCGATCCGGTCGTAGTCGATCCCGAACAGATGGTGGGCCTCGATGATCTCCAGGCCCTTGTTGAACATCGTGGCCGAGTCGATCGTGATCCGGGGGCCCATGTCCCAGGTAGGGTGTCTCAGAGCCTCCTCCGGGGTCACCGCGGCGAGCGTTTCCCGGGAGCGGCCCCGGAACGGGCCGCCTGAAGCGGTGAGGATGAGCCTGCTCACCGAGTCGGGGTCCTCGCCCTGGAGGCACTGGTAGAGAGCGGAGTGCTCGCTGTCCACCGGGATCAGCTCCCCGCCATGGGCGGCGAGGGCCGCGGTCACCACCGGTCCGCCGGCCACCAGGCTCTCCTTGTTGGCCAGGGCCACCCGATTGCCCGCCGTCAGGGCGGCCACCGTAGCGCGCAGACCGGCCGCCCCGACTATGCCGTTGACCACCACCCGGCCCGGCTCGGCCGCGAAGGCGAGCACTGCTTCGGGACCGAAGCCGACCTCTCGCCCGACCCGGCGCCGGAAGTCCTCACGCTCCTCACTCGAACCGCCGGCGACCACCACGTGGGCCTCGGGGTAGCGCTCGGCGACTGCGAGGAGCTCGGCCGATGCCCGACGCGCCGCCACCACGGCGACCTGCAGACCCAGGTTGTCGGCGACCTCCAGGGTCTGGGCCCCGATGGATCCGGTCGCCCCGAGGACGACCAGGGGGAGGGTCACAGCAGCCCGAAACCCCGGAACAGCAGGTAGATCGCGGGGACCGCGAACAGGAAGCTGTCGATCCGGTCGAGCATCCCGCCGTGACCGGGGAGGACCGAGCCCATGTCCTTGACCTCGAGGGCCCGCTTGATCATCGACTCGGCGAGGTCGCCGATGGGCGTGGTGACACCGATGATCGCCGCGGCGACCAATGCCCTGGTGATGCCGAGCGATTGCCAGGGTGGGAAGACGGCCAGGACCGAGGCGGCGACACCTCCGACGAGGAGACCGCCGATGAGGCCCTCGACGGTCTTCTTCGGGGAGACATGAGGCGCCAGGGAACGACGGCCGAAGCCGCGTCCCACGAAGTAGGCGCCGATGTCGTTTCCGGCGACCACGATCGCCACGAAGAAGATGTGGGCGACCGGCTGTGGCCCAGCCGCGATGAGGATGGCGAAGGCAAGCATCCCGACCCAACCCATCCCCAGCACGGTGACTGCCACGTTGGCCAGGGCGTTGCGACGCGGTGAGAGCGAGAAGAAGAGCACTGTGAGGACGGTCATCGCCGCCGCCCACCCCCCGATCGCCAGTGGCCCGACGTTGTGGGCGCCCAGACCCATGAGCACCACTCCGAGCAGGCCGAACAGCGCCACCGGCCGGTAGCCGCGGGTGCGCAGCGTGGCGAAGAACTCACCGGCGGCCACGATCATGAGCAAGATGACGAAGGCGCTGAACCACCAACCTCCCAGGATCAGCGATCCGAGGAACAGCCCGAAGACGACCAGTGCGGAGCCCGCCCTCATCGCCAGATCAGAGGTGGCTGCCTGCTCGGCCGCCTCGTAGGACTCCTCCGGCTCCGACTCGGTCCCGGACACGTCGCCAAAGCCGACCAGGCCCGACTCCACACCAGGGAGGCTCGCCGCCACGGCCTGCAACTCCCACTCCTCGGTGGCCGCCCGCCGCACCTCCTCGGCGAGACCCTGGTACTCCTGGGTCGTGCCCTTCAGGTACTCCTCATCCGTGTAGTCGTCGAGACGGGAAGGGCCCTTCGCCATCGCCTCCCAGTCGGGTGTCCCGTCGTCGACCTCGATCGCATCCCGAGCCGGCTCGGGCTCATCGGGGGCTTCGTCGTCGCCGTTGTCGGCGGAGAAAGGAAGCTCGCCGGTGACCGGCGTCTCCTCGTCGATGTCCTCGTCGCGGGGTCGATCTCGTTCCGGCACTCAGACCTCTAGGAGCTCTTCTTCTTTGTTGACGAGGAGCTTGTCGACCTGCTCGATGTGCCGATCGGTGAGCTTTTGCAGCTCATCCTCGCCACGTCGGATGTCGTCATCGGAGATCTCGCCGTGCAATTCCTCCATCTCCGACTTGGAGTGCCGGCGCACATTGCGCACTGCCACCCGGGCCTCCTCGGCCATGTGCCGGACCAGCTTGATCAGGTCCTTGCGCCGCTCCTCGGTGAGCGGCGGGAAGGCGATCCGCACCACCGAGCCGTCGTTGGTGGGGTTGAGGCCGAGGTCGGATTGCTGGATGGCCTTCTCGACGTCGTTGACCGTGCTCTTGTCGAACGGGTGCACCACCAGCAGACGGGGCTCGGGCACCGAGATCGATGCGAGCTGCTGGAGCGGGGTTGGGCTGCCGTAGTACTCGACGCTGATCCGGTGGAGCAGCTGGGGGTTGGCCCGGCCGGTTCTGACCGTGGAGAACTCAGAGACGACATGCTCGACCGCAGCCTGCATCTTCTGCTCGGCTTCGGTCAACAGGTCGCTGATCATGGGGCCTCCTCAGTGGACGACGGTACCGATCCGATCGCCCTGAACGGCTTTGACGATGTTCCCCGGGACCGTCATGTCGAAGACATGGATGGGAACCTGATGCTCCTTGCACATCGTAACGGCGGTGGTGTCCATGACCTGGAGTTCACCGGAGATGAAATCCATGTACGAGAGCTCGCTGAGCTTCTCGGCCTTGGCGTTGGTCTTGGGGTCCGAGTCGTAGATCCCGTCGACCTTCGACGCCTTGAGCAGGGCGTCGGCTCCGATCTCGATCGCCCGCAGCGCCGCGGTGGTGTCGGTCGTGAAGAATGGATTGCCGGTGCCGGCGGCGAATATCACCACCCGCCCCTTCTCCAGGTGCCGGATCGCCCGAAGCCGGATGTAGGGCTCGGCAAGCTCCTGCATGGTGATCGCACTCTGCACCCGCGTCGTCACGCCCACATTCTCGAGCGAGTCACGCAGGGCGAGGGCGTTGATCACCGTGGCCAGCATGCCCATGTAGTCGGCGGTCGCCGCGTCCATGCCCTTGGCTGCCTGGGACACGCCACGGAAGATGTTGCCGCCTCCGACGACGACGGCGACCTCGATCCCGGTGCGCTGGGCCTCGGCGATCTCCTCGGCGACGCGCTTCACCGTGGCCGGATCGATGCCATAGCCCACCGTGGGGTCGGCGAAGGCCTCCCCGGAGAGTTTGAGGAGGACCCGCCGCTTGGCTGACTCTGTCAACTGGGCTCCTATGCGCCTACGGCGAGCCGCGCCACCCGCCGAACCGAGATGTTCTCACCCATCTTCGAGGCGAGTGCCGCGACCATATCGCCCACGGTGCCGTCGAAGCGCTCCGGGTTGACGAATTTCTGGTCGTAGAGGACGTTCTCGGCGTACCAGGCCTCGATGCGGCCGGCGACGATCTTCCCCACCACGTCCTCGGGCTTGCCCTCGGCGACGGCCTGACGGGCGATCAGCTCCTTCTCCTTGGCCAGGGCGTCCAGGTCGACTTCGTCCCTGGTCACCCATTGCGGGCTCGACCAGCTCACATGGAGTGCGATGTCGTCGGCGGTGCGACGGAATTCCTCGCTCTTCGCCACGAAGTCGGTCTCACAGGACAGCTCCACCAGGACCCCGATGACGGGGCGCTCGTTCTGGATGTGGGTGTAGCTGCCGATGGCGCCCTCCGTGGCCTCCCGATCGGCTCGCTTCGCCATCTTGGCCTGGCCGCGCTCGCGCAGCAGCTCGAAGGCCTTCTCGAAGTCCCCGGAGGCGTCGGTGAGCGCCTGCTTGGCGTCCATCATCCCCACCCCCGCCTCCTGGCGGAGCTTTTGGATGTCCTTGGCGGTGATCTCGCTCATGACGCCGGTCACTCCCCTGCAACGGCCCCGGCGGCGGCGGTCTCCTCCACTTCGGAGGCACCCTCCGTCTTGGTGTCCTTGGCCTCGTTGGGCGGTCGCTTCGCGGCGATCTCGTTCCCCTCGACCATGGCGTCGGCGAGGGCGCCGGCGATCAGGTCGGCGGCACGGATGGCGTCGTCGTTGCCCGGTATCACGTAGTCGACGGCGTCGGGGTCGGAGTTGGTGTCCACCAGTGCGATGACGGGGATCCCGAGACGGTCGGCCTCCTTGACCGCGGTGGCCTCGGTGTTGACGTCGACGATGAAGACCGCGTCGGGGAGACGGGTCATGCCGGCGACACCCCCGAGGTTCTGCTCCAGCTTCTCCAGCTCGTGGCGGAGCTTGAGGCGCTCCTTCTTGGGCCGGTTGTTCATCTCACCGGTGTCCTCGAGACGCCGGAGCTCGCGCATGTAGTAGACCCGCTTCTGGATGGTCGAGAAGTTGGTGAGCATCCCACCGAGCCAGCGGTAGTTGACATACGGCTGGCCGGCGCGATTGGCGGCGTCCGCCACCGCGCTCTGTGCCTGCTTCTTGGTGCCGACGAAGAGGACCGAACCGCCGTCGATGGCGATCTGCTTGACGAACTCCATCGCCTCCGCCACCTGGGTGACGGTCTGACGAAGATCGACGATGTGGATCCCGTTCCGCTCACCGTAGATGTATGGCCGCATCTTGGGGTTCCAGCGTCTGGTCTGATGGCCAAAGTGGACGCCGGCCTCCAAGAGCTGCTTCATTGTGACCTCGGCCACAGCTGCTCCTTTCTGGTTGTTACCTCCGCCCGGTGGGTCTGACCCCCGCTGCCTTCGGCTGCGGCCCTCTCTCGAGCTGGGCTCGACCAGTGAGGGGTTGGCGGGCGTGCGTGATGAGCCGAGTCTAAGGAGCCAACTCTCTATTGGGTAATCGGGGTAGATGGCAGACTCGTGAGGACATGACCGCCACGCTGACGACCTCGATCACACGGGTCGCGGCGGCCGCCGGTGCTGACGAGGTGGGGGTGACCACGGCCGCGTCGTTCTCCGAGGCCAGGGAGGAGCTCCTCATCCGCAAGGGTGCCGGGATGGCGGGGCCGCTCCACTTCACGTTCGACGACCCCGAGACCGCCAGTGATGTCAGACGCACGTTCCCGTGGGCAAGGAGCCTTGTCGTGGTGGGCTGCAGCTACGTCACGAACGCCCCGCCCCCGGCAGGCCAGGGTGGGGTGCTGGCCCGCTTCGCCACCGACGACCACTACCGGCGCGTCCGTGAGGTCCTCTCCGCGGTCGGTGCCGAGATCGAGCGGCATGGTGGGAGGTTCGGCGTGCTGGTGGACGACAATCGCCTGCTCGACCGGGCCGCCGCGGTGCGGGCGGGCCTGGGTTGGATCGGACGCTCCACCATGGTCCTCGCCCCCGGTCATGGCCCCTGGCTGCTGCTCGGCTCGGTTGCGACCGACCTCCAGTTGGAGCCTTCCCCGCCGATGCGTCGCACCTGTGGGACCTGCACGGCATGCATGCCCGCATGCCCGACCGGAGCGATCACACCGCAGGGGCTCGACGCCCGACTGTGCATCTCCACTTGGCTGCAATCGGGCGGATCGATCCCCCGCTGGGTCAGGCCCCTCGTCGAGCGGCGGGTCTATGGCTGCGACGACTGTCTCACCTCGTGCCCGCCGGGATGGCCGGCAATGCGCAGATCCCCTGCGCAGCCGGCCGAGCTCGACTTCGCCACTCTGCTCTCATTGGGCGACGACGACCTGGTCTCCCGGTTCGAATGGTTCTACGTGCCCCATCGCGACCCGCGGTTCCTCCGTCGCAACCTCCTGGTGGCCGCTGCCAACTCGGAAGAGCCCGGGGCAGTGGGACCGATCCTCGACCACTTCGATCATCGCTCCTCGCTGGTGCGGGGTCATGCCTTCTGGGCGCTGGCCAGGTCTATCGGGATCGAAGCCTGGACCCCCTTGCGTGAGCGGTACGCCACCGAGACCGCGCCCGACGCCCGCATCGAGCTCGAGCATGCCCTGATGATGTTGCGGAGCCCTGGTGGCGGATAGACCGGCTAGCCCCAGGCAGGGTCGCCGAGACGGTTGCGCAACGACATCATCGTCTTGGCGTGGATCTGACAGACCCGGGACTCGGTCACCCCGAGCACGTCGCCGATCTCGGCGAGGGTCATCCCCTCGTAGTAGTAGAGGGTGACCACGAGACGCTCCCTGCTGGGAAGCCGGTTGATGGCGTCGAACAGCGAGCGTCGGGTTTCCTCAGCCTGGAACTCGCTCTCCGGTGACACCCCGCGCGGGTCGGCGATCATCTCCCCCATCGACGTCGCCGAGTCGTTGGAGACGAACTCGTCCAGCGCCGAGATGCCCGACCGGCCGATCTGGGCCAGTGCATCACGGAACTCCTCGATGTCCATCTCCAGGTCGGCTGCGATCTCGTCCTCGGTTGGGGGCCGCTGCAGCTTGTGCTCCAACTCGGCGATGGAGGTCTCGATGCGACGAGCACGGGAGCGCACCGAGCGGGGCACCCAGTCGAGGGCGCGCAACTCGTCGAGGATCGCCCCCTTGATCCGGTTGATGGCATAGGTCTCGAACTTGAAGCCACGCTCCAGGTCGAACTTGTCGATGGCGTCGATCAGGCCGAAGAGTCCATAGGAGGCGAGGTCGTTCTGGTCGACGGAGCGAGGCAGCCCGGTGCCGACACGACCCGCTACGTACTTGACCAGCGGGGAGTAGTGCAAGATCAGCCGTTCCCGGGCATCTCCGTCGCCGGTGGCCTTGAAGCGCTCCCAAAGCCCCTCGAGCTGAGAAGCCTCAGGCTCTGGGGTGGCTTTGGTCATACATCCCTCTCAAGTGCTTGCGGGTCACGGCAGTGTAGATCTGTGTGGTTGCCAGATCGGTGTGTCCCAACAGGTCCTGAACCGTTCGCAGATCGGCCCCACCCTCGAGGAGATGGGTGGCGAAGCTGTGCCTCAGGGCGTGGGGGAAGGTGGCGACGTGTCGGGCCACCGCCCGACGCAGGCTCCTGGGACCCATCTCCGATCCCCGCGACCCGACCCAGAGCGCGGTGCCCGCATCGGCGCCGGCGAGACGGGGCCGTCCTTCGGCGAGATAGAGGCTTATGGCGCGCTGTGCGGGCCGGCCCAAGGGGACCATGCGTCTCTTCCCGCCCTTGCCGGTGACGGTCACGGTGTCCCCGGTGACATCACGCACCGTCAGCGAGGCCAGCTCGGACACACGCAGACCGGTGGCGTAGAGGGTCTCCACGATCGCCTTGTCCCGCATGCCCGTCGGCTCGGAGGTGTCGATGCCATCGATCGCCGCCGCCACGGCCCGGGAGGGGATGGCGTGGGGAAGAGACCGGTCGCGGCGCGGGCTGGAGACCCCGTGGAAGGGATTGTGACCGACGAGCCCGCGAAGCACGGCGTAGCCGAAGAAGGCCCGGACCGACGACGCCTTCCGGGCCACGGTGCTCCGCGAGTACCCGAGAGTGTCGAGAAATGCCAGGAACCGTCGGGCGGTTCGACGGTCGACCGAGTCGATCGAAGCGATGCCGGAGCGGGAGCAGTAGTCGAAGAACTGGGCGAGGTCGCGCCGATATGCGTCGACGGTATGGCCGGACAATCCCCGTTGCTCCGTCAGCCTCTCCAGGTACCGGGTGACCGATTCCGCGGCGAATTCCGGTGTTTTCGGCGTCTCCACGGCATCTGATGCTATTTGCCGATGCCGGTTGGTCCAGGAACTTCAGACCGGGAGCACATGGTCGCCGAGCCGGCGGACCTTGCCCTCGGCCTCGAGACGACCCAGCTTGATCAGGGACTCGGTCACGGTGAGCGACCAGATGCCGGGCAGGTCGGCCACGGTCACGCCTGACGCCGGGATGCCGTGTGAGGCGTCGGTGACCGGCGCTGGAGGCCCGATGACGACCGTCAACTCCTCGATGAGATCGCCGGCGCCCAGCACCGGGTGGGCGCCGTCCTTGATGAGACGATTGCAGCCCTCCGACATCTCGCGGTCGACGTCACCGGGCACGACGAAGACCGGCCGCCCCATCTCGGCGGCGACCCGCGCCGTGATCAGCGCTCCGCCGGTGACGGCCGCCTCGACCACCACCACCGCCGTGGAGATCGCGGCGATGATCCGGTTGCGTGCCGGGAAGCGCCAGCGATCGGGTGGTGTCCCCGGCGGGTACTCGGAGAGGATCGACCCGCCGGTGTCCAGGATCTCCTGATAGAGAGTCTTGTTCTCCACCGGGTAGCAGACGTCGATGCCGGAGCCGAGGACGGCCACCGCATGACCCGAGAGCCGTAGTGCCCCCCGGTGCGCCGCGGTGTCGATGCCACGGGCGAGCCCGCTCACCGTCGTCCACCCTGCCCGAGCCAGCACCGAGCCGAAAGCCTCGGCCAGGGCGACGCCGTATCTGGTGCTGCGACGAGTCCCGACCACGGCGACCCCGGGCCGGGTGCTCAACTTGCCCAACGCCCACAGCGACGGCGGCTCCTCGAGGTCGTTGAGCCCGACCGGGTAGCCGGCAGAGGCAGGCTCGATCCGTGTCGGCGCCGTCACCATTCGCCCCTTAGCCCCATCGCCTCGGCGACGTGGTCCTCGGCGACGACTTCTGCGCCACCCAGGGCGGCGATGGTTGTAGCCACTCTGGTGACCCGGTCGGCGCCTCGTGCGGTCAGGGCCCCCGAGCCGAGGGCCATGCCGACGAGCCGTCTCGCTCCCGGTGTCGGCTCCGGTCGGTGCCCGGCGAGCACCTCCCAGGCGGCGGCGACCCGGGCCCGGACCACTGCGGATGTCTCCACCGGCTCGGGCGCGGACTCGGGGACGAGACGATCGACCTTGACGACGAGATCGAACCGGTCGAGCAGTGGCCCCGAGACGCGCTGGCGATACCGGGTGACCGCGGCCGGGCGGCATTGACATGGCTTGCGCCGATCGCCGAGAAAGCCGCATGGGCAGGGGTTGGTCGCCCCCACGAGATGAAACCGCGAGGGAAAAGTCGCGGTCAGCCCGCGACGCGCCACCGTCACCTGGCCGTCCTCGAGGGGCTGGCGCAGGGTGTCCAGGTTGGCTCTGGGGAACTCCGCCATCTCGTCGAGGAAGAGCACGCCACGATGGGCCAGGCTGACTTCGCCGGGAACAACCACACCGGAGCCCCCGCCGACCAGGGCGGCACGGGATGCGGTGTGATGTGGCGCCCGGAACGGTCGGATCGAGCTGAGCCCGCGTTGGTGGCCGGCCGCCGCATGGATCAGGGCGACCTCGACCGCCTCCGCCTCGCTCAGCCGGGGAAGGATCCCGGGGAGGCGGCGGGCGAGCATGGTCTTGCCTCCTCCCGGCGGCCCATGGAGGAGGAGATGGTGACCACCGGCCGCGGCGACCTCGATCGCCCGCCGGGCCAATGGCTGTCCGCTGACCTCACCGAGGTCGGCCCCGTCAGGTTCCTCGACGGATATCCCGGGCGAGACCGAGGGTCTGCCGTCGAGCCCGCCGGCGATCAAGGCCACCGCCTCGGAGAGAGTCGCCACGCCGTGGACCCGTGACCCGGGGACACCTGCCACGTCGGGAGCCGACTTTTCCGCCACCAGGCATGGTGTGCCGGAACGGGCCGAGAGCACGGCGGCACCGATGCTGGCGGCTCCACTCCGCACCGACCCGTCCAGGGCCAGCTCGCCGACGACCACCACGTCGTCCGGGCGGGGGATCTCCTTGACCGCGGCGAGGACGCCCAGGGCGATCGCCAGGTCGAAGTCGGTGCCCGACTTGGGCAGGTGTGCCGGCGCCAGGTTGACGGTGACGGTCCGGTTGGGGAAGCCGAGACCCGAGGAGGCCACTGCGGCCCGCACCCGGTCCTTGGCCTCCCTGACCGCCGTGTCGGGCAGACCGCTCAGCTTGAACTGGTCACTCTGCCGCCCGACGTGGACCTGGACCTCGACCGGTCTGACGTCTCCCCCGACGAGCGCCACAGACGTGGTCGCCGCGTACATGGCCCGACCGTACGATCACGGTCGGGCCATATCTAGAGGGTCGTGATCCCGCCGATCAGGCCCGGACTTCCTGCCGCATGAACCTGACGTAGGCCACCGCGAAGAGGACCACGGTGAACGCCATCAGACCCACCAGCTGGGGCCAGGCGAGGAGAAGGCTCTGGCCGAGACCGAGGTCGGCGAGCCAGGTCCTGTCCACCTGCTCGATGGTGACGAAGCCGAGTGTCCGCACGCCTGGGTTGAGCAGTGCGGTGGCGGCCTCGCCGTAGAGCACGATCGGCGACATTCGGGAGAGCGTGAGCTCGGTCTCGGCATTGCTCAGCGCGCTCATCGGCTCTGCCGGGTTCACCGGCGAGATGACGTCGGCCGCGAGCTGGGCGAGCAGGGAGCCGAAGAGTGCGACGATCAGCCAGATCCCGATCGACACGGTTGCCGACGTCGCCGCCCGCTCCATCCACACGCTGCAGAGCACGGCCATGGCAAGCCAGACCCCGACGAAGACGATGGCGACCGCCAGCCAGATCAGGATCCGCACCACCTCGGTGGTGGTGGGCACGATCCCGAGCAGGAAGATCCCGAGACCGCCGACGACGATGGTGATCAGGGTCATCGTCACCCCGACCACGCCGAGCCCAGCCGCGAACTTGCCATTGATGACGTCGTCGCGGTGGATGGGCTGGGCCACGAGACGTGGCAGCGTCCCCTGGGCGCGTTCGCCGTTGACCGAATCGAACCCGAAGGCGATCCCCAGGATCGGGGCCAGGAACCCGAGGAAGGTCAGGAAGGAGAACGGCACCAGGTCACCGGAGACCGTGAACAGCCTGAGGAAGTTGCCCTCGAGACCTGCGGTCTGCGGCGCTGCGTCTCTCAGTGCGCCGGCCGCGGTGTAAACCGTGCCCATCGCCACCAGGGAGAGGATGACCAGCAACGCGACGAAGCGACCGGAGAGGATGTGGTCGGTGAACTCCTTTCGGGCGATCACCATCCAGCCGGGACGTCTCCTCGTCCAGCCCTCCATCGTGGTGGTAGCCGCGCTCACGCCACCGCCTCCGGCGCCTCGCTGAAGTAGCGGTGATAGATCTCGTCCAGGTCCGAGCCGAGGTCACGCATCTGGCGGACCCCGATCCCGGCGGCGACTAGGGCGGGCAGCAGGTCCGGCGCCGTCTCGACCGGCACCGAGACCCGCCAACGATCCGTGCCCACCAGCCGGCAGGTGGCGTCGGGGGAGATCTGGTTGAGTGTCTCGACCAGCTCGCTCTCGGAGACCGGGGCCACCACCTCATACGCAGCCTGGCCCTCGGCGAGCCGGGAGGCGAGCTCGGCGGCGGTGCCCTCGGCGATCACCTTGCCACCGACGAATATCGCCATCCGGTCACACGTCTGCTGGACCTGATGGAGCATGTGACTGGTGAGCATCACCGCCCTCCCCTGCTCCCGTGCCAGCCGGGTGATCAGCCCCTGCATCTCGATGACCCCCTCCGGGTCGATGCCGACCATCGGCTCGTCGAGGATCACGACCAGGGGATCCTTGATCAGGGTGTCGGCCAGCCCGAGACGCTGGCGCATGCCTCGGGAGTACTCCTTGACCCTGCGGTCGGCGGCATAGCCCAGACCCACCTGTTCGAGCAGGAGGTCGATGCGGGACTCCGTCTCGTCGCTGTCCAGCTCGTTGAGCCAAGCCGTGTAGCGCAGGTTCTCCCGTCCGGTCATCGCCTCGTAGAAACCGACCGTGTCGGGCATGTACCCGACCTGGCGCTTCACGGCGAGCGGGTCGCGGGCAGGGTCATGCCCGCAAACCCGAACCGTGCCCGCAGTGGGCTCGCTGAGACCGAGCAGCATGAGGACCGTGGTGGTCTTCCCGGCGCCGTTCGGGCCGAGCAGGCCGAACACCTCCCCCGGACTGACCTCCAGGTCGATCGAGTCGACCGCGATCAGCTCGCCGTAGGCCTTGGTCAGCCCGTGGGCCTCGACCAGTGGGGACTCGCTCACCCGCTCACCTCCTGCCGAAGCGGCGGAACACCATCGCCAGGGCGGCGAGTGCGCCGACGATGATGACGATGCCGACCGCACCCCACAGCGCCGATGTCTCCACGGTGGCCCGCACCTCGACCGAGTCCTCCGCCTCGGGGACGTTGGCACGCATGGTGATGCGGTAGTCACCGACGATCGCCTCACTGGAGGGTGTGATCACGGCGGTCACCTCTGCTGAGGCGCCCGGCTCGATCACGTCGACGCTCGACGGGTTGAAGCTCACCTCCCAGCCGGAGGGTGGGGTGGCGCCGATTGAGACGCCGGCGAGCGGCGCACTCCCCTCGTTGACCACCAGGAGCGGAACCTCGGTGGCGGCGCCCGCCTGGACGTCGACGTTGAGACGCTCGTCGGGGAGCACGATGCCGATGTCGAAGGTCCCGGTCACCTCGGTCGTCAGCTCGGCCGAGGCGGTGTTGCCGCCACCGGCCGCCTGCACCAGCACCTGATACTGGCCGGCAGGGACCGAGTCGGGGGGGTCGACCTCGACGGTGATCTGCTCCGACGCGCCCGCGGCGACGGTCACCGAGGCGGCACGGGTCTCCCCGGACGGGCGGGCGGAGACTTGCCAGCCTTCGGGGCCCTGTGCCTGCAGCCCGAACTGGACCTCTTCGCCGGTGTTGTTGGTCAACTCCAGCGTGTAGGAGAACTGGACGTCGGAGGGACCTCGCAGCGCGGGGAACTCGGCGTCCAATGTGACCGAGCCGCCGACTGCCTCGGCCACCGTCAGGGTGAGATCGAGACGATCGGTCGAACCGGCGCCACTGGCGGTGACACCGACCTGATAGGTCCCCTCGGTGACGTCGGGCGGCACGGTCACCTCGGCTTCCAGGTCGAGCTCGGTCTGCTCGGAGATCATGATCCGATCGACAACGAACCCGCCTCCACGGAGTCTGGCCGTCCAGCCCTCGGGGACGGTGTCGACGGCGAGCTCGACCACCTCACCGGCCGGTGCGTTGACCTGGAGCGGGAAGGAGGTGGTGTCCCCCGGCTCCACCGCCACCCCGAGATAGGGGGTGACCAGCGAGACGCCTCCCTGGGGGGTCTCCTGGGCCGCCAGGGGCAACGCCATCCCCAGCACCATGAAGATCGTCGCCAATGGAATCAATGCGACACGAAATGCGCGTGTGCTCATGGTCGTGACAATCTCTCGTCAGACGGTGACTCGGCCATCCGACCACCCGATCTCGTGGTCAAAGGGACCGGCGGTCCTGGCGAAACGCAGCATGATCGTTCCATCTCCTTTCTCGTTGTTTGCGCCGAGGACGATTAGCGCCCCTGGGATAAGCCCTACGTAAAGACAGAAAACCTGCGCACTCGGGACTCAATCTTTGCTCGCCGTCGGCAGGGATAGGATCCCAGGCATGCTCATCGAGGGCCTGGAGGTGGCCATAGCCGAGGCGGAGGCCGGTCTCGCCGAAGGGGGGATCCCCATCGGCTCCACACTGGTCGTCGACGACGAGATCGTCGGCCGCGGTCACAACCGTCGCGTTCAGCGCGGGTCGGCCGTCCTCCATGCCGAGATGGACGCGTTGGAGAACGCGGGTCGCCTCCCCGCCGATGTCTACCGGCGGTCGGTGATGTACAGCACCCTCTCTCCGTGTCACATGTGCTCCGGCGCAGTCCTCCTGTACGGGATCCCTCACGTCGTGGTCGGCGAGAACCGAACCTTCCTCGGCGCCGAGGATCATCTCCGGGCCAATGGGGTCCGAGTGGATGTCGTGGACGACCCGCGATGTGTCGAGATGATGTCCGGGTTCATCGCAGCCAAACCGGACCTGTGGAACGAGGACATCGGCGAGGTCTGAGCTCAGGTCGAGATCATCCCGGCGATCCGGGTGGCAAGGGCACCCGACTCCTCCTCACCCGACGGACCGTCCTCGACATGGAAGGTGTCGACCACCTGCTGGCCACGGCTCTCCAGCTTGGCGAGGCTCACCACGAGGCCGAGCTCGTCGAGGACACCGAGGATCTCGGCGAGGCGGCCGATACGGTCGCTGCACTTGACGGTGATCACCACCGCACCGGAGGCCGGGTCCCTGGTCACCCGCGCCTCCGGCTCGACGACGGGGGCCGTCGGGTATGACGCCACTCTCGCAGCCAGCCGTTCACCCGCACCCGCCCCACCGCTGAGAGCGTCGGACAGGTCGTTACGGACACGATCCCAACGCTCGGCAGGGACCTGTCCGCCGGTGCGATCGTCCCGGACCCGGAAGGTGTCGACCATCCTCTCCCCGGAGGTGGTCATCCGCGCCTCGACGACGTCGATGCCGTGGGCGGCGAAGGCCTCCCCGACCCGGGCTCGAACCGCGGGCCCGATGCGACCGGCGACCACTGCCGTCTCCAGTGGCGAGTCTTCGCGCACGCCGATGGCACAGGTCTCCCCCGCCTCGGCGAGGAGCCGAATGTGCCAGAGGACATCATCGATGCCGTTGTCCCGCACATAGGCGTCGGGCATGGCGGCGAGATGAGAGACCACTTCATCCCTCATTACCTCGCGTGCCTGCGATGCCAGCTCCTCACGCGTGGACGGGGATGTAATCGCCCGGTCGCCGCCGAATCGGGCGGCGCATCTGGTGAAGAGGGCGCGCAGCAGGGCTGCCTTCCAGGGGTTCCACATCGTGGGCCCGGTCGCCTTGGAGTCGGCCACGGTTACCAGGTAGAGGGTCTGCAACGTCTCCAGGTCCCCGATCAGCTCGACGACCTCGTCGATGACGGCGGGATCGTCCAGGTCACGTCGGGTGGCGGTGGTCGCCAGCAGCAGATGATGACGGACCACCTGCTCGACGATGGCCGCGGTAGCCAGGGGGACGCCCAGCCGGGCGCATGCGGACCTGGCGATCTCGGCACCTGCCGCGGAGTGGTCGTCTCCGCGTCCCTTGCCGATGTCATGGAGGAGGGCGGCGAGAAGCAATGTCTCGGGGCTCCCCACCTCCGAAGCCACCCGGCCATAGTGGCCATCGTCGGCGATCAGGAAGCGCATCTCGTCGACCGTCCGCCAGAGATGGGCTCCCACCGGGTGCTCGTGGAAGGGCTCCAACTGCGCTCTCGACCAGACCTCGTCCCAGCCCGGAAGGGTCCGGGCGAGGACCCCGTCTTCTCCGTGACGCTCGTCGGCGGCGACCTCGCCGCTCTCCAACAGTTGCATCAGCTCGGCAAGCGGGCTTCGGGCGAAACGAGTTGGGGCGGCCCGGCTCCGGGGCCCGGAACCCCGGCTTCTCCTCTGGCGCCGTGCGGAGGGGAGCGCCTCGGGCCAGTGACGGGCGGCGAGACCGTCCACTAGGTGGGTGGCGTCGATCACCGACTGGATCGTCTCCCGCTCGTCTCCCCCCAGCCACCGGGCCACCGATCCCCGGAGCTCGGGCGAGAGGACGTCACCGGGACGCCCGGTCACGACGTGGAGTGCGTTGCGCGCCCGGAGGAGGATCTCGGCTGCGCTCTCCTCCTCGGGCGACGGATGGGCTGTGAAACGGCCGATCAGGGCCTCCCGTCGCCGCTCCCAATCGAGGCCCTGCAGGACGCGCAGGCCACCACGGCCGTTCTTCAGGTCGGGCGCCATCACCAGATAGGGCCATTGCCGTCGTCGCTCCCTCTCCTCGGCAACCAGATGCCGGCGCAGGGGGCGGGCCCGGGTGACCGCGGTCACCCGGTTCACCAGCTCGTCCCACATCGCCGCGTTCCCGGCGACGAGACGAGCCGTGAGCAACGTGGTCTGGGTGTCGAATCGCTCCCTCGCCGCAGAGCCCGCCTCGGCGACCGTCCGCACCGAGTGGCCGACGCGGAGCCCTGCGTCCCAGAGAGGGCGGAACAGCCGGGCGGCGGCGTCGGATGGGTCCTCCAGCCGGTGGAGCAACATCAGGTCGATGTCGGAGTGCGGGCTCAGCTCGCCGCGCCCGTAGCCGCCCAGGGCCACGATCGCGACGGAGGCGTCCCCTTCCCAACCCTGGGCCCCGATCGCCTCGTCGAGGGCCCCGCTGAGGGCGGCGCACAGCTCCCTCCCACCATCGCCGATGAGGCCCTGGCGCAACGAGTCTCGGAGACCGACGAAGCCGGCCAGCCGGGGCTCAGACGGCGTCGGCACCCCTCTCCCCCGTCCGGATTCGAACGACATCCTCGAGTGCCACCACGACGATCTTGCCGTCCCCGAGGTCGCCGGTGTGTGCCGCCGACTCGATCGCCGTCACCGCGGACGTGGCGAGCTCGTCGGTGACGATCACCTCGAGCCGGATCTTGGGGACGAACTCCACCTCATACTCGGCCCCCCGGTAGACCTCGGTCTGGCCGCCCTGGCGGCCGAACCCGGAGATGTCGCCGACCGACATCCCCGATACCCCGACAGCCTTGAGCGCGTCACGCACCTGCTCGAGCTTGAAGGGCTTGACGAAGGCGATGATCAGTTTCATTTCGTGGTCCCTTTCCCCGTCGGCCTGCTGGTGTCGGTCGGTGTCGTCTGCCTCATCCTCGTCTCGCTCATTGCCCGGCGGCGCTGGCCAAGCCGCTCGCATAGGCCGCCTCGGCGTGCTCCGCCAGGTCGAGACCTCGGTCCTCGACGTCCTCCGAGACGCGAACCCCGATCGTCGCCTTGATCGCCAGCATGATCAGGGTGGTCACCAGGAAGCAGTAGACGATGGTGGCGCCGTTGGCCAGCGCCTGCTCACCCAGGAGCCGGAGGCCGCCGCCGTGGAATGCACCTGCCAGGAACTCGCCGCCGAAGAAGTCGGGCTCGGCGAAGAGCCCGACCGAGAGGGAGCCGACCAATCCGCCCACGAAGTGGACTCCAACCACGTCGAGGGCGTCGTCATAGCCGGCCTTGATCTTCAGCCCGACCGCGTAACAGCAGATCACCCCGGTCGCCAGGCCGATCCAGATCGGCGCCATCCCGGCGACGAATCCCGCGGCCGGGGTGATGGCGACCAGACCGGCCACGATCCCCGACGCCACCCCGAGATTGGTGAAATGCCCGTCGCGAAGCTTCTCCACGAACCCCCAGGAGAGCCCGGCGGCAGCCGCGGCGAGAAACGTGTTCAGGAACGCCTGCACCGCCTGGCCGTTGGCAGCCAGCGCCGAGCCGGCGTTGAACCCGAACCAGCCGAACCACAGGATCCCGGTTCCCAGCATCACCAGGGGCATCGAGTGCGGCGGGTGCCCCCGCTCCGGCCACCCCTTGCGTCTCCCCAGCACCAGCACCGCGGCCAGGGCGGCGATGCCCGCGTTGACATGGATCGCAGTGCCCCCGGCGAAGTCGAGGGCGCCCCGGTCGCCGATCCAGCCCCCGTAGACCCAGCGGAACACGGGGCAGAAGACCAACAGCAGCCAGGCGGGGACGAAGATCGCCCATGCCGAGAACTTCATCCGGTCCGCCACCGCGCCCGAGATCAGCGCCGGCGTGATCACCGCGAACATGCCGAGGAAGGCGATCACCAGCAGGGTGAATCCACCGTCCTCGCCGGTGATGCCCAGACCCCGCAGGAAGACGTTGTCCAGGTTCCCCAGGAGGTTGCCGTCACCCGACTGGGCGAGTGAGAAGCCGACCACAGCCCACAGGACCGGCACGACGAGGAGACACCAGAAGTTCATCATCAGCATGTTGAGGACGTTCCTGCTCCGGTCCATGCCGCCGTAGAACAGCGCGAGACCCGGTGTCATGAACAACACCAGGGCGGCAGAGACCAGCACCCAAGCAGCGTCGCCAGTGTCCATGAGCCCTCCTCTGAGCCGGATCGTTGTGCCACCGCATCGTTCCGAGGGTCTGTTTCAGAAGTGTTTCTGATAACCGAACAGATGGTGAACAGGGCTCAGGGTCGACCGGCCGGGGGCGGCGAGGGTTACCGGCCCTTCCACTCCGGGTCGCGCTTCTCGAGAAAGGCGGCCACACCCTCGGCCATGTCCTCGGTGCCGAAGAGGATGGCCTGGGACTGGCCCTCCCATCCGATCGACTCGGCGAAACTCGACTGGAAGGAGGCGTTGATGCCCTGCTTGGCGAACATCTGGGCGGTGGGGGCGCCGGCGAGGAAGGAGCGGGCGATCTCCTCGGCGCGGGCAGGGAGGTCCTCCGGTGCGACCACCTCCATCACGATGCCCAGCCGGAGTGCCTCCTCGGCGCCGACCAGCCGACCGGACAGGGCCAGTTCCTTCGCCCGCTGCAGACCGACGATCCGGGGCAGCAGCCAGGTCCCCCCGAAGTCCACGGTCAGGCCCCGGCGCACGAAGATCTCGGAGAATCGGGCGCGGTCGGTGGCGATGACGACGTCACAGCCCAGTGCCATGTTGAACCCGGCGCCGACGGCGACACCGTCCACCGCGGCGACGGTGGGCTTGCTGAGGCGGTGGAGGGCGACCGCCGCCCGCTCAACCACCTTCATCCTGCGATGGGCCTCCGTCACGGACCCAGCCCACGAGATCCGGTCGATATCGAGATCGGCACCGGCGCAGAACTCGCCTCCGGCCCCGGTGATCACGAGCACCCGGTCGTCGCTCCTCTCGAAGGAGGTGAGCGCCTCGGCCAGCTGCGGCCAGCCATCGACCGGAATCGCGTTCTTGCGCTCGGGACGGTCGATGGTGAGCCAACGGACCGAGTCGACGCTCTCCGCCTTGAGCCAGGTCACGGTGGTGACAGTAGACACCGGCAGGTGTCGGTTACCGTCTCGCCGTGGGTTTCAATCCATTCCGCAAGCAGGAGAAGACTGCACTCGACATCTTCATGATGGTCTTCGCCGTCGTGGCCACGCTGGGCGCGATCGTCTGGGCGGTCTCGGCGGGCTGAGAGCTATCGGCTCGTGGGAGCCGTCAGATCCCGAGCTCCGTCGCGATAGGTCGCGGTGATGGTGGCGAGGAAGTCGTCGTCGAAGAGACCGGAGAAGATCTCGAGGAGCACCGGGGTGAGCTGGGCGATGCCTTCGGATGCCAGCGGGTCGATTCCCGTGTTGCGCTCCACGTGGTTATGAAGCGACACCATCCCGAGCATGAGAGCCATCTGGAGAGTGGTCCTCGTAGCGAGATCGGCCGAGTCTTTCACCAGGCCCCGGTCCACTGCGACACGAGTGAGTTCCTGGCCCTCACGGACCATCTCGTCGAACAGCTCGTCGGCAGCGGAGTGGCCCCGAACCAGGGCCCAGCCGAAATATCGGAGCAGCGGCTGGGACACCCGAAAGGCAGCTGAGGCGAAGGCCGGGCTGCCGATGTTGCCCTCCTCCATCGCCGCCAGCTTGGTCTCGCGAAACTTGGCGACCACGTAGCGATCGCAGGCTTCCCTGAGCCCGTCCTTGGACCCGAAGTGATGAACCACCAGCCCCGGGGACACCCCGGCATCGCGAGCTATCGAGCGGACGGTGGTAGCGGCAAAGCCCTCGGCAGGAAAGCGGGTCAGGGCGGCGTCGCGGATCCTTGCCCGGGTGGTCAGGTCTTCGCTGATGTCGGCTGAACGCATATTCAACATCTTAAACGTGTGTTCAGTCTTGATGCTATCGTCGATGGATCATGTCGAACGCGATATCCGTCTCCGGTCTCGAGAAGCGCTTCGGTCACATCGTTGCTCTCGATGGGCTCGATCTCGAAGTAGCCACCGGAGAGATCCATGGTTTTCTCGGGCCCAACGGGGCGGGAAAGACCACGACGATCAGGGTCTTGCTCGGATTGCTCAAGGCCGACCGGGGCTCGGTGACTCTTCTCGGCGGCGATCCCTGGACCGAGGCGACCGAGCTGCACCGTCGCCTCGCCTACGTACCGGGCGACGTCTCCCTCTGGCCCAATCTCAGCGGTGGGGAAGTGATCGACCTACTGGGCCGGCTCCGGGGTGGCCTGGACGAGAGACGTAGGTCGTCGTTGCTCGACCGGTTCGATCTCGACCCGAGGAAAAAGGGTCGCACCTACTCCAAGGGCAACCGACAGAAGGTGGCACTCATCGCTGCGCTCGCTTCCAACGTCGAGCTGTTGATCCTCGACGAGCCCACCGCCGGGCTCGACCCGCTCATGGAGGCGCAGTTCCGGGCTGCGATCGAAGAGGATCGGGCCGAGGGTCGTACCGTGCTCCTCGCCTCCCACATCCTTGCCGAGGTGGAAGCGCTCTGTGACCGGGTCAGCATCGTGAGGAAGGGCCGAACCGTGGAGGCGGGCTCCCTCGCCGACCTCCGGCACCTCACCCGGACCACGGTCGTGGTCGAGCTCTCGGGAGATCCGAGCAGTCTCCGTTCGTTGCCCGGAGTACACGAGCTCCAGATCCAGGATCACAAGGTGGAGCTGGAGGTGGAGACCGATCGTATCGGCGATCTCGTCGCCGGTCTGGCTCCGCTGCAGGTACGCAGCCTGGTCAGCCATCCCCCCACCCTCGAGGAGCTGTTCATGAGACACTACGAGGACGGCGAGGTGCAGGAGTGAGGACCTTGACCGGGGCCGGCAAGCTGATCCGTCTCTATCTCCGTCTCGATAGGGCGCGGCTCGCCATCTGGGTCCTCGTGCTCGGCATCGCTCCCGTGGGAACCGCCAGTGCCTTCCAGGGGCTCTACATCACCGAGGCTTCGCGACTGCGGCTCGCAAGCACAGTCGCGGCGAATCCATCCTTCACCGCCCTTCTCGGCCCGCTGTACGACCCCTCGATCGGCGGTTTGACCGCGTGGCGCATAGGCACACTGGGTTCCCTCATCGTCGGGCTCATGGCGATTCTCACCATGCTTCGACATACCCGTGATGACGAAGAAGCTGGTCGCCGCGAGGTGCTCGGCTCGACCGTGGTCGGACGTCATGCGCCGCTGGGAGCGGCCCTCTGCGTCACCATCGGCGCCGGGACCATGATCGGTGTGATCGTCGCCGCCGGGCTAACGGGTCTTGGACTGCCACTGGCGGGGTCGGTCGCCTTTGGAGCGGCGTTCACGCTGATGGCGGTCGCCTTCGCTGCAGTCGGTGCCCTGGCCGCTCAACTGACCCAGGCCGGCTCGACGGGGCGCGGCCTGGGCGTCGGTCTGGTCGGCCTCTTCTTCCTGCTTCGCATGGCGGGCGACGTTGGGGAGTCCGATGGCTGGGGATGGCTGGCGTGGCTCTCCCCCGTTGGATGGTTCAGCCGTCTGCGGCCTTTCGCGGACGAGCGTTGGTGGGTGTTTGCCCTCTGGGCCGGCTTCGCAGGAGTCGTTGCCGCATCGGCGGTATTGATCCAGTCGAGACGCGACGTCGGCGAAGGCGCGATCCCGCCCCGCCCCGGCCCGAGCCGGGCACCTGCATCCCTGGCGAGCCCCGCCGGTCTGGCCTGGCGATTGCAGCGGGGATCTCTCCTGGGGTGGACTTTTGGACTCGCCGTTCTCGGAGTCGTCTACGGCGCCGCCGGAGACTCGATAGGCGACCTGCTGGGCGCCAACCCTCAGCTGATGGAGATCTTCGAGCAGATCGGGGGGTCCAGGACCCTCACCGACACCTTCTTCGCCGCAGCCGTCGGCATCATCGCCCTGATCGCGTCGGCATACGCGATCCGATCCGTTCTCAAACTCAAGTCCGAAGAGGATTCGCTTCGCACCGAGATGGTCCTGGCAACGGCCACTCCACGCCCTCGATTCGCATGGAGCCATCTGCTCTACGGTCTCGCCGGGCCGGTGCTGATCCTCGCGTCGGCCGGGGCGCTGGCCGGTGCCACCTACGGCGCGATCGTGGGTGACGTCGCCGGCGAGGCCCCACGGGTCCTGGTGGCGGCTCTGGCTCAGGTTCCCGCCGTGTGGGTTCTCACCGGGATCGCCATGGCACTGTATGGCCTGGCTCCCCATCTCTCCTCATTGAGCTGGGGAGCGCTCGCCCTGTTCCTGATCCTCGGTCAGCTCGGCCAGATACTGCAGTTCCCGCAATGGAGCCTCGACCTGTCCCCATTCACTCACATCCCGCTGATTCCGGCAGAGACGTTCACCGCCACCCCGTTCCTGGCTCTACTGGGCGTCGTCGCCACTCTGATCCTCGCCGGAATTTGGGGCTTCCGGAGGAGGGACATCCCGGCATGAGGGGACTCCGGGTGACCGTCAACCCGGTGCAGCCCTACCAGGCGGTCAAGCAGTACCTCTGCCCGGGTTGTGAGAACACCATCCCTCCGGGGACGTTCCATCTCGTTGTCGTCCCTGACGACGAGGTGGACCTGCGCCGCCACTGGCACCACGGCTGCTGGCACAAGGAGATGCGACGACGCTTCGGCTCTCAGGCGTCGCGTCGCTGAAGCCCCCACCACGTCAGGGCCAAGCCGAACAGGGCCCAGCCGGCCAGAATCGCCAGGGTGTGCCACAGCGGCAGCTCCAGCCCGGGCACGAAGCCGGAGAGCCCGCTCCCGAGGTCGACGGTGAACAGACCGGTGCTTGCGGCGGTTATCGACACGTTCTCCCATGGATCCCACAGGGCGAGGAAGCCCTCGGCGAAGAAGATGGCGAGCCCGACTCCGATCGCCGGGCCTGCCGAGCGGAGCACGGCGACCGCGCCGATGCCGAGGGCGGTCCAGGCGAGGGAGATCGCCGCCGACTTCCACACCACGCCGACCAGATCGGTGGCGGACATGAATCCCTCACCCGGGGAGAAGGACGCCGCGATCGCCACCCATAGCCCGAAGGCTATGAGGAAGGCGAGCACCGTTGCCGCCGAGTAGGCGAGAAACCGGGCGATGATCTGACGGACGACACGGGCGTCCCTGGTCAGCGAGGTGGCCCACACGGTCGTCGACAGCTCACCCCCTAGCAGCACCACGGACAGGATGAGTGGGAACCAGGTCTGGGTGGCGGCCTGCTGGGCGCCGACCTCGTAGACGCCGGGCTTGGTCAGGACAGGGATCTCATCGCCCATCTCGGGGGCGATGTCCCTGAACAGGATGAGGAAGAAGGCGGCCAAGCCGACGAAGACCAGGAGAACGAGCGTCATCCCCGGGAAGATGATCCTCCCCGAGATCTTGCGGTACTCCGCCCGGAACAGGCTCATCGCACGTCGGTCCCGGTCAGGCCGAGGAAGACCGACTCCAGGGTGCTCCGCTCGACACGGACCTCGTCGGGGTAGATCCCGACGCGGGCCAGCGTCTCGGTGATGACCGCGCCGTCCGCTCCCCGGACCACCACTCCCTCGGCGTCCCGGTCGACGTCGAGACCCGCCGCCCGCAGCGCTTCGGCGGCCCTGCCCGGGTCTGAGACCTTGACCCTCGTCGCGCCCCCCTCCAGCAGCGAATTCAGCGGTCCCTGGGTGACCAGACGACCCTCGTCGATGACGATGACATGATCGGCGAGCGCCTCGACGTCGGCGAGGTCGTGACTGGAGACCACCACCGTTCGCCCGTCGGCGGCGAGATCGCGCAGCCGGGCCCGGAAGGCATGCTGTCCGGCCGGGTCGAGACCGTCCAAGGGCTCGTCGAGGATGAGGAGCTGCGGGTCGCCCAGGATCGCCGCGGCCAGCGCCAGACGTTGCCGCATTCCCTTCGAGTAGTCCCCGGCCTTGCGGGAGGCATCGTCGGCCAAGCCGACGAACTCGAGCATCTCGTCGATCCGGTCATGACCGAAGCCGAGGGTGTCGGCGGCGACGGCCAGGTTTGCCCTGCCACTGAGCGACTTGATCACACCGGGCTCCTCGATGATCACGCCGACCCTCTTCACGATCTCGGGCAGACCGGCCGGCACGGGCATGCCGAGCACCTCGATCTCGCCCGCGTCGCGGCGGGTCAAGCCGAGGATGCAGCGAAAGGTCGTGGTCTTGCCCGCACCGTTCGGGCCGAGAAATCCGGTCAGTTGCCCGGAGGGGATCTCGAAGTCGAGCCCGTTCAGGGCAACGGTCTTGCCGTATCGCTTGTGGAGACCGCCGACCCGGATCGCTGGTCCGCTCATGAGACCGAGCAGCCTAGGGCGACGGCGTGAGGGGGCTCCAATTCAGCCTGGCAGCCAGTGGAGCTCGACGAAGTCGTGTCTCAGGGCAACGCCGAGGAAGTCGACCCGACCCGCTCCGAGACGCGCCGCCAGTGACCTGACCCGTCTCCGCTTGGCCTCGTCGGCCGCCTCGAGAGGGTCGCCTTCACCGGTGATGGTCCGGACCTCGACCACCACCCTGGTCTGTCCGTCATCGGCGAGGATGTCGACCTCCCCGTCGGCCATGGTGACGTTGCGAGCCCTGACGACCAGCCCGTGCTCGGCGAGCCACCACGCTGCGATGTCCTCCCCGGCCCGTCCCAACGCTCCCCGGGGGTCGGTCAGAGCTCGAGCTCCGTCTTCTCCAGCTTCTCGACGTTGACATCCCGGAAGGTGAGCACCCGGACCTTCTCCAGGAACCGGGCAGGACGGAACATGTCCCAGACCCAGGCATCGCTCATCGTGACCTCGAAGTACGTGGAGCCCTCGGAGCCCTTCACCTCGACATCCACCTTGTTGGCGAGGTAGAAGCGACGCTCGGTCTCGACGACGAACTCGAACATGGGAAGGACGTCGTGGTACTCCTTGTAGAGCTTGAGCTCGACTTCGGTCTCGTAGCGCTCCAGGTCTTCGTCCATCGTCTCCTCGACTCTCGCCAGCTGGGGGGTGCCGGGCGATCATATGCCAGGCGTTGCCCTAACCACTAGCCATTCCCGGTGACAGTTTCTAGAGACCCCCGAAATGGTCGATCGGCCAGATGATCACGAAGGCACGACCCACCAGCGACTCTTGATCGATCGGGCCGAAGCGACGGCTGTCGAAGGAGAACTGCCGGTTGTCGCCCATCACGAAGACCTCGTCCTCCGCGACGCTGAACGGCCCTTCGTCGGGCATGACCACTCCCTCGTCGAGATATGGCTCCTCGATGGGGACACCGTCGATGTGGACCCGATTGTCCGAGATGGTGATCGTCTCCCCCGGCAGCCCGATCACCCTCTTGATGAGGTCCTCCTGTCCCCTGGTCCTGATCCCGACCGCCTCGAGCACGCTGCGGATGACGGCTTCGGGCACCGACTCGTCGACGTCGGGGGCAGCCGGGTCCCGGAAGACGACGACATCCCCTCGCTGTGGCTCGCCGAGCTGGAAGGCCAGCTTGTTCACCATCACCCGGTCGTTGACCTGAATGGTGTCGAGCATCGACTCCGACGGGATCCAGAACGGCTGGACGAGGAAGGTCTTGATGACGACGGCGATGACGAGAGCGGTGAGGAGAAGCCCGGGCAGCTCGGCCCAGAACGATCGCTTCTTCTTGATGCGCCGCGTGCCCGCCTGCTCGAGGGGCGCTCGGTCGGGCTCCTCGTCCGGTGGCATGGAGTGGGGTTGCGGCTTCAGTCGCGCAGCTCCTTGATGCGGGCCGACTTGCCGACCCGATCGCGGAGGTAGTAGAGCTTGGACCGACGCACGTCGCCCTTCCGGACCACCTCGATCCGGGCGATGATCGGGGCGTTGACCGGGAATACCCGCTCCACGCCGACGCCGAAGCTCATTTTGCGCACTGTGAAGGTGGCGCGTGGCCCGCTCCCGTTACGGGCGATGACCACTCCCTCGAAGACCTGGATTCGCTCACGGCCACCCTCGACCACCCTGACATGGACCTTCACCGTGTCGCCGGCGCGGAACTCGGGGATGTCATCGCGCACGTGCGCGTTTTCTACGGCTTGGAGATCGTTCATGGAGGGCTCCTGAAGCATCCGGGGGTGGCGGTTCGGCGTCCCGGCCCTCGGGATTGTATCAGCTTGCGGTTTCGTTGCCATTCGCCAGGAGGTCGGGTCTGCGCTCGGCGGTGCGACGACGACGCTGCTCCCGCCGCCACGCCGCGATCCGGCCATGGTCCCCGCTGAGGAGCACCTCGGGGACCGTCGTCCCCTCGAAGTCGGCGGGTCTGGTGTACACCGGCTCTTCGAGCAGGCCGTCACGAAACGACTCGGTCTCGGTCGAGACGGGATTGCCCACGACACCGGGAAGGAGACGTGCGATGCCCTCGATGGAGGCCGCGGCTGCGACCTCTCCCCCGGCGAGCACATAGTCGCCCAGGCTGACCTCCTCGTCGATGTAGCGGTCGATCACCCTCTGGTCGATGCCCTCGAATCGGCCGCAGACGAAGGTGATCTCGTCCTCGGTGGCCCACCCATCGAGCGTGACCTGGCGCATCGGCATCCCGGCTGGGGTGAACAGGACGCGTCTGGTGTGCCCCAGCGGCTTCAGGGCGGCGGCGAGGGGCTCGACCATCATCACCATCCCCGGCCCACCGCCGAACGGTGAGTCGTCGAGCTGCTTGTGCCTCCCCAGCCCGTGTTGCCTCAGGTCGACCAGGTTCACCTCGAGGATGCCGTCCTCGATCGCCCTGCCCACGATCGAGGTCTGCAGTGGCCCCTCGAAATAGCCCGGGAACATGGTGACCACGTTGATCCGCATCAGGCGGAGGGTAGGTGGCCTCCCGTCATCGGGCCCTGTCGGCCGCGGCCTTCCCGAGCCCGCTCAGACTTCGTTCGGGGGCTCGGTCGTAGAGGTCGTCGTCGTGCCCCCACCGTCGAGGGTGCACTCGTCATCGGGGCCGGCGAGCGCGTAGTCGCCCCAGGTGATCCCGTCCTTGCTCCGCAGATGGTGCTGGGGACCGTGATCGTTGCTGTCGGGGTCGGCGATGTCCCATGCCGCGATGTCGATGGTGATCTCCACGTACGGGTTGGCCAGCGACCTGGTGGCATGACAGATCGTGATCTTGTGACCGGACTCGAGACCCGACGAGTCGTCTGGCTTGGTGGCGAATGCCGGGAAGGCCAGAGCCATCGCCAGCATGCCCAAAATGACCACGATTCCTGTTCTACGCATTTCGCCCTCCTAGGCCTCTGAACACGTTGCGTGGTCAAGGTAGACCCAGGGTGGTCAAACTGGATCGGTCTGGCGACCTATTTCTCGCTAGTCGAGGCGCTCCACGATCATCGCCATCCCCTGGCCCCCGCCGACGCACATCGTCTCCAGACCGATCGCGCCGTCCAGGGTGCGCAGGTCGTTGAGAAGGGTTCCCATGATCCGGGCACCGGTCATCCCGAACGGGTGGCCGAGAGCGATGGCGCCCCCATGGGGGTTGAGCTTCTCGATGTCGACCCCCAGCTCGTCGACACAAGCCAGGACCTGGGCGGCGAAGGCCTCGTTGATCTCGATGACGTCGATGTCGTCGAGCGACATCCCGGCCTGTTCGAGGACTTTGCGAACGGCGTAGACCGGGCCCATTCCCATGTACTCCGGCTCGAGGCCGGCCACGGACGAGGCGATGATCCGCGCCAGGGGACGCACTCCCAGGTCGGCGGCGCGCTCTGCCGACATCACCAGCACCGCCGCCGAGCCGTCGTTGAGCGGACATGAGTTGCCCGCCGTCACCGTGCCGGCGGGGTCGAAGACGGTGGGCAGCTCGGCCAGCCTCTCGAGGGTGGTGTTGGGCCTCGGCCCGTCGTCGTCGGCGAACGTGGCACCGTCGGGCAGCTCGATCGGGGTGATCTCCCACTCGAAGAAGCCGTTCTTCTGCGCCTCGACGGCGCGGTCCTGGGACCGTTTCCCGAACTCGTCCTGACGTTCCCTGGTGATCCCGTGCCTCCTGGCAACGTTCTCGGCCGTGTTGCCCATCGGGATGTAGACGTTGTTGATGAAGTCGTCCCGCCCGGGATCGGTGAAGCGGGGATTGAGGTCGTCGTAGCCCATCGCCTTGCCGTAGGTGCGGCTCACCGACTCCGAGCCTGCCGCGATGTAGGTGTCGCCCTCGCCCCGGGCGATGGCATGAAACGCCATCCTGATGGTCTGCAGGGAGGAGGCGCAGAAGCGATTCACGGTCGTTGCCGGCACCGTCGCCGGCATCCCCCCGAGCAGCGAGGCCGGGCGTGCCAGGTTGAAGCCCTGCTCGTGATGGGTGAGCGCGCATCCGAGCATCACGTCGTCCACCGAGGCCCGGTCGACCTCGGGGACCTTCTTCATGAGGGCATCGATGGAAAAGCCGGCGAGGTCGTCGGCACGGACATCCACGAGGGAGCCCTTGTACGCCCGCCCGATCGGGCTCCGCGCCGTAGCCACTATCACTGCTTCGGGCATGCTTCCTCGATTCTCGAATTCACGATCGAACTTAATGCCGATCCATAGTCTGCGATGCATGCGGAGGCTGGCAGGGGTGCTGCTGATCGTGGCAGTCGCCGGGTGCACCGGGGACGGGCCCGGGCTCGGCCTGGGCACGCCGCCCAAGCCCACGACCACGTCGAGCCCGGTCACGTCCACCGTGCCACCGGTCGTCGAGTGCCCGGGAGCCGGGGAGTTCGAGGAGGGCAGCGGCATCGCCGTCGTCGACGGGGAGGGCAGCGACAGCGTCAGCCTCGGCCACATCTCCTGGGAGATCTCCGACCAGTGCGAGACGTTCGTCTTCGAGTTCGAGACCGCAGAGGGAGCACCGGCCACGACTGTGCCCGACGTGGCCGTCTCCCACCTGGAGTCGTTCCAGGTGATCAGGCTGAGTCTCGGGGTCACCTCCACCGTGGTCAGTGATCAGCTCGTGGAGACCGCGCTCGTCGACCGCCTCTACGTGGTGAGGGCTTTCGACGGTGGGATGTTCGTCGACCTCCATCTCTCGGCACCCGCGGCGGCGCGTGCTCGCGTGGATGCCTCGCCGGCCCGCCTCACCATCGACCTCCGGCCCGGGTTCGTCGAATTCGAAGGGGCCTCCGTGACCGGCGAGCAGGTGGTCGTGGTCTCACCGGGAACGGGTGCGAGTGTGGACCCGGTCACCCGGGTCATGGGTTACGTCCGGTCAGAGCAGCCCGCCATCGCGCTCACGGTCACCCAGGAAGGAGCGGTGGTCACCGAGACCGGCACGGTCGCCGTGGAGACGGGAGGAGGTGGCTGGGGTGAGTTCAGCCACGAATTGGGCCTTCCCCCGGGGAACATCTCGGTGCAGGTCGGAGTGGCGAGTCAGGATGACGATGGGCCCGAGCAGGTCACTCTCGATCTGGCGGTGAGCTGAGCCATTCGATCTCGGTGATCTCGACGAAACCGCCGGCCGGATCGACCACCGGGACCAACTCGTCGACGAACGGGACCTCGAAGCGGCGGCCGTCACGCTCGATGACCAAGCGATCCTGGGCGGAGCCATGGCTTACGCCGACCACCACGCCACCCCCCGGTCTCACCTCCAGCCCGACGAGGTCGGATGGCCAGAACTCGTCGTCCCCCAACAGACGTCTCTGTGTGGCGAAGACACTGCTTCCCCGCAGGGCCTCGGCCTGTTCCCGGGTGACCGCCTCCTCGAACATCACCTGGTAGCCCTGCTTGCCACGACGGAGGGAGCGGACGATGCATTCGCGGCCCTCGACGAGGACGTGGGAGCCGGGCTCGAAATACCCCAGATCCTCGAGCTCGACATAGAGGCCGAGGAACCCGTCGAGGCCGTGCGGCCGGCCGAGTCGGCCGATGCGGACCGCGGGCTGATCAGTCGAGGAACTCGACTCCAGCGCTGATCCCCTCCTCTTCGCCGGCGGCGCCCGCCGCCGCCCGAATCGCTTTCGCCACCCGCCCTCGCCGCCCGATGACACGACCCATGTCGGGCTTTGCGGTGCGCACCTCGGCGACGTAGTCGTCGGGGCCCTGCTCCACCAGGGTCACCTGGACGGCCTCCGGGTCCTCCACGATGCTCTTGACGACGTAGGTGACGACCCGCTCGACGATGTCTCCCTTGGCCAAATCACTCCTCCTCGGACACGGCGTCCTCGGCCGGCAGGGTTGCCGGCCTCTCCACGCCGACGACATGGATACCACCGCTCTGGATCTTCATCGTGTTCATCGCACCAGAGATGTTGAGCAGCTTCTCCACGGTCTCCGAGGGTTGGGCCCCCTTGGCCAGCCAATCGGCGGCGCGCTCGTTGTCGATCTCGACCAGGGACGGCTCCTGACGGGCGTCGTAACGCCCGATCTGCTCGATGTACCGCCCATCCCGGGGAGCACGCTGGTCCATGACGACGATGCGATAGACGGGCTGGCGCTTCTTGCCCATCCGCATCAGTCTCAACCTGACAGCCATCTAGTTCACCTTCACCTTCTGGGACGGCGGCCACCGGTGAGGGCATCGAGTGACGGCATGCCCTTGCCTCCGGCCAACGTCTTCATCATCTTCTGCGTCTCGGCGAACTGCTTGAGGACCCGATTCACGTCCTGGGCGGTGGTGCCCGAGCCGGACGCGATTCGTCGTTTGCGGCTTCCGCCGATGATCTTGGGAGCCCGACGCTCCTCGGGGGTCATCGACTGGATGACAGCTTCGACCCTCTTCAAGTCGCGGTCGTCGATCTCGACGTCGCGAAGGAGCGAACCGGACCCGGGGAGCATAGCAAGGATGTCCTTGAGAGGCCCCATCGACTTCACCGCCTCGAATTGGCCGAGGAAGTCCTCGAGGGTGAACTCGCCCTTCTGCATCCGCGCCGCCGCCTTCTCCGCCTGCTCCTCGTCGAAGGCGCTCTCGGCCTTCTCGATCAGGGTCAGGACATCGCCCATGCCGAGGATCCGGCTGGCCATCCGATCGGGATGGAAGGGCTCGAGGTCGCCCAGGCCCTCCCCCACGCCGGCGAACTTCACCGGTGCCCCCGTCACCTCGCGAACCGAGATGGCAGCGCCGCCGCGGGCGTCGCCGTCGAGCTTGGAGAGGACTACACCGGTGATCCCGATCCGGCTCTGAAACCCCGAGGCCACGTTGACCGCGTCCTGGCCCGTCATGGCGTCGACGACGAGAAGCACCTCGTCGGGCTGGGCCGACTTCTGCACCGCGGCCAGCTCGTTCATCAGTGCTGTGTCGATCTGCAGCCGTCCGGCGGTGTCGATGATCACAACGTCCCGCCCGGCCGCGGCGGCTTCCTTTCGGGCCGTCTTCGCCAGTTTGGGAGCCTTTCCCTTGCGATCGACGACCACCGGAACGTCGATGCGGCTCCCCAGTGTCTCGAGCTGGTCGATCGCAGCCGGGCGCTGCAGGTCGGCGGCGACGAGCATGGGTCGCCGGCCCTGGCCCTGCAACAGCCTGGCCAGCTTGGCGGCGGTCGTGGTCTTGCCCGAGCCCTGGAGCCCGACCATGACGATCACCAGCGGTGATCTCCGGGCGAGACCGGCGTTCTCGGTTCCCAGTGTCGCCACCAGCTCCTCGTGGACGATCTTGATCACCTGCTGGCCGGGGGTTATCGACTTGGAGACGTCCTCGCCCAAGGCGCGCTCTTTGACCCGGGCGAGGAAGGATCTCACCACCGAGACGTTGACGTCGGCCTCGAGCAGGGCGAGGCGAACCTCGCGCAGGGCGTTGTCGATGTCCTTCTCGGCGAGCCTCCCCTTGCCCCGCAACGACGAGAACACGGTCTCGAATCTCTGGGCGAGGGTGTCGAACATCGAGGTATAGGTTATGGGCGATGAGTCTCCAAGTGGACACCGTTTTCGTCTGGGTGAACGACCTGGAGTCCGCCCTCGCTTGGTACGAGACGCTCGGATTCGAGCCGGGGCCTCGCTACGACACCTGGCAGACGATGACCATGGAGGGCGAAACCCGCTTCGCCCTTCACCAGGGGATTCGCCCCGAAGGTGGGTCGACTGCGGTGATCTCGTTCCGGGTCCCCGATCTCCGGGCGGAGATCGAGAGGCTCGCCGGCGAGGGGATCGCCCCCATCGACGAGGTCACCGACAGCGGCACAGCCCGCTTCGTCACCTTCGCCGACCCCGACGGCAACGAGATCCAGCTGCTCGAGCGGTGATCACCGGGGACGAGCTCGCGATGGTTGTGCAGAGAGCGACACGAGCGGTAAGTGGCTGCACAACCGCTCATGGCAGAGCCCCGCTTAACCTGTCCTTGTGATCCCGAGCACGATCGAAGAGCTGGCTGAGGCACTCGAATCCCAGGACTACTTCGCCGGGGAGGACCTTGCCGTCGCCATCCATCTCGCCCTGCAGTTGGGACGGCCGCTCTTCCTCGAGGGCGAGGCCGGCGTCGGGAAGACCGAGGTCGCCAAGGTCCTCTCCGCCATCGCCGGCGAGGACCTGATCAGATTGCAGTGCTATGAGGGTCTGGACGTCGGCCACGCCCTATATGAGTGGGACTACGCCTTGCAGATGATGGAGATACGCCTCCTCGAGGCGAGGGGCGAGGGAGCCAGGGCGACGTCACGGGACATCATGAGCCGCGACTTCCTGATCGCCCGCCCTTTGCTGCAGGCGATCGAGGCGGCGCGTGACGGCCGCCGACCGGTGTTGCTCATCGACGAGCTCGACCGGGCCGACGAGGAATTCGAGGCATTCCTCCTCGAGTTGCTCTCCGATTTCCAGGTGACCATCCCCGAGATCGGGACCATCGCCGCCGACGAACCGCCGATCGTCGTGCTCACCTCGAATCGCACCCGGGAGATCCACGACGCCCTCAAGCGTCGATGCATCTACCACTGGATCGACTACCCCAGCCCCGACCTGGAGGCGGCGATCGTGATGCGCAAGGTGCCCGACGTGGAAGAGTCTCTGGCGAAGAGCCTGGCCGCGGCGATGGCGAAGCTGCGCGACATGGAGCTGTTCAAGCCACCGGGAGTCGCCGAGACCCTGGACTGGGCCGCGTCGCTCCGGCTACTACATGACGGGCGTCTGACCCCCGAGATGGCCGAGCGGACCCTCGGTGTCGTCCTCAAGTACAAAGACGACATTGACGCCGTTCGGCAGGCCGGGGTGGAGGCCCTGGTGGGATGACAACCACCGCCGGCCCGGTCCGGGACCTGGCCACCTTCGCCGCGGCGTTGCGCGGACGAGGCCTCACCGTCACACCCGAGCAGGTCTCGGACATGGCCCGCGCCTTCACCCTGGTGGACCCTTCGAGCCGGGGCCAGCTCTACTCCGCACTTAGGTCGTTGACGATCACCGGGCCCGACCAGCGCACCCCGTTCGACGAGGAGTTCGAGCGGTTCTTCGGTGCCCGTCTCGTGTCGTATCACCCCGCCGAGGCCGGCTCCCATCCCGGTCCGATAACGGCGGTGGCGCCGATCATCGGACGACACGAAGAGATGCCCGGCGCCGACGCCTCATCCCAGAGCGGGGCTTCGGCAGCGGAGAGAATCGCCACCAGGGACTTCGCCGACCTGGACGAGGATCAACTCGCCGAGGCCCGCCTACTGGTCATGACGATGGCATGGCAGCCCACCGACGTTAGGACGAGACGCTGGATGCGCTCACCGTCGGGCGGGGCGCCCGACCTGAGACGCACCTTGCGTGGCTCGACCCGGCCCGAAGGCGACCTCATGCCGATCGTGCGACGGGAGCGACGGCGGCGTCAACGGCCGCTGGTCATAATCGCCGATGTCTCCGGGTCGATGGAGAAGTACGCGGATCTCTTCCTCGTCTTCGCCCATGCCGCGCAACGACGTCTCGACTCGGTCGAGGTGTTCACCTTCTCCACCGAGCTCACCCGCATCACCGAGGACCTCCGTCGCCGCGACACCAGGACCGCCCTGGCCAGGGTCTCGACGACCGTTCGCGACTGGTCCGGGGGCACCATGATCGGCGATGCGCTCGCAGTTTGGAACCGGCGCTGGAGCAGACGCCTCTCCCGGAGCGGGCCGATCGCCCTGGTCCTGTCCGACGGCTGGGACTGCGGCGATCCGGGTCTGCTCCGCACCGAGATGGCAAGGCTGTCCCGCTCGGTGCACAAGGTGATCTGGCTGAACCCCCTGGCCGCCAGGCCCGACTACAGGCCCGTCACCCGTGGCATGCAGGCCGTGACCCCGTACGTGGACCACCTCCTGCCCGCCGCCAGCGTCCACGACCTCCGCGGCGTGGTCCGCCTGCTCGACTCCCTTGCCCGCTGAGCACGCGGTGTGTGATAGAACCATGTCGTGAGAAACCAACTCGCCCTGCGCAACAAGTGGGTCGACGAGGGCAAGAAGGTGGCGGTCGCCACCGTCATCCGCGTATACGGGAGCGCTCCCCGACCCGAGGGGTCGAAGTTCCTGGTGTCCTCTGAAGGAGACATGGAGGGCTCGGTCAGTGGCGGCTGCGTCGAGAACGACGTGTTCCTCCACGCCCAGGAGGTGATCGAGACCGGCAAGCCGAAGAAGGTGACCTACGGCATCGCCGACGAGGATGCCTTCGAGGTCGGGATGTCCTGCGGGGGGACCATCGACGTGTTCATCGAGCCCTGGTGACCGACGTCAACGAGGTGATACAGGGGCTCCTCGACGCCGAGTCGTTCGGGGCGGTGATCACCGTCGTCGATGGACCTGCGACGGGAGAGAAGGCGGTGCTCGACGCCGGCGGTGTCGTCCTCGCCGGTGGGCTTCCCGACGAGATCGCATCGGACGTGACCAGTGACGCGGTCACCCTGATCGCCCACGAGCAACACCGCGCTCTCGACTACGGGGTGCACTCCGTCTTCATCGAGACACTGGCGCCACCCCCCGACCTGCTCATCTTCGGCGCCGTCCACATCGGCCAGGCCCTGGCCTCGTTCGCCGGGCAGATGGGATACCGGGTGACGGTGATCGACTCGCGCACCCCTTTCGTTACCGAGGATCGGTTCCCCGCGGCTCATCGGCTGCTCGTGGGCTGGCCACGCGATCTGATGGACCAGCTCACCTTCGATCGCCGGACCTGGGTCGTCGTCCTCTCCCATGATCCCCGTCACGAGACGCCGCCCCTGGAGGCTGCCCTCAAGGCGGACACCCGCTACATCGGGGCGATGGGGAGCCGAAGGACACACGGCCTCCGTGTGGACCGGCTCCGCGAGCTCGGGTTCGACGACGAGGACATCGGGCGCATCCACTCCCCGATCGGGCTCGACATCGGGGCGGAGACGCCCCAGGAGGTGGCGGTGTCGATCCTCGCCGAGATGACCATGGTCCGCTACGGAGCGGGCACCGGATTCTCCCTGAGAGGTGTGGAGGGGAGAGTGCACAAGCAACGGGTGGACGAGTGAGGCGGCGGGCTAGGTTGGGCCCTCGAAGGAGGCCAGTTGACCGATCGTGACCTCACCGCCCTGGTCCTCTCGGCGGAGCGACGCTGGATGGACAATTGGGTGGCGGGCCCAACCCATCAGGGTGAGCCGATCCGCCGTGGCGGCCAGGCACCCGACATGGAGCTCACCGACGAGGAGGGCGCCAGGGTCAGTCTCAGCGAGAGCTGGTCACGACGCCCCGCCCTGGTGATGCTGTGGCGCCACCTCGGTTGCGGGTGCGGGCTGCAGCGCATCGAGCGGCTCCGGGACGAGTACCAGCAGTATCTCGACGCGGGGCTCGAGGTTGTCGTCGTCGCCCCCGGCGAGAAGGAGAGGGTCGTGGCCTACAAGGAGAGGTACGGTCTGCAGCCCCCGGTCCTCGCCGACCCCGACTACCGGACCCACCGGGCTTACGGGCTGTCTCATTGGTCGCGGGAGCAGGTCCTCTACGACGCCCCCGACGAGTACTGCTCGCTCAGCCCTCAAATCGGCGAGACGTTCCAGAGTGAGCGCCGGGAGATGGGGAGGAGCCTCGTCGACGACCCCTGGATGCAGTCCGCCGAGTTCGTCGTCGACACCACCGGCACGGTCAGAGTCGCCTACTACTACAACTACTGCGAGGACTACCCGGACCCCCGGATCTTCGAGACCGCGGCCCGTCTCGCCGCCGATCCGTCTCGCTGACGAGGCTGCTCACACCCCCACCGACAGCCGGACCGCCGGCCACTCGGGCAAGGCAACGATCGCCTCACACTCCTCCCTGACCGATTCGCTGATACGTCGCATCCGAATCGAGGCCTCGGAGGGATCCCAATGATATGAGGCGAGGGCACGAGACTCCTCATACATCGTCATCGACAGCGAGTCTCGCCGGCTCTGGTATCGCCTCATCGCCACCTGCTCCTCGCCGGGGTCGACCAGAGCGGCATCGACCGCCCGGGCGCACAGCTCCGCATCCCGCAAGGCGTCGCTGATGCCATGCGCCGAGATCGGGTCCTTGGTGTACCCGGCGTCGCCGACCAGTGCCCACCCGGGCCCCCACGCATGGCGGATGTGGCCGGTCAGGCCGCGGGTGCCCCGAAAGCCGCTGGCCCTCTCCCCCCGCCCCACCACTTCGGCGAGGTCGTTCCCGGCCAACCGGAGGAGACGCATCAGCTCGCCATCGGGATCCGACTGGAACCGCCCGAAGAGGGCACGGGGACGGGCGGCGAACACCAGGGTCTGCCCGTCATTGGTGGGAATCAGCCCGGCGTTCACACCGGGGGCGAAGAAGAACCAGAAGCCGGACGCCTCTACACCGTTGAAGTAGGCGTAATGGACGGAGTTGGTGGCGGGATGCGAGTCGAGATCGACGGCGTCCACCAGTGAGGCGACCCGGGATTGATGACCGTCGGCACCTATCACCATCCGTGCGCTGACCCTCTCCTGGGTGGCCCCGTCCGCGATCTCCGCACCGGACACCCGCCCGTCGTCATCGCGGAGGAGGCCGACCATCCTCAAACCGCCCCGGAACTCGACACCGTCGGCCACGGCTGCTTCGACGATCATGGCGTCGAGGATGTGACGTCGCGGGGCGTAGAAGGTGTCGATGCCGTAATCGGGTCTCACCTCGAACGGGATCCGCTCCTCGCCGAAACCGAGAGTTATGTCCCGAACCGGTGGCGTACCGGCCGCGATCACCCGATCGATCAGGCCCCATCTGGTCAGTTGCAGGACTCCGGTGCGGAGCAGGGCATGGGTGGACAGTGTGTCGGAGGGCATCGTGGCTCGATCCACGAGCAGCACCCGGTGCCCGCACCGGGCGAGCAGCATCGCCGTCGAGGCACCCGCCACCCGGGCACCCACCACTATCACATCGTAGTCGTATGTCATCGGTCGCTCCCGCGACGGTGTGGGCCCGGGGAGGTCACCGAGCCCACACCGACCCGGATCATCGGGTCTGGACCTCGACCGACACCTTGGTGCCGTTGCTGAGGACGTCGTACACCGCGGAGCGGGCGACCGAGCGCTCGACGACCTTGCGCAGATCCTCGGCGCCGGCATCGCCTTCGATCTCGATGCGGATCTCGATGCCCTGGTAGCCGTTGCGCACCGTGGTGTCGATGCCGAGCAGGCCCACCAGATCGATGTCACCGCGTACCTCGGACTGCACCCTGGTCAGCTCGATGCCGCGGGCCGCGGCGACGTTGCCGATCCCGGCGGTGATGCATGCGGCGAGGGCGTGGAGCAGGAACTCCACCGGAGTAGGCGCCTTGTCGGTGGACACCAGCTGCTTCGGGTGATCAGCCTCGTAGCTGTGCGAATCCACGTGCGTCTGCTCTTCTCCAAGACCGAAGAAGTCATGGATCGTGCTCCGGCTGTGGGTGCCGCTCAGCCACTGGTTGCGGGCGCGGAACTGGAACTTGGCGGCGGCCGGCTGTGCCTTCACGGCATCGAGGGCGCCGAACAGGGCGGTGGTGTCCACCCCGTTGGTCATGGTCGTGTTCATTTGTTGTTTCCTTTCGCTGGTCTCTCTCGTTGCTGTCGTGGCGTGTCGTCTTCAACCCATGGGCACCCCCGTTCCTCTGAGCCATGGCCGCTGATGCGAAGGTATGGAGAGCCCCGTTCGCCACCAACGGTGGGCACTGCCCAAATCGGATGCGGCGCCTGCCCAGATCGACTCACGATGCGGCGTCTTCCCTAACAGGTCGATCGTTCGACCGATAGCTGGCACATAGATCCGGGGGTACGTCATGGACCGGCTCTCCCCGCTCTAGATCAGCTCGGCGATCATGCGGGCGGCGCGCGCCGCCCCGTCGGTCTCCACCGGGCGATAGTTCGCCGGCTTCGCCGCCTCCTCGACCATGGCAGCCGCCAGGGCATCGGGATCGGTGGCCGAGTAGTCCATGTGCCGGCCCGCCCCATACTGGTCGAGTCGATGCCGCACGTGGTAGTTCTGCTCGAAGTGGTTGCGCAGCGGGAAGTAGAGGAAGGGCCGGTTCGCCGCGGTGAGCTCCATCGTGGTGGTGAGCCCGCCCTGCACGACGGCAAGATCGCAAGCCGAGAGGTGGCGGTAGAGCCTGTCGACATAGCCATGCACCTCGAGACCGGGATGCGAGGGAAGGGAATCGGGGTCGATGCGCGGCCCGGCGATCGCGATCATGCGGAGCTCTGGCAGTTGCTCCTTGGCAAGCGGGTACGACTCGATGACCTTCTCCAGCAGGTCACGGCCCACCCCCGATCCGCCCACGGTGACCAGACAGACCTTCTCGTCCGACCCGTACCCGAGCTCGTTCCGGAGCTCTTCTACCTGATCCGGTGATGGCGGGGTGAAGCCGGTGATGTAGCCGGAGAACTCGAAGTGCTCCTCCGTCCAGTCCCTGATCTTGGGGAGGTCGGGGCCGAAGACGGCGGGGAAGATGTCGTCGGGGCTTCCCACGAAGATTGCCCGGTCCCGGATACGGGGGAAGCGAGCGATGTGCTCGATCATCTCGGCGTTGTAGTCGGCGGTGAGATAGGCCTCATGGTCGCCCCCGGACGGCATGGGCAGGTAGCCGACGAAGTCGGTCATCCAGACGTGGGTGCCTCGCTTCAACTCCGGGTTCTCGTGCCAGAAGTGGTCGACGTCCCAGGCCTCGTCCCCGATCACGAGGTCATAGAGACCCTCTTCGACGACTTCCTGGAAGATCATGAAGTTGGCCAGCAGGATCTCATCCATCGTGCGCAGCGCCTGGAAGCAATGGAGATCGTGACCCGAGGACTCCGATGCGACGTGACCCGACTCCGAGGCGAGCCATTCGCTCGCCTGATGGATCGTCTCCCCGGCCGCCTCGAGCACCGAGGTGACCGGGTGCTGCGCCAGCCAGTCGATCTCCAGATCCGGCTCGAGCGCTTTCAGCTCCTGGGCGATGGCCAGGTCGCGGCGGGCATGTCCGAGACCGATCGGAGAAGAGAGGTAGAGGGCCTTCCTGCGGCGGCTCAGACCGTGGGTCCAGACTCGGGCGCGCATCGAAACCTCCTGGTTCCTGTCGACGAACTCCTTGATGGCATGGTTGACCCTTACCGGGTCGCGTGCCAGGGCGAGATGCCCCGCCCCCTCCAGGACGAGGAGGTCACCACCGGTGGCATCGGCGAAGGCACGGCCCCTGTCGACGTGCTGGCAGACGTCCTGGTCTCCATGCACCACCAGGACCGGCACCTCCAGGTCACGACAGCGTTGCTCGACTTCGTCCCGGGTAGGGACGTCGATGTCCGGACCTTCCTCGCCGGCGGCGAGGGTCTCCCCGGTGGACTCGAGCGCCCACGACACCGCGTCCTCGAACTGCTTGGTGGAGTGAGCCTCGACCAACTGCCGGCCGAAGAAGAATTCGACCCATTCGCGATGACGGGTGACGATGGCGTGCCGGTTGCACAGCTCCCATCCGCTCGGGTCTTCGAGCACCTCGTCCCAGTGCTTGCCTGCCTCCACCCAATGCGGCTGGGGGGTGCCCAGGTAGGGAACGCCCGGCTCGATCGCCACGAGGCCGGTCACCCGATCGGGGTGACGACGTGCCGTCTCCACGGCCCACCAGTTGGCGTGGCAGTGCGCCACCAGGATCGCCGTGTCGGTCCCGGTGGCGTCGAGTACGGCGACGATGTCGGCGACGTTCTCCTCCGTGGTGTGGGCACTCGGCTCGGTTGGCCGGCCCGAGGCGCCATTGCCCCTCGCATCGAGGGCGATCACCCGGAAATGACGGGACAGGTAGGGGACCTGGCCCTTCCAGATCCGGGAGTGGGTGATCGGCGCAGGGGGGATCAGCATCAGCGTGGGCTGCCCCGAGCCATACACCTCGAAGGCGATGTCGACACCGTCGCGGTCGAGCACCCCGGTCTCGGTCGCCTCTATCGCCCTCAACGCAGACTCTCCACGAACTCACGGATGGCGAGATTGACCTTGACCGGGTCGCGGGCCATCGGCCCATGACCCGAGCCGCCCATGGTGAGCAGGCTCCCACCGGTGCGACGAGCCGCCTCCAGTGCGACCTGGTGTGAGACGATGCGGTCGTCGCTGCCATGGATCACCAGGGTCGGCGCCGAGACTCCGTCGAAGACCTCCTCGGGCACCAGACGTGACGTCTTGGACTCGGCCTCCAAGATCTCGGGCCCGGTTTCGAGCGCCCAGCCCACCGCATCCTCGAATTGCTTGGTCGAGTGCGGCTCGGAGAACATCTCGGAGAAGAAGAACCTGACGAAGTCCTCGTAGTGGTCGTGCCAGTAGGCGAGGTTGTACTTGTCCCATCCCTGTGGGCTCTCCGGATAGGGCTTGTCGAACTCTTCCGGGATCCCGGCACGGGCCGGTGGCGGTGGCGCGATGGGGAGTGCGGCGCCGATCAGCACCAGGCCGAGCACCCGCTCCGGCACCAACCGGGCCAGGGCGAGGGCATAGGCGGCGCCACGGGAGAGCCCTATGGCGACGAACGAGTCGACACCGCAGGAGTCGAGCACGGCCGCGGCGTCCCGTGCGTAGGAGGCCGGCTCGTAGCGCCCCGGGTCGGTGACCCGGTCGGAGCGGCCGTTGCCGGGCCCGTCGTAGGTGACCACCCTGTAGTGACGGGACAGGTAGGGCACCTGCATCTTCCAGAAACGGGAGTGGATGATCGTCCAGGTGGGGAGGAGAAGGATGCTGGGATCCCCCTGGCCGAAGACCTCATAGCCGATCCGGACTCCATCCCGCTCGACATGTCCGGCCCGGTCGGGGAGACGCGCTCTCATCAGGCCCCTTCGAGCTCCTTGAGGACCTCGCCCACCTTGCGCAGGGCGGAGCGCATCGGCAAGTCGGTCTCCTCGAAACCGAGGAGGATCATCGCCTCGACACCGATGAAGGGGGCACCGGCGAGGACGCCCACCTCCTCGGGGGTGAACTCACCCCAGCCACCGACCCGGTCGGAGACACGCTTGGCGGTGTTGGCCAGCAGGCCCATCCACCCGGCGAGGTTTGCCCGAACCGCCTGTGCGATCGCTTGATCCCCCCAGCCGGCGGCCATCATCTCGTGGAGGAGTCGCACGTAACCCGAGGCCAGGTCGTCGTCGAGGTAGTCGCAGGCCTGCTCCCATTGCTTCCACAACGGGAGCTCGGTCTCGTACAGCCGGGTCTGACGTTCGAGAAGTCGCTGGTTGTCCTCGGCGAGGACCTCGAGGACAAGGTTCTGCTTGGAACCGAAGTGATAGTGGATCTGGCTCAACGGGACGTTGGCCCGCTGGGCGATGCCCCGGGTGGAGAGGGCCGCATAGCCACTCTCGATCAAGGCCTCCTTGGCCGCTTCCAGTATCACGTTCCTCGTGGCGGGGTCGGTGACCACACTGCTCCTCTAGCTCGAAATCGGTCGACCGACCGAATCCTACGGAGAAACGACGGGACTGTCAAGATCCTACGCTTCGGGGCGATGCTGCTGGAGAGAGGAGACCTCCTCGACGAATTGCGTCTGCGGGTATCCGCCGCGGCGAGAGGAGAAGGGAGCCTCGTCCTCGTCGCCGGTGAGGCCGGCGCCGGCAAGACCTCACTGGTCCGTGCCCTGGTGCAACCGGCGAGGCGGGATGTCCTCGTCATCGAGGGCGCCTGCGACCCTCTGACCACTCCCCGGCCGCTCAGTCCCCTCCACGACTTCGCCGCAGACCCGCGATCCGGGCTGTCCGGGATGGAGTTGGACGGGCGCTCCGGTGTCGAGGTGTTCGCCGAGGTCCTGGACCGCCTCAAGCACACCAGGCGCCCGATCATCATGGTGGTGGAGGATGTCCATTGGGCCGACGACGGCACGCTCGACTTCCTGCGCTTCGTGGGACGGAGGGTCGCCGAGACGAAGGCATCGGTGATCTGCACCTATCGGGACGACGAGGTCGGATCAGAGCATCCGCTCCGGCCGGTGCTCGGCCAACTGATACCGCTCCCCTCCACGGTCCGTCTCGTGGTTCCTCCTCTGAGCCTGGACGCGGTGACCGCGCTGGCCGGCGAGCTGGCAGCGAACACGGACTTCGACCCGGTCCGGCTGCATCAGATCTCAGGCGGGAACCCGTTCTTCGTGACCGAAGTCCTCGCCAGCGGCTCGGCACTCCCCTCGAGCGTCCAAGACGCGGTGCTGGCTCGTGTCGGCCAACTCGACCCTGAAGCCAGATCGGTGGTGGAAGCGGTGTCCATCGCCCCCCGCGCCCTCGAGATCGAGAAGGTGGCGACCCTGGTCGGGGCTTCATTGCCGGCCATCGACCGCGCCGTGCTCTCCGGGGTGCTCATCGGGGACGGAGTGACACTGCGATTCCGCCACGAGATCGCCCGGGCCGCCGCCGAAGCGGCCATCCCCCCGGCTCGCCGCCTCCAGATGCACCGCCAGATGATCGCCCTCCTCCAAGAGGACGAGACCAAGGACATCGCCCGACTGGCCCACCATGCAATCAACGCGGCATCTCCCGACCTGATCGTTGCCTTCGCCCCGACGGCAGGCGACCAAGCAGCCCGACGGGGGTCGCGTCGTGAGGCAGCGGCGTTCTATCGCGCCGCCCTCGACCATTCGGACGTGCTGGGCCAGGATCGAGCTGCCCGGATCCGGGTCAAGCTCGGCACGGAGCTGCGTTCGCTCGATCTGCCGGATGAGTCGGCGGCAGAGCTGATGACGGCGGCCGACCATCTGCGACGCGTCGGAGACGTCACCGCATTGGCCGACGCACTAGGCCAGCTGCAAGGAGCGCTCTGGAACCTGCACCGATTCGACGAGGGCTGGGAGGCGATGGACGAGGCCCTCGACAGGCTTCGCCCCATGGGGCCCAGCGAGATGCTGGGCATGACCCTGTACCGGGCGGCCCACAACCACATGCTCGCCCGGCACGCCGATCTCGCCTTCGCAGCCATCGCCGAGGCCGGAGCCGTCGCCGAAGCCGTGGGGAGCCAGAACGTGGCCTGGCTCGTCGGCATGATGACCGGATGCATCAACGTCGTGGTGGGAGACGCCGACTTGGGGGTGAGGCTGCTGCAACAGGCGATAGAGAGCGCAGAGGCGTTGGGCAACCCCAGGTACAGCTCCATCGCAATGAGCATGCTGGGTTCCGGGGGTGGGGAGGCGCGCCGATACGACGTGGCCGTCGAGGCCCTGAATGAGGGGATCGAACAGGGTCTGGCCACCGACGAGGACTACACCGTCTCCTACGACCGCTCCTGGCTGGCCCGGATCGCCTTCGAACAGGGCCGATGGGACGATGCGGTGGCACATGCCGAGCTGGTTGGCCGGACCACCCTCCAGCCTGACGGCATCGCAAACGTCACCGCGATGACCGCGCTCGGCCGGGTGCGGGTTCGGCGCGGGGATCCCGGTGGGCTGTCGCTGCTCGATGAGATGGTCGCCCTAGGGCGTCGACACGAGCTGCAACACGCCTGGAACGCGATCTGCGGGCGAGCAGAGCACTTCTGGCTGGCCGACCGGCCCGAGCAGGGGCTCGATGTCCTGGAGCCCGCCTATCACCGGGCCCTCGACACCGACAGCGCGTGGGCCCGGGGCGAGATCGGTTTCTGGATGTGGATGACCGGGGCGATCGACGAGGCGCCCAAGGACGCCGCGGAGCCATTCGCTCTTCACATGTCGGGCCATTGGCGAGAGGCCGCGGATCTCTGGGCCGACATCGGCTGCCCCTACGAGTCGGCCCTCGCCCTGGCTCAGGGCGACGAGGAGGCCATGTTGGACGCCCTGGGCATCTTCGACGAGCTCGCCGCCGGGCCAATGGCGGCGAGGACGAGGGCGCGCCTGCGGGATGCCGGTGTCGGCAGCATCCCACGCGGCCCGACCCGGACGACACGGTCCAACCCCGCCGGGCTGACCGAGCGTCAGCTCGAGGTTCTCCGGCTGATGACCGTTGGGCTGTCCAACCCCGAGATCGCCGAGGAGCTGTTCGTCTCCAAGAAGACCGTCGAGCATCACGTGTCGGCGATCCTCTCCAAGCTCGGCGTGGAAAACCGCGCCAGGGCGATCGCGCTGGCCCTCTCCGACGAGCTCGCCGCGAAATAGGGGCGCTCACGGCTGATCTGGGGGCGCGCCCCGATGTCCGGGCCGCACCTTCTCCTTACGTTCGCAATCGGCCGGAGACACCGGCCGAAAGGAGAACAAAATGCCCAGATATCTGGTGGAGAGGACCTTCCCCGAAGGGGTGGGGATCCCGACCAACGCCCAGGGTCTGAAGGCGTGTCTCGGGGTCGTGGAGAACAACGCCACCGAACAGGTCACCTGGGTGCAGTCCTTCGTGACCAGCGATCACGGGAAGACCTTCTGCATCTACGACGGCCCTTCGCCCGAGGCGATCCGCCGCGCCGCCGGTCTCAATGCGCTCCCGGTCGACCGGATCTCGGAGATCAGCGTCCTCGACCCGTACTTCTACGTGGGCGCGGGTGCCTGAAATGAGACGACATCGACGTCTCATCGTTCTCGCTCTCGTCGCCTTGGTCGTCGTGGCATGTGGTCCGCAAGCCGCCGAAGAGGAGACTTCGACCACCTCTACCGTGGCTGCCCCGACCACCACCAGCGCACCGGCCACCACGACGACGGAAGCGGAGACGGAGACCACGACCGACTCCGGCCAGCACGACATGGGAGACACGGTGGACCCGGCCGAGATCGCGGCGGCGAGTCTGGCCACCGCCGCATTCCAGGACGTGGAGATGGCGGAGGCAGCCGGGTACGGGTCGACGATGGACGCGTTGGGGTGCTTCGAGAGCGCCGAGTCCGGTGGGATGGGGCTCCACTACCTCAACGAGTCGCTGATGGACGACGTGGTCGATATCACGACCCCCGAGGCCCTGGTCTACGAGTTGGACGCCGACGGTGAGATCACCGGCTTGGTGGCCCACGAGTACATCGTCCCCGTGGAGGCCTGGACCGGGACCGAGCCGCCCAGTCTCTTCGGCATGGAGTTCCACCAGCATCCGGTGCTCCCGCTCTGGGTGATGCACGCCTGGATCTGGAAGGACAACCCGTCGGGGATGTTCGTCGACTTCAACCCGAAGGTCCGTCTGTGCCCCGAGGGGGTGCCGGTCTTCGGCGTCGACCTCCCCTGACCTCACCGGAACCCACGGCGAGGGCCGCTTCGTTGGGAGGGTGTGGCACGACACCCGACACCCACCGGAGCGGCCCTCCGCTCGGTTCTCGTCCCCGGTTGGGGCCAGCTCGCCACCGATCGGCCGGTCCTGGGCAGGGCCCTGGTGTTCGTCACCGGGATGCTGGGCATCACCGCCCTCACCGTCTTCCTCTTCGTGGAGCCGGTCGAGATCGCCGCCTGGCTGGCCAACCCCGATGTGCTCCTCGCCCTCGTCCTGGTCAACCTGGGGTTGGCGATCGTCCGTATCTTCTCCACCGGCCTGGCCTGGATGGCCGGGGGCGGGAGAGGCTGGCTCGTGATCGCCGTGCTCCTGGTCGTGGTGGCGATCCCCCATGCCGCAGTCGCCTGGGTGGGTCTGGAGACGAGGGGCTCACTGGTCGAGGTCTTCGGCGGCGATGACGTCTCCGCCGCGCCCGCGACGACCACCACCTCCTCCTCCACCACCACCACGACCGTCCCCGTCGAGTTGGGCCCGATCGTCACGGCCCCCGGCCAGTACGACGAAGACGTGATCACAGCAGAGCCCACCCGGCCCTGGCAGCCCTTCGGCACCGATCGGCTCAACATCCTCCTGTTGGGCGGGGACGCCGGGCCCGGACGCAGCGGTCTCAGGACCGACACCATGATCGTCGCCTCCATCGACCCGATCACCGGCGACGCCGCCCTGGTGGGGCTGCCTCGCAACTTCGGGTCCCCGACCCTCACCGACGGCACCGTGGTCCCGGTGACCCAACTCGGTCATGTCTACGGGTGGGGGCTCCGGAACCCAGATCGTTTCCCTGGCCCCGATGCCGGTGCGGCAGCCGTGCGCGATGCGATCCAGAGCCTCAGCGGGCTCGAGATCGACTACTACGTCCTCGTCGACCTCACCGGGTTCGCCGAGGTCGTGGATGCATTCGGTGGGGTCGATGTCGACGTGGCGGAGCCGGTGGACGGTCCTCTCTACGACGTCGTCACCGGGGGTTACCAGATGGTGCAGATCCCCCCGGGCCGTCAGCACCTGGATGGCGCCCATGCTCTCGCCTACTCACGGGCCCGCTACGGGGCATCCGACTACGCCCGCATGGGTCGCCAGCGGTGTGTCCTCGCCGCGATGGCCACCCAGTCCGACATCCTCACGTTGTTCGCACGCCTCGATGGCATCCTGGAGGCGGTCACCTCGAACCTGACCACGGACCTCCCGGTCGAGATGGTCCCCGAGCTGATCCGGCTGACTCCCCGGGTCTCGGCGGCCACCATCAGGCTGATCGGATTCGACGCCACCTGGGGCGTCGGCAGGACGAGGACCGGTCACGTCATCCCCGATGTGGAGAGGATCCGGGAGGCGGTGCTGCTCACCATCGAGAGCCCGGGCGAGGCGGCGACGTTGGGAGTCACCACGGCCGAGGGAGGGTGCTGAGCACCTACCCTCTGCCCGGTGATCACCCGGGACGACACTCTCCGCGCCGACATACGCCGCCTGGGAAATCAGCTCGGCGAGGCCCTGATCCGCCAGCACGGGGAGGACCTGCTCATGCTGGTCGAGAAGGTGCGGTCTCTGGGCAAGTCGGCCCGGCGTGGTGGCAGTGCCGATGCGGCCCTGGAGCTTCATGCCCTCCTCGCCGAGCTCGAGATCGACGACGTGATCCCCCTGGTCAGGGCGTTCACCACCTACTTCTACCTCGCCAACGTCGCCGAGCAGGTCCACCGGATGGAGGAGCTGGCCAGTGACGACCGCTATCTCCGGGCGACCGTGGATCGGATCCTCGCCGTCGGGCTCGACCAGGACCTCATCGACGACGCCGTGGCCCGGCTGGAGGTGCGGCCCGTCCTCACCGCGCATCCCACGGAGGCGGCGCGGCGCAGCATCCTCACCAAGAGAGCCGAGGTCGCGTCGCTGATCACCAAGCGGCTGGAGACGGCCAACCCCGACGACGTCGAGCTCATCGACCGTCGCTCCGCCGAGCTCATCGACCAGATCTGGCAGACCGACGAGCTGCGGACCGACCGCCCGACGGTGGTCGACGAGGCCCGATCCGCCCTCTACTACCTGGTCGGGCTGGCCACCCAGGTCCTCCCCCGCCTCTCCGAGGTGATGGCAGGACAGCTCCACCGTCTCGCCCCCGATGTCGAGGCCGTGCCGATTCGGTTCGGGACGTGGGTGGGCGGTGACCGGGACGGCAACCCCGAGGTGACCGCCGACACGACGCTGCGAGCCCTCGCCCTGCAACACGACCGCGGTCTCACCCTGCTCATCGAGGCGGTGGAGCGGCTGAGTGACGAGTTGTCGATGTCGAGTGTGCTGTCCGCGCCCAGCGAGGAGCTCGCGAGCTCGCTGCTCGAGGACCGCCGGCACCTCCCCGACATCTGGCAGCGGGAGCAGGCACGCACCGGGGAGGCGCCCTACCGTCTCAAGTGCTCGTACATCCACGCCCGACTCATCAACACCCGGACGAGGATCCGTACCGGCGCCTCCCATCAACCCGGCCGCGACTACGCCCATCCCGACCAGCTCCTCGCCGAGCTCGACCTCATCTCGGGCTCGCTGCGCGGGTCGCGGGGCGAGCTGATCGCCTCGGGAGCCGTCGCCAGGCTGCGTCGCGCCGTCTCCACGCTCGGGTTTCAGATGGCGGTGCTCGACCTGCGCCAGCACTCCTCGCGTCACACCGCTGCCATCGATGAGCTGTTCACCAACGTCGGGACCGACTTGGCCGCCATGGGGGGCATGCAACGACTGCGCACAGTGTCCGCCGAGCTCGCCGGGCCACGTCCCCTGTCCGGGCCGACCACCAACCTGTCCGAGGACAGCGCGGAGACGATGGCCAGCTTCGACTCGATCCGGGCCGCCCAGGATCGCTACGGGAGACAGGTGATCGAGAGCTACATCGTCTCCATGACCGCGAGCCCGATCCACGTCATCGAGGCGGCCGTGCTGGCGAAGGAGGCAGGTCTGATCGACCTGGACCGGGGCATCGCCGACATCGGCATCGTCCCCCTCGTGGAGACGATCGAAGACCTTCGCAACGGAGGCGAGCTCCTCGACGGGCTGCTCCACGATCCCAGCTACCGGAGACTCGTGGCCCTGCGCGGGGATCACCAGGAGGTGATGCTCGGATATTCGGACTCCAACAAGGTGGGTGGGATCACCACCTCACAATGGGAGATCTACAAGGCCCAGAGGGTCATGCGCAACGTCGCCGAGCGGCACGGTGTCAGGCTGACTCTCTTCCACGGGCGGGGTGGGACCATCGGGCGGGGCGGCGGGCCGACCCATGCCGCCATCCTCGCCCAGCCATTCGGGACCGTCGACGGGACGATCAAGGTGACCGAGCAGGGAGAGGTGATCTCCGAGAAGTACGGCAACCCGGACATCGCGGCACGCAACCTGGAGCTGATGGTGGCGTCGGTGCTGGAGAGCACACTGCTCCACCGCAAGTCGCGACGGCCGACAGAGACTCTCGATCGCTGGACCGAGGCCATGGATTGCCTCTCCGGCGAGGCGTTCGCCGGATACCAACGTCTCGTCGAGGACCCGAGCCTGGTCGACTACTTCCTCTCCTCCACACCCGTCGAGGAGCTGGGGAAGATGAACATCGGGAGCCGGCCCTCACGCCGGCCGGGGGGTCTGAGTGGTGTCGAGGACCTCCGTGCCATCCCCTGGGTGTTCGGCTGGACACAGACTCGGCAGATCGTCCCCGGCTGGTTCGGTGTCGGCTCCGGGCTGCTCGGCGCCCGCAAGGCCGGGTTCGGGGACGTCCTCGTCGAGATGGCTGCCGAGTGGAGCTTCATGTCGACCTTCCTCTCCAACGTGGAGATGACCCTGTACAAGACCGACCTCGACATCACCGCCGGGTACGTCTCGGAGCTGGTGGCACCGCAGCACCGTCATCTCCTCGACCTGATCCGGGAGGAGTACGAGACCACGGTCGAGGAGGTGCTGGCGGTGCGTGGCACCAGTGGGCTGCTCGAGGACTCGCCCCTGCTGCGGCGGACCCTCGAGGTCCGCGACATCTATCTCGACCCGATCAACTACCTCCAGGTGTCCCTCCTCGCCCGCAGCCGCGGCGGCGAAACCTCCCCCCAACTCGACCGGGCTCTCCTCCTCTCGGTCAACGGCATCGCCGCCGGCATGCGCAACACCGGCTGATACGCTTTCCTAAGGTTCCACGGCCCACTATTGGGCTTTTGGACGTTTCATAAGGCTGATCGGGCCGGCCACGGCCTCGGTCGTCGCAGGCGTCGTAGTCTCCGGGGCCATGCCGATCACCATCCTCGATCACCCGCTCGCCGCCGACCTGCTCACCATCCTGCGTGACAAGGCCACCGCCCCACCCGAGTTCCGCCAGATCGCAGAGCGTCTCGGGTACCTACTGGTGGCGGAGGCGCTGGCCGACATGGCGGTGGACGAGGTGCGGCTGGAGACACCGCTCGAGCCCACCACCGGGATCCGCCTCCATCGCCCGGTGGTCGCCGTCGCCGTGCTCCGCGCCGGCCTCGGCCTCCTCCATTCGGTCCTGACCCTCGTGCCGGATGCCGCCATCGGCTTCGCCGGCGTGCAGCGGAACGAGGAGACAGCCGAGCCGATGGAGTACTACAACAAGTTCCCCGAGCTGAGCTCGGCGCGGGTGCTGATCCTCGAGCCGATGCTGGCCACCGGTGGCTCGCTCTCCTGGGCGGTGGACAAGGTGAAGGAGAACGGCGCCCGGGACATCGTGGCGGTGTGCGTGGTCGCCGCACCCGAAGGGGTGGCGGCCATGGAGGACAACCATCCCGAGGTGCGGATCGTCGCCGCCGCCCTCGACCGCGAGCTCAACCCGAACTTCTACATCGCACCGGGGCTCGGGGACATGGGAGACCGGCTCTTCGGGACCATATGAGATGAGCAGGGGCGGCGCGAAGGCTCCTCCCGATACGGGCGGATCGTGACGGAATTCGAGGACGCGGTGGTAGCGGTCATCTCGTCTCTCGGCCCTGGTGACGTGGTCACCTATGGCGAGGTCGCCGCCGAGGCGGGCTTTCCCGGTGCGGCCCGGGCGGTGGGCACGCTCATCGCCAAGAGCGAAGGCCTTTCCTGGTGGCGTGTGGTCGGCTCGGGCGGACGGCTCCGCAGCCGCGACAAGGCCCGCCAGGCTCGGATGCTCACCGACGAGGGTGTGCTCGTGATCGACTACCGGGTGGTGGCCATCGATTGAAGGGCCGACCACCGCATCGGGTGGCGACTTGACCGCACCGCCGCCAGGCCACGACACTTGCTCCGATCAGGCACTTCCTCAACACGTACGACTGGTCACGACCCGATCTGGAGGCGATGCTCGACGACGCCCGTGCCCTGCGGGAGACTCCCTTCGGCGAAGATCTCGCCGGCAAGACCATCGCCCTGATCTTCCTCAACAACTCGCTTCGCACCCGCACCTCGTTCGAGGTCGGTGCGTTCCAGCTGGGGGGCCACGCCGTGGTCCTCAGCCCCTCGGGCGGTATGTGGCCACTCGAATACGAGAAGGACGCGGTCATGCTCGGCGACGCCGAGGAGCACGTGAAGGAGGCGGCCAAGGTCCTCTCCCGGTACTGCGACCTGATCGGGATCAGGGCCTTCCCCAAGTTCGAGAACTGGGAGGAAGACCGCAAGGACCTTGTCCTGAATGCCTTCGCCGAGCACTCCGAGGTGCCGGTGATCAACATGGAGACCATCACCCATCCCTGTCAGGAGATGGCCCTGGCCCTCGCCATGCAGGACCACCTCGGGGATCTCACCGGAAGGAAGTTCCTCCTCACCTGGAGCTATCACCCCAAGCCGCTCAACACCGCGGTGGCCAATTCGGCGCTGGTGGCTGCCGCCAAATTCGGGATGGACGTCACCCTGCTCTGCCCGACCGACGAGTACGTGCTCGACCAGCGCTTCCTCGACATCGCGGCGAGCGATGCGGCCGCCAACGGGCAGCGAGTCACCGTCACCCACGACATCGACGACGCCTATGACGGCGCCGAGTTCGTGTACGCAAAGAGCTGGGGGGCCCTCCCCTTCTTCGGCAGATGGTCCGAGGAGAAGCCGATCCGGGACCGGTTTCGCCATTTCATCGTGGACGAGGCCAAGATGGCCAGGACTGACGGGGCTCTCGTGAGTCACTGCCTGCCCATGCGTCGCAACGTGATCATGAGCGACGGCGTCTTCGACGGCCCCAACTGCATCGCCTACGAGGAGGCGGAGAATCGCCTCCACGTGCAGAAGGCGATCATGAAGCGGCTCGTCGCCGAGGTCTGAGATGGCTCCGAACCGGGACATTCGACAAACCATCGTCCAACTGCTCTCCAACGTCAGCAGTGGCAAGGAGATCCGGGACTACCTGCGCCGATTCTCGGCCGTGGAGCAGACCCGGTTCGCCGTGATCAAAGTCGGAGGCGCCGTCCTGCAACGACGGCTCGAAGAGACGGCGGCGTCGCTGGCCCTGCTCCACACGGTCGGTCTCACCCCGATCGTGATCCACGGCGGTGGCCCTCAGCTCGACGAGCGTCTCCAGTCGGACGGGATCACCACGGAGAAGATCGACGGGCTCCGTTACACGACACCCGAGGTCCTCGACGCCGCCCGCGACGTGTTCACGACAGAGAACATCCGCCTGGTCGAGGCGGTGAGGGGCCAGGGGGTTGAAGCCCACGGTCTCACCCAGGGAGTCTTCGACGCCGACTATGTCGACCGGGATCGCTACGGGCTGGTGGGTGAGCCCACCTCGGTCCATCTGGACCTGCTCCGCTCCATCGTCCGGTCGGGGGCCATCCCCATCCTCACCTGCCTTGGAGTCGCCCCGGGGGGCCAACTCGTGAACATCAACGCCGACTCGGCCACCCGGCTGCTCGTCCAGGAGATCAAGCCGATGAAGATCATCTTCCTCTCCGACACCGGCGGCCTGCTCGACGGGGACGGCCGGGTGATCGACTCGATCAACCTGGCGACTGACTACGACGAGCTGATGGCCCAGCCGTGGGTCCACTCCGGGATGAGGTTGAAGATGCTGGAGATCAAGCGGCTCCTGGACACCGCCCCCCTCACCACCTCGATCTCGGTCACGACACCTTCGGCCCTGGCCCGCGAGCTGTTCACCCACAGCGGCGACGGGACCCTGATTCGAATGGGAGAGGCGATCCAGCGTCTCACCGACAAGACCCAGGTAGACCGCGCCCGTCTCGCCTCCCTCATCGAGGATGCCTTCCACCGGGACCTCATCCCCGGCTGGTGGGACCAGATCGACCTGCTCACCGCGTATGTCTCCGAGACCTACCGGGCTGCGGCGGTGGTGGTTCGACTCGACGAGTTCGTGTACCTCGACAAGTTCGCCATCGAGGAGTCGGCCCGCGGCGAGGGCCTGGCCAGGACCGTGTGGGACCACATGGTGAAGGACCACCCGCAGATCGTCTGGCGCTCACGGACCGACAACCAGATAAACGCCTTCTACGAGAAGGAGGCCGACGGCACCGTCACCGTCAATCACTGGGCGATCTTCTGGAGGGGAATCGACGACTTCGAGGTGATCGGCAGGGCGGTGAAACGGCTCTCCGAGATGCCGGCGGATTTCTTGAGGGACTCCAGTGGCCTCTGAGCAGCTTCGGGTCGGGGTGATCGGGGCCCGCGGCCACACCGGTGCCGAGCTGCTGGCCATCCTCGACCGGCATCCCCAGGTCGAGGTGGCCCTCGCCGCATCGCGCGAGCTCGCCGGCAAGCCCGTGCCCGGTCTGGCAGGTCTCGTCTTCGAGTCGCCCGCTCCGGAAGATCTCGCCGGGCGCGACCTCGATGCGGTCTTCCTCGCCCTTCCCGACGGGGCGGGCGCCCCCTGGGTGGCGGCTCTCTCCCAGGGCACGGTGGTCGTCGACATCTCCGCCGACCACCGGTTCGACGACGACTGGGTGTACGGATTGCCCGAGCTCACCCGGGACAAGCTCGGCGGGGCGAGACGGATCGCCAACCCGGGGTGCTATGCGACCGCGCTGCAGCTCGCGATCGCCCCCTTCCTGGAGATGATCGAGGGGACACCCACCGTGTTCGGTGTCTCCGGCTATTCGGGAGCCGGCACCACGCCATCACCCCGCAACGACCCGGGGAACCTCGCCGACAACCTGATCCCCTACCGGCTGACCGGGCACAACCACGAGCGAGAGTCCGCCAGGAACCTGGGACGTCCGATCAGATTCATGCCACACGTCCATCCGACGTTCCGAGGGCTGCTGGTCACCGCCCACATGCCGCTCGGATCGCCACTCGGCGCCGAGGAACCGTTGGAGATCCTGCACAACGCCTATCGCGACGAGGCTCTGGTCGATGTCCAGCCGGACATACCGACCCTCCGTGACGGGTCCGGGCTTCTCGGAGTCCTGATCGGCGGGGCCACGGTGAGCGATGACGGCCTCGGTCTCACCGTGGTGGCCGTGGAGGACAACCTGTTGAAAGGTGCTGCGGTGCAGGCGGTGCAGAACCTCAACCTCGCCGTCGGCCTGCCCGAGACGACCGGGCTGGCGTGACAGACCAATCGCCCTCATCCGGCATCACCGTCGTGGGCGGCGGCGAGGTGTTCGCCCGTCCCGATCTGGCCACGGTGGTGCTCGGGGTGTCGGTTCTCGGGGACAGCGTGGCCGGGGCGACTGCCGCGGCCCGGGAAGGCGCCGAGGCCGTCCTCGCTGCGCTGGAAGGATCGGGGGTCTCCAGCGAGGACGTGACCACGACGACCTACTCGGTCTTTCCCGAGTACGACCACCACGCGGGGACGCAACGCCTGATCGGGTTTCGGGTCACCAACCAGCAACGGGTGAGAGTTCGCGACGTCTCCCGGGTGGGTGAGGTCATCGACCGGTGCGCCGAGGCGGCGGGCGACGCGGCGACGGTCGACAGCGTGACCTTCTCGGTCGAGGACGAATCCGCCCTCTCCGGTCGAGCCCGCGAGCTGGCATGGTCGGACGCCCAGGTGAAAGCCGAGCATCTCGCCACGCTGGCCGGGCGGAGCCTGGGACCGGTGGTGAGCGTCGTCGAATCCGCCACCCGCCCCCCGGGCCCGTTTCCGATGGCTCGCCTGGCGGCCATGGCGGAGAGCACACCGATCGAGACCGGCACCACCACGGTGGCGGTGACCTTGGTGGTCCGCTTCGAGCTCGCCTGATCAGGTGATCTTCGGCGCCGGAAGCGGCGGAGGGCCCAGCGCCGGCGTCTCTTCGAGACGAGCCAACGCCTCCTCGATCGCCCGATCGAGCTGGGGATCGTTCTCCCCGAAGAAGTCGGCAGGGCTGTGGACCACCTCGATGTCCGGATCGACGCCGTGGTTCTCCACTCCCCACTCCTTGCCCTCGAGCCAAAAGGCGTAGCGGGGCTGCGTGATCGACGTCCCGTCCACCAGATGGAAGCGGCCGTCGATGCCGACGACACCACCCCAGGTCCGGACGCCGACGACAGGGCCGACACCGACGGCCTGAGAAGCGGCATTGATGATGTCGCCGTCCGAGCCGGAGTACTCGTTGGCCACGAGGACGACCGGGCCCCTCGGGGCTGCGATCGGATAGCTGTAGACCTCGCGGTTGTGCCGGCCGGTGACCCAGCCGACGAGCCGCTTCGAGATGCGGGCGAGCACCAGCTGGCTGGTATGACCGCCCCGGTTGTAGCGCACGTCCACGATCAGCCCCTCGCGTCGTGTGGCGTGCCGCAGATCGCGATGCAACTGCGCCCAGCCCGTGCTGGCCATGTCGGGGACGTGCAGATAGCCGAGACGCCCTGACGAGTGCTGCTCGACATACACACGGCGCGAGCGCACCCAGTCCTGATAACGAAGTACCTCCTCGTCATCCAGCGGGACCACCACGACCCGGCGATCTTCGCCGTCCCGGCGCAGGGTCAGCTCGACCGGCTTGCCGGCGGCACCGAGGAGACGGGTGGCTGGTCCGAATGAGGGGTCGAACCGGGCTCCGTCGACCGCCACGATGCTGTCCCCCGGGCGGGCGTCGACACCTGCGGCCCGCAAGGGGGAACGGGCGTCGGGATCGCTCGACTCGCCGGGCAGGATCCGCTCGATCACCCAACCGTCGTCCGATGCCGACAAGTCGGCCCCGAGGAGACCGAGACGACGTGTCTGGTCGCCGGGAAGCTCGGTCGGTATGACGTAGGCGTGGGACGTGTTCAACTCGGCCACGGTCTCCCAGAGCATGTCGTGGAAGTCGTCCGTGGTGGCCAGGGTGTCGACCACCGGCCGCCACCGCGTCACGACGTCGTCCCAATCGACGCCGTCCATGTCTTCCCGCCAGAAGTGATCACGCATGAGCCGGGCGCTCTCGTCGAACATCTGTGCCCACTCAGCGCGCGGGCTGACGTCGAATCGCAGCCGGGACAGATCGACCTTGACCACCCCGGGCTCGTCCTCCTTTGCCTTGTGGTCGGCCGGGGTGACCGTGACGTTCTCCTTGTGCCTGACCACCAGCCGGCGGCCGTCTCCGGAGACGGAGTAGTCCCCGACCGCATCGACCACGGTCTCCACTGCCCGCTTTTCCATCGACCAGAGCTGGAGGCTGTCCGGCTTCGGCTCGCCGCTAACCCCGGCGCGTCGGGTCCCGAGGACGCCCGTCTCCCGATTCATCTCGATCCAGAGCACCCCGGTGAGACAGGTCTTCAGCCCGCGGTACTGGCCCGATCGCACCGGGAAGGGAACCGCACGGTCCTCTGCCCCCTCCCGGTCGAGATCCGGGCTGACGACGGTTTCGGGCTCGTCCTCCTCACCGTCCGACTTGCCCGCGTCCCGGTCGGGCTGTTTGTCCGGTGCGCTGATCCTCCACCCCTCCGTGCTCGGGCCGAACGGCGGCGGTTCGGTGGCCGACAGGGGGATGAGCCATGGCCGTGTGCTCCCGGCGAAGGAGAGGGCGAACTCGTGGGGGTCGTACTCGGGATCGAAGGTGCGCTCGGAGAGAAAGACCACGTGCTTCCCGTCACTGGTGAAAGCCGGGTCGTGATCGTGGAAGGTGCCTGATGTCATGGGGACCGGCGGACCGTCGGACCTCGTGTCATGGATCATCAGCTGGTGCAGATCGGCGGTGACCGTGCTCGGCTGTGACCAGAGCAGGTACCGGCCGTCTGGCGAGAAGGAGGGCGACAGCGCCTCCCCCTCGGGCGATCGGCCCACCTCCCGAATCCCCCCGCTCCCGACGTCGACGAGACGGATGGCGCCATCGTGTGAGATCGCCGCCACTCGCTCGCCGGCGGGATCACCGGCGAGATGAAGGACCCTGCCGAGCTCACCCGAGGCGATCTGTCGCGGCCGCTCCTCCCCGGCGAGGTGGGCTATCTCCACCGAGTCCTCACCGTCGGCGTCGGTGACGATCGCGCCATAACCGGTCTGGCCGAGCACCACGGGCTCACGCGCCCGGATCCCGGAGTCGGCGACGAGGGCGCGCGCCGGGCCGTCCCGATGGGCGAGCCAGAACGCCTTGCCCCTCCAAACGACGAGGCTGGCGTCACCACCATGGTCGGGTGTCATCCGCCCCAGGTTCTTGGTCGGCACCGCCCGGAAGGGCTCCGGGTCGCCACCGGGCACCGTGAACTCGATCTCGTGTGGCTCGTCGTCGAGGCTCTCCAGCAGGTAGAGCCGGCCCCGGCTGTGCCAGACGACACGATGCCCGTCGGTGGTGGCGTCACGGACGTAGCCGACCTCGGGCCCCTGTCGCGTCACCTGCCGTGGCTCCTGCTCCGAATCGGCGAGCACATCGTCGAAGACCCATACATTGGCCTGCTCCGACGCCTGGTCCCGCGGGCCGGGGATCACGGCGGCGCGGTCGGACACGAAGGCGAGCCGCCCGTCGACCCACATCGGGTCGACGAGCGAGGCCGGGTCATCGGCCAGGAGGCGCTCCCAAGACCCGTCGCCGGCGCGATCCAGCCACAGTCGTGGCGCGGTGCCTCCCCGATAGCGCTTCCAATGGGCGGGGAATCGGGAGCCCGGTGTGCTCAGTGCGACTGCGCCCTCTTCTCCGACCGCGACACCCCAGGCAGGGCCGTAGGCGAGACGCTCGACCGAGCCGTCGAGGCCGACCGCCTTGACCACGAGATGACGCAGATTCGTCTCTCCCGCATGAGAGGCGACGAGGACCCGTCCGTCGGAGGTCCAACCAAGGACCAGCGTGTTCTTGGCTCCCCACCAGGTGAGACGGGTCGGGGCCCCGGCACCTTCGACCGGAACGGCATAAGCCTCGGGATGACCGTCGCGAAAGGAGACGAAGGCGATGTGCTCCCCGTCCGGGGAGAATCGAGGGGTGCGGGCGGGCTGACGGTCATCGGTGAGACGCCACGCCCTCCCACCCGAGATCGGGGCGAGCCAGAGGTCGTCAGCGGCGACGAATGTGACCAGGTCCTCGCGAAGGTGCGGGTATCGCTTGTAGATCGTCACGAAGGCACCCTAACCAAGCCCGGAAAGCGGGCGTGATGGACGCTCAGCGGATCATCTCGCCGAGGGCGGCGAACCTGAGCATGTGGGCCTGCCCGCTGTGCAGCGAGTACTCGTCGACCATCTTGATCAACGTCGCACCGAGCGGCATGCCGTGGCCGAGCCCTGGTGAGTCGAGCTCCGCCAACGCGGCGATGGCCCGGTCGGCGCGCCCCACCTCGGCGAGGTAGGCCTCGATGTCGCCCGCGACCGTGGCAGGCGAGCCCCCCGCATAGTCGTCCTCTCCGTAGTGGTCGAGGCGCTCTCCCCCGCCCAGACCCCAGCCGAGGTAGACGTGCTCCATCTGGGTCATGTGCCGGATCAGGCCGAGCACCGAGAGCTCCACCGGTGGGATCGACCATTGGGCAAGCTGTTCCACACTCAGATCCCGCCATTTGCGTGTGAACTCGTGCCGTTGGTACTCGAGCCACCCGCTGAGCGAGAGGCGGAGGTCGACGCCCGGCTTCGGCTCCTCGCGTCTGCTGAAGTCGAATCCCGACAGGATCTCGTCGGCCACGGTGCAGTTATACCCCGGAACTAGCGTTTCGGGCCATGACGTACTCGGCGGTGGAGCTGATCGAGCTGAAGAAGAACGGGGATCCACTGCCCGCCGGCGGTATCGAGTGGCTCATCGCCGGCTACACCGACGGATCGATCCCCGACTATCAGATGTCGGCGATGGCGATGGCGATCGTGCTCAACGGGATGGACGCCGACGAGCTGGCGGCCTGGACATCGGCGATGCTGGCCTCCGGCGAGACCCTCGACTTCTCCGAGATCCCGTTGCCGAAGGTGGACAAACACTCCACCGGAGGCGTGGGGGACAAGATCTCCATCCCACTGGCGCCCACCGTCGCCGTCTGCGGGCTGGCGGTGCCGATGATGTCGGGGAGGGGGCTGGGGCACACCGGGGGGACCCTGGACAAGCTCGAGGCGATCCCCGGATTCGACCCTCGTCTCGACCGGGAGCAGTTCCGCCGGATCCTCACCGAGCATCACCTCGTCCTCGCCGGCCAGTCCGACACCATGGTCCCCGCCGACCGCAAGCTCTACGCCCTGCGCGACTCGACCGGGACCGTGTCCTCGATCCCTCTGATCGCCAGCTCGATCATGTCGAAGAAGCTCGCCGAGGGTCTCGACGGGCTGGTACTCGACGTGAAATGCGGGGCCGGAGCGTTCATGAGAGACGTCGAGAGCGCACGGGAACTGGCGCGGACCATGGTCGGGATCGGCATCCGGAACGGGGTCGAGACGGTGGCGCTGATCACGTCGATGGATCAGCCTCTGGGCAACGAGGTGGGCAACGCCAACGAGATCAGGGAGTCGGTGGATGTGCTCAACGGCAAGGGGCCTGCCGACGTGACCGAGCTCACCCTGGCCCTCGGGGAGGTGATGCTCGAGCTCGGCGGCGTCGAAGGGGGCCGCGATCGTCTGCAGGAGGCGATCGAGAGCGGCGCCGCCCTGGAGAAGCTGAAGGATGTGGCCCGCGCCCATGGCGGGGACCCGTCGGTGCTGGCGGACACATCGCTCCTCGAGGTGGCCCCCGAGGAGGCCGTGATCAGCGCCAGTGAGGACGGCTTCGTCATCGGTTGTGACGCCCTCGCCATCGGCGCCGCCGCCACCCGGCTCGGAGCCGGGCGGGAGCGCAAGGAGGACGACGTCGACCATGGTGTCGGCGTCAGCCTGCGAGCCAAGCTCGGTGACCGGGTCTCAGCCGGCGACCCCCTCGCCGTGGTTCGATACGGCGACGCGGCGAAGTGGGAGGGGTTGCGAGACAGGTTGGCCGCCGCATGGACCCTCGGCCAGAGCCAGCCCGATCTCCCCGAGCTGGTGCTGGAACGGGTCGATCGATCCAATTTTGAGTGATTACTCACCAGCCGGCCCGCTCGTTAGCATCGCGGCGCCAATCAACCCGAGGAGAGATCCGGCATGAAGGTCGTCGTCTGCGTCAAGCAGATCCCCGACCCCGCCACCCCATACCGGCTCGAGGAAGGCACCAACTGGCTGGTCAGACCGGCCGAGCAGGTCCTCGACGACACCGACCGCTACGGGGTGGAGATGGGGCTGCAACTCGCCCAGGCCAAAGAGGGGACCGTTACCCTGGTCAGCATGGGCCCTACGGGCAACGCCCAGGGAATCCGTCAGGCCCTGGCCATGGGGGCGGACAAGGCCGTGATCATCGAGGACGACAGTCTCCGCGGCTCGGACGCACTGACGACGGCCCGGGTGCTCGCCTCCACCATCGCCCGGGAGGGCTTCGACCTGGTGATCACCGGGACCGAGTCGACGGACGGCTACTCGGGCGTGATCCCGCAGATGGTCGCCGAGTTGCTCGACGCGCCGTCGCTCACCTATGCCACCCAGGTGGACACCGACGGCAGTGAGGTGACCATCCATCGGCAGACCGCGGCCGGCTATGACGTCGTCACCGCGTCCCTGCCCGCGGTCGTCTCGGTGACGGCGGGTGTGGTCGAGCCTCGTTATCCGACCTTCAAGGGGATCATGGACGCCAAGAAGAAGCCGGTGGAGACCCTGGCCCTGTCCGACCTCGACGTGGAGAGATCCGAGGGCCAGACGGTGGTATCGATCACCGAGGCGCCGGAACGCTCGGCCGGTCGCAAGATCGAGGACGACGGCGAGGCGTACACCGAGGTCATCGCTCTGCTCGAGCGAAGGAAGGTGATCTGAGTGGCCGGGGTCTGGGTGTTCGTCGAGGAGGCCGACGGCTCTCCGTCGGCGCTCGGGTTGGAGCTGGTCACCAAGGCCCGTGAGCTCGGTGACGTCACCGTGGTCTATCTCGGCGCTGGTGGCGACGAGGCATGGGCGACCCTAGGCGAGCACGGGGCGGCCAAAGTCCTCCATGCCGACGCCGCTGAGAGACTGGCCTCAGCCCCGCTCGCCCGGGCGCTGGCCGAGAGGGTGGAGAAGGATCAGCCCGACCTCATCCTCCTCGGCCAGGCGTACACCGACCGTGACCTGGCCGGCCGTCTCGCCGCCCGACTCGGTGTCGGGGTTCTCTCCAACGCTGCCAACGTCAGGCTGAGCGGTGATGGCGTGGAGACCGAGCACGAGATCTTCGGGGGCGCCCAGATCGCCACCGCCTCGATGTCCGGCCCGCCCCACATCGTCCTGGTCCGCCCCAAGTCCTTTCCGGCAGCGCCCGTGGGCGGAGCAGCTCCCGAGGTGACGACTCTCGATCTGCCCGACGTCGGAGCCGCCGAGGCGAGGGTGACGGAGTCGCATGTCGAGGAGAGGGAGGGCCCACAGCTCGGCGACGCCAGGATCGTCGTGTCCGGGGGACGTGGACTGGGATCACCCGAGGCGTACGAGCTGGTGGAGAAGCTGGCCAAGCCGCTGCGCGCCGCGACCGGCGCCACCCGGGCCATCGTCGACGCCGGCTGGGTGCCCTATGCCAAGCAGGTGGGCCAAACGGGGAAGACCGTCAAGCCCGACGTCTACATCGCCGCCGGCATCTCAGGCGCCATGCAGCATCTGGTGGGGATGAAAGACGCCGGCACCATCATCGCCATCAACAAGGACCCGGACGCTCCGATCTTCTCCGTCGCCGACCTCGGCATCGTCGGAGACGTGCACAAGGTTCTCCCCCAGCTCATCGAGGCGTTGGAGAAGCGCTAGGTCGGTCCTCAGTCCCCGACTTCGACCGTTTCCAAGATCACCTCGCTCGGGTGATCGACGTCGCCGGTGGGCTCCACGACCCAGAAGTCGCCCAGCTCTTCCCTGCCCGACAATTCCTCGGCGAGCGGGCTGGCGGTGCGGTCGTAGTGCTCGGCGATCAGTGAGCGGAGCTGGTCGGTCTCGGCGGACGTGGGCCGGCGGGCGGCCGGGGCGGTCTCGGCGAGACGGGCCTTCAGCCCGATGGTCGGGTCCCAGACCATGGCCATGCCCCCGGTCATGCCGGCGGCGAAGTTGCGCCCGACCTCGCCGAGCACGACCACCAGACCCCCGGTCATGTACTCGCAGGCGTGATCGGAGACCCCCTCGACAACCGCGGTCGCCCCCGAGTTGCGCACCGCGAACCGCTGACCGGCTCGACCGGCGAGGAAGAGACGTCCGCCCGTGGCGCCGTACAGCACCGCATTCCCGGCGGCGTGAGGGATCCCCTTCGCCCGCATCGGCGTCACCGAGATGACGCCACCGGCCATCCCCTTGGCCACGTAGTCGTTGGCGGTCCCCCTGAGGTCGATGCCGACGCCCTCGGTCAGCCAGGCGCCAAGGCTCTGGCCCGCCGTCCCGTTGAGCCTGATCCTGATGGTCTCCGGCGGCAGGCCCTGGTCGCCCCAGAGGTTGGCGATCTCGCCGGAGAGACGGGCGCCGATCGTGCGATCCGTGTTCTGGATCGGGTAGGTGAGGTCGACGCGACGCTCCCCCTTGATGGCTTCGGCGGCGTCCTCGAGGATCCTCTCCGCCAGACGTGACACCGGGATCGGCTTGTAGCCGGTGTGCCGCCGGCGCCCCTGGGCCCGCACCAGCATCGCGGCGAGGTCGGGCGCCAGCGGGTGGGCACTGTCCACCGGGCGCAGCAGGTCGGCCCGGCCGATGATCTCGTCCATGGTGCGGGCACCGAGCGCGGCGAGGTGATGACGGATCTCCTCGGCGAGATGCTGGAACAACACGATGACCTGGTCCACCGAGCCGGCGAACTTGGCACGAAGATCCATGTCCTGGGTGGTGATGCCGACCGGGCAGGTGTTGAGATGGCACTGGCGCACCATCTTGCATCCCAGGGCGAGGAGGGGGAGGGTCCCGAACCCGAACCGCTCGGCACCGAGCAGAGCGGCGACGACCACGTCACGTCCCGTGCGCAGCCCTCCGTCGGTCTCCAGGATCACCTTGGTGCGCATGCCCTTGGCCACCAGGGCCTGATGGGCCTCGGCGACCCCGAGCTCCCAGGGTGACCCGGCGTGCTTGATCGAGACCAGCGGCGAGGCCCCGGTGCCGCCCTCCGACCCCGAGACGGTTATGACGTCGGCATCGGCCTTGGCCACGCCGACTGCGATCGTGCCCACGCCGGGCTCGGAGACCAGCTTCACGGACACCCGGGCCGAGGGCTTGAACGACTTGAGGTCGTAGATCAGCTGGGCCAGGTCCTCGATGGAGTAGATGTCGTGATGCGGCGGCGGGGAGATCAGGGTGATCCCCGGCTTGGTGTGACGGAGACCGGCGATCTCCTCGGACACCTTGTGCCCGGGGAGCTGACCGCCTTCCCCCGGCTTCGATCCCTGCGCCATCTTGATCTGAAACTCCTCGGCGGAGCTGAGATAGGCGGGGGTGACCCCGAACCGGGCCGACGCCACCTGCTTGATCCCCGAGTTGCGGGCTGTGCCGTACCGGGAGGAGTCCTCGCCACCCTCCCCCGAGTTGGAGAGGCCGCCGATGGTGTTCATTGCCTCGGCCAGTGTCTCGTGCGCCTCGCGGGACAGGGCGCCGAGCGACATCGCCGCGGTGACGAAGCGTCGCATGATCCGCTCCACCGGCTCGACCTCGGCGACCGGGACCGGGGCGACGTCGACGAAGGTGAGCAGATCACGGACCAGCGCCGGCGGGCGGTCGCCGATCGTCTCCAGATATCGGTCCCAGGCGTCCGTCTCGCCGGAGCGGACCGACTTCTGCAGATCTAGGACGATCTTGGGCCCGGTGATATGGAAGTCCTCGCCGCGGCGGTGCTTGTAGAAGCCACCGGCGCGGGCCTCACCCGAGCGGTACAGGGAGTGGTTGAACAGCACCTGCTCGGCGATGGCGCTCAAACCGATGCCGCGCAGACGCCGGGGAGCATGACGGAACGCCCGGCGGCACACCGCCTCCGAGAGCCCGATCACCTCGAACAGCTCAGACCCGCGGTATGCGGAGAGGGTGCAGATGCCCATCTTCGACATGATCTTGAGCAGCCCCGTCTCCAGCCCGTCCCGATAGTTCTCCTGGGCGGTGACCGGGTCGAGCTCGATCATCCCCGAGCGGGCGAGATCGATCACCTGGTCGATGGCGAGATATGGGTTGACCGCGGAGGCCCCGAATCCGATCAGGGCGGCGATGTCGTGTGAGTCCCGGGGCTCCCCGGACACGACGACGAGGGACACCTCGCCCCTGATCCCCTGGTCGATGAGATGGTGATGGACCGAGCCGACGACGAGGGCCATCGGCACCGGGGCGTCCTCGGCGCTGGTCTCCCGATCGGAGAGGACGATGATCGTGGCCCCCAGTCTCACCGCGTCGGCGGCCTCGATACAGATCTCGTCGAGCCGGCTCTCCATGCCTGCCGGCCCCTCGACGGCGGGCCAGGTGGCCGCGATCCAGTGGGAGAAGAATCGTCGGTCCCCGGAGCGGACGATCGCCTCCAGCTCGGCGTCGGAGAGGACGGGGCTGGCCAGCTCGATGAGGTGGGCCTGGCTGGGCGAGTCCTCGAGTATCGGGCCGCGTCTCCCGAGCTGGATCCGCAGCGACATCACCAGCCGCTCCCGGATCGGGTCCATGGGAGGGTTGGTCACCTGGGCGAACATCTCGTGGAAGTAGCGGGTGAGACGACGCGGGCGCTCGGCGAGGACGGCGAGACCGGTGTCGTCGCCCATCGAGCCGGTCGGCGTGGTGCCCTGGGCCAGCGGGGCGAGCATGAGCCGGCGCTCCTCGGCGGTGTAGCCGAAGACCCTGGTCAGGGCACCGGCGTCGAAGCGATCGTCGTTGAGCGGGTCGAATGGAGCCTGGATCGGCAGCGACTCGGTGTTGACCCACTCGTGATAGGGCAGGGCCCGGGCGAGCCGCTCCTTGACCTGCTCGGAGTGCCCGATCTCGCCAGTCTGCCCATCGAAGAAGATCAGCTCGCCCGGTCCCAGCTGTCCGGTCTCCAAGGCGCGGGCCTCCTCTTCGGGGCACACCCCGGCCTCGGAGGCGACGATGACCACGTCCGGGGTCACAGTCCAGCGTGCCGGGCGGAGACCGTTGCGGTCCATGCCGGCGAGGAGGGAGATCCCGTCACTGGCGGCGATCGCCGCCGGGCCATCCCACGGCTCGGTGAGGAAGGCGTGATACCCGTAGAAGGCAGCCAGCTCCGGTGAGAGATCGCCCACGTTCTCCCACGCCGCCGGGATCAGCATCTCCTTGACGTGGGGCAGTGGCCGTCCACTCCGGATGAGCAGCTCGAAGACGTTGTCGAGGCTCGCCGAGTCGGAGAGACCCGGCTGGAGGAAGGGGTAGACGTCGGGGAGGCGATCTCCCCAGACCCCAGGCGTGGCGCCCTTCTCCCTGGCCTTCATCCAGGACCGGTTGGACTGGATGGTGTTGATCTCCCCGTTGTGGGCGAGCACCCGGAAGGGCTGGGCGTTGTCCCAGGACGGGAAGGTGTTGGTGGAGAACCGCTGGTGGAACACGGCGAATGCCGTCTCGAAGTCGGGGTCACGCAGATCCCAGTAGAAGTCGGCGATGCGGCTCGCGGTGAAGAGCCCCTTGTAGACCACGGTCCGGCCCGACGCCGACGGGACGGACAGCTCGGCGGGGCCGGAGCGCTCGATCCGCTTCCTGGCCAGGAAGAGCGCCCGCTCGAAGTCGTCGCCCTCGAAACTCGAAGTGACCACGGCCTGCTCGATGAGGGGAAGGACCTCGAGGGCGTGCTCGCCCAGGACATCGGGGTCGATCGGGACCGATCGCCACATGATCAGCTTGATCCCCTCCGCCTCCAGGGACTCGGCGACGAGGGAGCGGCAGGCGGCGGCGTCCTCCGGGGGGAGGAAGCACATCACGATCCCGAGCCGGGTCGGGTCGATCTCCTTGCCCCTGGCGAGCAGCTCGCGTGCGATCAGCCGGATCGGTATCCGGGTGAGCAGACCGGCGCCGTCGCCGGTGCCGTCGGCGGCCTTGGCGCCGCGGTGGTCGAGCCGTTGCAGGCACTCCACGGCCAGCCGGGTCAGACGGTAGGAGGGCTGCCGATCCCGGGCAGCGATGAATCCGACACCACAGGCGTCGTGCTCGGGCCCGATGTGGATGCCGGTGCGGCTCATCCGTCCTCCGCAGAGAACGGGGCATGTTAGGGGGTCGGTGACGCACCTAGAGTCGGTTCATGGCGATTCACCCGGTATATCGGACGTCGCACGGCCTCACCGACGAGATGAGGGAGCACCTGCGCCGTCAGGGGAACGTGATCCTCGCCACGATCGGCGACGACGGGGCTCCCCATCTGACCGAGCTGCTCTTCCTGCTCGACTACGAGGACAGGGTGCAGATGCCGACACCACACAACACGAGGAAGTTCAAGAACGTGCAGGAGCGCCCGGTGGCGACCGTCTTCTTCTACGACCAGCCGGGCTGGACCTCGGCTACGGGCACGGTCGAGCTCTGGGAGGGCGAGAGGGCGGCCGAGGCGAACCAGCGCAATCGTGACCGTCTCCTCACGGAGGCGGGGCACGCCACCGTGGGCAGGGTGCTCGCCGACCAGGAGGACGCAACCATCGTCCTCACCCCGACGAGATGGCTGTCCTGGAGCAACGACGCCCTGATCCCCACGATCGTCGAGCTGGGTGGCGACGTGGAGGCCAATCCGCCCGACGGCTGGTTCCGCGACCTGAAAGCTGACGAGTAGCGGCCTTCTCGAGAGAGTTCGGCCCGCATACAGGCCCCATCACCTAGATAAGCGTTTCTACCCGGTCTTCTCCCACATCTTCTCCCCCGCCTCGATCGGGACGGGGAGCCAGTTCTCCGCAGGGGGGATCGGGCAGGAGTAGCCGTCGGAGTAGACACACGAGGGGTTGTACGCGTAGTTGAAGTCGATGGTCAGGGAGCCGTCGGGGTTGGGGTCGATATCGAGATAGCGGCCGGCGCCGTATGTGGTGTCCCCCGAGGTCTGGTCTCGGAACGGGATGAAGTAGCCAGGATGCCCGGTGTCGAAGACGGTGAGTTCCACCGGCTGCCCGCCGACATCGAAACGGACCTTCCCGGCGCGCTTGTACACCTTCTCCCGCTGATCCGAGGTGGGGATCCGGATCTCCGACAGGTCGCCGGGCTCCATCGCGACCGTGAAGGCGAGGTCTGGATGGGGGTCGAAGTAGTGCAGACCCTCGAATTGGTGACGGTCATGGTGCGGCAACGGCGAATGCGGGTCGTGACGGAAGTAGTCGTCCTTCGCCGCCCGGTGCTCCATCAGCTGAGTGTCTTCCATCGCGTCTGGGAACAGTCGTGGCTTACCGACGATTCCCGAAGGGCATAATCCAGCGATGACCCAGGACAAAGGTGACAAGACCCTGCCCGCCAAGCTCGGCATCGAGCCGGGGATGACGGTCACCCTCCTCAACGCCCCCAACTACTTCGACTTCGATCTCGGCGACCTCCCCGACGACGTCGAAGTCAATCGCGACTCGGACGCCACTCCCTCCGACATCTATCTGATCTTCGCCGATCGCTCCGATGAGGCCCAACGCGCGTTCGAGCGGGTGGTCACCAGTCTTCCCCCGGACGGCGCCATCTGGTTCGCCTGGCCGAAGAAGTCCTCGGACAAGCAGTCCGACCTCGACGAGAACGCCCTGCGTGAGCTCTTCCTCCCCAGCGGGATGGTGGACAACAAGGTCTGTTCCATCGACGAGACCTGGTCCGGGCTCCGATTCGTGGTCCGGAAGGAGAATCGGGCCGACTGGCCGGCGTCTACAGCCTGAATCGGTAGGGCAAGAGCTCGTCCAGGGTGTGGACCCGCACCTCGGAGCCTTCCCCGGCGGTGACGATCACACGCCTGACGTCGAATTCGGACATGATCTGCCGGCAGCGTCCGCACGGGTAGGCACCGTCGACATCGTCGGCATCGACACAGGCGTTGACCACCGTGTCGATCGCACGCACACCCTGGGCTACCGCGGTGTTGATCGCCGTCGCCTCGGCGCATGAGCCTGACGGGTAGGCGGCATTCTCCACGTTGGCGCCGGTGAACACCTCTCCCCCCGATCCCAACACGGCTGCTCCGACCCGGAACCCCGAGTAGGGGGCGTAGGCCGCCTCCGCCGCGGCCCGGGCCGCCTCCACGAGCTGTCGATCATCCATGCTCACTCCAATAGAGAGTTGACGAAGGTGTCGGGATCGAAGTGCACCAGGTCATCGAGACCCTCGCCGACCCCGACGAACTTGACGGGAACACCCAGCGCCCGCTCGACGGCGATGACGATCCCGCCCCGGGCGGTGCCGTCGAGCTTGGTGAGGACGATGCCGCTGATCGGCACCGTTTCCGAGAACTCCTCGACCTGGGCGAGCCCGTTCTGTCCGCCCGTTGCGTCTAGGACCAGCAGCACCTCGCCCACCGTCTCGCCACCGGCGACTCGGTGGACCTTCTCCAACTCGGCCATCAGGTTCTTCTTGCCATGGAGACGACCGGCGGTGTCGATGATCACCACGTCGGCTCCGCGGGCGCGGGCCGAATCGACCCCGTCGTATGCGACCGCCGCAGGATCGCCCCCCTCCTCCCCGTGGACCACCCTGGCCCCGACACGGTCGCCCCAGGTCCGCAATTGCTGGGCGGCTCCCGCCCGGAAGGTGTCGGCGGCGGCGAGGGTCACGGTCATGCCGTCACCCTGCAGCTTGTGGGCAAGCTTGGCGATGGTGGTCGTCTTTCCCGTCCCATTGACCCCGACCACCAGGATGACCGCCGGGGACCCGTCCAGCTTCAGCGAGCGATCCTTGCCCGCCAGCTCCGCCTTCAGGGTGTCGGCGAGAGCGCGTCGCGCCGAATCCAGGTCCTCGGGCTTGGAGGCGCGCACCGCGGTGACGATGTCCCGGCTCGCCGCCACGCCGAGGTCGGCGGCGAGCAACGCATCTTCGAGCGACTCCCAGGCGGCATCGTCCAGCCCGCTCCCCAGGGCACGACGCACCGCGGCACCAAGGGCGGAGACAGGCCGTCGGGTGGGGACGGTCCCGACGTCGAGGTCGGGGCGGCGTCGCTGCATGATCACCACCAGGCCGACCCCGATCGCGATCACGATCACCACGACGGCGACCAGGGTGGCCAGAAGCGACGAGTCCATCAGCCTCGAATCTAAGCGACCTGGTCGGCGGTGACGACGGTGCGCATCTCCTTGCGGATCGCCCGTGAGGAGCCGCCGGGCTCCATGGTCACCCCGTAGAGGACGTCGGCCGCCTCCATGGTCTGTTGCTGGTGGGTGACGATGATCAGCTGCGCCCGCCGTCTGAACTCGTCGACGATGCGGAGGAAACGACGCAGGTTGGCGTCGTCGAGGGCAGCCTCCACCTCGTCGAGGACGTAGAAGGGGCTGGGACGGGCCTCGAAGATGGCGAAGAGGAAGGCCAGGGCCGCCAGACTGCGCTCACCACCGGAGAGCAGGGTCATGTGGGAGACCCTCTTTCCCAGCGGCTGGGCGTCGATGGTCACCCCGGATTGGGGGTCGTCCGGGTCGACCAGACGGATCCGGCCCCTGCCCCCGGGGAAGAGGACCGTGAAATACCTCTCATAGGCCTCGGCGATCTCTGCGAAGGCGGACTCGAAACGGGTCTGGATCTCGGTCTCCAGGGCGCGGATGACCTTGCCCAACTCGGCCCGTGACGCCTCGACATCCGCCATCTGGGCGGCGAGGAAGTCGTGACGCTCCTCGAGCTCCCGATACTCCTGGGCGGCGAGCGGGTTGATCGGGCCGAGTCTGCGCAGCTGGGCCAGGGCCGACTCGAGCAACTCGTGGAGGTCTGCGCTCTCGGCGACAGCGGGCCGCTCGGCCTGTATCGCCGCCTCCTCGTCGGAGTCGGCGTCCCGTCGGATCGCCTCGGACACCGCTTCCCGACGCATCCGCAGCTCGGTGAGTCGGACGTCGAGCTCGGCGATCCTCGCCCGGGCTCTGGCGATCGCCCCGGTGCGCGCCTCGTGCTCCGTCCTCATCTCCGCAAGCTCGGACCGCAGTTGCTCGCTGGTGGCCCGCAGCGAAGCCTGCCGGTCACGCAGCCCCCCGATACGGTCCTCGAGGACTCCGACACTCCTCCTCGCCAGCTCACCCACCATCTCCAGCCGTCCCGGGTCGCCGTCACCGGTGACCCCGGAGTCGAGGCGAGCCAGGTCCTCCTGTATCCGCCGGGCTCGATCTTCGAGCAGGGTCTTGCGCTCAACGATCGCACGCAGCGCGGTCGCCGTCTCCTGCCAGGCCGATCGCGCATCCTCACGCTCGGAGACGAGCCGAACCCTGCGAGCTTCGATCTCCTCCCACATGGCGAGACGTTGCGCCTCCTCCCCCTCCAGGGCATCGAGATTGCGACGGAGCGACTCACTTCGAGCCGCTGCCGCGGACAGGGCCTCTTCGAGCGCCGTCCTGCGTTCGGTGAGCCTCGCCAGCTCCTCGCCGAGGGACCGGGCCGAGACCTGAAGCCTGTTCATCGCCTCGGCATGCCCGGCGAGCACGGTCTCGGCCTGCTCGAGTTGCTCCAGGGCGGTGCGCTCGACGTCGCGGGCCCTCTCGAAGTCTCGCTTGGCCGCGGTGTGCAGCGAGGACGCCCGCGCCTTGGCGGTGCTCGACTTCTCCACTGCCACCTCTGCCGCCTCCAGCATCGCCGAGCCGGCACCGTCGGGATCGGCCATGCGGACGCCCGAGACCGAGATGACGTCGCCTTCGGGGGTCACCGCCCGCAACGACGGGTGCTTGGCGATCAGGGCCCAGCCGGCATTCCACCCCTCCACCAGGACGACATCACCGAGGAGCCGGCTGGCGAGCCCGCGATGACACTGGGGCCCCAGCTTGTCGAGCAGTGCCTCGAGCCCCGTCGACGCGGCGACCTCCACGGCCGGTGCCGTCGACTCCGACATCGAAGAGGCGACCGACACCGATCCCCCGCCACGAGCCTTGATGTCCTCGACGGCCCGATGCACCGACTCTGCATCTTCGAAGGCGATGGCGTCGGCCCATTCCCCGAGAGCCGCGCTCACCGCCGCCTCCAAGCCCTCCGGGATGTCGAGCTGAGAGGTGACCGAGCCCAGGGCGCCGGACGCCGTCTCGACGAGACGTCTCGCCTCGGCGTCGTATCGACCTTCGAGGGCGGCGGCCACCGCCTCCTGGCGGGCGATGGCGGTGGCGAGCTCGACACTGGCGTCGGCCAGGGCGCTCTCGGTGGTGGCCCAGCGCTCCTGGATCTCCGCACGCTGCTTCGACCTAGCGGCGTACTCCTTCTGCAGGTCCGAGACCGAGGAGTCCATGACCTGGATCTCCTCGTTGATCCGCCCGATCTCGGCAGTCTCCTCCTCCATCCGGGAGGTGAGCACGTCGTGACGATGGGTGACACCCGCCAGCTCCCGTTCGTCCCTCCCCATCGAGGCCTCGAGGGAGCTCAGCTCCCCACGCACCGCGGCGAGGGCGCCCTCCGGTGACAACGAGTTCTGGGTGGCGAGGGCCTGCTCCTCGTCCTCGAGCCGGCGGAACTTCGTCTCGGCCTGCTCCGCCCCTGCCTCGGCCTCGCGGATCCGCACCGCGATCGTCTCCAGCTCCTCCGAGATGGAGTGGGCCTCCTCGGTGAGATCGTTGCGACGCTCCACCGTGGCCTCGCGGCGACCGGTGAGTGCCCGGCTCCGTTCCTGGGCGATCGACCCGATCCGGCGAAGACGCTCCATGGTCGTCTCCAGGATGGCGGCGGCAGAGGTGTCACGGTCGAGGTCACGAGAGACGAGACCTGCCCGCTCGGTGAGCATGCTGAGTCTCTCCGCCAGTTCGGCGGCGCGACGGAGGTCGACATCCAGGCTCTCGGAGAGGATCGACTTCTCGGAGGTGGCGATGGTCAGCTCCCTGTCGAGCTGGGTCATCTCCTGGCCACCGAGGTAGAGACGGAGGGCGGCGACTTCCGACTTGAGACCGTCGTAACGCTCGGCCGCCTTCGCCTGACGGCGCAGCGGCCGCATCTGGCGTGCGATCTCGCCGAGGAGGTCCTGGAGACGGACCATGTCCTCGTCGGTTCGCTCCAGACGCCGCTCTGCCCGCTCTTTGCGTCGCTTGTGCTTGAGGATCCCCGCAGCCTCCTCGATGACCGCGCGGTGCTCCTCGTCGGAGGCGCTGAGCACCCTGCCGATCTCGCCCTGGCCGATGATCACGTGCTGGTGGCGGCCCACACCAGAGTCGGAAAGGAGGTCCTGGATGTCGAGAAGACGACAGGAGACCCCGTTGAGCCCGTAGTCGCTGGAGCCGTCCCGGTAGAGACGTCGGGTGATGGCCACCTCGTCGAGGTCGAGGTCTATCTGGCGCTCGGTGTTGTCGATCACCAGGGTCGCCTCGGCCTTGCCCAGCGAGGGACGGGTGGCGGTGCCGGCGAAGATGACGTCTTCCATCTTCTCGGTTCGGAGGGCCTTGGTCGACTGGGTGCCCAGGACCCAGGAGAGCGCATCGACCAGGTTCGACTTGCCCGATCCGTTGGGGCCGACCACGACTGTGACCCCGGGGCGGAACTCCAGACGGGAACGGTCGGCGAACGACTTGAACCCGGCAAGCTTCAGCGACTTCAGATACACGTGTCTCTACCTGGCGATCGGCGTTGTTGAGATCTGCTGAGGCTAACGGGGGATGGGAAAAAGCCCGGGCATTAAGGCCTGCAAGGGGGTCGTCCCCCCTCACAGCAAGCCAGATTCGGCCCGAAGGGCCGCGGGGGTAGGCCCGAAGGGCCGGAGGGGGGTCGTCCCCCCTCGACAGCAAGCCAGATTCGGCCCGAAGGGCCGCGGGGGGTAGGCCCGAAGGGCCGGAGGGGGGGTCGTCCCCCCTCACATATCACTGCTTCAGATCGGGCTGGATGAAGAAGTCGGTGAGGGTGTCGTCGATCGCCACCACGTCGCTCTCGACACCGCTGACCACTGCACCGGCCGGGCCGATCCACAGCCATGCGAGGAGGGCGTCGACATCCTCGCCGGGCCCCTGGGCGAAGATCTCGACCCGGCCGTCGGCAAGGTTGCGCACCCACCCGACCAGGCCATGGGAGCGGGCGACCTGACGACAGCTCTGACGGTATCCGACACGCTGCACCCGCCCCGAGACGTGGGCGTGGACTGCCTTGGTCATCCCGCTGGCTGACAGGTCGGGCAGAAGTGGGAGGAGCGGGCCCGCACCACCAAACGACGGATCGGTGTCCCACACACGTCACACGGCTCGTCCTCGCGCCCGTAGACGTGAAGACGGTTCAGATTGTCACCGGCTTCACCGTCGGGTAGCAGGTAGGCGAGGTCGTCCAGTGTGGTGCCGCCATGTTCGATGGCACCGGCCAGGACCTCCGCCACGGCCGCGAGCAGCCTGGTGCTCTCGGTCTCGGAGATCTGACCACCCGGAGTCAGCGGGTGGATTCCGGCGAGGAAGAGGACCTCGTCGGCGTAGATGTTGCCCAGACCTGCCAGCGGGCCCTGATCGAGGAGAAGTGCCTTGATCGGCGCGGTTCGGCCGGACAACCGCGTGGCCAACTCGTCGGGCCGCGGTGGCTGTGCCCAGGCGTCGGGGCCCAGCCGGCTCAGCCCGGACCCGGCCAGCTCGTCCTCGTCGTACACGGCCACGAACCCGAAGGTGCGGGGGTCGATGAATGCCAGCCGGGTGCCGTCGTCGAGCATGGCGACGAAGTGGGTGTGAGGGACCGAATCGTCGCCGTTGACCGACCAGCGGCCCGACATCCCGAGATGGGCGACCATGGTCTGGCCGTCGTCGAGCTCGATCCGGAGGAACTTCCCGTGACGACCCACGGCGAGCACTCTCCTCCCTTGGAGACGTGCCGTCACCTCCTCCCTGGAGGCGTTGTGCCTGGCTGTCCGCTTGTGACGCAGCTCGACGTGCTGCAGTGTGCGGCCGGCCATGACCGCTTCGAGATGGCGTCTCGTGATCTCTACCTCAGGCAGCTCTGGCAAGGCGGTGTCCGCGCACGGCGCGGGTACCGTACCCCGGCCAATGCTGATATCACCCCGTCCGTTCGGCCAGGTGCTGGGTGAGGCGATGTATGGCCTGGCCAAAGTGTGGAAGACACTCCTGCTCCCCGCCCTCGCGGTGTCGGTGCCGATGAGCCTGCTCACCGCGGGAGTTTTCCTCTGGACCGGGGGCGCCGCCTTCCTCGATCTAGTGCTCGACAACCCGGCGGCGTTCCGGACGCTGCCCGAGGAGGTGTTTCGCGACCTGGCACAGTCTTTCTACCTCGCAGTCGGGCTCGCCTTCCTCGTCCAGGTTCTCGGCGGAGTGTTCCTGGCCATGGCGAGCCATCGTGCTGTGGCCGCTCAGCTGAACGGGGTCAGCCTCACGGGGAGGGAGGTGACCGCCGTCGCCCTGCGTCGCTATCCCGTCGCTCTCGGTGCCACTCTGGTCATAACCGTGGTCACCGGACTGCTGGTCGGGCTCGGGGCCACCTTGTGGCTGCTTCCGATGCTCTCGGTGGGTGTTCCCAACATGGGCGCGATGCTGGTCGCCCTGCTCTTGTTCGTCGTCCTGCTCGGCCCCGGGTCGTGGGTGGCGGTGTCTGTTTCGATGACCACGCCCACGGTGGCATTGGAGGGAACGGGGGTGCTCGCCTCGATCAGGCGCAGCATCGGGCTGGTCAGGGGGAGGTGGTGGGCGACGGCAGGGTTTCTCCTCCTGGTAGGGCTGTTGGGCGGCATCGCCATCCAGCTCATCCAGCTGATCGCACTCCCCCTGGCCGCCGCGGGCGGGAACGATGCCGCGCTCACCGTCGCCTCGGCACTCGGTGTCTTCACCCAGGGTCTCCTGGTGGCAGCGATCACCGCCATGTACACGCACTGGTACGTCGACCTGCGGGCGCGTCGCGAGCCGCTGACTACAGCCGACCTGGGCTGAGGAGCTCCAGAGCCTGACGGGCGGCCTCCTGCTCGGCCTGCTTCTTGGAGCGACCCTCGCCGGTGCCGCGCTGGGTCCCGGCCACCATGACCACAGCGGTGAACCTGCGGTCGTGGTCCGGCCCTGACCCGGTCACCCGGTACTCGGGTCGGAGCCCGTCACGGGCGGTCAGCTCCTGGAGACGGGTCTTGTAGTCCTTGACCCCTGGCTGCAGGGCGCGCTCGGCGACGCGATCCGCCCAGAGCGCCAGGACCATCTCCCGAACCGGCTCCAACCCTCCGTCGAGATAAACCGCGCCGATCACCGCTTCGACGGCATCGGCGAGAATCGAGTCCTTGTCCCGTCCCCCGGTCGCCTCCTCGCTCGGGGCGAGCTCGACGTGGCTCCCCAGGTCGAGGCTGCGGGCGATCTCGGCCAGGGTGGGACGACTCACCACCGCCGCCCGCACCTTGGCCATCTGTCCCTCGGCCAGGTGGGGGAACGACTCGTAGAGGAGATCGGTGACGATCAGTTGCAGTACGGCGTCACCGAGGAACTCGAGCCGTTCGTTGTCGTTGCGGGCCGGGTCCTCCGAGCTGACCGAGCGGTGGGTGAGTGCCAACCTGAGAAGCTCGGCCCGGGCGAAGGTGTGCCCGAGACGCTCCTCGAGGCTCATGCCAGGGTTTCCTGCCTGCTGCCCTCGATGGCGGAGGCGATGAGACCGGGAAGGTCCTTGTCGGCGCTGTCGTGTGCCATCCGCAGGGCGTTGGCGATGGCTCGCCGGCTCGAGCTGCCATGGGCGATGAGGACCGATCCCCTCACCCCGAGGAGCTGGGCGCCCCCGTAGCTCTCCCAATCCATCTTCTCCCTGACCGTGGCGAGTGCGGGGAGGACCGCGGCCTGGATGGCCTCGTCGAGCCCGGAGAGGGCCTCCAGGACGTACGAGCTGATCAGCGATGCGGTCCCTTCGGTGGCCTTGAGGAAGACGTTGCCGGTGAACCCGTCCGTGACGATGACGTCGACTTTGTCCGTGGCGATGTCACGTCCCTCGACGTTGCCGACGAAGTGGACCGGCCCCGTCTCGATGAGCTCGTAGGCGGCTCGCTCCAGGTCTCTCCCCTTGCCTTTCTCCTCACCGATCGAGAGGAGGCCGACCCGCGCCGGGTTGGCGCCGAGCAGGGCATCGGCCACGACCGCCCCCATGATGGCGAACTGGGCGAGTTGCTCGGGCCTCACCTCCGGGTTGGCCCCCGAGTCGAGGACGAGCGTCGGTGTGCCCGGGGTGGGGAAGATGGAGGCGATGGCAGGGCGGGCCACACCCCGGACACGCCCGATGATGATGGCGGCGGCGGCCATCGCCGCTCCGGTCGAGCCGGCGGAGACGAACCCTTCGGCCTGGCCCTCCGACACCAGCCGTGCGCAGACGGTGATCGAGGCCCGGGGCAGCTCCCTCAGGGCACGGGCCGGGTCGTCGGCCATGCCGATGACATCCGGGGCATCGACCACCGGGAGTGTGGTCTCGTGTCTTTCCAGCTCGGCCCTGATCGCCGCCTCGTTGCCGACCAGGACCACGTCGACCCCACGAGAAGCTGCATCCACCGCACCGGCGACGGTCTCCGAAGGGGCGTGGTCTCCCCCCATCGCGTCGAGGGCGATGCGGGCCAAGGCTCAGCTGATCTCGATGACTTCGCGGCCGGAGTAGGTCCCGCACTCCCGACAGGCGCGATGGGGAAGCTTGGGCTTGCCGCACTGCTCGCAAGGGACGGAACGGGGCGCCTGCACCTTCCACGCCGCCTTGCGCTGACGGGTGCGGGAACGCGACATCTTCTTCTTGGGTACCGCCACCTGGGGCACTCCTCGTCAATCAGGAATCGAACAGATCTCTGAGGACGGCGAACGGCGAGTCCGAATCCTCTCCATGGCCGTCACAGGGATCACTATTCAAGTCGCTTCCGCAGATTGGGCAAAGTCCCCTGCAATCGGGGCGGCATGTCGGCGTGGCCGGCATGGCAAGGGCGAGCTCGTCGGTCGCAGGCCCGGTGAGGTCGATCTGACGGCCCTCGATGGCATATCCGTCCTCGTCGGGGATCCGGGTGAAATGCCGCGTCCCCGTGGCCTCGACGTGACCGTCCCAGTCGGTGAGACAGCGGACACAAGTGAAGTGCGCCGGGGCGGAGACCGTGAAATCGGCGATGACACCGTCGACCGTCCCTTTGGCCGTGCCATCGACCTCCATCACACCCTCGACACGGGCATCGCCGAGCCGCAGTCGAACCGGGGTCGCGCCGGAGACCTCGCGTCCGGCCTCGGGATGGCCGATCAGATCCTCGACGTCGATGATCAGCCCGCGTGCCATGCAGGCGATGTTACGTTCCGTGAGAAGCTGGCTAGATCGGGACTTCCGGGGCCTTGGGGCGGGCCTGATGCAACTCGGCCCTTGAGCCCTGGACCCTCGAGGTGAGATCGTCGAGGAGGTGCTCGAGACGCTGCAGGCTGCGCTCGATGTCGTCCTCGGTCTCGAGGCGGAGTCTTCGGGCGTCACCCTCGGCCCGTCTCACCAGGATGTTGGCCTCCTCGACGGCTTCCTTCACGATGTTGGAATCGGCGACCAGGGCATCCGCCTCTTCCCGCGCCCGATCGATGATCTCCCTCGCCTTCTCGTTGGTCCTCGAGATGAAGGCCTCCCGCTCCCGCACCATCCACCGGGCCGCGCGCAGCTCGTCGGGAAGCCCGGCACGCAAGGCCTCCAGCTTGCCGAGGAAGAGCTCCCGATCGACCAGGGCATTGGAGGAGAGAGGCATCGCCTTCGCCTCGTGGAGGTGGACGATGAGGTCGTCGACGATGTCGAGCATGTCCTCCATCTCGGCCCGCACCGACCGGATCTCGACCGGGTCGTCGGCGTCGATGAGCACCTCGGGCTCGGTCCTGGTGTCAGACGTCATGACAGCTTCTCCTTGAGTGCCTTCTCCACCACGTCGGGGACCAAGCCGGCCACCGACCCGCCCAACCGTGCGATCTCCTTCACCAGCGACGAGGAGATGAACCCGAATTCCGGCCTCGTCGGGATGAACAGCGTCTCCATCCCCGTCAGATGCCGGTTCATCTGCGCCATCTGTGTCTCGTACTCGTAGTCGCCCGAGGTGCGAAGACCCTTGACCACGACATCGGCGCCGACCTCGCGGACGTGATCCACGAGCAGACCGCTGAAGCTGGTCACCTCGATCGAGTCGCCGTGGACGTCGGCGAGCAACGCCGACCTCTCGCCAGGGGTGAACATCGCCTGCTTCGACGGGTTGTCGATGACTGCCACCACGACCCTGTCGAAGAGCGAGATCGCCCTGCCGATCACGTCGGCATGGCCGTTGGTGGGAGGGTCAAAGCTCCCCGGGCACAGTGCCGTCGTCATCGTCTTCTATCTTCTCGTATCTGATGATTCTGGTATCCCCATACCGTTTATCCGCGGCAACCCGCCAGTTTTCAGGTGGCTCGGGAGCCCGGTCGTCGTGGCGGCGTGACACGACGACCACGGCACCGGGGACCAGGAGACGGTCGAGCCTGGCCAGCTCCTCCTCCATCTGCTCGGTGGGCTGGGGCCAGGGAGGGTCCATGAAGACCAGGTGGAAACGATGATTCGCCCGCTGCAGATAGTGGGCGACGCTGGCCTCGATCACCGAGCCCCCGAGACCCACCGTCTTCAGGTTCTCCCGAAGCGACTGCAGGGCCTTGCGCCCGTTCTCCACGAACACCGCCGATTGGGCGCCCCTGGAGAGTGACTCCAGGCCGTAGGAGCCCGAGCCGGCATAGAGGTCGGCCACCATGGCCCCTTCCACCGCCGCCCCCAGCGATGAGAACACCGCTTCCCGGACCCGGTCGGTGGCGGGGCGGGTGCCTTTGGCATCGGGGGTCTTCAGCCGTCTCCCCCCTGCCTTGCCGGAGATGATCCTCATGGCTAGCTCACGAAGAGCCAGTCCACCTCGTCGCCGAGCATGGCAGAGACCTCCTCTACGAGCTCGGGGTGTTCGGACAGGCTCGGATCCGAGTCGACGAGGGCGAATGCGTCACGGCGGGCCGCGGTGAGTATCTCGAAGTCGGTGAGGATGTCTGCCAGCTTGAGGTCCTTCACCCCGGACTGCCGGGTGCCGAACACGGTGCCTTGGCCTCGAATCCTCAGATCCTCCTCGGCGAGCCGAAATCCGTCGTTCGTCCCCACCATCGCAGTCAGCCTCTCCTCACCCTCGCTGGTGGTGGGGTCGGCCAGCAGGAGGCAGACACCGGGGTGCTCGCCCCGCCCCACCCGGCCTCGCAACTGGTGGAGCTGGCTCAGCCCGAATCGGTGAGCGTCCTCGATCACCATCACCGTGGCGTTGGGGACGTCGATGCCCACCTCGATCACGGTCGTCGACACCAGAACGTCGATCTCGCCGGCACGGAACGCAGCCATGACCTGCTCCTTCTCCGAAGATCGCATCTGGCCATGGATCAGCCCCACTTCCAGCCCGGACATGACCCTGGCCAGCCGCTCGTGCTCGGCCGTGGCGGATGCGGCCTCGACCTTGGGGCTGTCCTCGACGAGAGGGCAGACCACGAATGCCTGACGGCCTCGGGCCACCTCCTCCGCGATGATCTTCCAGGCGACACCCTCCTCGACCTTGGAGAGGAGCCGGGTCTTCACCGGCGACCTTCCGGGGGGCATCTGATCGATGATCGAGACGTCGAGATCGCCGTACAGCGTCATCGACAACGTCCTCGGGATCGGCGTGGCCGTCATGATCAGCAGGTCGGGCTCGGCCGAGTCCGCTTTCTCCTTGAGCAGCACCCGCTGGGCGACACCGAAGCGGTGTTGCTCATCGACCACCGCCACACCCAGGTTGGCGAACTCGACTCCCTCCTGGATCAGGGCATGAGTGCCCACGACCAGATCGACCTGGCCGGCGGCGATGTCGGAGGCCAGCTTCTGGCGGCTGATGCCGGGCTCGTAATTGGTCACCGCGGTCGAGCTTGTCAGCAGTGCGACCAGGACCGCCGGCCCCTCCGAGCTCTCCGCGAAAAGGCTGTCCATCCCGAGATGGCTGTCCCCCAGCGCAGGCGACAGCCCGGCGTCGGCGAGGAGACCGCGCACTCCGAGGTAATGCTGCTCGGCGAGCACCTCGGTCGGGGCCATGAGGGCCCCCTGCCAGCCGCCCTCGATGCCCCTGAGCAGGGTGGCGACGGCCACCACGGTCTTGCCGGACCCGACCTCGCCCTGAAGCAGCCGATGCATGGGGTGATCGGCGGCCAGGTCCTTCTCGATCTCGGACAGCGCCCGGCTCTGCGCCGGTGTCAGTCGATAGGGCAGGCCCGCCAGGAAGCGATCGACCAGGATGCCGGTCGGCTGGTGGCCGATGCCCGCCGAGTTGGTCATCTGGTGACGCTTCTGCAGTGCCAGGGCCAATTCGAGACGGAACAGCTCGTCGTAGACCAGCCTTCTCCTCGCCGGTGCCACGTCATCGAGCGAGTCGGGGAAGTGGATCGACCCAAAGGCGCGATCACGGTCCATGAGCCCGTTCATCGCCTTCAATTCGGCCGGTAGGGCGTCCTCCAGCGGCTGGGACCGGCCCAGAGCGTTGTGTATCGCACGTCGCAGCACACCCGGGCTCACCCCGCCCGCACCGGGATGAACCGGGACTATGCGCCCCACGGTGAGGCCCTCCAGGTCGGAGGAGAGCACGTCGACCGCCGGCGCCTTCATCTGCAGGGATCCACGAAAGGACTCGACGACCCCGCTGAGGGCGACTTCGTCGGCGCTCTTCAGCTGCCTCACCAGATAGCTCTGGTTGAACCAGACCGCCTTGATCCGGGCCGACTCGTCCTCGATGGTCGCCTCGATGATGTGGAGGTTGCGGCGGGGCCGGCGATCGTGCACGGACTTGACCATGCCGATGATCGTCACCTCGGTCCCGATCGGGACACGTGCGATCGGCGACTTCAGCGAACGGTCGATATAACGCCTTGGGACGTGGTGGAGGAGGTCGGCCACGGTTCGGATGCCGACCGACCCCAGGCCCTCCGACCGCTTGCCGCCAAGACCCCTCACCTGGCCGACGTCGACGGTGGCGAGACGGCTGAGGGAAGCCACACCCGAGACCTTAATGATGAGGGGGGACGATGTTCATGAGGGGGACGACCACCCTCAGACCCTCCCCGCCGCTCTTCGACCGGTCCGTACTCAGGTGCCCCGCCTGTCACCGACCGGTTGGGGACGACCCCCGTCGCGTGGCTCGCCACGCCAGCCCGATGTGTGAAACGAGATGGCTCCCGTCTAATATCTCACCCGGTCTACGGGCCTCCCGTACATCCACTGACCGGCCCAGGAGTATTTCGTCATGTCTTACCGTTGCGAGGTCTGCGGCAAGGAGCCGTCCTACGGCAAGACCGTCAGCTTCTCACACAAGCGCAACAATCGCCGCTGGCTGCCCAACATCCAGAAGATCAGGGTCAAGGACGGCCCCAACACGAGGCGTGCCCGGGTCTGCACCTCCTGCATCCGGGCGGGCAAGGTCGTCAAGGCCTAGTCTCGGCTCGATGGACCAGGGCGTCGTCAAGACATACGACCCGGTCACCGGGGTCGGAATCGTGGTGCGTGACGCCGATCACACCGAGGTGTTCCTCCGGCCCGGGTCACTCAAGGGATCCGTGTTCCGCACCCTTCGTCAGGGTCAGCGCATCATCTTCGACACCGTCGACGAGGACGGGCGAAGCTTCGTGTCCGGGATCCGACTCGGCCAAGACGGCTACTGAGCCAACCTCCCTCCCCGGTTCGACTTAGGGTTTGGTGGAGTGAGCTCAGGCGAGAGAACGGAGGCCAAGGCGGTGCGTACCGCCGAGATAGCGGCTTCCCTCTGTCTCGCCACCGACCTCGGGATGGGTTTCCCCTGGGAGCACGGGCTCCGCTCCACCCTGATCGCAATGAGGCTGTGCGACCTCCTCGAGGTCGACGACGCCACCGCCTCGCAGGTCTATTACGGGGCGATGCTCTGCTACTCGGGCTGCAACGTCGACGCGGAGCCGCTCACGAGGGTCTTCGGTGGCTCCCGGACCCAGTCCTTCGTGCCCGGGCTGTTCGGCTCCCGGGGTGAGCAGGTCCGGGGCGTCATCGGCGCCCTCGCCCCACCCGACTCGACACCCCTGTCCAAGGTCGTCGAGATCGCCCGACGTCTCCCCCGGGCCATCGCCGAGGGACCCAACCACCAGAGGTCCCTGTGCGAGGTCGCCGAGAAGACGGCCCAGCGGCTCGGGCTCCCTCCGGAGACCTCTCATCTGTTCCGCTACCTGACCGACCGTTGGGACGGCAAGGGCTTGCTGGGCAGGGCGGAAGCCGAGGAGATCCCCCTGGCAACCCGGATCGGCGTCGTCGCCCGCGACGCTGCGTTCCAATATCACATCGGAGGAGAGGAGCACGCCCGGGACACCATCGCCGCCCGGGGCGGCCATGCCTTCGACCCGCATGTGGCCCGGACATTCGCGGAGAACGCCGGGTCCGTGCTCGCTGCGGCCGATGTGGAAGGCTCGGCCTGGGAGGCGGTCCTCGCCGCCGAGCCCCAGATCTGGCTCACGCTCGACGAGGCAGGGGTGGACAACGCACTCTCGGCGATAGGGGGCTTCGCCGATCTCATCTCACCCTATTTCTCGGGCCATTCCGAGGGTCTGGCCCGTCTCGCCGCTTCCGCGGGAAGAGCCGCGGGTCTCGACGAGGAGGGTGTGTCGACTCTGAGACGGGCCGCTTTGGTGCACGACGTGGGCCGGGTCGGGGTCGAGCCCCGGACATGGGCGGCGCATGGCTCGCTCACCCCACACCAGATGGAGCAGGTCCGGTTACACCCCTACCACACCGAGCGGATCCTGAGCATGGCACCCGCGCTGGCCGGGCTGGGCCGGATCGCCTCCTGTCACCACGAGCAGATGGACGGCTCCGGGTACCACCGTGGAGTTGCCGGCCCGGCTCTGGGGCCGATGGAGCGGCTTCTCTCCGCCGCCGACCGGTTCAAGGCGATGACCGAGCCGCGGCCCCATCGTCCGGCGATCACCTCGAGCGAAGCGGCCCGTCGTCTCGCCGATCTGGCCGGGGAAGGCAAGCTCGCCCCCAACGCGGTGGCCGCCGTGATCGAGGCAGCCGGGGAGACATCACGGCAGTTGCGACGTCCAGCAGGTCTCACCGACCGGGAGGCGGAAGTCCTCGGTCTTCTCGCCCGCGGCCTTCAGACCAAGCAGATCGCGAGCGCCCTGGGAATCTCGCCGAAGACGGCCGACACCCACATCCAGGCTGCCTATCGAAAGGCCGACGTTTCCACGCGGGCGGCGGCGACATTGTTCGCCATGGAGCACGGGCTGGTGCCCCCGGGGGATCCACCGGTTCACACCTGATCCGGCGGCGCGAATCCTGGATCGATTCCCCGCTTCGCCGCAACTTCCGCGACCAGCGACTTGGGAACCACCATCGCCCACGCCTGGAAGACGATCTCGACCATCTCCTCATGGTCGATGGCGCCGAGACGCACCACCGCCCAGTGGTACCGCATGTCGGCGGGCTTGGGCATCATGAACTTCTCGGGCTCCGCCTCGACCAGCGCCTCCCGTTCCTCCTTGGGGAACCCGAATCCGAGCAAGGTCTCGTCCCTGGAGGCGGCCAGATAGACGATCCGACCCACCCGGAACTTGACCCGGTCGCGAACGATCGCCTCGTAGCTGCGGGGCAGGGCAAGCGCCTCCCGACGCACGTCCTCGAGCGTGACGCCCAAATCGGCCATCGATGGAAAGCGTATGAGGGGATGCGGACGACGGCGTTCCGCAACCCGTCGGCGTCAGGAGAACTCCCGATACCTCGCCGAACCTGCGCCTCTTACGGTCGAAACGGACAGGTAGTCGAGAGATCGAGGGTCGAATGAGCAACAGATACGACACCATCGTCATCGGAGGGGGACAGACCGGTCTGACCGTCGGACACGAGCTCGCCGAACGCGGGCAACGGTTCCTCATCATCGACGCCAGCGAGCGAATCGGAGACACCTGGCGCCGGCGCTGGGATTCCCTGGTTCTCTTCACCCCTGCGGGGCTCGACGGGCTTCCCGGCATGCCCTTCCCGTCCCCCAGGCCCGACCGGTTCGTCACCAAGGACGAGGTCGCCGACTACCTGGAGAAGTACGCCGAGGCGATGGAGCTCCCCGTGCTCTCCGCTACCCGGGTGGAGCGGCTGTCACATGACGGGAACTCGTTCCAGGTCGAGACCGACCGTGACGTGTTCCTCTCCGACAACGTGGTGGTGGCCATGGCCAACTATCAGCAGCCGAAGGTGCCCGATTTCGCCGCCGAGCTGTCACCCGAGGTGCGTCAGGTCCACTCCCACGTCTACAGGAGCCCGTCGTCGCTGCAGCCGGGCCCGGCACTGGTCGTTGGCATGGGGAACTCGGGTGCCGAGATCGGCCTCGAGCTGGCGAGAGAACGTGAGACCTACGTGTCGGGCAAGCCGTTCGCAGTGGTTCCCTTCCACATCGATACCTGGTTCGGCCGGAAGATCGGGGTCAAGATGGTCCGGTTCATGGCCACCAAGGTGCTGACCACGTCGACGCCCATGGGGCGTCTCGTCAGACCGAAGATGCTCGGCAAGTCGGCGCCACTGGTACGGGTGAAGCCGAAGGATCTCGTCGCCGCCGGGGCCGAGCGGGTGCCCCGGGTGGTGGGAGCACGAGACGGCATGCCCCTGCTCGCCGACGGGCGCACCCTCGACGTCGCCAACGTCGTCTGGTGCACCGGCTACCGGCCCGGGTTCGACTGGATCGACCTCCCCGTGTTCGAAGAAGACGGCAGGCCTCGTCACCGTCGAGGAGTCGTCGAGGAACAGCCCGGTCTGTACTTCTGCGGGCTGTTCTTCCAGCACGCTCTCTGGTCGGAGACCCTCCCCGGGATGCCTCGGGACGCCCGTTACGTGGTCGACCACCTGGTAGCGGCGGGACAACCCTCCAGGGTGTTCCACTAGTGTCGCTCGCCCATAGAGCGATAGGAGGCTCACTTGGTCCAGGCGTATGTCCTGATCCAGACGGAGGTCGGCAAGGCTGCCGTCGTTGCAGAGGAAGTGCGGAACATCCCCGGCGTCGACAGCGCCGACGACGTGACCGGCCCCTATGACGTGATCGTCAGGGCGAGCAGCGACGACGTCGACTCATTGGGGAAGCTGGTCGTGGCCCGTATCCAGGCGGTGGACGGCATCACTCGCACTCTCACCTGCCCGGTTGTCCACCTCTGAGAGCTAGCCCAGTTTCGACGCAATAGTCCCGGCGCTGCGAAGCGCCGTCCCATCGCTCCCCGCCGTGGAGAACACGCGGGTGGGCCCGGCTGCGGCCTCTTCCAGCATGTCGGTGAACAGTCGGGCACGTTCGATAGGTGGATCGACCCATAGATACGCGGCCATCGACCCGGGGATGGTGTTCACCTCGTTCACATAGAGGTCCCCGTCCTTGTCCAAGAAGTCGATACGGACCACCCCGCGCAGGCCGGCCACGGCGGTGATCCTTCGCGAGAGCTCTGTGATCCGACCCTTCGTCGCAGTGTCGAGACTGGCCGGAAGCTCCCTACCCTCGCTGACCTCGCCACCCCACGCCAGGTACTTCTGGTCGTAGCTGTAGATGCCCTCGGCCGCACGTGCCGGCGCCTCGACGGCCGACATCTCGAATCCGGGGTGGGTGCGCACCGCCACCTGCAGATCCCGGCTCCCCCGGAGAAACGGCTCCACCACCGCCCCCTGCCCGAAGTACGGCGAGGCACTCACCAGGGCGAGCACCGTCTCCCAGTCCTCCGCCACCTCGATGCCGATCGAGGAACCGCCGAAACGGGGCTTGACGATGTAGGGGCCGTCGAAAGCGGGGTCGGTTCGGTCGCCTGGCGTGGCCAGGGCCCTGGGAAGTGTGGGGAGCCCGGCGGCCGCCATCGCCGCACCGAAGGCGAGCTTGTCCATCCCCAGAGCCGACGCCGCCTGCCCCGGCCCGGTGTACCGGATCCCGGCAAGGTCGAGCATCCCCTGGAGGGTCCCGTCCTCGCCCGGGCCGCCATGACAGGCGATGAGCACGGCGTCGAGCTGCATCGGCCGTCGCTTGGAGACGAAGCCCTGTCCTGGGGTGGCGACGAAGTCGATCTCCCTCGACTTGCGGGGCGCACCGTCGACGAAGTCGCCTGCCTCCAGACCCGGGTCGACCTGGTACCACACCCCCGACTTCGACCAGTAGAGGGCCTCGATCCCCTCCACTGCGCGGGAGACCTGGAGACCGGTGAGGATGGAGATGTCGTGCTCGTCCGATGGACCGCCGAATACGACTGCTGCTCTCATGTGCTCATGGATAATGGTCGGGCAGGTCGTTCTCGTAGAGGACTGCGTCCCCCGGGCCCATGTTGGCCTTCACCCATTCCACGGCCTCTGCCCGCGACCCGACGACCGTAACCGAGGCCCGTCCCTTGCCGGAACCGGCGAGAAGGGCCCGGCGATTGGTGCGGCCAACCACGACCAGATGATCGACCTGATCCGAGGCAACCTCGGCGAGCCGGCGGTTCTCCTCGTCCTGGAGCGGGCCCAGCTCGACCATCCCCGGGGTCACCAGGGCGGTCTTGCCACCCTTTCCCGCCTCCATCAGGGCGGCGAGGGCGGAGCGAGCTCCCGCCGGGTTGGAGTTGAAGGTGTCGTCGATGATGGTGAAACCACCTCCGCCCTGAAGCACCGATTGCCGGTGCTCCGCCGTCGGGAGGTCGTTCACCCGGGACAGGACATCGGAAAGGTCGACACCGAGTGCCCGGCAGACACCGAGGGCAACGGCGAGGTTGGCGGCGAAGACCCCGGGCGGCGTGCCGATCACCCGCTCCCCGTCGATGACGATCCCTTCACCGGTCGACACCTCGATCACCGGCATCGTCTGACGCCTCCGGAAGGCGACCGCTTCGAGGAGGGGGTCGTCGACACAGATCACCCCGACCCCGGCACGGTCGAGTATCTCCTCCTTCGCCCTGACGATGGTCTCGATCGCACCGAAACGCTCCAGATGCACCGGGCCGATGGCGACTATCGCCGCCACCTTGGGCGGGATCCACTCGCAGAGATCGGCGATCTCTCCGGGCCCGTAGGTCCCCATCTCGGCGATGAAGACCTCGGTGCCCTGGGTCAGGTTCTCGTTGATGGCCCGTGCCAGCCCCATCCGGTTGTTGAACGACGCCGGGCTGGCGACCACCCGCCGCGAACCGGCCAGCAGATCGGCGAGGTAGCTCTTGGTCGTAGTCTTCCCGTAGGACCCGGTGATCGCAACCACCTCGGCTCCACTCGCCTTCAGCTTGGCGGCGGCCCGCTCCACCCATCGGTCGCCGAGACGTGACTCGATCGGGGCGAGGGCCCAGAGTGCGAGATCGATCAGCACCGGAAGCAGGAACAGGGTCGCCACCACGACCACCGCCAGGTCCAGGATCGCCCCGACGACTACCCCACCGGCCACCAGGACACCGCTCGCCGCGGCGGTCCGGCGGAGACGCCCTGTCCAGCTGAGCGGCGAGGTGACACCCCTCACCGGGAGGCCGACCGGGCCTACCTGGGCCAGCGGCACGAGAAGACCCCAGACGACATCGGCCAGCGAGCCCACGACGCCCGCGATGGAAACGACCGCTAGCAGGTTGTTCGACGCCGTGCTGAGCCACCAGCGCAGCTGGAAGCGGGTGACCGAGCCGGGCTGATAATGCTCTCTCTGGGCCACCCTGAGCCAGCGAAGACCGGAGGGGGTCGAGGCCAGCACCGTCGCCGCCGCCAGCGCCCAGATCATCCCAGGGCCTTGGCCACCGCCGAGCGGAGCGCATCGGGCGCCTCCAGAGGCACCATGTGGCCGACACCGGGAAGGATCTCCAGAGTGGCATTGGAGAGCAACGCCACCGACGCCTCGGCCACCGAGACCGGGACCTCGGCGTCCTCGGCACCCCAGAGCAGATGGACCGGTGCGCTTATGCGGCGGAGCTGGCCCTCGTAGCTCTCGTTGACCACCTTGACCAGGATGTCACGCATCACACCGGTCGACGCCCGATAGTCGGCCGACCCGCGGTTTCGCCTCATCCGCTCCATCCGGTCGTCGCCGATCACGCCCACCCGGTTCAGCCAGCGGCCGATCCGGTAGGCCAAAGCCGGGCGCCGGGCGATGCTCAGCCTGATCAGTGGGGCACCCGTCAGCACCAGGGAGCCCACCTTGTCGGGGTGCTTGGCGGCCAGGCACACGGCGACCCGGCCACCAAAGGAGTGGCCCACCAGGACGGGCGGTCTCTCGAAGACATCGAGCAACCCGGCGATCACGTCGGCATACACGTCCGCACCGATCGCCTGATGCGGCGCCGGCGATGCCCCGAATCCGGGGAGATCCGGTGCCAGCGCCGAGAGCCCGTCCAGGCACCGGGCGAAGTCGCTACCCCTCCTCCCCCAGCCGTGCAGTGCGAGTATGTCCGGCGTGTCGCTGCCATAGACCTCGGCGAAGATCGCGCCATCCACAAAAGATCGCAGAGCCAACAAGAATCCTCGATCAGACCGGGAGAAGCGCCGAGAATACTTAGGCAAAGCCGTAAACCCATGACCATCGAATCCGCCACCCCCAGCGTCCATGAGGCGATGGCCCGGTTCAGGTCCTCGCTTCTGCGCAGGGCCTCGGCCGTGGCGTGGATCGTGCTCATCGTGATCGGCGCCCAGGCGGTGCGGAGCCCACTCGAGGACGGGACCCAACTCTTCACCCTGCCCGAGTTCTACATACCGATGGCCGGTCTGGCCGCCCTCCTGATCAGCTCGACCGCAATGCGCTGGGACCGGATCATGGCCACCTGGGCGGCCCCATGGGTGGCGACGGGATGGCTGCTCTCCCTCACGGCCGGGATCACTGCCCTCGCCCTGATCGAGGATCTCAACGCCACCGCCGAGCCGATCCTCTACGGGATGGCCGCGGTCTCCGGTCTCTTGCTCGCATGGTGGGCCCACACCCTGGTCACCCTGATCCTCTGCGGTGCCATGGGCTTTCTCGCCTTCACCCTCGGAGAGGCCAACGTCATCGGCGACATCGTCGCTCCCGTCGTGGTGATCGTGGTGGTCGCCGCCGCCACTGCCCTGGTGGGCTTCGAGTTCGAGAAAGAGGCGGTGATCTCCTACGGGAAAGAGGCGAAGCTGGAACAGCAACGTCTCGACTTCGAGCGCCTCTACGCGGTGAGCGCCACCCTGGCCCGGGCCGAGTCGCTCGCCGAGATCGTCCCCCACCTGGTCGGCACGATCTGCAAGTACCTCGACGCCCAGGTCGGGGTGGTGCTCCTCCACGACGCCGAGATGCAACGTCTCGAGGTCATGAGCCCGATCTGGGTGAACGGATTCCCACTGGACACGGAGCCGATCACTGTCGAGATCAACGCCCCGAACGTCGTCTCGCAGACCTATCGCGCCGCCAAGCCCATCTACGTGAGACGTGTCGACGACGAAACCGACTCCCACATCCTGCTCAAGGATCTCGGGCTGAAACAAGCGCTGGTGGCCCCGCTCAAGGTGGAGGCGATGCGGGTGGGTGTCATCGTGGTCGGGGATCCATACGACGGCGACTTCACCGAGGACCAGCTGGAGCAGCTGGGCTCGCTGGCCGCTCCCGCCGGCCTGGTGCTCAGCCAGATCGGGCGTTACGAGGCGCAGGCGGAGATGACACGTCGTCTCGAGGAGGTCGCCCAGATGAAGACCGACTTCGTCTCCACCGTGAGCCACGAGCTGCGCAGCCCGCTCACCTCGATCATCGGCTCGCTCGACACCGTGAACCGACCAGAGCTGGCGCCGCCCGAGCCGACATCACAGCAATTGCTGCTCAGCGCCCGTCGTCAGGCCGGGCGTCTGCAACGGCTCATCGAGGACCTCCTGGTCGTCTCGCGGATCGACCGGGGCGCCATCCCGGTGCACCCCGAGCTCATCGAGATCAAGGAGATGTTCGACGAGGTCAACCGGGTGGTCTCGATAGAGCCGAAGACGACGGTCGAGCCCGCGAACCTCACCGTCTGGGGCGACCGCGACCACATGACCCGCATCCTGATCAACCTGGTCGAGAATGCCGCGAAGTACGCCCCGGACTCGCCAGTCGAGCTCTACGCCTGGCAGAAGGGGCAGCGGGCGATGATGGCGGTGGTGGACCACGGCCCGGGCATCCCCGATCACGCCCGGGAGACCATCTTCGAGCGCTTCACCCAGCTCGACCAGTCGGACACCCGCTCCAGGGGAGGGACCGGGCTCGGTCTCAACATCGTGAAGAGCCTGACCGAGGTGATGCATGGGTCGGTGCGGGTCGAGGCCACCGAGGGCGGAGGGGCCACCTTCGTGCTCGACTTCCCCGTCGCCTCCGCGGGAGTCGGTGCCGGCCGCTATTGAGTGGCGTCCGACGGGGGGACACCGGCGGCCACCGCATGGAAGCCACCGTCGACGTGGACGACCTCCCCTGAGGTCATCGGTGCCCAGTCGCTGAGGAGGACACAGACCATCCGGGCGACCGGGTCGGGGTTGGAGGTGTCCCACTCGAGGGGAGAGCGTTCGGCCCAGACCCGGTCGAAGGCCGAGAACCCCGGGATCGACTTGGCCGCCACCGTGCCCAGCGGCCCCGCCGAGACCGCATTGACCCTCACGTTGTGACGTCCCAGATCACGGGCCAGGTATCGGGTGACACTCTGCAGCGCCGATTTGGCGACTCCCATCCAGTCATAGGCGGGCCATGCCTGGGAGTTGTCGAAATCCATCGCCACCAACGCCCCTCCCCCCGCCTTCTGGAACAGCGGGAGGAGACCGACGGCGAGGGTCTTGTACGAGAAGGCGGACACGGTGAAGGCGGTCTGCGCCGACTCGGCTGGTGTGCTGAGGAAGTTGCCGCCGAGGGCGTCGTCGGGGGCGAAGGCGATCGCATGCAGGGCACCGTCGACCCTGCCCCAACGCCGGTCGAGCTCGGCCGCCACGGCCTCCACGTGCGACGGGTCGTTGATGTCGAGCTCGAGGACGTCACACTCGACGGGGAGACGCTGCACGGAGCGCTCGGTGAGGCGAAGGCCCCGCCCGAATCCCGTGCACACGATCTCCGCACCCTCTTCCTGGGCGACACGGGCGGTGTGCCAAGCGATGGAGTCATCGGTGAGCACACCCGTGATGAGCAGCTTCTTCCCTTCCAGCAGCACCTAGAAGCCCCGTCCGAAAGTCATGATCCCTCTGATTCCTAGACCCATCGTGAACAGTAGGAGCAGGCCGTAGTACAGCGCCGGCTGTTTCCGGAACTGGGCCCGATAGATGTAGGCGAAGCTGAACGTGGCCGCGATCACCCCACCGTAGAACACGTGCTGGTCGCCGGGGTCGATCTCCTCGACGTTCATCACCACGACCCCGTTGACCACCTGGAAGAGGAGGGAGGTGATGGCTACTGCCACGCCCCAGTAGAAGGCCCGGGGCACCGTTCCCCGCCGCCACAGGATCAGCCCCCACAACCCCACCAGGCCGTTGATCCACACCGCGATCTCTCCCCAGACCAGATGGGCCGACCTCACCGGCGGAGGATAAACCGTGCGGAAAGGCCGCCACTGTCCGTGGTCACGCGTTAGCATGGCGTCAGGAGGCTGACATGTTCGAGGCTGTTCAATTCGTTGAACCAGAGGGCGAGTTCGAAGCGGTGGAGGCCGTCGTCGGCGAGTACGGGACCGAGATCGAGGCCGTGGAGGCGGCAAGGGTGGCACGCACCGCGTTCCTCGAAACCGGATCGGTCGACTACGCCTGGTGGATCGTGCGGGAGCAGGGAGCCAAGCTGGCCAACTTCATCGCCGATTCCAAGACCGACAAGGAATTCGTGCTCGACCTCACATCCGGGGAGCTGGTCGAGCTCCCATCCTGACCGCGGGTCGACCGGGCACAGGACGAGCCCGACCGGCGACTACACAGAGTGGTGAGTTCGCGGTCAAGTCTGTGAGATCTCGATGATGTTGCCGTCTCCGTCCCTGAACCAGGCCGCCTTGTAGGGGCCCATGCTGAACACACCGTCCACGGTCTTGAAGCCGGGGAGGTCGTACTCCTCGAAGACGAGGCCACGAGCCCGGTAGTCGGACATGACACGCTCGAGATCGTCGACCTGGAAGCTGGCTGCCGTGTTCTGGGCGGTGCCGGCGAACTGGCTGCCCGTGATCACGAACCAGGTTCCGTCGGCGCACTGATACCAGAGGCCCCCCGGGTCCTCCTTCGTGGGAACGGTCCCTGTCTTCTCCTCGTACCAGGCGCGCGCCCCCACCAGGTCCCTCGAGGGGAGGACGGCGTACACCCTGAAGTCGGTCAACACGATGCACCTCCTCAGCAACCGCACGAAATCGTCGTGCCGGGAAAGCTACCCCGCGGGAGGAATGTCAGCTGGGCGGGACCGGGTCAGTCGGCCATCAACAGGTCGGCGTACTGGTCCCTCACCACCTTCTTGTCGAACTTCCCGGTGCCGGTCTTGGGGATCTCGTCGACGAAGACGATCTCATCGGGCAGCCACCACTTGGCCACCCTTCCGGCGAGATGCTCGATGAGCTCCTCCTTGGTGGTCTGCGCATCCGGGCCGAGCACGACGAAAGCCGCAGGTCGCTCCTGCCACTTGAGGTGCTTCAGCCCGACGACCGTGGCCTCGGCCACCGCCGGGTGAGCCATCAGCTCGTTCTCCACGTCCAATGAGCTGATCCACTCCCCACCCGACTTGATGACGTCCTTCGAGCGGTCGGTGATGCGGACGTAACCCTCCGGTGTGATCTTGCACACGTCACCGGTCCGGAGCCAGCCGTCCTCGAAGGACTGTGGCGAGCGGTCGTCCTTGTAGTACTCGGCGGCGATCCAGGGCCCCCTGATCAGCAGCTCGCCGAAGGCCTCCCCGTCGTGGGGCAGCTCCTCGCCGAACTCGTCGACGATCTTGACCTGGAGTCCCGAGGTGGGGATGCCGGCCGTCTCCAGCCGGTCGAGCTGGTCCTGGAGGGCCCAATCCTCCATGTGTGGCTTGAGATAGGCCATCGACGCCACCGGATTGGTCTCGGTCATCCCCCAGCCCTGGACCACTCGTATCCCTCGCGCCTTCCAGTACCACTCGATCATCGCGCGGGGCACCGCCGACCCTCCACACAGGAATGCCCGGATCGAGGAGACGTCGACCTCGGGATGTGCCTCGAGATACTGCTTGATGCCGAGCCAGACGGTGGGCACACCGGCGCTGAAGGTCACTTTCTCCGTCTGGAACAGCCGGACCACGCCCTCCGGGGAGAGGTCGGGCCCGGGATAGGTCAGCTTCGCCCCGCGGGTCACCGCCATGAATGGGTAGCCCCAAGCCGAGGCGTGGAACATGGGCACGACCGGAAGGACGTTGTCACTGGGCTCGATGGCGAAGTTGGCCAGGTTGGAGATCGTGTGCAGGTACGTGGACCGCTGGGTGTAGGCCACACCCTTGGGATTGCCGGTGGTGCCCGACGTGTAGCAGAGCATCATCGGGGAGCGCTCGTCGAGTTGCGGCCACGGCCCGTGCTCGGGCTGGTCGGCGATCAGGTCCTCATAGGCGACCGAGCCGGGGATCGCATCGGATGCGCGGTCCCCCATGACCACCACCGTCTCCACCGTCTCCAGCCGGTCGAGCAGCGGGACGAGCAGCGGGACCAGGTCGGGGTCGACGAAAACCGCCTTGTCCCCGGCGTGGTTGGCGATGTAGGCGATCTGATCGGCGAAGAGCCTGATGTTGATGGTGTGACAGATCCGACCGGTGTTCGCCGTCGCCCAATAGAGCTCGTGGTGTCGATGGTTGTTCCAGGCGAAGGTGCCCACTGCGTCGCCCAGATCGATCCCCAGGGTGTCGAACGCCGAGGCCAGCCTTCTCGTGCGGCCGTCGATCTCGCCGTACGTCCAACGGCTGACCGACCGGTCGTGCTCCACCGAGACGATCTCCTGGTCCGGGTGGATCCAGACGGCATGGTCGTAGAGCGTGGAGAGGAGCAGCGGGAAGTCGTCCTGCATGTGCATCAGGAGCCACCCAGCAGCCTGGACTTCTCCGCGTCGAACTCGTCGTCACTCAGCTTGCCCTCGTCGTGGAGACGGGCCAGCCGCTCGAGCTGGGATGCGGTGGACTCTGCGGCCGCCGGCGACCGGCCGGCACTCTCAACCTCGAGCATGCGGGCCTCGCGCACCCGGTAGATCACAGACTGGACCTCCTCGGGCTTGGGGATGTCCCGGTACCGGGTCTGGCCATGGGTCCCCGCCGACTCGATCATCAGGTCACCGGTCCCGAAGAGCCGCTCGATCAGGGTCTGGTTGAAGGCGACGTTCTGGATCACCTCCAGGGGGATCTCCGTCCCCTGCTTGGCGATGAAGCCGGCCCTGTAGATGAGGCGCTCGTTGGTGATGACGTGTGCGGTGGTCAGCCAACGCACCAGGCCTCGGGTGATGAGGACGACGACGATGGCGGCGAGGATGGCATAGGCCCACCACTGGTTGACCCCGAAGATCGCCATGACAACGGCGAGAGCCACCCCGACCAGAACGATCAGGCCTTCCCGCAGGATGCCTGACCAGTGGGGGCGGAATTGCCGCTCGATGACCTCGCCCTCGCTGAGCAGATGCTCGGGATATCCCATCTCTCTCGACTCCCTTCTCTTGCGCGGAGCCTAACGGTGGAGGTCGAGTGCGCGCCGCCGCGGGAGTCCCTGGACGCGAGAAACCCCGAGGGAGTCGAAACCGAAATCTCAACCCTCTCGGGGCTCTCAGTTCCAACGGAATCGGGCCGGGGACCCAACTCCGCATGGAGTGCAGGGGGACGAATCCCTCTGCGTGTGATTCGTGAGAATCACTGGCAAATCTCTCGATTTGCCCGACCCGACCTCTCGGTCAGGTCCGACAAACCCGAAGGTTTGTCTTGGTCTTCACCCAAACGACGATCCCGAAGGATCCCCGACGGCCTCCGACCACCTTCCGCCGCCGGTTTCCCGACGACTTCGGGCTGACCTTCCTGCCGGCAAGCCGGCGATCCGGTCCGACCAGTCCGGCGGTTGCCCGCCGTGTCGGTCGCCGTCTCCGGGTTTCCCCGTCGACGTGGCGGGAAAAGTAGACCACGCTCGCGACCGTGACAAGTCGAAAGCCTCTTTGTTTTTCGCGACTGATCCGTCGGTTTTCGCGGGGGATGGAATCGACTCGTTAGGTTGCCGGAATGGGAGCGGTCAGGGACTGCGAAGCGATCGTCCCCGGCCTCCTCGCCCAGCCGGTCAACTCGCTCACCGCACTCGCATTTCTGTTTGCCGGTGTCGTGGTGGTGGCGCGGACCGAACATCACTGGCTGGGCTGGGCACTGGCCGCCACCGGTGTCGGTTCGTTCCTCTTCCACGGCCCCATGCCTCCAGGGGCGGAGTGGATCCACGACGTGACGCTCGCCTGGTTGCTCCTGGTCGTCGCCGGTATCGGTCTCGGCCGCGATCGCTGGGGTCGGCTGCCCGGGCTCATCCTCCTCGCCGCGCTGATGGCGGCCTTTCCCATCCTCGGCGACCCGGTCGGTGTCGGTCTCGCCGGTGTGGCCATCGGCGCACTCGTGATCCGTGACCGCTCCGTGCGGACTCTCGGCCCGATGACCCTGCTGCTCCTGGGTGCCCTCGTGGGGAGACTGGGGGCGACAGGGGGCCCGCTGTGCGATCCCGGGTCCCTGGTCCAAGCCCATGGCGTCTGGCATCTCGCCGCGGCGGCGGCCGCCGCCTGGTGGGGGTTGGCTCGCCGACCGTGAAGCCCTGGACGCGAGAAACCCCAAGGGAGCTTCGGCCGAAGCCTCAGCCCTCTTGGGGCTCTCATGCCACTCACCGGGAAAGCGGGCCCCCGGATGGGTGGCAATCCAGAGAGGCGAACCTCTCCTTCCCCGATCCGGGTTGCCCCTGATCGGTAGCCGGGAAAGTATCTGTGGCCTCCGGGGCCGTCAACACACCCCACGGCTTTGTTTTCGCGCACTTCGCGGAGTTTTCGCGAGGGAGCAACCGACCTGAGCCGGCACCGGTGCCGGTTAGCGTTTCGTCGCCATGTGGTCGGATCGAAACGCCCGACGGGTGGTTCTCGCCCGGCTCATCTCCAGGATCGGCGGCGAGGCCGCCTTCTTCGTCGGCATCTGGGGCAAGGCGGTCTACGACCTCCAGGCAACCCCCGGCCAGCTGGCGGTGGTCATGGCCGCACTGGGAGGCGCCTCGTTGCTCGGGGCCTCGATCGCCGGTGTCCTGGTCGATCGTTTCGACCCGCGGCGGGTGGTCATGGTCGGCGAGATCGTCTTCGTCCCGGCCGCCATCTACATGATCTTCGCCGACACCATCCCCACCCTCGCCATCGCCACCTTCTTGCTGGGTCTGGTGGGGACACCCGTCTACACCGCCATCTCCTCGTTTGCACCCTTCCTCACCGAGGACGAGGACCAACTGGCCAAGGTCAACTCCTGGATCGAGGGCGCCTCGTGGGCCGCCTTCGTGATCGGCCCGGCGGTCGGTGCGATCGTCTCCGGGACCGTCGGCCTCGACGGGATCTTCGTCGTCGATGCGGCCACGTCCCTGGTGGGAGCGGCGTTGCTCATACCGGTGAAGGTGCGACAGATGAGCGGGGCCGCGACCCGCTCCGGCGGGCTGTCGGAGCTCAAGGAGGGCTTCGCCTACGCGTATGGCCATCCCCGGATCAGGTTCTACATCTGGCTCGGTTCGTCGGTGTGGCTCCTGTTCGGGATCTTCAGCTCACTCGAGCCGATCTTCTATCGGGACGTCCTCGGGGTGGAGGTCGAGACCCTGGGATGGGTCAACTCGGTGTTCGGGCTCGGCCTGGTCGGCGGCACGCTGATCGTGGGGCGCTTCACCGCCAGCCTGCGCACCGCGCTCACCCTCACCGTCCTGGTGGGGGCGAACGCCCTCGGAGTCCTCGCCTACGTGGGCACCGACATCCTCGGAGTGGTGCTGGTGGCCGCCCCCTTCTGGGGCGTGATCATCGGGATGATGGCGCCACTCCATCGCACCCTGCTCCAGATCAACACACCCGACGCCTTCGTCGGCCGGATCATGGGTGTGCACCACATCCACTCGGAGGTGGGTCATCTCCTCCCCCTGGCCATCGCCCCAACGATCGCAGCCATCCTCGGGGTCCAGGAGACCCTGCTGATGTCGGGGGCTGTCGTGGCGATCATCGCCGTCGCCTTCGCCGCACCGGCCCGGAGACTCGACCGGACTCGCAGGGTGCCGGTTCCCCAGCCCGGCCTCCCCGATCCGGAGGACGAGCCGAAGTCGATGCGCCACTAACCGGATTCTGTCGGAGAGCGTTCCTATGATCGCCGGGGTGACCGTCGAAATGGAACATGCCCGTCTCGAGACACTCTCCCCGAGCCGGGCCGGCGACTTCAAGACCTGCCCCCAGCTCTTCAAGTTCCGCGCCATCGATCGGATCCCGGAGCCGACCTCGATCTATCAGGCGAGAGGCACGACCGCCCATCTCGCCCTGCAACGGCTGTTCGACCACGAGGTCGGGGAACGGACGCCGGATTTGTTGTTCGACCTGTTCCGGGCGGCCTGGACCGAGATTCGGGGCGAGGACGAGTTCGAGGGGCTGTTCGCCACGGTCGAGGAGGAGCGCCAATGGGGCATCGAGAGCATGACCCTGCTCTCCAACTACTTCTCGATCGAGGACCCGACGACGTTCGATCCCGAGGATCGAGAGCTCGACATGCTGGAGGACCTGGACGGGATGACCATCCGCGGGATCCTCGATCGAATCGACCGTGACACCGACGGCAGGCTGGTGATAACCGACTACAAGACGGGCAAGGCCCCGCCGGAGCGGTTCGCCCTCTCCTCCTTCTTCGCACTGAAGATCTATGCGCTGCTCATCCGCAACCGGCTCGGCGAGACCCCGAAGGAGTTGCGTCTCCTCTATCTGAACGGCCCCACCCTCTACAGACTCCCCGTGGACGACCGGCAGCTCGACGCCATGGACGGCCAGCTCAGGGCCCTGTGGGCCGCCATCGACAGGGCCATGGACACGGATCGGTTCCCTCCTCGCCCGGGGAGCCTGTGCAACTGGTGCTCCTATCAGGAGATCTGCCCGGCCTTCGACGGGGCTCTCGCCGAGACGGCCTGACACCTGAGCTGTCCGCAGACGCCGACCTGGTTCGGCCACGTCGGATCGGGGTAACCGGGGAGGACCAAGGAGGCGAACGTGGCTGTGAACATCCGCTACATCGTGGACGACGTGGACGAGGCGGTCGCCTTCTACCGCGATCTCGGCTTCGAGGTGGAGATGCGACCAGCTCCCGGCTTCGCCGCACTCACCCGTGATGGCGCCCGCCTGTACCTGAACGCACCCGGAGCCGGCGGAGCCGGTGTCGCGGGCGGAGAGCCCCAACCGGGCGGGTGGAACCGCTTCCAACTCGAAGTCGACGACCTCGCCGCCGTGGAGGACCGGCTCAGGGCGAGCGGTGCCGCCTTCAGAGGTGACCGGGTGTCGGGACAGGGTGGCGACCAGTTGCTCGTCGAGGATCCCTCGGGCAACCCAGTCGAGCTGTTCCAACCCAAAGGGCGCTGATCGCCCAGCGGGTGTCCGACACGCCCTACGGGAACACCCCTCTGACCAGCTTGGCGTCGGCGACCCTCCGGATGCCCTTGATGAGGGCGGCCGTCCGCATGTCGACGTTCTCGCTGATGGCGATGCTGTGCACGTCGTCGAACGCCCGGGTGATGATCTCGCGGAGACGCCCCACGGTCTCGTTCTCGGACCAGAAGTACTTCTGGACGTCCTGCACCCACTCGAAATAGCTGACGGTCACCCCGCCGGCGTTGGCGAGGATGTCGGGGACGATGAATATCCCCCTCTCCCGAAGCATGTCGTCCGCCTCCAACGTCGTCGGGTTGTTGGCGCCCTCGATGATCAGCTGCGCCTTCACGTCGCCGGCGTTGTCGGCGCGAAGCACGTTCTGGATCGCCGCGGGCACCAGGACGTCGACGTCGAGCCCGAACACGGCGTCCCCGTCTATGAAGTCGGCGTCGGGGTACCCCTCGAGGAAGCGATTCTCGTCGACCCACTTGCCCACGGCGGCGACATCCAGCCCGTCCGGGTCGTAGAGGGCGCCGGAGACGTCCGAGACCGCCACCACCTTCGCGTTCATGTCGCTGGCGGCCACCGCCGCGTAGCGACCCACGTTGCCAAACCCGTGGATCGCCACGGTGCAGCCGTTCGGGTCGAAGCCGGCGACTGCCGCCGATTGGGGCAGGAGGAACATGAGACCCCTGCCGGTCGCCTCGCGACGGGCGACGCTCCCCCCGAGCGCAGGGGGCTTGCCGGTGACCACCGCGGGGACGGCATGACCCACGTGCTGGGAGTAGGTGTCCATCAGCCAGGCCATCACCTGCTCGTTGGTGCCGAGGTCCGGGGCGGGGATGTCGGTGTCCGGTCCGATGACGTTGATGATCTCCATCGTGAAGCGGCGGGTGACCCGTTGCAGCTCGGCGCGGGACAGGTTCAACGGGTTGATCCGGACACCACCCTTGGCGCCACCGAAGGGCACTCCGACGATGGAGCACTTCCAGGTCATCCACATGGCCAGGGCGGCCACCTCGCCGAGGTCGACGTCGAGGTCGTAACGGATCCCACCCTTGGTCGGGCCCATCGTGGTCAGATGCTGGACTCGATAGCCGAAGATGGTCTCGACCTCGGTGTAGTTGTCGTGGCGGAACGGGAAACTCACCACGGTCGATTTCTGGGGGACCCGGAGACGGTCGGCGATGTTCTCGTCGAGTCCCATCAATGAGGCGACCCGGTTGAACTGCCCCACCGCCTCGTTGTACATCTGAGAGTCGAACTCAGGTCGTGACGACTCCATATCCCTCCGTTGGCTACCTCACGATCCTATGCCAAGCCGTCGGAAACATGCCGTCACCATCCCGGCCACTCCGGATTTCTGTCGGTGCCGGGTCGTATGTTGACACCATGGACGATCAAACACTCACACCCGACCTGACCGAGGCCGTGTTCGCCGACCCCGTGACCTACCTCGCCGGATGGGGCATCGACGCCGTCGTGGTGTCGACTTCGACCCTGGCGGCTGCAGCCTGACACCTACGATCACCGACGTGGAGTCGGTGCGTCTCCGACCCGAGGACTGGCCCGAGGCCCTGGCCGATACCGATGGGCGGCAGTTGGTGGTGGCCGGTCCCGGGACCGGGAAGACCGAGTTCCTGGTCAGACGGGTCACATATCTGCTCGAGCATGGGGCAGCCCGACCCGAGGAGATCGTGGTTCTCTCGTTCTCGAGAAGGGCTTCGGCCCGATTGGGGAGGCGGATCGACGATGCTCGCGGCGGCGCCGGGGTCCCCGTCGACGTGGGCACATTCCATTCCCTGGCCCTCCGTCTCATCGAGGCGGCGACCGGTGGTCATCGGCCGATCCCACTGACCACCCCCGAACAGGTCGGTCTGGTCCGGGAGGTTCTCGCCGGGGAGGACCCCGCCGTCTGGCCCCTGGTCTTCCGGGGGATCCTGGGGACCGCCGCCTTCTCCGCCGAGGTAGCCGACTTCCTCCTCCGGTGCTCTGAGCGCCTCCTCACCCCCGACGACCTGGCGATGAGGGCGCGGGAGCGAGCGGACTGGCGGGGGCTGCCCGGTCTCTACTCCCGCTATCTGCAGAGACTGGCCGACATGGGTCGAACCGACTACGGGGTGCTGCTCGGGCAGGCAGTGGATCTGCTCCGGTCCCGACCGGGAGATACGGTGGCCACCGGTCATCGTTACGTGATCGTCGACGAATACCAGGACACCACACCCGCCCAGGCGGAGATGGCCGGGCTCCTCGCCGCCGAGCACGGCAACCTCACCGTCGCAGGTGACCCCTATCAGTCGATCTTCTCCTTCCGGGGCGCCGAGGTGGCGAACATCGCGGCATTCTGCGAGGTGCCGGGGACCCGCCGGATAGTCCTCGGCAAGAGCTTCCGAGTGCCGGCAGAGGTCATGGATGCGGCGCTGCGGGTCGTATCCGGAGGAGAGCTGCCCGGCTCGGCGGGCCCAGTCGAGCCTGCGGGCCACGGTGGCGTCTGCGAGACCTACGTCTTCGACCAGGAGACCGCCGAGGCGGAGTGGATCGCCCGTGAGGTCGAGCAAATGGTCCGGGTCGAGGGTCTGGCACCTTCCCGGATCGCGGTGGTCGTCAGGTCGAAGAAGGAGCTGCTCAGCGAGTTGTCCAGGGCGCTCGACAGGAGAGGGCTGCCCCATGACCCGCCCGACTCCCGGCTGGTGGACCACCCGGCAATCCGGATTTTCCAGGACCTGGTCACGGTCGCCGTCCGTGGCCGGGATGCCGACGGAGTCGACCGGGCCGAGGTCGACGGGGCGATGCGACGCCTGTTACTCGGCCCGCTGGTCGGCGTCGGCATCGGCCAGGAACGGGAGATGCTGCGACGTCGCAACCGGGGCTCGCACCGGTGGGGCGAGGTGGTGTCTTCCGAGCTCCCCCATCTGCGCGGGCTGGCTGGGCTCCTCGCCGACCCGTCATGGGCGTCGGAGGCAGGGGCCGCCGACGGCTTCTGGGAGGCGTGGACCCGGCTCGACGGCATCCCCGAGGTGGTCGCCGACCCCGCCCGTGACGAATGGCGCCGCGCCTGGACCGCGTTCGGCCAGATGCTGGGGCGTCAGGCGGACCGGGACCCGACGATGACCTTGAGCCGCTTCTTCGAGTTGGTGGAGGAGGATGACTTCGAGCCGACCCCTCTGATCTCTCATCGTCTCGCCGACGACCGGGTGGTCCTGACCACCCTGCATCAGGTCAAGGGTCTCGAGTACGACGCGGTCTTCATCGCCAACGCGGTGGAGGGAGTCTTCCCCGACCTGCGCCGGAGCAGACGGATGCTCCGGCCCGAATTGCTGTCACCGGAGCGCACGATCGACCCCGAGGCGCAGCACCTCTTCCAGCTCCAGGAGGAGATGAGGCTGGCCTACACGGCCATGACCCGGGCACGACGACGTGTCACCTGGACCGCCACCCAGGCCGGTGTCGACCAGGGCGAGCACCGGCCCTCTCGTTTCCTGCTCGCCGCCGCCGGGGACCACAAGCCCCGTCCACCGGAGGCGATGGAGCGGGATCCGCTCACGGTCCCCGAGGCCGAGATCGCCCTCCGACGCGACCTCCTGGACGTCGCCGCCGGCCCGGCGCGGAGACTCGCCGCCGTCGAGGTGCTCGCCACACCGCAGCGACCCTGGTGGGACCCGGGATCGTTCGCCGGCGCACCCAGACCCGGGCCCGACCGTCCGGTACACGGTGGGAGGTTCCGGCTCTCGCCGAGCCAGGCGGAGGCGTACCTGTCATGCCCCCGGCGTTACGTCCTGGAACGCCGGCTCCGGCTCGGTGACTCCAGCTCGGTCTACGCCCACTTTGGAGATCTGATCCACGAGGTGCTCGAGACCGCAGAAGGAGAGGTCATCGGAACCGGTGAACGGCATGCCCCGCTCGACCGCGTCCTCCAGATCCTCGATGACGTGTGGGCCCGGGCGGACTTCGGACCGGCCCCGCTCAACGGGGCTTGGAAAGACAAGGCGGTCGAGATGCTCACCAAGCTCTACGACAACTGGCCCGGGAAGGGAGAGCCGGTCGGTGTCGAGGTACAGGTCGAGGGTGAGGTCGACGGAGTCCGCTGGATCGGCCGTGTCGACCGGGTGGAGCGTGGCCCCGACGGGTTGCGGGTCGTCGATTACAAGACCGGGGCGAGCGCACCCACCGTCGACGAAGGCGCCCAGTCGATCCAGCTCGCCTTCTACGCCATGGCGGTGGCGGCGTCGGAGGACGAGAAGGTGAGCGCCGCAGAGATGTGGTTCCCCCGGGTCAAGTCGAAGTCGGTCACGATCCGGGCCCTGGCCCTGCACAAGAACGAGGAGATCGAGGAGACCATGCGCTCGATCACCACCGCGGTCGCCGCCGAGGATTGGGAGCCCAAGGTGAGCGCAGCCTGTGGCCGGTGCGCCTTCCGCCGGAGCTGTCCCGCCTGGCCCGAGGGCAGGGGGGCGTTCCTGCCATGATCAGGCCCACCACCGAGCAGAGACGGATCCTCGATCTCGGCCCGACCTCGATCCGGGTGCGGGCCGGGGCCGGCACGGGAAAGACGACGACCGTGGCGACGGTGATCGCCAACCTCGTCGAGCATCACGGCATCGAACCGGAGCGGGTCCTGGGTATGACCTTCACCAACAAGGCGGCCGCCGAGCTCGCCGCCAGGGTCGCCGACCTCCTCCCCGAGACGGTGGATCCGGCTCGTCAGGTCGAGGTACACACCTACCACGGCTTCGCGGCGCAGGTCCTGGCCGAGTTCGGCGTGCTGGCGGGTGTCGACAGCCGTGCCGGCGTGATCACACCGACCTTCACCCGTCAGCTGATCAGGGAGGTCTTCTACGCCCGGTCCTACCGGCATCTCGACATGACCTGGGCAGGGACCCTCGACCGAATTCGTCGGCTCGGCGACCAGCTCGGCGACCATCTGCTCTCCCCCGAGGATGTGCTCCGCGGCGCCACCATCCATGACGGCGACGAGATCTGGGCGGCTCGTGTCGAGATGGCGGAGACGCTCCGCAACTACAACCAGGCGAAGCGGGACCTGCGTGTCGTCGACTACGCCGATCTGATCACGGTGTCCACCAAGGTCCTCACCGAGCATCCCGGGCTCGCATCGTCGGTGCGCGATCGCTACCGGATCGTGGTCCTCGACGAGTACCAGGACACCAACCCGGCCCAGCGGGTGCTGCTCAGCACCATCTTCGGGGACGGGTTCCCGGTGATCGCGGTGGGTGACGAGGATCAGACGATCTACGAGTGGAGGGGGGCTTCGGCGGAGAACTTCGAGCTGTTCACAGAGCAGTTCCCCACGACCGACGGGCGCCCCGCCCACGACGAGAGCCTGACCCTCAACCGCCGGTCGGGAGGTGGGATCCTCTCCGTGGCCAACGACGTGCGACGCAAGGCCAACCCCACCGCCAACCTCCTCCAGCCGGCCGACGACTTCGAGAACGAGATCGTCACCTTCTGGGCCCGCGATGCCCTCGCCGAGGCCGAATGGATCGCACGCCAGTTCGAGGCATTGCACGACCGGGGGGAGCCCTGGTCGAAGATGGCGGTCCTCTTCCGCAAGAACAAGGACTTCGCCGTGGTGATCGACGCACTGGGTCGACATGACGTCCCGGTGGAGGTCGCCAACGTCGGGGGTCTGTTGTCCGTGCCGGAGGTGTCCCTCCTCAGGGCCTGGCTCACCGCCATCCACAACCCGGAGGACTCCACCGCCATAGCCCATCTCCTCTTCGGCAGCACCCATCGTCTGGGCATCGCCGATCTCGCCGTCCTCGCCGGCTGGCTGGCTCAGCAGACACCCGAGGACCCCGATGCCGAAGAGCCCCATCCGGTCACTCTGATCGAGGCGATCGAGTCCGAGGAGGCAACCACCCGGCTCAGCCCCGAGGCGAGGGCACGAGTCACCCGGTTCAGGGATACCTACCGCAGGCTGGTGGTGGAGACCCAGGGGCTCAGCCTCGCCGAGACGTGCCGGCTCATCCTGGACCGGACCCGTGCCTGGCAGGACGTGGAGAGCCTCCCGCCAAGTGCCCGGCTCAGCGCCCGGCTCAACCTCTACCGGTTCCTCGACCTCGCCGACGACTGGAGCCCGCTCTCGGGACGGCCTTCACTGGGGGCGTTCCTCGACTACCTCGACCTGATGGAGGAAGAGCCCGCCGAGGAGCTCGACTCGGCGCGTCTCTCAGGTGAGGAGGCGGTGACACTGATCACGGTGCATCGAGCCAAGGGGCTGGAGTGGGAGAACGTTGCGATACCTGCGGTGTTCGACGGGAACTTCCCGGCGAGCTCGGGGGCATTCCCCGACCCGGTCCGCTTCGCCCATGAGCTGCCGATCGAGTTCAGACTCGACACGACGATGGCCGATCTGCCCGACGCCGACACCGATCGAGCCGCCTTCTTCCGGGACCGGCACCGTGCCCAGGAATGGCGAGTCGCCTACGTCGCGGTGACCAGGGCAAAGCGCAGGCTGTTCGTCTCCGGGTCCTACTGGTACGGGCTGCCCGAGCCGCGTCTCACCCCATCGAAGCCTTCCGAGCTGTTCCTTCTGATCGAGGAGAACGAGCACAGCAGGAGCGACGGCCATGCCGAGCCCGGTCCCCGGCCCGAGATACTCCGGGCTCCCGAAGAGACCGCCGGGCCCGACCCGTTGTTCCCCGGAGGATGGCAGGAAGCCCTCCGAGCCGCCGCGGAGAGCCCGGGTTGGGTGGAGTCCGTGGCCCGAGCCGAGGGCCTGGAGCCGGAGTATCGGCGTCTCGCCCAGGATTGGCAGGACCGGCTGTTCAGGCTCGACGATGAGACGGACGGCGGAGCCGGGGAGGAGCCGCCGATGGTGTCTGTGACCGGGGTGGTCACCTACGCCTCCTGTCCGCGCCGCTTCTACTGGTCTGAGGTCGATCCCCTGCCCCGCCGGCGCAACCCGGCTGCGGTGCGTGGCAACGAAATACACCGTCGCATCGAGCTCCACCAGCGAGGCCAGGTACCGTTCGACGACTTGGAACCCGGTCTCTACGACGTCGTCGACCCGGTGGAGGGCGACGGCGGCGGTTTCCTCGCCTATGAGAGCTCCCGATTCGCCCAAAGCCGCGCCGAACTGGTGGAGGCCCCGTTCACGGTGACACTGGAAAACGGCTGCCGGGTCAGGGGTCGAATCGACGCGGTGTACGTCGATGACGACCGGTGGGAGGTAGTCGACTTCAAGAGCGGGCGTCGTCACGAGGATCCTTCCCGCATCGTCCAGCTGCAGGCCTATGCCGTGGCGGTCAACGACGTGGACTTCGGCCGGCCCCCTCCCCGGCAGCTCGACGTCACCTTCGCCTATCTGGGCGGGGGCATCGAAGAGGCCTCGGAGCACGCCGACGAGGACTGGGTTGGCACGGCGCGGGCGCGGCTGGTCGAGCTCACCGACGCAATCGTCGACGAGCAGTACGAGCCCACACCCGGGCGATGGTGCCGGAGTTGTGACTTCCTTCGCTTCTGCGCCGCCGGTCGCGCCGAGGTGGGCGAATGAGCCTCGCGACGGCGATCCTGGCGGGATACCTGCTCGGCTCGATCCCGAGCGCGGCCTTCCTGGGGCGTCTCTTCGGTGTCGACCTGCGTCGCGTCGGGTCGGGGAACCCCGGGACCCACAACGCCCTCCGCAATTCTGGGCCCCTCCTCGCCGCCCTCGTCCTGGTCGTGGAGGCGAGCAAGGGTCTGCTCGCCGTCTGGCTCGGAGTCCGGCTCGCCGGGTCGTCGGCCGGCGAGCCGGCGGCCGCGGCGCTCTCGGGTCTCGCTGCCGTCACCGGCAACGTCTACAACGTCTGGTACCGGTTCGCCGGTGGGAAGGGACTGGGGATCTCCCTCGGTGTCCTCGTCGCCATCTGGCCGTGGTCGCTGTTCCCCATCCTCGTGGTGCTGGTCGTGACCGTCGTGACGACACGCTCCTCGGGCACATCCGCGCTGGCGGCGATCGCGAGCCTGGTGCTCGCCGCCTTCGCCTGGTGGGTGCTCGACCTGCCCACCGGTGGTGTCGGCAGCGGCCCCTGGCTGGTGTTCCTGGCGGTTGGCATGGCCCTGGTGATGTCGTGGAGGCACTGGCTCGACTCGCCGCTCAGCGGATCCTCCCCCCGGCGAAGTCGAGTACGAGCGTGACCGGTCCCTCGTTGACCAGATCCACGTCCATCATCGCCCCGAAGACCCCCTCGACGGCATCGATCCCCCGCTCCCGGAACCCTGCCGTCATCGCCGCGACTAGTGGAGCGGCCTGCTCGGGAGGAGCGGCGTCGATGTAGGAGGGACGGCGCCCCTTGCGGGCGTCGCCGAGAACGGTGAACTGGCTGACGACCAGCACCTCCCCGCCGATGTCCTCGATGGAGAGGTTCATCCGGCCCTGGTCGTCGGCGAAGACCCGCAGACCGGCGATCTTGGCGACCGCGGCCTCCACCTCGGCGGGACCGTCACCGACGGCGATCCCCACCAGGAGGAGGAGGCCCCGGCCGATGTCTGCCACCGGATCGCCCGCGACCGTCACCGAGGCACGACCCACCCGTTGGCAAACCACTCTCACCAGAGAGTCGATTCTGCCACCCAATAGAGTTGGCCGATGACCCGCCCACCCGACGCATCCTCGGAGATCCTGGCCGGCCCCGAGGGGTCACGGGTCGTCTACCTCCTCGATGCGGCAAACGATTACGAGGAGAAGCTCCTCGTTCGCTGGCTCGAGGACGGCAACAGCAGGCCGGTGACACGTCGCATCAGGTCGTCGCGGAGACGTCGGAGCGACGCCGACGACCTGTCCGACCTGATCGAAGCAGGGGACGATGTCTTCCTCGTCCCGTTGCGGGTGGTCTGGATGGCTCCGGAGAACGGCGGCCGGCGCACCGTCGGCTGGTCCGACGTCCTCAAACCGGGTGATCCCCGGGATCCGCGGGGTCTGCGGGCCCGGCTGATCAGGACCTTCCGCCCGGGCCGGGTGAGACTGGTGGCGGCCACGGGTGCCAGCGTCTCCGACCTGAAGCAGGCATACCACGAGTCCGGGGAGATCGACGGCTTGGAGGCGTTCGTCACCAGACGCGCCTGGCGAGCCTTGGAGAAGGTCGAGCGGACCCTGCGTGGCAATCGTTACAAGATCCCGCGCTTCGTGCCCGAGGCGATCCTCTCCCGGGGCGAGTTCTCCCGAAGGCTGGAGGAGCACGCCTCGGTGACCGGTGCCGACCCCGAACAGGTCCGCCACACCGCGGCCCGGTACCTGAAGGAGATCGCCGCCACCCACAGCCCCTACGTGATCGATCTCATCGCCAACCTGATCCACCGGCTCTACAGACAGGGCTACGGCACGATCAGGTACTCCCCGGACGACATCCGCCGGGTAGCAGAGCTCGGCGCCGATCACCCGCTCGTCTTCCTCCCCTCGCATCGCTCCAACCTCGACCGTCTCGCGCTCCAGTTCATGCTGTGGGAGAACGACCTGCCACCCAACCACACCGCCGGTGGCATCAACCTCGACTTCTTCCCGATCGGGCCCTTGCTGCGAAGAACGGGGGTCTTCTTCATCCGCCGCTCCTTCAAGGAGAACGAGCTCTACAAGATCGTCCTCCGCGCCTACATCGACTACCTCGTGGAGAAGCGATTTCCCCTGGAGTGGTATCTGGAAGGGGGGCGGTCCCGCTCCGGGAGGCTCAATCCGCCCCGTTTCGGGCTGCTCAACTACGTCGTCGATGCGCAACGCCGGGGGAAGAGCGAAGACGTGATCCTGATCCCGGTCTCGATCGCCTACGACCAGATCCAGGACGTTCCGGATTACGCCCGAGAGGCACAGGGGCGGGGGAAGGAGAAGGAGTCGGTGGGCTGGCTGCTCCGAGCCATCCGGTCGCTGCGCCGCCGGTACGGCGACATCCACATCCGCTTCGGCGATCCGGTGTCGGTCGCCGCGATGAGGATGGGCAGCCCTGCAGGTGAGGACGACCCCCTCGGGCTGCACAAGCTGTCCTTCGAGGTGATGTATCGGATCGGCCAGGCGACGCCGATGACCCCGATATCGCTGATCTCGATCGCCCTGCTCGCAGCCCGTGGCAAGGCGAAGACGGCCGATCGGCTCGCCGACGAGTGCGCCCGGCTGGTCGGTTTCATCAAGGCGAGGGGCATCCCCACCACCGAGACGCTCGACCTGTCCGGCGCGTCAGCCGTGACCCTCCTCGACTGGCTCGCCGAGCACGGCAACGTGTCCAGTCACGAGGCCGCCGGGCGCACGGTGTTCTGGCTCGAGGACAACCAGATGATCAGGGTGGCCTACTACCGCAACGTCGTCGTCCACTTCTTCGTCAACCGGTCGATAGCCGAGATGTCGCTGATCGGGGCGGTGGAGGACGGTGTCCGTGATCCGGAGGAGGTGAAGGAGCGCATGCTGGGTCTTCGGGATCTCTTGAAGTTCGAGTTCTTCTTCCCCGAGAAGGAGGAGTTCCTGGCCGCCGTGTCCGATGACATCGCCGTCGACGTCGCCGATTGGGAGAAGGTGCTGGAGACGGCGGGGCCGCTGGGTGTGCTCGCCAGGATGGGCCAGCCGGTCGCCTATTGGGCCCTGCTCCCCTTCCTCGACGCCTACCAGATCGTCGGTGACGAGCTGGAGGCGACACGCGAGCCCTACGACGAGAAGCGGTTCCTCCAGGCTTGTCTCGCCCGGGCCCGCCTCTATCGGATCGAGGAGAGGTTGTTCTCAGCGGAGAGCGCCAGCCAGGTCCTGTTCAAGTCCGCCCTCGCCCTGGCGGCCAACCGCGGCCTGCTGGACGACGAAGAGGAGGCCGCCCCGCGTCGTGGCGATTTCGCCTCCGAGGTCAGGTCGGCTCGAAGCCTGGCGGCGTCGGGCCTCTAGCGCGACGTCTAGGGCCTGCGCCCCCAGCGCTCCCGGGCCCGGGCGATCATCTCCTCGGACGTCAACAGGCCGTCGCCGGCTCGGTCCGTCGAGATCGGCTCGTCCCCCGTCTCCGTCGTCGGCCGACTGCTGGAGGCGGATCGGAGCCTGGAGACGATGGGCTCGGCCACTTCCACCGCCTCGGCAGGCTCAGCCGTCTCGGTCGTCACCGGTGGAGTCGCCGGGGTCACCGGCCTCGGTGGCGGCGGCGGAGCCGGTAACGGCTCCGGGAGCGGGTCGGGCCGGGTCCTCTCGGTGTTGAGTGGCCGGTCCGCGGTCTCGGGTGCCACCTCTGCGGGCTGCTCCTCGGCCTCCCGGCGCTTCGCCTGCGTCCTGATCACGCGCCCGGCCAAGATGAGGATCAGGCCGGGGAAGACGTTGACGCGATCGAGATCGAAGATCGGCGCGGCGATCCCGGCGACGAACCAGAGCCACCCGACCGTGCTCAGGAGGCGACCAAGGGCTGCCATGGCCGACATTCAACCATCAAGGCCTGGTGATCGCGACCCGTAGCCGCCACGAAGCCAGGGCGAACAACACCACGGCGTAGGCGGCGAGCACGCCCAGCTCGGGGAGGATGTCTACTACTCCTCCGCCCCGTCTCACCAGCTCGGCGAAGCCGTCCAGCGCCCAGGCATGTGGTGTGATGTGGGCGATGCGCTGCATCGTCGGCGAGAACAGCTCCAGCGGCAACATCGCACCTCCCAGAGCCGCCATCCCCAGGGCGATGACCACACCCACTCCGCCGGCCTGTTGGTCGTTGCTGAACGTGGCGCCCATCAACATCCCGGCACCGGCGCCCACCGCGGACAAGCCCACCAGGAGCGCGATGGCGCCCAGAGGATCGCCCCAGTCGACCCCGAAGACGATCAGCGTCAGGATCATGATGTACACCCCCTGCAGGAGGGCCGTGCCGAATCTCCCGAGGGACTCCCCGAGGACTATCGAGGAGATCGGAGTGGGGGTGGAGAGCATCCTGCGGCTTACGCCGAGTTGCCGGGTCAGGATCAGGGCCGAGGAGCCGGCGAGCGCGGTGAGGAAGACGAATAGCACGAGCTGTGAGGAGGCTCCGAGGTCGAAGCGCCCCAGAGTGTCGGGGAATATGGCCTCGCCAACAGATCGCACCTCGATGTCGATCGGCTCGATCGAGGCGGCGACCTGGGTGGCCGTCTCCAGGGCTTCTTCGAAGGAGACCCCGGTCTCCTCGGCGGCAAACCGGGCCGCACCAACCGGGCGCAGGACCTCGGCGATGGCGGCAGCCACCAGCCCCTGGAGCTGGGGTCCCGCCCCGTCGGGACGGCTGAGATAGCCGACGTCGGCGACGTCGCCGGCGGCGACGTCCTCGTCCATGCCGGCGGGGAGGATCACACCCACCTGCGTGCGTCCGGTCTCGACGGCGTCGACCAACTCCTGTTCCCCGTCGAAGCGGACGAGCTGGATCGACGTCTCCGAGCCCAGGGCAGAGACGATGCTCGTGGCCAGATCCCCTTGGTCGCCCTGGCTGATCCCGACCGAGGGGGCGAAGTTCCCGCCGAACTGCACCCCGATGAGCAGCACCAGCGCGATGGGGAAGATGAAGACGAAGAAGATGTTGCCACCTTCACGGAGCAATCGCTTCAGGTTCACGACCGCGATGTGGAGTGGCTTCATCGGACCCACCGCCGGCGCATCTGCATCCACGCCACCGACGACGCGATCACGGCGAACCCGAGGATCGCCCCGACCGAGGGCAGGGCCGCCGTCCACGAGGCTTCACCACCTGACAGATCGGCCAGCCCGCGCAGGAACCAGGCGTGTGGTGTGAGGTAGGTGAGAGCGGAGAGGACCCCACCCGTTGACCCGACCGGGAAGAAGGTGCCCCCGAGCATGCCCAGGATCACGGCGATGATCGCCCCCAGATTCCCCGCGCCCTCCGGAGTCTGGGCGAAGGCTGCGATCAGGCCCATGATCCCCACCGCGGAGAGGACTCCGGCCACGACGAGCAGCGTCACGCCGAGCGGCGCCCCCCAATCCGCCCCCATCAGGAGACTGGTGCTGATCACCAGGACCGCCATCGAGATCACCCCGAGAAGGAAGGCGAGGATGGCCTTGCCCGCCACCACCGCGACACGGGGAATCGGAGCGGCCATCAGCCGGGGAAGCGTCCCCTCCCTCTCCTCTTCGAGGATCCCGACCACGCCGAACTGGACCGTGAAGAAGAGGAAGAAGACAGCCATCCCGGCGGCGAAGAACGTCGACTCGTCGAGCTGTCTCGCCCGGGCCGACCGGTCGGTGAAGGCGAAGGTGTTGCCCGCGGTCGCCGGATCCTGGCTGAGAGAGGCGACGAACTCGTCGGTCACCTCTTCACCAACCAGCGCGGCCGTGGCGCCGACCGCGGCCTGGCTCGCCGCCAGCCCCGAGGAGAATTGCTCGGCGATGGCGGCCGCGATCTGGGTCGACGTGGGCGAGTCGATGTCACCCACGACCTCGACCGTGCTCGACCGATTGGCGAAGACCGCCTGGCTGAAGCCCTCCGGGACGACGATGAAGGCATCGATGTCGCCCTCCTCCACCGCCTCGGTCGCGGACACCCGGTCCGGGAACGTCTCGACGGTGAGGATCTCCTCGCTCTCTGCCGCCGTGAGCACTGACGTGAACGCAGCCGAGATCTCCGATCGGTCGAGATCCACGATCCCGTATTCGAGGCTGAGACCACCGCCGTCGACGGCTCCCCCGAGAACGGTGTTGAAGATGAAGGCCAGCATCAAGGGTGCGATCAGCCCGAGGATGAAGGCAGATCGGTCCCGGACCCGGAGCCTCAGGTCCTTGATGGCGATGCGAGCCGCTGCACCCAAGGTCAGTCCCGGAGGGCCTTGCCGGTCAGGTGCAGGAAGACCGCCTCGAGGTTGGGCTCGACCATCTCCACCGAGGTGATCGTCCCTCCGGCAGAGGCCACCCTCGCCAGCAGGTCGGGGAGGATCGTCGAGGCATCGTCGGCCAGGATCTCGATCCGGTGATCGGAGGCCGACGCCCCGCTGACCCCTGGCACCGAGCGCACCGCCTCGGCGGCGGCGCTGAGGTCTCCCGAACCGGAGATGGCGACCCGGTCCTTCTCGCCGACGAGTGACACCAGCTCCCGTCGTGTCCCCTCGGCCTGGACCTTCCCTTCGTCGATGATCGCCACCCTGTCGCAGAGGCGCTCCGCCTCCTCCATGTAGTGGGTGGTGTAGAGCACGGCGATGCCCTCCCTGGAGAGACTCTCCACCGACTCCAGGATGGCGTTGCGAGACTGGGGATCGACCCCGACGGTCGGCTCGTCGAGAATCAAGAGCCGGGGTCGGTGGAGCAGGCCGATCCCGATGTTGAGCCGCCGCTTCATCCCGCCCGAATACTCCGACGTGCGGTCGTCCTTGCGGTCGGCGAGCCCGATGACCGACAGGACCTCCGCAACCGCTTCTTCCAGCCTGGTGCCGGTCATGCCCTGGAGACGCCCGAAGAACATCAGGTTCTCCGCACCGGTCAGGTCGGGGTAGATGGCGAGCTCCTGAGGCACCAGGCCGATGGCAGCCCTGCCCCGTGTCGATCCGGTGGTCACCATCTCCCCGGCGACGCTGACCGTGCCCGAATCGGGGGCGAGGAGACCGGCGATCATCGAGATCGTGGTCGTCTTGCCTGCTCCGTTCGGGCCGAGCAGGCCGAAGGTCTCTCCCTCTTCGATGACGACGCTGACGTCGTCGACCGCCTTCAGGTCACCGAAGGTCTTGGTGAGGGAGTCGGCTGCAAGCACCACGCCCATGGCTGCACCTCTGTCCGGGGAGTCGAGGCGAGGACTCTAACGGGGTGACCCGATGGCCACCGCGGTCATCTGCCCGGCAGTGGGCTCGGCACAGCAGAACCAGCTCTCGGTCAGCCGCGGGGCCCTCCGACCGGCCCGGAGAGACGGGAGCCCGCGCCCCGATCGGTCGGCCACTAGGAGTCTCATCTCCTCGAGGGTGGCGACGGCCTCCTCCCCACAATCGGAGGCGATGGCGGCCACCGCCTCCAGTTCCTCGTGCAGCAGAGCGGTCTCCCGGTCGGCGAAGTCCCATCGCCAGGTGAGCGCCGCCTCGTCGTATCCACGGAGATGGGGCTGCAGCGCCGGATGACCCTCGAGCAGGGAGCCCCGGGGGACGAGCAGCCGTATCGAGAGCTGGACCGGGTCCGTCGCATCGGCCAGATCGTGCATCGCGATGAACTCGAGGATGTCGGCGACGTCGTCGACCGTTGTCCAGGGGAAGAACGGGAGCCAGGTCGGTCGGATGTGAATGCCTGCGCCACGCACCACCTCGATCGCCTCGGCCATGTCGGCCACGGTGTGGCCCTTGTCGAGGATTGCGAGCGTGGGCTCGTCGACGCTCTCGAAGGCCGAAACCACGAACAGCAGATTCGACTCCGCCAGCCGAGGCCAGAGATCACGGTGCTCGAGGATGTGCTCCACCTTGATGGTGGCATCGAAGCTGAGAGCGGGATGTCGACGCCGGGCCTCCTCGATCACGGCCAGGGAGTGGGCCGGGGCATTGAGGAAGTCGGCGTCGCCAAACGTGACATGCCCGGCGCCCGAGGCGACCAGGTTGTCGATGTCGGCCAGGACCTGGTCCCTGGGGACGATCCTGATCCGGCCGTCGTACACAGCCGGGATCGGGCAGTGGCGACACCGGTGCCGGCAGCCATGCGATGCCTCCACCGCGCCGGCGAGCAAGGTCGACCCGTCGTGCTCGAGACGGGCGTACTCCCCGAGCTCGGGAAGACCGCTTCGATCCGGGACCTCGAACCCGGAGCGCCCGAGGTGACGATCCCGCCCGCCGTCCCCGCCGGCGGCCCACTCCAGCAGCCCCGGCTCGTACTCGCCCTCCAGCCTCAGATCGACCGGCGTGGCGCCTACCCCGGCGTAGAGACCGTAGAGGGCGATGGGGACCTCTGGCCGGCCGGTGCGGACGGTGGCCACCACCTGGTCGGCGAGACGTGTCGCCGTGTGCATCGGCACCGATATCGCGATTCGATCCGCCCACTCGAGGATTGCGGTGTCGACTTGATCCACGGCGAGGTCGGCCGTGCGCACGTCGTGCCCCGCCGCACGCAGGGATGCCGCCGGGGAGGCGAGGTGGAGTGGCTGACGGCCCAGCTCATAGGTCGAGACGAGGAGGACACGCATGTCCCAGCAGCTTACGAGAACCCCCCGTCTAGCCTCCCGGCATGCCGCTACGGACGTCGCGTTACGTCGACCTCCCCTCTGCGACGGTCAATCTCTTGGACTACGGCGGCTCCGGGCCGCTGATGGTGCTGGTCCACGGTCTCGGCGGCTCGATCGCCAACTGGAACGTGGTCGCGCCCCGCTGGACGGAGCAATTCCGGGTGCTCGCCCTCGACCTCCCCGGCTTCGGGTTGTCTCCTCCGGGCCGCGACTGGTCTCTCGAGACGCACGAGACATCCATCGTCGAATTCATCGAGTACCTGGGCGGCCCGGCCCTGCTGGTGGGCAACTCGATGGGAGGTCTCCTCACCGAGATGGTGGCGGCCCACCGACCCGACCTGGTCACCGAGATGCTGCTCATCTCGCCGGCGACCCCACCACGTCTCCCTGATCCGCATATCGACTGGCCGATGGCGCGGCGTCTGCTCCTCAACTCCGCTCCAGGAATCGGCCCGGTCATCTCGCGACGGGTCCACTCCACCGTCGAGCCGCGACGTCTCGTCAACGAGTCCCTGGCGCGGATCACGCACAAGCCGGGCCGGGTCCCTCTCGAGCTGGTCGAGGCCATCGTCGAGATCACCCAGATCCGCGCCGGCTTCCCGTGGACGCCCGACGCCATACCCATGACCGGTCGGGCGATCCGCAAGCTGTTCATGAGACGGGGGAGGTTCGTTGAGATCATCCGCGCCATCTCGGCACCGACTCTGGTCGTGCACGGTGTCGCCGACCCCATCGTCTCCCCCACCTCGGTCGAGTGGCTCTGCTCGCTCCGCCCGGACTGGGCCCTGATCCAGATGGACGACACCGGGCACACGCCTCACATCGACGCCCCGGTCCGCTTCCTCTCCGCGGTCGAGTCGTGGCTGGGAGCTCGCACTGAGGAAGAGGTCAGGGCCTAACTAACCTGGGCACATGCCGTCAGACCTCGGCGATACCATCGGTGACGAGTACGTCCATCAGCTCCCCGACACGGATCCCACCGAGACCCAGGAGTGGATGGACTCGCTCGACGCGGTGGCCTCCGAGAAGGGCTCGGTTCGCGCCCGATTCCTCCTCGCCAAGCTGTTGGAGCGGGCGCACGAGACGAGACTCGGAATCCCGGGTGCGATCACCACCCCGTATGTGAACACCATCCCGCTCGAGGAGCAGCCGGAGTTCCCCGGCGACGAGGAGATCGAGCGTCGCATCCGCCGATTCATCCGCTGGAACGCGGCGGTGATGGTGGTAAAGGCAAACCAGAGGGACAAGGGCATCGGTGGCCACCTCTCCACTTTCGCCTCCTCGGCCACCCTCTACGAGATCGGCTTCAACCACTTCTTCAAGGGGAGGAGCGCCCCGGGCGGTGGCGATCACGTCTACTTCCAGGGCCACGCCGCCCCCGGCACATACGCCCGTGCCTATCTCGAGGGCCACTTCGACGAGAAGCACCTCGACAACTTCAGATTCGAGATCGGGGGCAACGGCCTCTCCTCCTACCCGCATCCCCGGCTCATGCCCGACTTCTGGGAGTTCCCCACCGTGTCGATGGGTCTGGGGCCGATCAACTCGATCTACCACGCCCGCTTCAACAAGTACCTGCACAACCGGGGCCTGGACGACACCTCCAAGTCCCGGGTGTGGTGCTTCATCGGCGACGGCGAGGTGGACGAGCCGGAGACCCTGGGGTCGATCACCCTCGCCTCCCGCGAGGGCCTCGACAATCTGACATGGGTGATCAACTGCAACCTGCAACGGCTCGATGGCCCGGTTCGCGGCAACGGCCAGATCATCACCGAGCTGGAGGCCGTGTTCAAAGGAGCCGGTTGGAACGTGATCAAGGTGATCTGGGGCAGTGGCTGGGACGCGTTGCTGGCCAAGGACTCCGAAGGTGCCCTGGTCAACGTGATGAACACCACGGTCGACGGCGAGTACCAGCGTTACAAGGCGGAGAACGGCGCCTACGTCCGGGACCACTTCTTCGGCAAGGACCCCCGCGCCAAGGAGCTGGTCGCCGACATGAGCGATGACGAGATCTGGAACCTGCGCCGGGGAGGCCTCGACTTCCGCAAGATCTATGCCGCATACAAGGTGGCGACCGAGATCGACAACGGCAGGCCGACCGTGATCCTGGCCAAGACCATCAAGGGCTGGACATTGGGCCCCGACGTCGAGGGTCGCAACGCCACACACCAGATCAAGCAGCTGACCAACCAACAGCTCCTCGCCCTGCGAAACCGTCTCCATCTCGAGAACGAGATCCCCGACGATGCGCTGGAGGGCGACAAGGTGCCTCCCTACCACCGGCCCGGCCCGGGGACACCCGAGCACGACTACCTCATGGCGAGACGTGAGGAGCTGGGCGGGCCCGTACCCCGCCGGCACGTCCCCGAGGTCTCACTGGAGTTGCCAGGCGACGAGGCATATGCCGAGGTGATGGCCGGCTCCGGCCAGGTCGAGGCCTCCACCACCTCGGCCTTCACCAGGCTGTTGCGCTCGCTGGCACGGGTCGACGGCTTCGGGCCCCGTGTCATCCCCATCGTCCCCGACGAGGCGCGCACCTTCGGGATGGACTCCCTGTTCCGCGAGCTGAAGATCTACGCCTCCAAGGGCCAGCTCTACGAGCCCGTGGACGCGTCGATGCTTCTCTCCTACGCGGAGTCCCAGGATGGCCAGATCCTCGAGGAGGGGATAACCGAAGCGGGCTCGATGGCGTCCTGGATCGCTGCCGGGACCTCCTACTTCACCCGCGGTGTGCCCACGGTCCCGTTCTTCATCTTCTACTCGATGTTCGGTTTCCAGCGGGTCGGCGACCTGATCTGGGCGGCGGGAGACGCCCGGGCGCGCGGGTTCCTGCTCGGCGCCACCGCAGGACGGACGACGCTGGCCGGCGAAGGCCTCCAGCACCAGGACGGGCACAGCCACGTCCTCGCCTCCACCGTGCCGGTTTGCCAGGCGTACGACCCCGCCTTCGCCTACGAGCTGGGGACCATCGTCCGGCACGGGATCCAGCGCATGTACGGCCCCGAGCCCGAGGACGTCTTCTACTACCTCACCGTGTACAACGAGAACTATGCCCAGCCGGCCCGGCCCGAGGGGGTCGAGCAGGGGATCATCGACGGGCTATACCGGTGGGCGGGCCCACCCGACGGGATCGGACAGGATGTCACCGTGCTCTTCTCGGGCACGGCCAACCTTGCGGCGCGCGCCGCCCGTGACGAATTGGCCGAGCACTACGACGTGGGGGCCGAGCTGTGGTCGGCCACGTCGTACAAGGCGCTCCGGGAGCAAGCCCTCGGGGTCGAGCGCTGGAACCGGTTCCACCCTGATCAGGAGGCCCGTGTCCCGCTGGTGACCCAGCTGATGTCCGGATCCCACGGCCCGATCGTGGCCGTGACCGACTTCATGAAGATGGTCCCGGACCAGGTGGCGAAGTGGATGCCCCGCGACTACCTGGTTCTCGGGACCGACGGATATGGCCGCTCCGACAGCAGACGGGCGCTGCGGCGCTTCTTCGAGACGGACACCGGTCACGTCGTGGTGGCCGCCCTGTCCGGTCTGGTCACCTCGGGGCGGATCGAGCCGGCCGCCCTGAAAGACGCCTACGACCGGTACGGCATCGACCCGGAGGCGCCCGACCCGGCGCACGCCCACTAGGGCGATCCGCCACCATGGCCAGCCCGGTCCTGCGCCTGCCCGAGCATCTCCGCGCCGAGATCGTCGCCCATTGCCGCGCCGCGCTCCCCAACGAGGGCTGCGGATTGCTCGCCCTGGATGGGGACACGGTGGTCGAGGTCTACCCCACGGACAACGAAGACCGGTCCCCGGTCGCCTACACCGTCCCGCCGAGCCAGCACTTCGACGCCCTCAAGGACGCCGAGTCTCGTGGGTGGTCACTGGGTGGGGCCTTTCACTCCCATCCCCGCGGCCCGGGCCGGATGTCGGCGACCGACCTGGCCAAGGCGCTGGAGCGCGACTGGGTCTATCTGGTGGTGGGGCTGGGCAGCGGGACGGCGGACATCGGCGCCTGGCGTGACGGGGTGACCCTCGAGCTGTCGTAGGGTTCGATCGTGCCCGAGTACCGAGTCAACCCGGTTGCCGTCGCCAAGGCCCGCGCCTTGATCGACTCGAGGCATTACGTGTTGCGCAGTGAATGGGGCGAGGCTCAGCCGACGGCGGCCGACGAGAACGCCTATCTGGAGAATCACGACTGGGACGAGTACTCGGGCTGGCATCTCGGGCTCACCGAAGGGGCCCAGGACGGAACGAAGGCCAGATACGGCTTCGTCTTCGGTGATTTCCGCAGACTCCATCGGATGGGGCTGATCGCCTGCCGCTACCGGGCCACCGAGTGGTTTCACAAGGAGATCGAGCTGGCCGCCCACGACCTGATCCAGTATCTCGACGGCTCTCGATCCGGCTGAGCTCACCGCCCGACGAGGCGCCTGTCAGGGCACCTTCGCTTCGAGGGCTATTCGTCCGAGTCGAGCACCCGGGACTTCCACTGCAGGGCACCGGGCTTGCCGTAGCGATAACCCTGGCCGTAGCGCACCCCGATGGTGAGGAGCTTCTCCTCCTCCTGGAACGACTCGACTCCCTCGGCGATCACCATGATCCCCAGGTCGTCTCCCATGGCGGCGACACCCCGGATCATGGCCCGGTTGCGGGGCTCGTTGTGGAGGTCGCGGACCAGCGACATGTCGATCTTGATGAAGTCCGGGTTGAGGCGGAGCATGTGCCAGAGATCGATCTCCCCGGCGCCGAGGTCGTCGATGGCGAGACGGAAGCCGACGTCTTGCAAAGCCTCGATGTGACGTTTGGTCAGCTCGTAATTGCGGATCACGGCGGACTCGGAGAGCTCGAGCACCACCCGCCCCGGGTCGATCCCCTCGACGGCCTCGCGCAGCCGCGACGAGACCAGGGTGGCATCGGAGAGGTTCACCGCGAGGAACCCGGGTGTCTCCGGGGTGAATGCGGAGACGCTGGCGACGATCGCCGACAGCTCCAGGTCGCCACGAAGGCCGTGGGAGGAGGCCGTCTCGAACCACACGGGGGGCGGGGCGAAAGGGAATCTGGCCAGCCCCTCGTAACCCACCACTTCGGTGGAGCCATTCCTGGCCGCCTCGATGTCGACGATCGGCTGATAGGCGATCTTGGGACCACCCGACTCGATGACCTTGCCGATGGCCTCCTCGTTCGGCTTGCCCTCGAATGGATCGATCTCCAGGTCCTCGCGCAGGCTGCGACGGACCGATTGCAGGTTCACCCTGGGGAGGCTGAGGGCGAAGACCGTTCGACCGTCATGACGCTCGTAGCTCACCTCACCCCCCATGGCACGGGCGAGACGGCGGGAGACATGCAGGCCGAGCCCCAGGGAGGCACGGCTCTTCGCATCCCCCGGGCGGGAGAAATACGGCTCGAAGATCAGTTCGGCGTCGGCGGGCCTGACACCCTTCCCGTCATCGATCACCTCGAGGACTACGCGGTTGTGGCCTTCTGTGATCTTCACCCAGATGTTGGCCCCACCATGGGCCACGGCGTTGCGTAGGAGATTGCCGACGATGTGGGTGACCCATCGCTCATCCGCCCGGCCCGTGGCGTTGCCCGTGACCGATAGCCGGGATCGCTGTTTCGACGCCCACCCCGTGGTCGCCGCGTCGACAACGTCCCTCAGCTCCACGGTTCCCATCTCCAGATCGAGGTCGTCCATGTCGAAGCGGGCCACGATGAGGAGGTCGTTCACTACCCGGGACGCATCGGCGACATGCATCGCCAGCAGCTCGATGATCTCGTTGCGCACCCCGGCATTGAGATGACGGGTCCGATCCATGAGCAGGTCGGCGAGCCCGACCACGGTCTCCAACGGCTCGTTGATGTGGAAGTACGCGGTCTCGATGAACCGGTCACGCTCCTCGCGGAGCTCCTTGCCGGGCGCGTCGGCGGAATCCCTCGAACGCAGGGCGGAGAACATTCTGGTTGCAGACATGAAGCATCGTTCTATCGACAAGAACGGCCCTCCTATTGAGATCTCCTTGGCCACGCACCAGGTCAGCGGGCATACTGCGGCCATGCAGAGAACGACAGCCGAGCTGGATGCGCTCCTCGAGGGCATCCTGGACGCGCCCAAGGACGCCGGGCCGGTCGAGATGATCGTGCGGCGGCCGGCCGTGAATCAGCGCGAGGTCGTGGAGATGGCCCAACTCCACCCTGAGCTCGGCCTGGTCGGGGACAACTGGGTCGAGCGTGTCGGCCCGGACGGCCAGCCCCACTTCGGCGCGCAGCTCACGCTGATGAGTGCCCGGGTCGCCGAGGCGGTGGCGATCACCCGGGAACGCTGGCCCCTCGCCGGTGACCAGGTCTACGTCGACCTCGACATCTCTGTGGCCAACCTGCCGGCGGGGACACGGCTGGGCATGGGCGAGGCCGTGATCGAGATCTCCGATGTCCCCCACACCGGATGCACCAAGTTCTCCGGGCGGTTCGGCAGCGACGCGCTCCGCTTCGCCAATGTCGGGGTCGGCCGGGACAATCGGTTCCGGGGAGTGAACACCTTCATCGTCCAGGGAGGAACCTTCTCCGTGGGCGACAAGGTGCACAAGGTCTGAGGGCGCCTAGACGGCGGCGAACCAGCCTGTGGCGCCCCGTTCGGCGAGCCAGTGCTGGTGGGGGTGGAACATATAGCGCCCATAGCCGGGGAGACGAAACTCCACGATCGCCCGTTGCGCCTGGGCGAGTGCGATGGTGTCGTCCCGAAACGCGGGCCGGGCTCCCATCCCGGCCGGGTAGATGTCGAAGGTCTCGGCATGGAGGTGGAAGGAGGCCAACGGCTCGTATTCGAGCATGTTGACCACATAGGCCCGCACCGGCTCTCCCTTGGCCACCTTGATCGGGAACTCGGAATAGAACCCGGCCACGCCGTTCCACGCCACGACCCCATTGCGGCCGATCAGGTCATTCGAGAATCCGGAGAGCAGCAGGGCCACCTCCTGTGCCGGAGGACGTCCCGCCGGAGGGTCGACGATCATCATGCCGTACAGCCCTCGGGCCACGTGCTCGGCGAGTGGGGTGGAGTGACAGTGGAAGGGGTGGACACCGGCCGGGCCGGCCTCGATCTCGTAAACGGTCTCCCCTGCCGGAGGGATCGGCTCCCAGCCGTCCATCTCGGGCCGGTGTGCCCCATGGAAATGGATGTTGTGGGCATGCCCGGTCCGGTTTCGGAAGCGGATGCGGAGGAGGTCGCCCTCGGTGGCGCGGATCACCGGAGCGGGAACCGTTCCCCCGTAGGTCCAGGCCTCGACGAACGTTCCATCGGCGACCTCGATCAAACGCTCCTCGGCGGTGATCTCCAGCTCGCGCACCGTGCCGGCCGGCCTGCCGTCGGGCTGGGGTGGGAAGGTATGTGCGTCCAGGGCGTCGGCACCCATGCCCCGCGGTGGCGCCAGGGCGTGGCCGTAGATCGAGGACATGACCTCCTCACCGACGGCGGTGTGGGCCGGGTCGTAGTCATCGGCCGGTGACGCGGGACGTTGACCGGCGGATGCCCCGAGCAGGGAGCCGCCGAGCAAGGCGGCGCCACCGAGACCTGCCTTCTTGAGGAGATCTCGCCGGGAGACACTCCCCCCTCCGCGGTGGTCGGACATCGTCTCCTACACGACCCCGCCGAGCACCAGCCCGAGCATCAAGAACAACAGATAGGCGCCCATCCCGCCTACGAGCAGCACCCACCGGTAGGCGACCGGGATCCGGCTCTTCCCGAACAGGTAGTAGGCGATCACGCCCAGGAAGGGCACGATGAGGATGGCCAGGACCCACGCCACCCCCGCACCACGTCCGAGGTCGTCGCGTCGGGTGACGATCTCCCAGACGGCGATCACCACCCAGGCCGCGTAGAGCACGAGCGGCAGGACGTAGGCGTACAAGCCGACGAGACCCCCGATCGTCGAGGCGAAGGTGACTCCCATGATGTTGAACTCTTTCTGTTGGGTGACTTCGAGGCCTTCCGGCATCGCCGGCACGTCTATGGATGCGACATCGGGTCTGGCTGCGACGAAGACATCCACGGCAGGGACCACCGGCGCCTCCGCCCCGCCCGGCATCTGCGGCTGAGGTCCGGGGTGTGGCATGTCCCCGTAGAAGACCTCGGAGTCGAGGCCCAGCCCGCGTTCGATGACCCTGCCGAACAGCGAGGAGACCGTGCCCAGCTCCCAGAGCGCGGGGAACCGCATCCCCTCGCATCCTTGTGTCGTCTCCAGCAGGGCCGGCATCGTGTCCTCGGCCTCATTGCCGGCGAAGCAGTTCCCGGAGCGGGCGGGCCCGGAGAGAGTGAGGTCGGCGAGGCCGGAGCCGGCGATGACATTGTCGGTGACGACGTTCCCCTCCGGCATGTACACGTTGGCGTCGACGTTGAACGACACCTGTATCCCGCTAGAGGGGTGATTCAGGATCCGGTTCTTGGTGATCAGGCCGTCGGTGGTCCCGGCGGCGATGATCCCGTTTCCCTGGGTTGCCCACTGCGCCCCTTTGTGGGGGAATTCGACGTAGCCGTTGTCGTGGATCAGGTTGCCGGCGATCACGAAGCCCTCGGCGGGAGGGAGCAGCTCCGAGTCGAGGGTGTTGGGGGCGAGCCCGGCACCGTTGTTCCGGAACACCGAATCGACGATGAAGATGTCACCCGATGCGTTGGTGCCCGAATACCCGAGACCGCTGTACTCGCCGATCGAGTCCGTGATCACCGCCTGACAGGGATTGCACTGGCCGATGTAGTACGACGCGTCGGGCGAGCCCGAGGCGTATGAGTGCTCGAACAACCCGTCACCTGAGTCGAACGCGTAGATCCCGTAGTCGCCGTTGTTGACCGCGGTGACGTAGGAGGCCCGGTAGCCTCGGACCCCGCTCCAGAAGACGCCATTCGCCGTGTTGTTCATGGTGGCGAGGTTCTCCACGGCCACACCGTCGGTGAAGAGCACCTGGATCCCGTTCTCCCGCTCGAACTCCCCGTCGATGACCACCTCGTTGCGGTCGACACCACGGATGGTCAGGCCCGGGGTCTTTACGTCGACGCTCTCCCGGTAGACACCCCGGTCGATGAGGACCAGATCGCCGGGCGCAGCGGCATCGACCGCCGCCTGGATCGTCGGGTAGTCCCCGGGGACGTTCCTGGTCTCCCCTGACCACTCGGCATGCGAATCGGAAGACGGGTCGCCGGTGGCGGCCGGAGAAGCCGACCCGTCCGGTGGCCCGGCGCAACCGGCCAGTGCCAGACCCGCAGCACATGCCCACGATGCCAGCCGTCGCGGCAAATCAGCCCTCTCCGACGACGAGGACCCCCGACATCCCGTTTCCTTCTGCGCTGCCGTGGAAGGTGCAGTAGAAGACGTAGGTACCGGCCTGGTCGTAGGTGAGGGTGGCTTCGTCGCCTTCCAGCATCTCCAGGCTCCCGAAGACCGACTCGGTCGACCACTGCTCGTCGGCGGCGACGGCGTTGTGCGGGCTGTTGCCGGCACCGACCCAGGTGACAGACCCACCCACCGGGACCGTGATCTGGGCGTACTCGTAGCGGTTGTCGAACATCTGGACGACCACGTCCTGGCCCTCGATGGACTCGGCGTCGTCGGATCCTCCGCAGCCGGCCATCAGGAGCGCAGAGACGATGGCGAGAGCCGTGAGACGTCTCATCGCGACGACCCCCGGAACAGCCCTTTGACCCACGCCCAGAGTGAGGAGAAGAAGAGGGCGACGCCCTTCACCTCGGGCGCCTTGATCGCCTCCGCCTCCTCCACCGTCGTCGCGGTCAGCTTGCCCTCGAGACAGCTGACGAAATCCCCGATCAGCCTCTTCGACATCTCGTTGATGAGACCGGTGCGGCCGAACTGCGCCGCCGGGCCGGACAGGGTGACATCGGCATCGACCCGCACCCGGCAGCCGGCCGGATCCCCGTCCAGGTCGTACACGACCGACACCTGGCCCCGCGAGCCGCCACGCTTGTCCACGCCCTTTCCCTCGATCCGCGCCGACATGTTGGCCTCGTCGGGTGTGATGACGCACTTGCCCTCGAAGGCCGCCGTCATCGGTCCCAGCTTGACGGCGAGACTGCCGTCGTATGAGCCGTCCTCGTCCTGGCCCTCGAGTCGGGCGCCAGGGAGGCACTGGGCCACCGCCGGCACGTCCTGGAAGAAGGCCCAGACATCCGCCGGGGATCGCTCCACCACGAATTCCTGTGTGATCTTCACCCGGTCCAGAGTACCCAGCGATCGACGAGGTCGTGCCGGGACCCTTTTCGGTTTCAGTGGTGGCGGTTGTCACCGCCGAGCAGCTGGAGGGCATGGGGCAAGAGGTCGATGATCGCCGCCAGGCTCTCGGTTGCTCCCTTCGGTGAGCCGGGGAGGTTGACCACCAGCGAGCCGCCGATGGTCCCGGCGCGGGCCCGGGTGAGACCTGCCAGCGGTGTGGATTCGAGGCCTTTGACCAGCATGACGTGGACCAGGCCCGGCGCCTCTCGCTCCAGGATCGATGCCGTCGCCTCCGGGGTGACATCTCTTCGACCGAACCCGGTGCCACCGGTGGTGAGCACCAGTGGGGCCGTGGAGCAGGCCTCGAGGATCGCCCCGGCTATCCGATCCGCGTCATCGGGGACCAGGCTCCGGCTCACCTCGTATCCGGCGTCGTCGAGCATTCGCTCCAAGGCCGTGCCCGATTCATCCTGGCGAGTCCCGGCACTCACCCCGTCGCTGACGGTGATTACGACTGCCCTGGTCCCCACGTTCTCGGATCGATAGAGACCCCTCCCTGGACGACTCCGAGGAAAACGATCAGGATGACCAGGAGGAACACGAGGAGCCCCCATGGCCACGGTGTGACTCGCTCGTCCTCCGGCCCGACGACGGTGGTCGTCCCGGGAGCGGCGACCATCGTGGCGAGGAACATGAGAGCGGCGAGCGGCAGACCGGGCAGCACCATCCCCTCACTGTCGGGGAGGAAGAACGGGATGGCGGCGAAGGCGGAGGCCACCGCCGGGATCAGAGCGATCCAGAGGGTGAAGACGAGGCGGTTGCGCCCATTGGAGACGAGACGACGGTTCGGTGTGTATGCCAGGAAGGCGGCTGCGGCGGCAAGAGCGATCAGCAGCAAGCCGACCCCGCCTCCGGCGGCGATCACCACGTCCAGGCCGGGTGGGGCGTCGAAGGTGCCGTATGCCATCGCCAGCTGGCCCGTGTCGTCGAAGCCGAGCATCACCGCCTGGGTCAGCGCCTGACGGAGCACGTGGAGAAGGGTCCACAACAGGATCAGCCGGGACACGCCGTGTCCCCGTTGCGTCGGGTAGATGAAGAGTGCGAACAAGCCCACCAGGAGACAGAGGGCAAACCCGCCGCCCCAGGCGAGGTCGGAGGCGCCGCTGAACTCGACCCGGTTGTTGAACAGGACCGCATCCCCACCCAGTATCTCGGCGAGCAAGCCGTCGCCGAAGTCGTCGAGGAACTGGGCGATCACGATGCCCAACGTGGAGGCGAGCACCGAGCCGAGCACCAGTGGGGCGCCGATGCGCGCCACCGCGCTCGGAGCCCGGGTGGTGGTGTCGGTGGTCACGTGGGGAAATGCTAAACGAGAATCGGGCGCCCAAAAGGTCACCGGTTAGCGTTTCGTCCGCCATGTCCACCGACCACGCCGGTGTCTATCTGCCCGGAGACACCCCAGACACGTACCTCTCCACAGCGCTGGCCAACGCCGGCTGGTACGACGAGGGCCAGCACGGCGGCGCCTTCGCCGCCCTGGTGGCGGGACACGTCGAGCGGCACGTCCCCACCCTGGCCGACATGCAGGTGAGCCGGCTCACCGTCGAGCTGTTCCGGGTGGTTCCCCTAGTCCCCCTTCGCATCGAGACCGAAGTGGTGCGGGAGGGCAAGCGGATCCAGAACGTCGAGGCCCGGATCTACGACCCCGACGAGCTCCTGCTCTCGGTGTGCACAGTGCAACGGCTTCGGATCGCCGACCTTCCCGTCCCCGAGGACGCGCTGACCGAATCCTCGGGACTGCCCGGCCCCGAGGCGATCGACGCCAGGGTCGGTGACGCCTGGGGAGTCGGCGCCGGCGGCAAGACGATGTTCCATCGTCACGCCATGGAGGTCAGGGAGATCTTCGGCGGCTTCGGGAGCAAGGGCCCGGGTGCGGTCTGGATGCGGCTGACCAAGCCGATCGTCGCCGGCTGGGAGATCACACCGCTGCAACGTGTGGTGGCGACCGCCGACTTCTGCAACGGGATCTCCAGGGCGCTCGACTACGACAGGTGGGTTTTCATGAACCCGGATCTCACCGTCCACGTCTCTCGCTACCCGGAGGGTGCCTGGATCGCGCTGTCCGCCGAGTCGTCCTACGGCAACCAGGGCCGGGGCGTGGCCACCGGGACCCTATGGGACGAGACCGGGTGGGTGGGGAGATCGACACAGACTCTGTATCTCGACCTCCAGGCCTGACCTTGCTTCCGTAAACGCACACTCGGAACCAAACCGTTCAGTCGGGGAGAAGCAGCGTCCCCACCGTCCACACCACCAGGAGGCCGATCGAGATGATCAGCACCGCCGCGGTGCGTCGCCAGTTGTACGCCGACCATGCCGCGGCGGCGACGACCGCAGACCCGGTCACACCGGTCCACCAGAGGGGAACCAGGTCGGCGACGGCGGCTCCAACGACCAGGACGGCGATCACGACCAGGAAGCCCCCGGCCACCAGGGCGTAGAGGACCTGACGTGGTGTGGGCTCGCTCATGCCAGACCGGCGGCATCGGCGACCCTCCGGTACCAGTCGGCCAACGTCTCGATGGTCTCGTGGGCGTTGAGCCCGCTCGGGTTGGGCACCACCCAGAGCTGGGAGGGCCCCAGGTCATCCGGCTGGCGGCCCAAGGCTGCATCTCGGGTGGCGAAGGCCTCGCGAAAGGCGGTTACCCCGGCGACGGCCACTACAGCCGGTGCCAGGTCGTCGACCAGACGGCGGACCCGTTGTCCCCCGGCGCGCAGCTCGGCACGGCTCAGCTCGGAGGCGCGGATGGTCGCCCGGTTGACCAGGTTGGTGATGCCCATCCCCCGTCTCACGAAGTCGTCTCGCTGCTCCGCGGTCATCCCGTGCTCCGGGTCGACGGACCAATCGAGCACCCCTGCCCGGCGCAGGGCCGGATAGAAGCGATTGGAGGGATGGCAGAAATGGGTCTGGGTGGCGGCGGTCCACAGGCCGGGATTGATCCCGACGAAGAGTAGAAGGACCTGAGGTCCGATGAGGTCGGGGACACCGACGCCGCGGAAGGACTCGAGCTGCTCTTTGGTGAAGCCCACGACGGGCGACGTTAGGACCGGCTACTTCTTCTGGCTCTGGTAGTAGGGGTCCTCGCCGGAGGCATGATCGGTCACGTCGACCACCTGGCTCAGCTCCGGGATCGACTCGAGGAGGATCCGCTCGATCCCCTGCTTCAGGGTCACCTGGGCGAGCCCGCAGCCCTGGCAGCCGCCGAACAGACGGAGGTAGGCGATGGTGCCGTCGACCGAGACCAGCTCGGCGCCACCGCCGTGGGCGGCGATCGCCGGGTTCACCTGCTCCTTGATCACCTGCTGGACCCGCTCGACCAGCGGGCCGGTCAGGTCACCGGCGGGAGCCGAGATCGTCGGCGGCGCCGGTGAGTTCGGGTTGTTCATGGCCAGGCCCTGGTCGGTCAGCTCGAGCGCCGCCCCGTCGAGCTTGCCCACGTCGGCCTTGGGGAAGATGACGGCGAGGTCGCCGTGTCGCTCCAGGACCCAATTCTCCGCCTTGTCCTCCAGGGGCACGAAGGCGAGCTCGTAGGAGAACTGCGGGCCGCGGAAACCGGTGACCTCGATGGACAGGGCGAACTCGCCCTCACCCTCTTCGTTGTCACGGAGCTGGAGGATCATGCTCAGGGCGTCCTCGGCGATGCTCAGAACCGTGGAATCAGACATCTGCCAGGATGGTAATAGGAGACCCCCCTCAAACCCAGATGCCCACCGTCGCAGTCGTATTGCCTTCCAGCACCTACCGGGCCGCCGACTTCGTCCGGGCCGCAGAATCGCTGGGGGTCGACCTGGTGGTCGCATCGGAGAACCCGCCCCCCTTCGACATGGGCGATCGCTACCTGCAGATCGACTGTGACGATCCCGAGGCTGCAGCGAACCGGCTCGCCGACCTCGGGATGAGCGTTGGCCTGGACGGGGTCGTCGCCGCCGATGACCAGGGGGTGATGGTGGCGGCCCACGCCAGCGACCTGCTCGGTCTGGCCGGCAACCCGCCAGATGCCGCCGCCGCCACGCGTGACAAGCTGGAGATGAGACGCCGCCTGGCGAATGCCGAGGTCGACCAACCGAGACACGTCGCACTCGCTCCGGGAGAACCCGCCGCCAATGCGGTGCGATCCCTGGGTGGGCCGGTGGTGGTGAAGCCGAGGGACCGGTCCGCCAGCCAGGGCGTGATCCGCGTCGACGATCCGGAGGAGGCCGACCTGGTGGCGGAGCGGATCAGGGGCATCGTGGGCTCAGACGCCACCCTCCTCGTCGAAGAGCTCATGCCCGGCGCCGAGATCGCCATCGAGGGTCTCGTGGAGGAAGGGGACCTCACCGTGCTCGCCGTCTTCGACAAGCCCGACACCGGGACCGGGCCCTACTTCCCGGAGACCATCTTCGTCACCCCCTCCCGTCTGGGGGGAGAAGCCCTCGAAGAGGCGGAGCGGACGGCGTCCGCGGCGGTGCGCTCCCTGGGTCTGAAGTCCGGCCCGGTCCACGTCGAGCTCAAGGTGGAAGGATCTCGGGCGCGGATCATCGAGGTGGCCGCCCGCTCGATAGGCGGGCTGTGCTCGCGCAGTCTCACCTTTGGGCTGATGGGGACGAGTCTGGAGACGCTGATCCTCCGCAATGCCATGGGCATGGGCAGGGAGAGACTCAAGCGGGAGCCGAGCGCCAGCGGGGTCCTCATGATCCCCACCCCGGAAGGTGGTGTCCTGGCCTCGGTCCGCGGCGAGTCCGAGACCAGGGCGATCCCCGGCATCACCGGGATGGACTTCACCATCCGCCCCGGCGAGGAGGTGGTCCCACCGCCCGAGGGTGACCGCTATCTCGGCTTCGTGTATGCCCGGGCAGGGACCCCCGAGGAGGTGGAGAGTGCGTTGCGACGGGCCATGTCCGAGCTTCAAGTTCAACTTGAGGGTTAGCTCTTACCCGCGTGATGGCGCGTAAGACGATTTTGTCATTCGAATCGAGGAGAACCCCACACATATGGAGACCATCCTGATCTTCGCCGGAGGCGAATCCCCCACCGGCTTCCTCACCGAGGAGCTGCCGGTGGCCGATCTCGTCGTCGCCGCCGACTCCGGATACGACACCGCCGTCGCCGCCGGGTTCGATGTCGGCCTCCTGGTCGGCGACTTCGACTCGATCCAGGCGAGGTCGGTGCCCGACACGGTGACAGTGGATCGTCACTCGGCCGACAAAGACGCCAGCGACCTGGAGCTGGCCCTGGAGAGGGTCATGGACCACCGGCCGGAGCGAGTCGTCGTCGTGGGTGGCGCCGGCGGCCGCTTCGACCACGAGTTGATCACCGCCACCATGCTGTGCTCGACACGCTGGCAGGAGATCGAAGAGATCGACTGGGTCACACACCGGGGCTGGTCACACGTGGTCAGAGGCCGGCGGATGGTCCACGGCGACGTCGGCGACCTGATCAGCCTGGTGCCGATGGGAGGCACCGCACGGGGCGTCACCACCAGGGGCCTTCGCTGGAGCCTCGATGGCGACACCCTGCACCCGGGCACCACCCGCGGGTTGTCCAACAGGTTCTCCGGGCCCGTGGCAGACATCACAGTCGCGGAGGGTTGTCTGCTGGTCGTCCTGCCGATCGACTAGCCGTGCCGGCCGCCGAGCCCGGCGAGAACGGAGGCATGCAGCGCCTCGAAGCCACCGAGATAGGCGGCACGCTCCTCGGCGAGGCGGGCCACCCAGGTGTCGTACTCCCCCCGTCTCCCCTGACGCTCATAGAGCCGGCGAGGCTGCAAGAGCTCCATGTCCTCGACCCCCGGCACGGAATCGGCCACCTGGTAGCCGAAATCGGGATCCTCGGCCCACTCGATGGTGCCCTCCACGATGGCCTGGACGATCGCCGACGAGTCGGTGATCTCGACCTTCTTCGAGTCATCGCCCTCGCCGCCGATGCGCCCGGTGTTGAGCACGTACGCCTCGAGGTCGGGCATGGTCTCGAGCAGCTCGAGGAGCCGGTTGCCCTGCATGGAGTCGTCGTTGAAGAAGAAGGGGTTGGTCCCGGGGACACGCAGGCTCTTGCCCGCCTCGGCCGCCCCTCCCGCCGAGGTCCCCTTGGTCTCACCGAGCATGAAATAAGCCGCGATCTGGCCACGCTCCAGCCTGGCCACCGCGGGGATGATGTGGTCGGAGCGGTTGAGGATGAGCAGGTAACGCGCCGCCGGGACCTTGCGCGGGTCACGATGGCGTATGTTGGCCAGGGGGAAGGTCGACCGTCCGTTGGCGGTGTAGCCGGTGTCGAAGAAGTCGACCTTTCCATCGGGGCTGACCGATACGTTCTCCAGCCAGGCATCGGGATGCGTGGTTCCGTGGTAGATGGTCGGCTCGTCGTCGGGATCGAGCCCGAAGGTCTTGGCGAAGCACCCCGCCTCGGTGGTGTGGACCTCGCCACCGGGCATCAGGGCGACGAAATCGTCCTGAACCGGCAGCGACCCCAGTTGCTGGCGGAACGTCGTCGTGGTCTTCCCGGTGCCGGAGAGGCCGATGATGAGCATCGACTCCTCCTCGCCGCTGCGTGTCGACTCCGCCGGGAAGGTCTTGAGCCCGGCGTGGCAGGCGAGACCCCCCAGGTCGTAGACGAGGCGATTCCACATCCGCAGGCCCCCCATCTTCGACTCCCCGAAGTAGTCGGAGCCGAACACCCGGGTCACCCAGTTGTCCAGGTCGACGATGATCAGGCAATCGTCGGGCTTGCCCTCACCGGGGAGTCCGGGGGTGTAGATCACGGTGAACTCGGGTGACCAGTCCCCGTCCGACGGGAAGTAGAGATGGCTCTGCATGGCGGCGATGTTGGGCTGGATCGCCTCGATGAAGAGACGACACCCGGTGCTGAACTCGGGATCGGGCCCGATGTAGCCCTCGAGGAGGAGCATGTCCCTGTCCGCGATGTAGGCGTCCTGTCGCTTCGCCCATTCCTCCGCCTCCTCCCGTGAGATCCGGTTCTTGTGGATCTCTTCGTCGGAGACGAAGAACGTGGAGTTGTTCAACCTCGCCGTGATCTGCGACGTGTAGTTCAGATTCCCGAACTCGGTCTCGATGATCCGGGGCATGGACTCGAGGGCGAGCTCGCGCAGACGCGCCGGATCGGGGTTGTGCTCGACCGAACGGGCGACGGGAAGCTCGATCATGGTCCTCCAAGTCCTGCGGCTGGGTCGAAGCAGGCTAATCGGAAGCAGGGCCCAACGCCGATGCCGGATAGGGCGCGGGCATCCCGATGCCGTCGAGACCGGCGATCAGATTGTCGACAGCGAGCGCCGACATGGCTCTCCTGGTGCGCACCGAGGCACTGCCGATGTGGGGCACCACCAGGACCCGGTCGAAGCCGAGAAGAGGGTGGTCGGCGGGCAGGGGCTCGGGGTCGGTCACGTCGAGCCCCACCCCGGCCAGGCGGCCCGAGCCGAGCGCGGCGACCAGGGCGTCGGTGTCCACCACGGGGCCCCGGGAGACATTGACCAGATACGCGTCCGGCTTCATCGTCTCCAGCTCCCGGGCCGAGATGAGATGCCAGGTCGTCTGGTCGAGCCGGGTGCATATCACCACGTGATCGGCCCGGCGCAACAGCTCGTGGAGCTCCACGCGCTCGGCTTCCACATCCTCGGGAGACGGAGACGAATAGATGACTTCCATGTCGAATCCGGCGGCGCGGCGGGCCACCGCCCTGCCGATCCGACCCATCCCGACAATCCCGAGAACGGTTCCATGGAGGTCGCCCCCGGCGAGATGGAAGATCTCCCACTCCCCCCAGTCCCCCGCCCGGACCTCGCGTTCTCCCTCCGGCAGCCTCCTCACGACCGAGGCGAGCAGTGCGAACGCCGAATCGGCCACCGTCTCGGTGAGCACATCGGGTGTGTGGCCCACCAGGATCCCCCGTCGGGCGCACTCGGCTACATCGATGTTGTCGACACCCACCGCCATCTGCGAGATCACGCGAAGTTCGGGGGCCTGTCCGAGCAGGGTGGCGTCGAGGCGGTCGGTGAGCATGGTGAGCAGCCCGTCCGCGCCGGCCGCCTCGGCGGCGAGCACGTCGGCGGGCACCGCCCCCAGCCCATCCCAGAACGAGAGCTCGAAGCGACCGAGACGAGTCATGTCGTCTTCGGGGAGTCGCCTGGTCACGTAGACCCGGTCCACTGCGCCGAGGCTAAACGGTGAGCCGTCGGCGACCGATAATCTCGAAGTGATGCGTACTCGCGCATTCATCGGGCTGGTGGCTCTGTTCGCCGTGGCGTGCTCCGCCACAGCGGACCAGACGACCCCGTCGTCGACCGACCCGGTTGCGCACTCCGTTCGAGACGATGCCCCGGCCTGGGAGCCGGCACCGGTGGACACGAGACCGGTCTGGGCCGGCTTCGAGGCGACCCGCACCGAGCCGAGCACACTTGCGGCGATGGCCCACTCCGACGTGGAGGTCTACGCCGAGCCGGGCGATGTCGAGCCCTCCATGACATTGCCACGAACCACCATCCTGGGCACCGTCACCGTGCTCGGGGTCGTCGGTGAGCCGGCCGGGGACTGGGTGGAGGTGATGCTCCCCACCCGGCCCAACGGCAGCACCGGTTGGGTGCGGGCCACCGACGTCTCGCTCTATGTCGCCGACAGCCGCATCGAAGTCGATCTGTCCGGCCGTCGGCTGAGCTACTTCGTCGATGGCGTGGAGGTTCTGGACACGGAGGTCGGTGTGGGCAGCCGATACAACGAGACGCCCGTGGGTGAGTTCTTCGTCACCGACAACGTGACCCTGGCCAACCCCAACAGCCCGTGGGGGCCGCACGCCCTGGGCCTCTCCGCTCGCTCGGAGACCATCACCTCCTTCAACGGCGGCGACGGGATCATCGGGATCCACGGCACCAACAACCCCGACTCGATCGGGGGGAACATCTCCCTGGGTTGCATCCGCCTCCCCAACGACCTGATCGCACGTCTCCACGAGATGGTCCCGCTGGGAACCCGCGTCGAGATCGAGGCTTGACTGCTCTGATGCCGCCTGCCGACGCTCAGGCGTCGCGGGCCCATAGGGCTGCATTGCCCAGGACCCGGGTCCCCCGTTCCTTGCAGATGGTGTCCAGCAGCCAGTGGTCACCTTCGTCCCAAATCCGGGTAACCAGGGTCTCGCCGGGGAAGACATGGCCCGTGAAGCGCGCGCTGAAGGACCCGAACCGGTCGGTGTCGCCCCCCAGAGCCGTCTGCACCACCGCCTTGGCGACCACCCCGTAGGTGCACAGGCCGTGGAGGATGGGCCGTTCGTACCCGGCGACGGCGGCGAACCCCGGGTCGGCATGGAGCGGGTTGTGGTCTCCCGACGCCATCCTGTAGAGGAGGGCCTGCTGGGCGAGGGTGGGGGACTCCACGACCAGGTCGGGGATGCGATCGGGTGTCGGTTGCGCCACGCCCGTGCCGGGTTCGCCGCCGAACCCGCCTTCTCCCCTCACGAAGACCCCGGCGCGATTGGTGAACAGCGGCTCCCCCGTCGTCTCGAGGACCGAGACCACCTCTGCCACGACCAGGGCGCCGCTTCCCTTGTCGTGGATGTCGACGATGGTTCCGTGCTGAATGACCGACCCTGAGGTCGGTACGGGCGCGTGGACGACCAGGGTGTGCTCGCCATGGAGGACACGGGTCATGCTGATGTCGACGCCGTCGATGTCCTCGAAGCCCATCAACATCCGGAACGGCGGGATCGTGCCGAATGTCGGCAACGCCCTGAGACCCTCCTCGTAGGTGTAGGCCAGCTCGGACGGGTCGTCGGGAGGGGCCCCGGCCCCGACTCCGAGGTTGTAGAGGATCACGTCCCGGTCGGACCACGCATAGTCGTGTCGGGTGAGGCCGGCACCGACCGCCCTCGCCGGGTCGATCGGCATCAGCCGGCGATCATCCGTCCGAGGAGCATGATCTCGTCGTTGTTGCTCAGAGGCACCACGGGCTCGGAGATGTCACGGATCTCGTCGAGATGGTCGACGACCTCCTCCACGGTGGGGACCTGTCCCGTGCCGGCGTACCAACCCTGGTTGGTCCCGATGAAGACACGGCCGTATCGGCCCCCGCCCACAGTGAAGATCTCGTGGGTGAACTGGTTCGACTCCGAGCACAGATAGACCACGATCGGAGTCACCTGCTCGGGGAGCACCATCTCGGCGAGCGGGCCGAGCAGGTCCTCGGTCATCCTGGTCCTGGCTATGGGTGCGATGGCGTTCGACTTGATGCCGTACTTCTCGCCCTCGATGGCGAGGACATTGGACAATCCGACGACACCCGCCTTCGCCGCTCCATAGTTGGCCTGGCCGAAGTTCCCGAAGAGGCCTGAAGCCGACGACGTGAACACGAATCGGCCGTATGAGTTCTCCCGCATCACCTTGAAGGCGGGTGACGACACGTAGAAGGCGCCCTTGAGATGGACGTCGATGACCGCCTCCACCTCCTTCATCTCCATCTTGGCGAAGGACTTGTCACGGAGGATCCCGGCATTGTTGACCACGATGTCGATGGTGCCGAAGGCATCAAGCGCGGTCTGCACGATGGAAGCGCCACCCTCTTCGCTGGAGACCGAGTCGTAACTGGCGACGGCCTCTCCCCCGGCATCCCGGATCTCGGACACCACCTGGTCTGCAGCCGAGCTCGAGGCGCCGGTGCCATCCACGGCTCCACCGAGGTCGTTGACCACCACTCGCGCCCCTCGCCGGGCGAGCTCGAGCGCATGGGACCTGCCCAGGCCCCCGCCTGCGCCGGTGACGATCGCGACCCGGCCGTCGAATGTGATTGCGTCGCTCATCGGACCGGGGCTCAGACCCCCGCGTACATCGACTCGATCTGCTCGGCGTACTTGTCGAGCACGACACGCCGCTTCAGCTTCAGCGATGGGGTCACCTCACCGCTGTCCGGCGTCCACTCGTCGGGGACGATGACCCACTTCTTCACCTGCTCGACCCGGGCGACGCTCTCGTTGGCCGCGGCCACGGCGCGGGCCACCTCGTCCTGCACCTCGGGGAGTTGGGAGAAGCCGGCCAGATCGTGGTATTCCAGCCCGTGGGCCTCCGCCCACAAGGGCGCCTCCTCGTGATCGAGGGCGATCACCATCGAGAGGAACTTGCGCTGGTCCCCGATCATGCATGCCTTGGAGACCAGAGGATGATCGCCCACCAGGGTCTCGAGCTTGGCGGGGGCGATGTTCTTGCCCGCCGCGGTGATGATGATCTCCTTCTTCCGCCCGACGATCCAGACGAACCCCTCGTCGTCGATCCGGGCCAGGTCCCCGGTGTGGAGCCAGCCCTCCGAGTCGAAGGTCTCCTTGGTGGCGTCGTCGAGCTTGTAGTACCCCTCGGCGACGATCCCGCCCCTGATCATCAGCTCACCGTCCTCGGCGACCCTGACCTCCACGCCGGGCAGGGGCTTGCCCACCGACCCGAACTTGTGGGCACCAGGCAGGGTGGCGGTGGCCGGACCTGTGTTCTCCGACATGCCGTAGATCTCATGTAGTGGGATCCCGATGGAGTGGAAGAACTCGATGAGCTCGGGGTTGATCGGCGCGGCCGCGGTGATGGCGAGATCCACGTCCTCCATCCCCAGGCCCTCCCGCACCTTGGAGAGGGCGATCTTGTCGAGCAGCCCGGCGAGTGCGGGGCCCTTCTTCCCCTCGGTCTCGGCCTTGACCCGTTTCGCGTTCAGCTCCAGGGCCTTGTTGAGGATGACTCCCTTGAGACCCTCCTCCTCGGCCTCGGCGAACCGGGCCATCAGCCTGGAGTGGAACTTCTCATAGACCCGGGGCACCCCGACGAAGAGGGTCGGCCGGGCCTCCTGGATGTACTCGAGGACACCGGAGAGGTTGGGGCAGTACCAGACCTGGCCGGCGAGGTAGGTGCCCAGGTAGTGGGTGGCGAGCCGCTCGGCGATGTGGGCCAGAGGAAGATAGGAGACCATCCGCACCCCAGGCTGCAGGTCGGCGGCCCGGCGAAGGCTCTCCAGGGTCCACATCACGTTGCGCTGGCTGATCATCACGCCCTTGGGCGTGCCGGTGGTGCCCGACGTGTAGATCAGGGTGGCCAGTGTGTCCGGCCCGATCCCGGCGACTGTGCGGGACACCGTCTCCGGATCCTGGGAGAGCCTGTGCTCGCCACGGGCCAGCAACTCGTCCCAGGAGAGCACCCAGTCGACGGTGTCGTAGTTCTCCGCGCCCGACATGAGGACCACGAATCGGAGGTTGGGAAGCTCGGAGCGGATTTCCTCCCATCGCTTCATGAAGTCGAGGTCCTCGAGGACGGCCACGGTGGCCTTGCAGTTGTCGGCGATGTACTGGATCTGGTTGGCGGCGAGCGTGGAGTAGATCGTGAGCGGTGTGGCGCCGGCGTGAACCGCGGCGAAGTCGGCGATCACGTGCTCGGGGCGATTGCCGGCCTGGATGGCGACGAACTCGCCGCTGCCGACACCGAGGGTCTCCAGGCCCGCGGCCGCCTTGTGCACCAGGTCCCGGTACTGACGCCAGGTCAGCGTGTTCCAGACCCCGTCCTTCCAGTGGATGGCGGGCTGGTCCGGATACGTCTCGACGTTGCGGTTGAACGAGTCGAGGATCGTCTTCCCCGCGACGATCTGGTCGATCTCCGCCCGCTCGGCGAGCACTGCAGCGTCATTGGTCACGGTTCCCTCCGCGAGGTCAGGCAACGGCTCCGGCCGCCCGGAGCTTACCGATCTCGTCAGGGCTAAAGCCGAGGGTGGCGAGGACGGAATCGGTGCTCGCGCCAGCGGGCTCCGGTGGCGACGGGATGTCCGTCCGGGTGCGCTGGAACCGTGGAGCCGGGCCCGGTTGCACCACCCCTTCGATCTCGACGAATGTCCCCCGATGGCGATTGTGGGGGTCTGCCGGCGCCTCCACGAGCGACAGCACCGGCGCCACGCAGGCGTCGGTTCCGGCGAAGTGCTCCGCCCAGGCGTCCCGGGTCCGGGAGCCGAAACGCTCGGCGAAGAGACGGCGCATCTCGGGCCACGCCTCACGGTCGCCCTGGGCGCCCACCTGGTCCACCTCCAGGCCGAGGCCTTCCAGCAACGCGGCGAAGAACTGCGGCTCGAGCGCCCCGACTGCGACGTGCCCGCCGTCCGATGTCCGGTATGTCGTGTAGAAGGGGGCGGCCCCGTCCAACAGGTTCGTCTCCCGCTCCGGCACCCACCAGCCGTCGGCGAGGAGCCCGTGGTGGGAAGCGGTCAGCAGCGCCGAGCCGTCCACCATCGCGGCATCGACCACCTGGCCCTCGCCGGTGGCGCGGGCGTGGATGATGGCGGCGAGCACTCCCACCGCCAGCAGCATCCCTCCCCCACCGAAGTCGGCCACCAGGTTGAGCGGTGGGACCGGGCGCTCCGAGGGCCCGATCGCGTGCAGCGCCCCGGACAGGGCGATGTAGTCGATGTCGTGACCCGCCCGTCCCGCCAGCGGGCCCTCTTGTCCCCATCCGGTCATCCTCCCGTAGACCAGGGAGGGGTTGCGTGCCAGGCACTCGGCGGGACCGACTCCGAGACGCTCGGTGACGCCGGGGCGGAACCCCTCGATCAGGGCCGCGGAGCGCGCAGCCGCCCGCAACACGATGTCCCGGCCGTCGGACTGCTTGAGGTCGACGATCACTGACTGCTTGCCCCTGTCGAGCACGTCATGGTGCTCTTCGCCGAACAGGCCCGAGCCTCCCGCACGCGCCAGCCTGATCACCGTGGCCCCCAGATCGGCGAGGACCATGCCGCAGAACGGCGCCGGCCCCAGCCCGGCCAGCTCGGTGATCATGAGACCGTGGAGAGGCCCCGCCATCAGCCACTTCCCTCAACCACGGTCACCGAGGAGACCAGGGCCGGCACGTGCTCGTGCGCCGGCGTCATGGCCAGGGCACCGTGGAAGAGCATGGAGAGGACCATGTTGGCCGACTCGTCAGAAGCCAACAGAGGGTCGAGGGTCTCCGGCTCGGCGGGCAGCGCCACCACGATCGATGCCTCCCCGCTCCACGACCCGGCGTTCCACATGTCCGTCGAGGACGACCAGTTGGGGGCGAGACCGCCGACCGAGGGGCCCCAGGCCATCAGGGTGGAGAGCTGATAGAGGGGGATCAGGGCGTCGGAGTCGAGATACTGCCGGTCGGCCTCGTTGAGGGCCTCCACCCGCTCGACCGGGTCGGTGATCGACCCGGCCGACCTCACCAGCTCCTCGACCTCCGCGGAGCAGAACCGGTTCACATTCAGGTCGAACTCGCCGCAGTAGTAGCTCTCGCTCTGCCTGCCGGGGTCGGAGCCGAGACGCCAGGCGAAGTTGATCAGCTGCCAGGTCTCGGGCCCGCCGAAGAGGAAGCCCCTCGTGACGAAATCGGACGGGTCCCGGTAGTCGGCCACGATCTCGATGCCGATCTGAGCCAGGTCCTCACGCACCGACTCGAAGGTCTCGACCCGCGCCGGGTCGTCACTCGTCGTCGCCCAGGTGAAGGAGAGACGACGGCCCGAGCAGGCGTGGACCCCGTCGTCGCCCCGCTCGCAGCCGTTGGCGACCAACAGCTCCTCGGCGCGGGCGGGATCGAACTCCCGGTCGTAGTGATCCTCGTAGTTGGCGGTGTTGGCCATCCAGATCGTGTTGTCGAGACCCGACGCCGTGGGGTCGTAGAGGCGAATGGTGCGATCGAGGATCTTCTCTCGGTCGATCCCGAGGGCGATCGCCCGTCGGACCCAATCCTCGACCAGCCTCTCGTCCTGGTGGTGGAAGTCGATGTGCTCCCACAACGGACCCGGGGCCACGACCGTCGTGATCTCCTCCATCCCCGCCAGGGCCTCGACCGTCTCCAGGTCGGGCCTGACCGTGATCACGTCGACCACACCGTCCTCGAGCGCGGCGAGCATCTCCTCACGGTCGGGGTAGAAGACGAAGGTGATCTCCTCGACGGTGCCGGGCGGCGCCCCGGTAACCAGATCCACCGGTGACCACCATTCCGGGTCCCGTCTCAGGACGATGCGGTCGCCGGGCACCCACTCGACGAACCTAAACGCTCCCGTCGTGGGCAGCCCGGTGATGTCGGACGGATCGTGCCCGGCGGGCAGCACCCGGGAGAACAGCTGTTGCCACGGCCCGAAGGGCTCGGAGAAGACGACCCGGAACCGGTCCTCGTCGACGATGTCGATCGACTCGATCAGGTCGTAGCCGGGAGACGCCGGGGTCACTAGGGGGTCGGCGAAGAGGTCTGCCGTCCTGGCGAAGTCATCGGGTGTCAACGGTGTGCCGTTGGACCATCTGGCACCTTCCCTCAGCTGGTAGACGAGACAGAAGGCGGTGGGGCACTCGGTGGCCATCAGCTCGGCCGGGTCGATCGTGGTGGTGGTCACGACGACGGTGGTCGTGGTCACCGATGGGGGCGGCGAGACCGGGCGGGGCAGCTCGGGTCCGGCCGCGGCCGGGGCACATCCGGCCGCCACCAACACGACCGTCACCGCGGCCAGGAACCTGCTGATGCCCATCTGGTGGTGATGAAACGGCCCACCACCCGAAATGGCAAGGATTTACCCGTCAGGAGTGGAGGTCGAGCTCGACCCGGGGTGCTCCCGTCCACTCCCCGTCCGGCCCCACGAGATAGCAGGCGACCACGTGCTCGTTGCCACGGTCGTCGAGGGGTGGATGGGGATTCGTCCGGCACACCTCGATTGCGAAGGGACATCGTGCGATGAAACGGCACTCGGGTGCGGGGTTGATGGCCCGGGAGACACCACCCTCGATCTGGACGGGGGGACGCTTGTAGGAGGGGTCGGGCACCGGGACCGCCGAGAGCAGGGCCCGGGTGTAGGGATGCATCGGGTTGGTCAACAGCTCCTCGGTGGGGGCCATCTCGACGATCTTCCCCAGGTACATCACCGCGATCTTGTCGCACATGTAGCGGGCAACGGCCAGGTCGTGGGTGATGTACAGGTAGGTGACCCCCAGCTTCTCGGCAAGCTCGAGCATCAGACGCATGATCGAGATCCGGATGGACACGTCGAGCATCGATGTCGGCTCGTCGGCCACCACGAAGGTCGGGTCCATGACCAGGGCGCGGGCGATGGCGACGCGTTGGCGCTGTCCGCCGGAGAGCTCGTGGGGATAACGGAAGAGGAACGGCTCCGGCGGGGTGAGACCCACGAGGCGAAGCAGCTCGACCACCCGCTTCTCCCGCTCCTCGGTGGTGCCCATGTTCTGCACCGCCAGCGGCTCGGCGATGATGTCGAAGATGGTCCGCCTCGGGTTCATCGACTCATACGGGTCCTGGAAGATCATCTGGACGTTCTTGCGGAACTCCTTCTGGTCCTCCCGGCTGTTGATCGAGGTGACGGCGACCATCTCGTCGCTCTCGGCGTCCCGGATGAGGATCTGGCCCTCGGTTGCCCCCTCCAGCTTCACCAGCATCCGCCCGGTCGTGGTCTTGCCACAGCCCGATTCGCCGACGAGGCCGAGTGACTCCCCCTCGTCGATCTCGAAGTCGATGCCGTCCACGGCGTGGACGTACTCTGTCGGCTTGCGGAAAAGGCCCCGGGAGATGGGGAAGAGCTTGTGGAGGTTCTCCACCTTGACCCTGACCCGGCCGTCGCCGGCCGCCGTCTCCGCCCCGGTCTCGTAGGTGTCGATGCTCATGTCTCCACCCGGGCCAAGGTCGACGGGACCCGCTCGTAGTTCCAGCAGGCGATGGCGTGGCCGGGGGCGATCTCCTCGAGGGGCGGCTCGACGTCGACACACTGCTGGGTGGCGAATGGGCAGCGGGGATGGAAGCGACACCCGCTGGGCGGGTCGAGGAGGTTTGGCGGCTCGCCCTCCAACGGGGCAAGCGCCCTCCTCGGCCCGGTGATCGAGGGGGTCGAGGAGAGGATCAGCCACGTGTAGGGGTGCTTGGGGTTGGCGAAGACGTCGCTGGTGGGGCCGATCTCGACCAGCTTCCCGGCGTACATGACACCGATCAGGTCGGTGATCTCGGCGATCACCGCGATGTCGTGGGAGATGTAGATGATCGACATCCCCAGGTCGTGCTGGATCTTGCGAAGCTCCTCGAGGATCTGCTCCTGGACGATCACGTCGAGGGCGGTGGTCGGCTCGTCGGCGATGATCAGCTTGGGATCGCAGGCCAGGGCCATGGCGATGACCGCCCGCTGCTTCATCCCTCCGGAGAACTCGTGGGGGTAGCGGTCGATCATCTCGGGGTTGATCCCGACCAGCTTGAAGAGCTCCTCGATCTTGGCCCGGGCCTGGGCGGTGGTGGGCTTGGGATCCCAGTGGATGTCCATCGTCTCCCGGATCTGCTCGCCCACGGTGTACACCGGGTTCCACGAGTTCATCGCACCCTGGAACACCATGGAGAGATCGTCCCAGCGGCGCTGGCGCATCTCCTCCGGGTCGAGCTCGAGCAGGTTCTCCCCGTCGAGCAGGACCTCCCCGCCGAGGATGCGGGCGTTGCTCGCCAGGAGACGCATGAGGGTGAGGGCGATCGATGTCTTGCCGCACCCGGACTCGCCAACCAGACCGAGCGACTTGCCCCTGGGAAGCGTGAACGAGACGTCCTCCACGGCGGAGACCATCCCCGCCCTGGTCTCGTAGTTCATCACCAGGTTCCTGACCTCGAGGATGGGTGGTTCCCGATGGGTGGCGACGCCGACGAAGCGCTCCCCGGCCACGGTCTCTCCGGTTGCCGTCATTGCGCTCTCAGCCTCGGGTTGATCACCTCGTCCAGGGCCCGGCCCACGAAGAAGAAGCCGGCGGCGAGCAGCGAGACGGCGAGCCCGGCGGGGATCAGGAGCCACCAGAACTCGAGCCCGCTGCGCAGATAGCCCTGGGACTGTGCGGTGTTGAGCATGATCCCCCAGGTCATCGGGGCCTCGATCAGCCCGAAGAACGACAGTGTCGCCTCCAGGCTCACTGCCTCGGTCACGGTGAACATCATGTAGAGGAAGCTCAGCGGCAGCACATTGGGGATCACGTGCCTGAAGATCAGGTGCATGTTCGAGCCGCCGGAGACCCTGGCGGCGTCGATGAACGGCTTCACCTTGACCGCGAGCGCTTGTGACTTGAGCACGATGGCGGTGCCACCGAACCCGGAGAGGATCCCGATCATCAGGCCGAGAAGGGGCATGGTCACGTTGAACAGGCCGGAGACCACGATCAGGATCGGGATCAAGGGGAGGAGGAGCACCAGGTCGGCCAGCCTCATCAGGAAGCTGTCGAGCCATCCTCCGAAGAAGGCGGCCATCGAGCCGACAGTCGTCGCCACCACCACGGTGACGACCGCGGCCACGGTGCCCAGGAAGAAGGCCGCCCTCGTGCTGTAGGTGAGCTGGCTGGCGACGTCTCGGCCCAGGGGGTCGGTGCCCAGCCAATGGTTTGAGTCGGGCGGTGCCGGGGCCCTGGGGATCTCACAGATCTCGCCGGGGAGCTTGCCGAAGCACCACAGCTGGGCGGTGGCCACGTCCATCTGAGCCACCGGGTCGACCACATCGGCGGGTGTGGCGACTATCTCGACCTCCTGGACCACCGCGTCGTAGCCGATCACCGGGTCGTAGACGGCGTCGTTGTCCCACGGCCCAAAGCTGCGCATGATGGGATGTGCGATAGCCATCACTGCGAAGAGCACGATGACGAACAGCCCGAACAGCCCGATCCTGTTCTCGGCGAAGAGCCTCCAGTTCTTCTTGAACGCGGCCCACCCCAGCCTGACCCGGACCCGCCAGAGCGACTCTGGAAGCTGGTCGCCGGTCTGAAGGGCGACGCCTGCCTCCTCCTCGAGCGATGGCTCGAGCGACTCGCGGATCTCGGTGTCCTTGATTACCAAGCTCTCCTCCTAGGTACCGGTCTGGATCCTCACCCGGGGGTCGAGGACGGTGTAGAGAATGTCGACGAGCAGGTGGGCGAGAAGGGCGAGGATCCCGATGAAGCCGAGCGCACCCGTTGCCAGCGGAACATCCTCGATGACGGTGGCGGTGAGGAGGAGGTCGCCCATGCCGGGCCACCCGAACACTGTCTCGGTGACCACTCCACCTCCGATGATGAAGGCCAGCCCGAGGATGAACGAGGTGACCACGGGCAGCAGGGCGTTGCGGGCGGCGTGGCGATCGCGGATATCCTTCTCGGGAACCCCTTTGGCCCGGGCGGTCAGGATGTAGTCCTCGCGCAGCGTCTCCAGCATGGAGCTTCGGGTCAACAACATGGTGCCGGCGAAGGCGACGAGGGTCAGGGTCACCACGGGCAGGAAAGCGTGATGGGCGAGGTCCAGGGCGAATGGCCGCATCTCCGTGCGCATCACCCAGAAGGCGACCAGGGACGCGGCCGACAATCCGTACCCGACGCGACGTATGACTGCGCCGGTGGAGCGCTCGGTGACCCGACGCGAGATCACCAGGGCGGCGATGAGGACCACGAAGGCGATGCCCAGCGACAAGAGGATCTGTCCGAAGACCTCGTTGCCCGTGAAAGGCGCCCGTCGCCAGGTCTCGACGGTGAGAAAGCCGCTGATCGGAAACCAGCCCAGGCTCGACGCGAAGAACAGGATCATCAGGATGGCGAACCACGGATAGAAGATGGTGTAGAGGAGGACACCACTCACGGTCAGGCTGTGCTCACCGAAGCCGCCCCTCCTCCAGGCCAGCCGCTTGCCGAGCACGAACCCGAGCACGTATGAGAAGAGTGTGGCGAACGTGAAGAGGAAGAGGGTGCGGGGGATGCGCTCGCCGATCACGCTGATGACGGACTGCGGGTACTGGGAGAAACTGACTCCGAGGTTGCCCCGGAAGAAGTTGCTCACGTAGTTCCACCATTGGCTCCAGATGCTGCCGTCCAGCCCGAGACGGGTCAGTATCTGGGCGCGGACCTCAGCGGGGATCTCGGGGTTGATGAACTGCGAGGAGATGTCGCCGGGTTGCGCCTGGAGGAGGAAGAAGACGAGGGAGAGGAACAGGAAGAAGAGGAAGGCCATCTGCACCAGGCGCTTGGCGATGAACTTCAGCAAATCGATCTCCTAGATGACTCCACACGAGAGCGAGCCGGGACGCGCTCCACATGAGGGCTGCCCCGAACCGTAGCCCGTTGGACCGGGCGACGTTGATCCGGGCGACACGGGGAGAAGGAGGGCCCTGCGGCCCTCCTTCTCGTCAATGGTCACAGGTATGCGACCGTCCTATTCGGTCACGTCCACGGCGTTGGGCCATGCATTGGGGAAGCCCTGCTGGCCACCCATGATGGTCTCCACCGGGAACTGGACGTTGCTGCGGTAGGCCTCGATTATCGGGGTGCGGAAGAGCACCACGTAGGGGAGGTCTCTCGCCAGGATGGCGTCCATCTCCTGTGTCAGCTCGGCGGCTTCCTCCAGCGTGCCCGCCGCCTCGAAGGCGTCGGCCGCTGCATCGAACTCGGGGCTGTTGTAGCCGGGGACGTTGAAGCCGCCTCCGGTGACCGAGTCTTCACGGGAATGGAAGAAGGCCACCTGCGAGGTGCCGGGAAGCGACGGGTCGCCACCGCCCCAACCGAGAACGAACATGTCCCACTGCAACACCGTCTCAGGCGTCTGCGGCGGGAACGTGGCGTTCACGATCGCGTTGAAGTCGGTGGGCTCTGCGGTCACCGGGACACCCAGCTCCTGCATCCACGACTCCATGTAGATGGAGAACGTGGCACGGAACGGGTCGTAACCCGGGCCCGGGGTCAGGATGGTCAGATCCGGGACGGGGGTGCCGTCCGGCATCGCCAGGCCCTCACCCTTGGGGTTGACCTCGAGGAAGTTCCCGTCGGCGTCACGCACGACCACCGGCTCGGTGGTCCACGTGTAGCCGGCGTCCTTGAGGATCTGGATCGCCGTCTCGAACCGCGCACCCTGCTCCATCGGCTCGCCATCGGCCCAACCCGGCTTCTCGACGTCTGCGTTGTAGTGCAGCGTGAGATCGGGGTGGACGACGGTGTATCCGGGGAACACGGCGCCGGCGAGGACGGTGTCGGCGATCAACTCCTTGTTGATCACCGTCGCAGTCGCCTGACGGAACGCCAGATCGGACATCGGAGCCTTGCGCAGGTTGTATGCCATGAACCGGAATCCCTCGGTCTGGTTCACCGAGAAGGCCAGATCGGGGTTGGTCGCCAGCTCGTTGCGCAGACCACTGGTCAGACCCGTCGGGTCGAACACGAAGTCGAGCTCACCACCGGCGAGCTTCTCGTACGCAGCGTCCTTGGTCCCGTGCTCGACCCAGAGGATCTCCGAGACGAACGGGCCCTCGATGTACTGGGCAACGACATCGCCGGTTCCCTCGCCGCCGTACACGGCGTCCTGGCCGCGATCGGCATTGGCGATACGGAACGAGCCATCCGAGTACAGGGTGTTCTCGGTGCCGTTGTCGAAGTACCCGGCGTTGGCAACGGTGGCGGCGAATGCCCCCTGCTCCCACTGGTCGACGACGACCGACCCGGCAGACGGCTCACTGACACCGGAGACGCTGTAGAGGACCGACAGAGCTTCGGCGGCACCCGCATCGGCGATGTACTGGTCGATCATCTCCTGGGTCACGTCCGCCGCAGCCACGTCGTTCTCCGGATCCTCGTCAGCCGCGGCCGCGTCGACGATTCCCTGAGTGGCGTCCTCGGGCGTGATGCCCGCCGTCACCTCTTCAGCCGCCGCGCGCGCCGCATCGACGTGCTCCTGCCAGAAGTGGCTGGGGACGAAGTCGGCGAAGCCGACACCGTTGTTCCAGGTGGCCAGGCCGGGCTGCTCCGAGAACTCGACCCGGACGGTGTAGTCGTCCGGCGCGGTGATGCTCACCACCTGGGGCGGGAAGCTGGCAGCGTGGTTCGAGCCGAGGTTGAACTCCCTCACGGTGTCGAAATAGAACACCAGGTCGTTCGCAGTGATCGGCGTGCCGTCGGACCAGGTCCTGTCCTCGGCGATGGGCTGTTCCACGACCCAGACATCGCCTTCCTGAACCGGCTCGACGGGCGTGTCGGTGGCCGCCATGGCGGGGACGTGCACGAACCCGGGAAGGGTCAACGTGTAGAGCGCCGTGTGCGAGTTGGTCAGGAATGCCTGGTTCTGGGACGAGCTCTCGGTGTCGAGAGAGGCCCACCAGTTGTCCGTGGTGAGGTTGGCGATCATGCCGATGCTGAAGGAGCCCTCTGCGGTCCCTCCGTCTCCGCCGTCGCCACCGCCACCTTCGGCGGTAGTGGTTGTCCCGTCTCCGCCGCCGCCTTCACCGGTCGTGGTCGTGTCACCAGTCTCACTGGTGCAGGCAGCCACGATCATGGCGAGGATGGCGAGGAGAGCAAGCAACCTAAGCCCAAAGGGCTTTGTCACTTTCACTTAGTTTCCTCCGAACTAGGGGTAACCGTGCCCCCGGAGGGGCACAGGAGACACAATATATAGACCGCGAACTGGGTAGGCCAGTGTCCCGTCGCCGTCAGGCCCCCTCCGCGGGGCCTCCATCGTCCCCGTCGAGGATGACCTCGTAGGACTTCCGGGTCTCGCTGACGATGGCCTGGATGATGCCGGCCATGGGCAGGGCCAGGATCACACCCACCCCGCCCATGAGGGTGCCGCCGATGATGATCGCCGCCACCGAGACCGCAGGATGGATCTCCATCGTGCGCTTGGTGATCCGCGGCGAGATGAGGTAGTTCTCCACCTGCTGGTAGACGACCAGGTACACGACCACCCACAACGCCGTGCTCGCCGAGTTGAAGCTGAGTGCCACCAGGGCGGGAAGGATCGCCGCCAGATAGGTCCCGACCACCGGGACGAACTGGCTGAGGACGCCGACCCAGATCCCCAATGAGACTGCGAATCGGACACCGAGCGCCTGGAGGAAGATCGTCGTCAGCGTGGCCGAGATCACACCGAGGATCAGCCGCGAGTAGACGTATCCGCCCATCTTCTCGACGGCGACATCCCAGATGCGGATGGCCCGGTGCTGCTGCTCCTCGGGCATGAACGACAGCACCGTCCTTTGCAGCTTGGGCAGCTCGGCGATCATGTAGAAGGCGAACAGGGCCACGGTGGTGGCGAAGAAGACGAAGCCGAGCACGGTCGAGGCCAGACCGACCAGACCGCCGGCGATGGCGCCCCCGAGACCCTGTATCGAGTTGAGCAGGTCCTGGCCCACCTGCGAGGGGTCGACCTGGGCGAGGTCGAACTGGAAGGTCTCCTCGAGGAACAGCAGGAACGACTCGACGATGCCGGGAACCGAGTCGATGAGCTGCTGGAACTGCTCCACGAAGAGCGGGACCAGGGCCCAGAAGAAGACGACGATCACCACCAACGCGGCGAGGAAGACTGCCCCCGTCGCCGCGCCCCGCCGCCAGCCCCGCTTGTGCAGGTAGTGCACCGGCGGCTCGAAGGCGACCGCCACGAAGAGGGCGACGAACACCATGGAGAGGAGGTTGCGAAGGCGCCAGGCGAGCCAGAGCGCCGCCGCCACCCCCAGCACGACCAGGGCGACGACGAGGACCTTGCGAATGAACGACCTCTCGTCACCGGCCATGTCGGGAGGCTAGGGGTCGAACCTGCCCGCTTGCGTGATTCCGATACCCTCGCCAGGACCAGGAGGTCTATGGAGCGCTTCGACATCGCATGGTCTCCCGATCCCGAGACCACAGCGGCCACCAACACGGCCCGTTTCATGGAGGCCCACGGGATCGACGACTACGAGACGCTGGTGACCAGGTCGGCATCGGAGCCCGAGTGGTTCTGGTCGGCGGTGGTGGACTTCCTCGCCCTCCCCTTCGACCCGATGTGGTCGGCCGTGCGCGACACGTCACGGGGCCACCCATGGGCGACGTGGTTCATCGGAGCGGGGTTCAATCTCTCCGTCGCCTGCATCGACCGCTGGGCCGCCGAGGACCCCGGGCGGCTCGCCCTGCGCTCCCAGACCGAGGCAGGTGCGGTCACCGAGCTGACCTTCGGCGAGCTCCTGGAGAGCGTCGAGCGACTGGCGGGGGCGATGACGGCCCTCGGTGTGCGCAGGGGTGACGCGGTGGCCGTCTACCTCCCCATGTCGGCCGAGGCGGTGATATCGCTGCTTGCCGCGGCCCGGGTGGGCGCCATCTTCATCCCGGTCTTCTCCGGCTACGGGGCCGAGGCGGTGGCCACCCGTCTCCAGGATCCCAAACCCCAACTGCTGATCTGCGGGAACGGCTTTCACCGCCGAGGAGGCCTGGTGACGATGAAGGAGACCGCCGACGACGCGGTGGCGCGGAGCGGTGGCATCGATCATCTGCTGGTCGTGGACTACGTCGAGCGTGAGGGCACCCCGATGACAGCCGGCCGCGACCGGTGGTGGCACGAGACCGTGCCCGACGCCGACCGTCTCCCCGCAGCGCCCACACGGTCCGAGGACCCCGTCCTCATCGCCTACACCTCGGGCACGACCGGCCGGCCCAAGGGTGCGGTCCACGTGCACGCCGGTCTCACGGTGAAGGTGGCCCAGGAGGGGGCTTTTGTATTCGACGTGAAGCCGGGCGACGTCCTGATGTGGGCGACCGACATGGGCTGGATCATGGGACCGTGGATGGTGATCGCCGGGCTCGCCAACGGCGCCGCGATCGCCACGTACGACGGAGCCCCCAATCACCCGGGGCCGGACCGCCTGTGGAAGGTCGTCGCCGACCTCGGGGTGACGATCCTCGGGGTTTCCCCGACACTGGTCCGGGCCCTGCAGCCACACGGCGCCGCCGCGGCGAGGGCGCATGACCTGTCATCGTTGCGCCTCTTCGGCTCGACCGGGGAGCCCTGGAACCCCGAGCCCTGGTGGTGGCTGTTCGCCGAGGTCGGCGAGGGCACCCGACCCATCATGAACATCTCCGGCGGGACCGAGGTCGGCGCCTGCATCCTCAGCACCAACATCCTCCAGGGGATCAAGCCGACCTCACTGGGAAAGCCGGCCCTGGGCATGGACGCCGACGTGTACGACGACAAGGGGCACCCGGTGCGAGGCGAGGTCGGCGAGCTCGTCATCCGGGGCTCCTGGCCCGGGATGACCCGGGGATTCTGGGGCGAGCCCGAGCGCTACATCGAAACCTACTGGTCCCGCTTCGAGGACACCTGGGTGCACGGCGACTGGGCCTCGATCGACGAGGACGGGTTCTGGTATCTGCACGGGCGCTCCGACGACACGCTCAACATCGCCGGGAAGCGAATCGGGCCGGCCGAGATCGAGTCGGTGGCGGTCGCCCTCGACGAGGTGGTGATGGCGGCCGCGATCGGCGTGCCCGACGAGATCAAGGGCGAGGTCATCGCCCTGTACCTGGTGCCGGCCCCCGGGGTCGATCCCGATGCCGAGCTGAGTCAGCGCGTGGTCGACGCCTGCGACGCCACGCTGGGCAAGGCCTTCCGGCCCCGGGAGGTCGTCTGGGTCGACGACCTTCCCCGTACCCGGTCTCAGAAGATCATGCGACGCGTGGTCAAGGCAGTCGCCCTCGGCCGCGACCCTGGTGACCTGACCTCACTGGAGAACCCGGAGTCCCTGGACGGGTTGACCGGGCCCTGACCTCCATCGACATCCCGCTCACCTCGGAGGCATGCGGGCGGCTGCGTCGAGACGGATCACCTCGCCGTTGAGCATCGGGTTCTCCACGATCGAGGTCACCAGATGGGCGAAGTCCTCGGGCGTGCCCAGACGCTGGGGAAACACATGCAGCTTGGCCAGGGAATCCCGCAGATCCTGTGGCGCCCCGGCGAGGAGCGGGGTGTCCATGATTCCCGGTGCGATCGTGTTCACCCGGATCCCGACACCGGCGAGGTCACGGGCGATGGGCAGGGTCATCCCCACCACCCCCCCCTTGGAGGCCGAGTAGGCGGCCTGGCCCACCTGACCCTCGAAGGCGGCGATCGAGGCGACGTTGACGACCACACCGCGCTCCCCGTCCTCGCCGGGCTCGTTGCCGGCCATCACCCGCGCCGTGTTCCGGATGACGTCGAACATCCCGATGAGATTGATCCCGATGGTCACCCTGAACAGCTCTAGGTCGAACATGTCGCCGTCCCTCGTCAGCACCCGCTGCGCAGGAGCGATCCCGGCCGCGTTCACCAGGATCTGGATCCCGCCGAAGGCCCCTGCCGCCCCGTCGACGGCGGCACGCACCTGATCCGCGTCGGACACGTCACATGCGATGAAGCGGGACCTGTCACCCAACTCGGACACCGCCGCCTTGCCTCTCTCCTCGTTGATGTCCATCATCACAACGCGGCCACCCATCTGGACCAGCCGGCGGGCCGCGCCGAAACCCAAACCCGAGACTCCACCTGTGACCAACGCAACCGAGCCTTCGACTTTCACGCTCCACCTCCAGGGGTTGAGTGGCGACGGTAACCGGCCGGATCCGCCCAGCCGCCCTCCCTCAACTTGATCGGCATCTTCGACTCCGGCATCGGCGGCCTGTCGGTCCTCAATCGGATCAGGGCGAAGCTGCCGCACGCAGACCTGCTCTATGTCGGAGACCGGGGACGCGCCCCCTACGGGGTGCGACGTCTCGACGAGGTGGAGGAGATCTCCCATCACGTGGCCGGGTGGCTGATGGACCGGGGCGCCGACTGCCTCGTCGTGGCGTGCAACACGGCGTCGGCAGCCGCCCTCGACTCCTTGCGGGCGCGTCATCGGGACATGGTCATCGTCGGCATGGAGCCGGCGGTCAAGCCGGCGGCGAGTTGGACGAAGACGGGGCGAGTTGCGGTCTTCGCCACCGAGGCCACCTTCCAGGGCCGTCTCTTCGCTTCGGTGGTGGCCAGGTTCGCCTCCGGGATCGAGGTGATCAACCGGGCCTGCCCGGGCTGGGTGGAGTTGGTGGAGCACGGGGTCGTCGGCGGCCCGAAAGCCATCGCGGAGGTCGGCCCGGTCGTCGCGGAGGTCGTCGCCGACGGAGCCGATGTCGCCGTGCTCGGGTGCACCCACTTCGCCTTTCTGAAGGACGTGATCGCATTGACCGGCGACATCGGGGTCATCGACCCCTCGGACCCGGTTGCGGCCCAGGTGGAGCGGGTGGCACCGACCGTCGATGGCCGTGGCGATCTCACGCTGGCCGCCTCCGGCGACGTCGGGGAATTCGCACGTCTCGCCGCCGGGATCGCCGGGCTGAACGGCCCCGTCATACCCTTCCCGTGATGAATCCGATCTGGGTCGACGAAACTGGTTGGCTCACCGGCCTGGGGCCTGTCGTCGACATCGACCCGGGTGAGGGGCCGGGCCGCTATGCATCCGCCTTCGAGCAGCTTCGCCGCACCGGGCGAGCCCTGGCGTTCGCCTCATTCACCTTCGACGTCGACGAGCCCGGCTCGGTGGTCATCGCCCCCTCCCGAGTGAGCTCTGACCCGGCGGAGCCGGTTCGCCCGAGAGGCCGGGTCGATGTCCTGGATGATGGTGTCGATGCCTGGCGCGACGGGTACGAGCGCGCCATGAAGGCGATCCATGGCGATCACGTCTCCAAGGTCGTCCTCGCCCGGCAGGTCAAGGTGGCGGTGGATGGCGAGTTGGACGCAGCGAGCCTCGTCGCCAGGCTGGCCGCGGCCAACCCCGGCTGTTACTGCTTCGCCGTCGCCGGGCTGGTCGGGGCGAGCCCCGAACTGCTGGTACGGGCTCGCCAGGGGCGGATCTCCACTCTGGCCCTGGCCGGCACCGCCACCGACCCGGAGCAACTCGAGTCAGTCAAGATCTCCGAGGAGCACAAGCACGTCACCGAGTCGGTGGCCGGTGCCCTGGAGCGTCACCTCGCCGGGATCGACGTGACCGAGCAGATCATCGTCACCCATGGGAGGATGTCGCATGTGGGGACGCGGATCGAGGGTCCGGCCCGGCCCGGTTCCACGGTGGTCGACATCCTCGCCGATCTCCACCCGACTGCTGCGGTGGCCGGCGCCCCCAGGGACGAGGCGATCTCGCTGATCCGGGATCTGGAGCCGGCCAGCAGAGGCCGTTATGCGGGCCCGGTGGGCTGGCTCGACTCGAACGGAGAGGGTGTGTTCGCACTCGCCCTCCGTTGTGGGCAGGTCGAAGATGGCGCGGTGACCCTGTTCGCCGGGGGTGGGTTGGTCGCAGGCTCCGAGGAGGAGGCCGAGTTGGAGGAGACCGAGCTCAAGCTGGCTCCGATGATCGAGGCCCTGGGTCAGCTGCCCAGCTGACTGCGCGTCTCGAGGTCGTACCCACGGTCGACCGGGACGTGGACCAGGGTCACCCCACCCGTCTCCAGGGCGTCGGTGCATGCCGCCACCAGGCCGGGGACGTCGTCGACCATCTCGTATCCGAGACCGTGGAAGCGGGCCAGGAGCTCCAGGTCACGCCGATGAGGGGTGAAGAAGAGCCGCTCGTAGCCTGGGGCATGAGCGGCCAGGGGCAACGAGTCGAAGAGACCGCCGCCCCCGTTGTCGAGGACCACCATCACCAGGTCGATCCCGCCGTCGTGCAGGAACCCGTTGGCGTCATGGAGCAGGGAGAGGTCGCCGGCCAGGGCGAGGGTGCCGGTCTGCACGGTGGCCACGCCCAGTGCGGTGGAGACGAAGCCGTCGATGCCCGAAGCTCCCCGATTGGCGAACACCATCCCCGGCCGGGTGAGGTGGGCGTCGACCTCCCGGATGGGCAGGGATGACGCCGCCACCAGACTGTCCCACCCCACCTCGTTCAAGGCCTGGGCCACCGCCGCGCCGGTGAGACTCTGGTGGGCGCCGATCAGGGCGCGCACCGATTCCCTTGCTCCGGCGTCGGCAGCCCTCCACTCGTCCGCCCAGTAGGGATCGGCCGACCCGATGACACCGTCGAGCAATGACACCGGGTCACCGTGATGAAGGGCGGTCGCGTTCCTCCTCGGATCGATCGTCCTCGCCCACCGATCCACACGCACCCGGTTCGTCGCCGAAGCAACCAGATCTTCGAGACGTGTGCTCGGCCCGATGGACCCGACGGCGACGACGGTGAGGGGCGCCAGCCGGTCCGGGACGCCACCGGCGAGGACATGGTGATAGGCGTCGAGCGCCCCAGTCCCCCTCATCCCCGACATCGCAGTGGCGAGAAGTGGCCATCCCAACTCGGCGGCTTTCGCCATCAGCGCCACCCGGTCGTACACGCCGTCACCGGCGATGACGAGCCCTCGCTCACCGGGGAGGGCCGGCGCCGCCCGATCGGGCCGGCCGGCGTCGGGGGCCGGGGGATCCCCTTCGATTCTCGGTGTGGGGAAGGGATAGGCCTCGGCGCGGGTGCGCCCGTCATCGTCCACCGGGACCGTGGGCTCGCGGAAAGCGACGTTGAGATGCACGGGACCGGGTCGGGTGCCGACGGCGGCGGCGAGCAGGCCGCCCACCACCGTGCGCCAGGCCCGGTTCCCGTCGTGGTCACTGCCCGGCGCCTCGATGTCCGCGAACCGACGCACGTGTGTGCCGAACATCTGCAGCTGGTCGATGGTCTGGTTGGCACCCACGCCCCGCATCTCGGCCGGCCGATCGGCGGAGATGGCCACCAGCGGGACGCACGACATGTCAGCTTCGATGACAGCCGGGTAGAAGTTGGCCGGAGCGGTGCCCGACGTGGAGGTGACCGCGGCCGGAGCATCGGAGGCACGCGCCATGCCCAGGGCGTGGAAGGCTGCGGACCTCTCGTCGATCACGACCCGTGTCGACAATGCGGGATGCTCCTCCGCGGCCAGCGTCAGGGCGGCGGAGCGGGATCCTGGCGAGATGACCACGTGACGGACACCGCGTCTCGCCAGCTCGTCCATAACGACACGCGCCAGGGCGGTGCTCGGGTTGGGATGCGTCAAGTCAGAACCTCGGCCGCGGCCCGGAGACGACGGAGCATCTCCGCACCCAACTGTCGGTCGGGGCGCCACCGTCTCAGCAACTCGGGGTCGGGCTCGGGGCGGCGCACCTCGAGGAGGCCGTCCCGAGGCACGAGGGGCGCCTTGGTCGGATCCCCCTCGATGAGGGCGACAGTGCCCAGCCCGCAGGCGTAGGGCAGCTCTTCGAGAAGGGATGCCGCCAGCAGCCCCCCGTACATCCCGACGGAGGTCTCCAGCGCCGACGAGATCACCACCGGGATCGGTGACCGGCTCGCCAGATCGAGGACCCGGGCGACGCCGCCCATCGGCTGCACCTTCAGGATCAGCACATCGGCGGCGCCTTCCTCGATCACCTGGAGCGGGTACGGGCTCTGGCGGACCAGCTCATCCGCAGCCAGCGGGACCGGGACCCTCTCCCGGAGGGACTTCATCTCGTCCAGACCCGCCACCGGCTGCTCGGCGTATTGCAGACCCACCTCTGACAGACGCTCGAGTCGGACCGTCGCCGTCTCCAGGTCCCAGGCCGCGTTCACGTCGACACGGATGTTGCCCTCCTCGCCCAGCGCCTCCCTCACCGCCCAGACCCGTTTCAGATCGTCCTCCTCGCTGTGCGATGGGTCGCCGATCTTGACCTTTGCAGTCGATGCCCCCGACTCCAGCACCAGTGCCACCGCGGTCTCCGGATCGACGGCGGGAACGGTCACGTTGACCGGGATCACCTCACGGACCGGGCTCGGGATGTCCCCACACGCCAGCTCCAGTGCCGAGGCGAGCCATCTGGTGGTCACCTGGGGCGGGTAATCGGGGAAGGGCGAGAACTCCCCCCAGCCGTTCGGGCCCCGCAACAGAACCGCCTCACGATGGTCGACACGCCGGAAACGCTGCCGCATCGGGATGCGCACCGGATGCAGCTCGAGCGCCTCGAGGGCCTCAGCCGCCACTTTGCACCTCGCGGATGTACGACACGAGCCGGTCGATCTGAGCATCGTCGAGGGACGCCTCGAACGAGGGCATCCGTCCCCGACCGTTGAGCACGGTGAATTCGATGAACTCGTCGGGCTCCGACTCCGTCGCCGAGCCCGGTCCCAGGGAGGGCCCGATGCCCCCGCCCAGATCGTCGCCGTGGCAGCGGGCGCAAAGCTGTGCATAGATCTCCTCGCCGGTGGCGTCATCGGGTGGCCTGCCCACCGAGCATGCCGTCAGGACGATGATCAGGGCACCCGTCGCCACGGCCGATCTCAATGGGATTCGAATCTCCGGGCCAGGTCACGAACCTCCTGGGCGAGGTCGATCGGGATGACCAGGACCACCTCCGGCGTCTCCACCACCACCAGGCCCTCCACCCCGGCCACCACCAACCGCCGCGATGTCGCGTTCACATAGGACCCACTGACCCCCGAGGCGACGACATCACCCGAGATGTGGTTGCCGTCCTCGTCACGTGGCAGGGACTCGAGGAGGGACCGGTACGAGCCCAGGTCGTTCCAGCCGAAGTCGACCGGGAGCACGACGCCACGCGCCGTCTTCTCCATGATGGCGTTGTCCAGGGAGACCGAAGGAGACGAGGTGAACTCCGGCCCGAGCCTGACGATCGCACCCTCCTGCGACGGGATCGAAGAGCGGACCGCGGCGAGGACGTCGGGGCAGTGCTCGCCCGCCTCGGCGATCAGCGCATCCGCCCGGACCACGAAGACGCCCGAGTTCCACAGATGCGTCCCGGCCTCCACGATCTCGACGGCACGGGGCAGGGAGGGCTTCTCCTCGAACCCGGCAAGCAGGTAGCCATCGCCGTTCGGGTCGCCCAGCGTCATGTAGCCGAACCCGATGTCGGGCCGGGACGGCCTGATCCCGAACATCACGATGGAGCCGGCGCCGGCGTGGTGAGCCGCCCGCCCCACTGCTTCCCGGAAGCCGTCTTCGTCGCTTATAAGGTGATCCGAGGGGAGGATGACCAGCACGTCGTCGTCGGATGAGAGGAGGGCGGCGGCGATGGCTGCAGGAGCGGTGTTCCGTCCCTCAGGCTCGACGGCGACGAGCCCGGTCGCCGCCGACGAGGCCGCGATCTCCCTCGACACCAGGTCGACGTGGGCCTCTCCGGTCACGATGATGGCGGGAACCAAGCCCTCGGTTCCGTTGAGACGCTCGAGTGTCAGCGAGAACAGCGACCTCTCCCCGACCAGCGTGGCGAACTGCTTGGGTGTCTCCGTCGTCGACAGGGGCCAGAGACGGGTCCCGGCGCCACCCGAAAGAACGACTGGTCTGATCGATGCCACGAGCCGAGGCTACCGGCGGGGTCGACGCGATCAGTCTTCGGACGAGATCGAGACGTATCCGCAGATCTCGCAGACGTAGCGGGTGATGCCGATGCCGCCGGGGGCCTCGATGAAGGCGTGGTCGTGTTCCTTGCCGCCGCGGGTGAAGGCGGCACGGACGGCCCCGCGCAGGCCCCGCTCCCGACTGGGCGCGGCGGCAGCGAGGACGGGCTGAGGCCTGGGTGTCAGGGTGGGTGCGGCGTCCGGCTCGGGCCCCTCGTCTTCCTCGAGGTCGCTCAGATCGAGCACGTGGCGGCCCTGGCCCCGTGTCTCCTCGACTTCGTCGACTTCCTCTTCGAGTTCCCCGGTGTCCTCCGCCAGCTCTCCCTCGGGCTCGTCGATCGCCTCCGGTGTCTCCGGCGCCTCGAAGACATCCCCGGCTGATGCCTTCTCCTCGGCGGTGGCCTCCACGGGCTCATCGGCTTGTGTTGCCGCGACCTCGTCGGCGATCTCGGCGGCGAGGGCCGCCTGACTCCTCAGCTCCTCCCGCTCTGCCTCCAGACGCTGCATCTCGATGCGATAGGCCTCGATCCGAACCGCCTCCCGTTGCTCGGCCTCGAGTCTCTCCGCCTCGAGACGGGCACGCTCCTCGGCGATCCGCTGTCTCTCCTCCTCGAGCCTGCGCATGTCCTCGGCCAGCCGGGCCTCGATCTCCGTGGACGGGGGGCTCGCCTCAGCCATCGGCTCCGACTCCTCCTCGACCTCCCCATTGACCAGCGGGATGGCGGCAGCGACGTCACGTCGATCCCAGTCTCCGGGCTCCTCAGGCATGGGGGTCGGTGGCGGCTGTGTCGTGGCGGCGATCACCGGCTCACCGGCCAGGGGTCGTGGCTCGACCTCGAGATTCGCCTCCATGGCGGCTCTCAGCTCCGGGATGCGGGAAGGGATCGTGCCCTTACGCGACTGACGGATGGCGACCATCCTGCGCCCGATCTGCCGGGACTTGATCGCGGCCCACGTCTCGGCCATGTGCTCGACACCGCGATATGCGAAGTCGATGGGATCGTCGGCGACGAATGTCACCTCGGTGCCGTCGAGCACGATCTGGAAGGCGCTGGCGACGAGACGTCGGGCGTGAACGTCGTAGAGCGACCAGCGGCCCAACGACTCACCTTCGACGATCAGCTCGGCCTGACGGCCATCGATCACGAATTGAACCGGGACCCCAGGGTGGTCGAGCTCGGGAAACCTGATCTCACCGCTGAACTTCACGTGGTCGACCTACCTAGCAACAGAGCGATTGCAGCGGATAAAGATCCCACTACTGGGAGAAAAGTCAAGACGCGATCAGCCGTATGCGTCGAGAGGCGGGCAGGAGCACACCAGGTTCCTGTCTCCTGCCGCTCCGTCGATCCGACCCACCGGAGGCCAGTACTTGTCCCGCCGCAGCGACGGCATGGGGTATGCCGCCAGCTCACGGCCATAGGCCCGGTCCCAGACATCGGCCGAGACGTCCTCGGCGGTGTGCGGAGCGTGGAAGAGCGGGTTGTCGTCCCGTGGCCAGTCCCCTCGTCCCACCCGGTCGGCCTCGGCCCGGATGGCGATCATGGCGTCGCAGAAGCGATCGATCTCCGGTAGCGACTCGGACTCGGTGGGCTCGACCATGAGGGTGTTGGCCACCGGGAATGCCAGTGTCGGAGCATGGAACCCGTAATCGGCCAGACGCTTGGTGATGTCCTCGGCGGTGATCCCGGCGGCCTTGGTGAGGGGACGCACATCGATGATGCACTCGTGCGCCACCCTGTCCCGCTCCCCCTTGTAGAGCACCGGGTAGTAGGGATCGAGCCGACGGGCGATGTAGTTGGCGGAGAGGATGGCCACCCGGGTCGCCTCCTTGAGACCGTCCGCACCCATGAGCCGTAGGTAGGCATAGGGGATGGGGAGGATGCCCGCCGAGCCGAAGGGCGCCCCCGAGATGGCGCCGACTCCGGTGTCCGGCCCGGCCTCCTCCAGCAAGGGATGGTTGGGGAGGAACGGGGCGAGGTGCGCCTTGGCCCCCACCGGGCCCACTCCCGGGCCCCCGCCACCGTGTGGGATCGTGAAGGTCTTGTGCAGATTGAGGTGCCCGATGTCGGCGCCGAAGTCGGCGGGCCGGGCCAGGCCGACCAGGGCGTTCAGGTTTGCGCCGTCCACATAGACCTGGCCGCCGTGCTCGTGGACGATTGCCGTGACCTCCTTGATCCTCGCCTCGAACACACCGTGAGTCGACGGGTAGGTGACCATCAGGGCGGCGAGGTCCTCGGAGTGCTCGGACGCCTTGGATCGGAGATCCTCGACGTCGATGTTGCCGGACTGGTCGCTGGCGACCACGACCACTCTCATCCCTGCCATCACCGCGGACGCGGCATTCGTCCCATGCGCCGAGGCGGGGATGAGACAGACGTTCCGGGTCGCTTGTCCCCGGGACCGGTGGTAGGCCGCGATGGCCAGCAAGCCGGCGAGCTCGCCCTGGGACCCGGCGTTGGGCTGGAGCGAGACCGCGTCGTACCCGGTGATCGCGGCGAGCTGCGCCTCGAGCTCGGAGATCAGCTGCAAGTAGCCCGCCGCCTGTTCGATCGGGGCGTATGGATGGAGCCCGGCGAATCCCTCCCACGTGATCGGGACCATCTCGGTGGTGGCATTCAGCTTCATGGTGCACGACCCCAATGGGATCATGCTGCGATCCAGGGCCAGGTCACGGTCGGCGAGGCGTCGAAGGTACCTGAGCATCTCGTGCTCGGACTGGTGCAGGCTGAACACGGGATGGGTGAGGTAGGCGCTCTCCCGGTTGAGACCGGGATGGATTCGCCCGGAGACGACCGGCACGGGCGTCGCGCCCAGCGCGTCGAGGAGACGGTTGACCAGAGCCTCGTCGGTCGTCTCGTCGACCGCGACGCGGATGTGATCCCGGTCCGCCCTGCCGATGTTGATCCCGGCCCCGAGCGCGGCCGTCACCAGCTCGTCGGCGCGTCCCGGCACCCGGACGGTGATGGTGTCGAACCAAGACTCGGTGACCACCTCGTGACCCGCGGCGGCGAGCGAGTCGGCTAGAAGCGTGGCCAGCCGGTTGCACTCCGCGGCGATGGCGGCGAGCCCCTCCGGGCCGTGCCAGCACGCGTAGAAGCCGGAGATGACGGCCAGCAGCACCTGGGCCGTGCAGACGTTCGAGGTCGCCTTTTCCCTCCGGATGTGCTGCTCACGTGTCTGCAGGGCGAGCCGGTAGGCGGTGCGGCCGGATCGGTCGGCGGCGACACCGACGAGGCGACCGGGCATCGCCCGGACCAGGCTCTCGGTGGTGGCGATGAACCCGGCGTGGGGACCGCCGTACCCGAGTGGCACCCCGAAGCGCTGAGCCGAGCCCACCGCGATGTCGGCACCCCATTCTCCAGGAGGCTGGAGCATGGTCAGCGCCAGCAGGTCCGTCGCCACGACCACGATGGCCCCCGCCTGACGGAACATCTCGGTCGTTGTGGAGAAGGATCTCACCTCACCACTCGAGCCCGGATAGCTGAGCAGGACACCGAAGCAAGTCTCCGGGTGGACGTCCGGTGAGAAGTCGGCGACCTCCACGCCGACGGCGCGGGCTCTGGTCTCGATCACCGACCTCGTTGCGGGGTGGGTATCCGGGTCGACGAAGAAGACATTCCGGTCCCCCCGTGAGGAGCGCCTCGCCATGGCCATCGCCTCGGCGGCCGCGGTGGGCTCGTCGAGGAGGGATGCATTGGCCACCGCCAGACCGGTGAGGTCGGAGACCATCGTCTGGAAGTTGAGGAGAGCCTCGAGCCGCCCCTGGGAGATCTCGGGCTGATAGGCCGTGTAGGCGGTGTACCACGCCGGGTTCTCGAGGACGTTGCGTCGTATGACCGGAGGAGTGACCGTGTCGTGATAGCCGAGGCCGATCAGGGACGGCAGCACTCTGTTGCGGGTGGCCAACTCGGAGAGACGCTCGATGGCCTCGGTCTCGGTAAGCGCCTCAGGGAGCTCGAGACGGGTGTCGAGGATCGAATCGGGGACGGTCTCGGCGATCAACTCGTCCAGTGAGGCAACGCCCACCGTGGCCAGCATCTTCTCGATGTCGGCCGCTCTCGGGCCGATGTGACGGTCGGCGAATCTCTCGACGGGGTTGGGCATCGGTCTGTCGGCGATGATAAGCAAGTCGTCCCATTCCGCCCATCGTCCCCGGATGCGGTTCGGGGGCGCGACGGCTGCCCGGTCTAACGTGCCCCGATGCCCGTGATCACCCTGCCGGTCATCGGCGTCGATGCACCCGGCGTCGTCGATGCCCCGCTGGACGAGCATCAGGTCCTGGTCTTCATCGTCCAGGTCACCCTGCTCGTCGCGGTGGCACGTCTTCTCGGTGCGTTGATGAAGCGGCTCAATCAGCCGCCGGTGGTGGGCGAGCTGTTGGCCGGCGTGGTCCTCGGCCCGTCACTCTTCGGGTTGGTATTCCCAACCGTCTTCGAGTGGGTCTTCGTGGCCGAGCCGGAGGTGAACTCGGCCTCCTTCGGCCTCGCCTGGCTGGGGGTCGTCTTCCTCCTCGTCGTGATGGGATTCGAGACGGATCTCGGCATCATCGCCCGCTTCAAGAAGGTGGCGCTGGCGGTGGCGACCGGATCGATGCTCCTCCCCATGCTGGTGACCGGGGTCGTCGGCTACTTCCTCGCCGGGCTGTTCTCCGGCTCGGTGGCCCCCGCACCCTGGATCTTCGCCGTGTTCTTCGGGCTCGCCCTCTCGGTCTCGGCGCTGCCGGTGGTGGGCAAGATCCTCGCCGACCTCGGCGTCATGCGTCGCGACTTCGCCCAGGTCGTCCTGGCCGCGGCCATGGCCAAGGACGCGGTCGGCTGGCTGGTCCTCGCCCTCATTTCCGGGATCGCGGTGGGAGGCGTGCGATTCGACCAGATCGGGGTCTCCTTCGGTGGCTTGATCCTGTTCGTCATCGCCGCGATGACCGTGGGGCGAAGCCTGCTCGACCGGCTCTTCCGCTTTGCCCTGTCCCGTCGCTCCAGTGTCGAGGCGGGGTTCTCCCTCGCCGTCGTCATCGGGTTGATCTGCGGTGCGATCACCCAGGCCCTCCGTGTCGAGGCGATCCTCGGCGCCTACGTTGCTGGTCTGGTCCTGGCCCGAGTCCGACATCAGCTCCCCCAGGTCCGAGATCGTCTCGAGATGGTGACCACGGCGTTCTTCGCGCCCATCTTCTTCGCATTGAGCGGCTTGCGGGTCGACATCACCGCTCTCGCCGACGTCCAGATCGCCATCTGGACGGCAGTCGCCATCGTGCTCGCGGTCGTCTCCAAGATCGTGGGGACCATCGTGAGCGGGCGCATCGTCGGAGTCGGCACCAACGAGAGCCTGGCGCTCGGCGCCGGGCTGAGCCCGTTGGGTGTGATGGGAGTCGTGGTGGCGATCATCGGCCTCAACGTCGGTGTCATCAACGAGGCGGGCTACACGGTGCTGCTGCTCGCCGCCATCACCACCTCCCTCGCCGCCCCGTCGCTGCTCCGCTGGGCCATGGGACGTTTCGAGCTCCCCCCCGAAGAGGCGGAGCGTCTCGAGAGGGAGTCGCTGAAGGAGGGCTCCGAGATACTCGGGGTCGGGCGGGTGCTGCTGCCCACTCGCGGCGGTGACAACAGCATCTACGCCGCCCGGATCGCGGCATCGGTGTTCGCCGACGCCGAATTGACCGTGCTCGCCATCGACCGTCCCGAGGAAGGCGGTCGTCGCAAAGCCCGCTCCGGGGTGAGTGCCGACCCCTCCGCGGTGATCAGCGCGCTCGACGGCCGCTCGACCCAGATCATCCGGTCGGTCGCCGACGATCCCTCTGATGCGATAGTCGCCGAGAGCCGTCTCGGTTACGACGTGCTGGTCATGGGGGCGTCGGGGAGGGCGGAGAGGTCCCTGGAGTCCAGTGTGGTGGAGCGGGTGCTCCGCGAGGTTCAGATCCAGACGGTGATCGTCCGCGTTCCCGATGGCGAAGAGATCCCCGATCGGCTGCCCCGCAAGGTCCTGGTACCGGTCACCGCCAGCAGGACCAGCCGGGCGGCGGAAGAGCTGGGGTTCACGCTGGCGCATGTCGCCGGGGGGGAGGCAGTCGCGCTGCATGTGGTCAACCGGCCCGACGGGGAGGGGATGTTCCTCGAGGGTGGGCGGGTCGACGACGCGATGAGGACGGCCGAGACCCTGGTCGAGGAGTCGCGTGCCTTCGGCACCCGGCTGGGCGCCGAGGTGAGCACCGAGATCCGGGTGGCCCCCAACGCCGAGCAGGAGATCCTCGACTTCGCCTCCGGCCAGGATTTCGACGTCGTGGTGCTGGGGACCGCCAGCCGGCCGCTCACCGACCGGCCATTCTTCGGCCATCGGATCAGCTACATGATCGAGAACTCGGGTCTCCCCTGTCTGATCGTCGCCATGCCCTCGTTCCGGAACTGACGGAGGTCAGACGTTGAACCGGAACTCGACCACGTCTCCGGGGCGCATCACGTAGCCCTTGCCCTCGGTCCTGACCAGACCGGCCGATCTAGCCGCCTGCCACGACCCCGCTGAGACCAGACGGTCGTAGTCGACGACCTCGGCGGCGATGAAGCCCCGCTGGAAGTCGGTGTGGATGACACCCGCCGCCTCGGGCGCCGTAGCCCCCCGAGGGATCGTCCAGGCCCGGGTCTCCTTATCCCCCGCGGTCAGAAAGCTCTGCAGCCCGAGCGTCTCGTAGGCGGCACGGACCACCGCGTGGAGACCGGGCTCACTCTGGCCCACCGCATGCAGCATCTCCAGCTGCTCCGAAGGCTCCAGCTCGACCAGCTCGGCCTCGATCTGTGCGTCGAGGAAGAGGGCGGTCGCCGGGGCGACGAGCGAGGCGAGCTCGCTCCTCCGGCTCTGATCGGCGAGTCCGGCCTCGTCCATGTTGAACACATAGATCACCGGCTTGACTGTGAGCAGGTGCAGGTCGAAGTGCTCGGTCACCGCGTCACCCAGCTCGGGGTGGCGGCTGACCATCTCGCCCGAGCCAACCACTTCCCTCAGCCGTCGCAGACTCTCCACCCGGGGCTGAAGGAAGCGGTCCACCGTGGCCTCCCTCTCCAGACGGGGCAGTCTGCGTTCGATCGTCTCCAGGTCGGCCAGGGCGAGCTCGGTCTCGACCACCTCGATGTCTCTCGCCGGTTCGATCTGCTCACCGACATGGACCACGCTGGCCGACTCGAAGGCCCGCACCACGTGGCAGATCGCACTGACGTCGCGGATGTTGGCGAGGAACCTGTTGCCCAGGCCCTCCCCCTGGCTGGCCCCCTCAACCAACCCGGCGATGTCGACGAACTTGACGCTGGCCTGGATGGCACGATCCGACCGGAACAGGTCTGCGAGCCGCTCAACTCTGGGATCGGGGATGGGCACGATGCCGGTGTTCGGCTCGATCGTGGCGAACGGGTAGTTGGCCGCCAGCGCCCCGGCCCTGGTCAGTGCATTGAACAGGGTCGACTTGCCCACGTTGGGCAGCCCGACGATGCCTATGGAGAGTGCCATGCGGTCACGTCAGGTTAGGGAGCCGGGCGCCGGCGGCTGATTAGCGTGCTGGGAGATGAACACGGTCGCGGTGATAGGAGCCGGGTCCTGGGGCACCACCGTCGCCTCGATCGCCGCGGCCCGGGTGGAGACTGTGCTCTGGGCGAGACGGCGCTCACTGGCCGAGGCGATCAACGAGCGTCGAGCCAACCCCGACTACCTGCCCGAGTTCACACTGCCCCCGGCTCTTCGCGCCACCCATGATCTCGCCGACGCCGTGTCAGGGGCGGGGACCATCGTCATGGCGGTGCCCTCCCACGGGTTCCGTGACGTCTTCACGCCGATCGCCGGTCTCATCGCCGACGACACACCGGTGCTCTCCCTCACCAAGGGGATCGAGCAGGAGTCCCTTCGCACCATGACCGAGATCGTGGCCGAGCTGGCGCCCGGCCACGAGCGGACGGTCGTCGGCGTGCTGACCGGCCCCAATCTGGCTGTCGAGGTGATCGCCGGCCAGCCGGCGGCGGCGGTGGTCGCCATGCGCGATCCCGAAGCGGCGAGGCGCCTCCAGGAGCTGCTCATGGGCCCCAGCTTCCGGGTCTACACCAACGACGACGTCACCGGGTGTGAGCTGGGCGGAGCGCTGAAGAACGTGATGGCGATCGCCTCCGGGATGTCGGACGGGCTCGGCTTCGGGGACAACACCCGGGCGACCCTCCTCACCAGGGCCCTCGCCGAGCTCACCAGACTCGGGGTGGCCCTCGGAGGCCGTCCGGAGACCTTCGCCGGGCTCGCCGGGATGGGAGACCTCATCGCAACCTGCAGCTCGGACAAGAGCCGCAACCATCGGGTGGGTTACGCCCTCGCCCTGGGGAAGAGCCTCGAGGAGATCGTCTCCGAGATGCGCATGGTGGCCGAAGGCGTGAAGACGACCGAGAGCGTGGTCGCCCTCGCCGAGAGGGCGGGCGTCGAGATGCCCATCGCCGGGCACGTCGACATGGTGCTCCGAGGCGAAGTCACCCCACGAGACGCAGTGCTGCGACTGATGACCAGGCAGGCCAAGGCGGAGTCCGTATGACGGAGAAGACCCGGATCAAGAGACTGCCCGAGCGGGCCGTCACCGACATGGACGCGGTGCACGCCATCCTCGACGCCGGTTTCCACTGCCATGCCGCCTACGTCACCGAGGGGCGTCCGGTGGTGCTGCCGATCCTGTACGCACGCCTGGGCGATCGCATCCTCCTGCACGGGTCGACCTCGATGGGCCTGGCCCGGGCCGTGCGCGCCGGCTCACCACTGAGCGTCGCCGTCACCCATCTCGACGGTCTCGTGGTCGCGAGGAGCGCCTTCAACTCGTCGGCGAACTATCGCAGTGTCGTCATCCATGGCACCGGGACCCTGCTCGAGGGTGAGGAGAAGCGAAGGGCGCTGGACCACATCGTGGACACTCTCCTGCCGGGTCGTCTCGCCGACGTGCGGCCCTCCACCGAGCCCGAACTGCGGCAGACCACGGTGATCTCCCTGCCTCTGGACGAAGTGTCGGCCAAGGTCCGCACCGGCGATCCCGAGGACGAGCCCGAGGACATGGCCGCCCATGTCTGGGCGGGAGTGGTGCCGATGAGGCAGGAGACCGGCGATCCCGTTCCTTCCGCGGACCTGGTGCCCGGCATCGACGTCCCGGACTATTTGCGCCGCCTGACGCGTTGAGTGCAACCGGAGCCCTCCGAACGGGGTTCCAATCAACGATGGCTTCGACAAGACTCCTCCAGACCTCCCATGGCACCAACCGGGAGGCGTTCACCACCCTCGACTGGGGACGCTTCGTCTCACTCTCCCTGATCTGGGGCTCGTCGTTCCTCTTCATCGCGATCGGGCTCGACGCATTCCATCCCGGCCTGGTCACCTTCCTGCGGGTTGCCCTGGGTGCGGCCGCCCTCAGCGCCATCCCGAGGGCCCGCACGGTGAAGATCGACCGAAGCGACTACGGGTCCGTGGGTCTGCTCGCCGCGATCTGGGTCGCGATCCCATTCACGCTCTTCCCGATCGCTCAACAATGGATCGACTCGGCCGTCGCCGGGATGCTCAACGGGGCGACTCCCATCTTCACCGCAGTGATCGCGACGGCTCTGCTCAGAGCCTTCCCCGGGCCGCTGCAGGTGATCGGCGTGGCCGTCGGGTTCGTCGGCATCCTCGCCATCGCCCTCCCCTCGGCGGGGTCGGGCAGCACCCAGGCGCTGGGCGTGGGCCTGGTGCTGATCGCGACCCTGGGCTACGCGGTGTCGCTCAACATCGTTCCACCGCTCCAGCAGAAGTACGGGTCACTGCCGCTGATGGCGTCGGTGCTCAAGATCGCGGTGCCGATGGTCGCACCGTTCGGCGTGATCGGGGCCTTCGACTCCAGCTTTGCCTGGCCCTCCCTGCTCGCCGTGGCCGCGATCGGAGTCCTGGGGACTGGACTCGCCTTCGTCCTGATGGGCAATCTGACCGGGAGTGTCGGCGCCACCCGTGCCTCCGTGATGACCTATCTGCTCCCGGTGGTCGCCATGGTCCTGGGCGTCGTCTTCCGCTCCGAGGTGATCTCACCGGTGGCCGTCGTCGGAGTGCTCCTGGTCATCGCCGGGGCGATCCTCGCCTCCCGTCGTGAGACGGGAAGAGCCGGCTAGGCAGCCCGAGCGGCGGCCCTGCGTAGCGCTCTGATCGCCATCTCCCTGTCACCGAGCCGGTGCCGGAGCTCACGCTCCAGACCCCCGATCGGGTAGAGGTTCTGTGGCGCCCGCGGGTCCTTGTGCCTGGCCGAGGCGTAGCGAGGGAGCGTGGCGCTCACCCGGGTGGCGACTCTGGCGGCATCGCCCACGGTGGTGTCGGCGTCTATCTCGCAACGCACCAGGCCCCCGGCGGGCCCGGCATGGTTGGCGAGACGCAGATACCAAGAGAACCGGCTCCACGAGGTGGTGGTGAGGAAGAGAGGTGTCCGATACCCGGCAGGGAGGGACACGAGAATCTGGCGGAGCTCGAGCGGGAGGTACTGGACCTTCTGGGTCTTGATGTACCCGACCGCGTTCTCGAGATCTCGGGCGTGCGACAACGGGCCGTCGACCACCAGCATCTCGGCACCGCCCGCACGTCTCGTCACCGCAGCCTCCAGCGCCCCCATCCTCTGTTGGATCCCCAGCCACAGCTCCTCGGGCGTGGTGCCTTTGGTCGCCTTCACCTCGTAGATCCCGATGGCGGTGTCCACGTCACCGGCCGGGGCCGAGGTGAACAGCCCCCTCTCCACAGCCGTCTCCTCGATGCGGGCCGCCCCATTGCAGCGAACCGCCCCGGCCGCATAGGTGGCGGCCAGTGCGAAGCCGGGAAAGTCCGGAGGCTGTTCGATCCACAATGTGGCATCGACCCTCCGCACACCGTCGATGAACAAGATGTCGGGGACCGGGCCGAACTCGGGGAGGAGGGGCCGCCACTCCTCTGCGCGCAGCTCGACGCCGACATCGACGTTGTGACTGGCGTCGTCGAGCTCGGGCTCGGTCGGCGTCCCGTAGTCGGTGTCCCACGCCTCCACCGTGAATCTCATGTCACCGGCCTCACCTGGGCACCGGTTGGCTCCCGGCGCACCTCGTAACGCACCGGAGCGCGGGCGGCGAGCTCCTTGACGTGGGTGATGATGCCGACCATCAGGCCCCGCTCGGTGAGCTCCTCGAGCACCGAGGCCACGGTGTCGAGGGCCTCGTCGTCGAGGGCCCCGAAGCCCTCGTCGAGGATGATGGCGTCGAGACCCGAGCCACCTGCGGCGGAGAGGGTCTCGGCCAGCGACAGGGCCAAGGCCAGGGAGACCAGGAAGGTCTCCCCTCCCGAGAGGGTGTTGACAGACCGTCGCTCGTCTGCGTTGCGATGATCGACGATCGAGAATCCCCCCGAGTCGTCCGTTGCCAGGGAGTAGCCCCCGGAGGAGAGCTGGCCGAGCAGGTCGTTCGCCCCGGCGACCAGGTCGGTCAGGGCGCCGGCCATCATCCATTGCTCGAATCCGTCGGCCCGGAGATGGCCGGCTAGGGCGTCGGCGATCGCCGCCTCCTCGGCTGCGCTGCGCTCCAGCTCGGTCAACTCCTCGGCCTGCTCGGCCGCCCGCTGATAGGAGTCGACCAACGAGCGGGCTGCCTGATGCGCCGTGGCCACCTGCACCGAGAACGGCTCCACCGGCGTTATCTGCTGGCCGGCGAGCAGATCGGCTAGATCCTTGCGGGCGGAATCGGCGGCAGCCACCGCCTCCTCGACCGCCGCCAGCGTGGCTTCTCTGTCCTCGCCGAGCCGGGTCAGGGTGTGCTCCTTCCAGGCGAGGAGGTCCTTCCATTGCACGACGACGTCATCGCTCTCCGAGAGTGGAGGGTCGAGCGCCGCGACCTTGAGCTGGGCGGCAGTGAGCTGCCTGGACAACCGGCGCGAGGCGTCGGCGACGGACTCGAGGGCGGCACGGGCGGCTGATGTCTCCTGCTCGAGCCCGACCAGAGCCTCCCTGCCGGCAACTGCGCTCTCGTCGAGCTCGCCACGACGGGTGGCCAGCTCCTCGACCTCCTCGCGGGACGGGGCACCGGCAACGATCTCGCGCACCTCGCTCGCCTGGGCCTCGACCTCGGCACTGGCTGCCTCCAGCCGTGCCAGCCCGTCACGCGCATTCGCCGCCGCGATGCGAAGCGACTCCACGCGATCCAACGCCTCCTGGCGTCGGCCTTCGGTCACCTCCACCGAGACCGGCTCCAACGACGCGGGAAGCTCCTCGACCTCGTGGAGACACACCGGACAGGGGGCGCCGACGCGAAGCCCGGCGGCGATGAGGTGGGTGGCGTGCCGTGACCGCTCGGTCTCGATCTCGCGGTCCACATCGGCGAGGTGCTCGACTGCGACCCGCAGCTCTTCCTCGGCGGCGGCCATCGCCAGCCGGCTCTGCTCCAGGGCGTCATCGTCGAGCCTGGCCTCCAACTCGGCGAGCCGGGCGCGCGCCCGGCGCCAGGACTCGATCTGGTCGCCGCTGGGCAGCTCGGACAACACCGACTCGATCCTGGCCAGCCCCTGTCTCCCGGCGCGCTCCACCTCCTCGGCTTCCACCAGACGGGATCGCGACTCGACGAAGAGCGTGTCGAGCTCCTCGAGCTGTGGAGGCGCCTCGATCGAGGTCAGGTCGGCCACGTGGCCCGCCACCCTCTCCGCATCGGCCCGGGCCTCGTTCACCTGGCCGTCCAGCGCCGACAATGTCCTCTCTGCCTCACCCACCGCGGTCACGAGCTCGGCCAGCGCCTCGCTGCGCGCCACGGCCAGCTCCATCGTGGCGGCGTCGGCCAGCTCCAGGGTCTCCAGGGCACGACGCGCCCCCTCAGCCCTCTCCCCGGCCACCGCAGACCGGGTCCGGGCGAGCTCCCTGACCCGGGTGTAGACGTCGAGCCCGAGGAGGTTTCGAAGCAGGCCCTGGCGCTCCGCCTTGGTCGCGGTCAGGAAACGGGCGAACTCCCCCTGGGGGAGGACGACGGTTCGGGTGAAGTCTTCGAAGCGCAGCCTGAGCAGCTCCTCGACGGCCTCGGTCACATCGTCGGCGCCGTCGGCGAGCACCTGCTCGCCCTCCTGGAGACGGGCCTCCCGCACCGACGCCCCACCGGTGCTGGTCCGCTGGGCCATCCGCACCGCGCAGTAGACGGTGTTGCCGACCTCGAAGTCGAAGCGAACCCGGGCGCGATCGGCACCCGCACTGATCGCCGGTGCCACCGCGTTGCCCCCGAGCCGGGGGACCCGGCCGAACAGGGCGAACACCATGGCGTCGACGAGGCTCGACTTCCCCGATCCGGTGGGACCGGTGAGCGAGAAGAAATCGACGCCGGCGAAGTCGACATCGACCGGCTCCCGATAGGCGGAGAAGCCCTCGACGCGGAGACGGACCGGTCTCATGCCGTCGCCTCCTCCAGCAACTCGGCGAACAGCCTCTCCACCCTGGGATCGACGCCGTCGCGATCGGCGAGGTAGCGGGCGAACGCCTCGCTGGGCTGAAGGCCCTGACGACGCTCGATGGACCTGGAGGGCCGTGACGGGTTGTCCAGGACAACCTCGACGGCGTCGGGGATGACGGACCGCACCTCGTCGGCGAGACCGACCCTCGCCGTCTCCCGGAGGACCACCCGGACGTAGGCACCTTCGGTCTCACCGGCGCGGGCCAGCACCTGGTCCATGGTCCCGGTCAACGAGATGAGCCGTCTCCCCGACTGGAACGGGAGCTCCTCCACCGACGCCGGCCTGCCCGGCTCCGCCTTGACCAGCAGGGCGCCCTTCCCATCGGCGACCTCGCCAAAGTCGAGCTGGAGCGGCGAGCCCGAGTACCAGACCGCGGAGGGATGAGGCATCTTCTGCTGGCGGTGCAGATGGCCGAGGGCGACATAGGAGAGATGACCGGGAAAGACGTTGGCGGGGACCGCATAGCCGAAGATGTGGGCGGTGCGCTCCCCGCCTCCGGCCAGCGCCCCGTAGACGGTGAGATGCCCGACGAGGAGATTCACCGTGTCGGTGCCCATGCCCGAGGTGAGGACCTCGACCAGCCGGCGCAACCGTTCCTCGTAGAGGCCGGCGTGCTGGTCTGGGTCCAGACCCATGATCTCCTCCGCCCTGACGATGCCTCGCTGGGACACGAAGGGGAGGAGGGCGATGCGGGCGCCGACCCCGTCGAGATCGATGACGCCACCCTGGTCTCGAGACCGGGGAAGGCCGGCGGCGATGATGGCAACACGCTCCATGACCGGGGCGATGGCGTCGAGACGGGCCGGATTGTCGTGGTTCCCCGCCACCACGGCGACCGGGGCGATCTCGGCAAGGTCGAGAAGGGCCCGCCAAACGATCTGCTCCGCGGCCGGGCCGGGAGAGCCGGTGTCGAAGAGGTCCCCCGCCACCACGGTCAGGTCCACTCGATGGGTATCGGCCATACCCACCAGCTCGGCCAGGACCTCGCGATGCTCCTCGGAGCGATCACGCCCCCGGATGCGACGGCCCACGTGCCAATCGGACGTGTGGAGGATCTTCACTCGTGGTCAGCGTAGGAATCGGCCCCGACAGATTCCGGGAGCGTCGGGCACGACATCGGGGCCCGGTCGCATAGGCTGCCACGCATGGGCGAGACCATGATCGAGCGGTACGGGCACGGTCGGGTGAGACAGGTCGTCTCCGACTTCTACGGGAGAGTGCTGGCCTCGCCGAGGCTGGCCCTCTACTTCGACGGTGTCGACATCCACACCCTGGTCGCCCACCAATCGGTGTTCCTCGAGGCGGTGATGGGCAGTCCCCAGAGTCACAGTGCCGAGGACATCAGGCGGATCCACGACCATCTCGGGATCAGTTCCACGGACTTCCAAGAGATGATCGACCTGCTCGGGCAGAGCCTCCAGCGCTTCGGGGTGGACGCCTCGGACCAGCAGGCGGTGCAGGACCGGTATCTGACCTACGAGGACCAGGTGGTCTCGACGAGGCGATGATCAGTTGCCGGCCACGCCGGCGAGACTGTTCTGGTCTTCGGGCTCCGCGTCACCCAACGGCGCCGGGGCGTGGGCCGGCAGGGTCAACGAGAAGACACTGCCCTCCTGGTCGCATCGGTACACGAGGTCACCGTCCATGAGACGGGAGAGCTGGCGGGCGACGGTGAGCCCGAGCCCGATCGAGGCCGGCTGGGTGCCGGCGTCATGGGCCCGCTGATACGGCTCGAATATCTCCTCCCAATGGGCCCGGTCGAGACCGGGACCATCGTCGGTGACCGTGAGGACGGTCATCTCGTCACACTCCACTGCTTCGATGACTACGTGGTCGCCGCCGTAGCGGATCGCATTGGTGATCAGGTTGCGGATGATCTGCCGGGTCCGTGAGGGGTCGGCCCACACCCGGCCCCGCCCTCCGACGACGCTGACCTCCTTGCTCCCGGTCGATCCCAGACCGGCGAGGACCGCCTCGGCCTGGGAGCGCAGATAGACCTCTTGGGCCCTGATCGAGACGGTCCCGATGTCGGCGCGAGCCGAGACGAGCAGATCCTCGACCATGTCGGCCATCTCCTGGCTCTGGTCGGCGATGAGCTCCAACATGTCGGCGAGCTCGTCGGCGCGGAACGTCGACGCGCTCGCCTTCAGCTCCTCGGCGAATCCGAGGACTGCAGCCAGAGGGGTTCGGAGCTCGTGCGAGACGCTGGCGACGAAACGGTCCTTCGACATGACCAGCTCCTCGAGCCTCTGCCGGGTCACCTCCCGCTCCCAGAAGGTCCCGAGCATCGGGGCAGCCACCTCGAGCATCCGCACCGCCTCCACAGTCCAGGGCTCGCTCCGGTTCATGTCCATGAAGCCGACGCAGCCCGCCCAGCGGCCCTCGGAGAAGATCGGCACGGAGAGGATCGACCTGCTCCAGCCGGCGACCTCGGGCCCGGCGACGTGCTGGAAGGGTCGCCCGGCGAGGTGCACCTCTCGCACCCCGTGGTATTTCGACCATGGAATGACTCTCCCCACCCAGTCGTCCACGGCGTATTGGGGCCGGCTGACAGAGCGCACGACCCGGAAGCACTCTCCCTGCTCCGGGTCCTCCTGGTTGACGACGAGGTATGCCCGGTCTGCGCCGATCGCCTCACGTAACGTGGTCAGCGCCTCCTCGAGTGCCGCCTCGCCACTGCCGAGCAGGAGTGAGCGTGAGCATTGGGCCAATGCATGTTCGAAGTCGAGCAGACGCCGGTTCACTTCGAGAGCACGAGCCAGACGCTGCTCCATCTCCACCCTCGGCGTCACGTCGGAGATGGCGACCATGACCCGGCTGAGGTCGCGGCCCCTGTCGTCGCGGGGCGCCGACCAGTGGAGCACAGCATGCATGAGCGTCCCATCGAGTGTCGTCCCCTGCAGGTCGGCCGCCGCCTCCGTCCGATCCTCCCAAACCGCCTTGACCTGCTCGCGAAAGGTTGCCAGCTCGCTCTCAGTCCGAACTGCCGTCCGGAACCCCTCGTCGAGCTCGGCGACGGACCCGGCGCCGATCATGTCCAATGCGGTCTGATTGGCCCGACGCAGCCTGATCGTGGAAATCATGTCTCTCAGCAGCTCGGGATGCTCCCTGAGGTGGGCATCGAGGTCGGTGACACCCTCGCCTCTCAGCATCTCGAGACGTCGGGCGACTGCGGTGAAGTCCTCCTCGAGCAGTGCCACCGGCGAGTCCTGGAACAAGACGCGGTGACTCTCCTCCTCCCGGACCAGGAGGTCGCTACCCACCGTGACGAAGCGCCATCCGGCCACGCCGACGGCGCCGAGCATCACACTGACGGCGACGTAGTCCGCAGGCGCAGCCCCGGGGATGATGAACGGGACCGCCACCGCGGTGACCAGCCCGCACCACAGGGCATAGAGCCTGGCCGCCGGTTTGGGCAGGGAGAGAATGGCGACGAAGACGAAGAGTGTGAGCGCCGGGAGGATCGCCAAGTGCGCCGATGTTTCGGTGAACGGCGACAGCACGCCGCAGGTCAACGACGCCGCCACCAGCACCGGAGTCGGGCTGTTGGCTCCGCGCAGGTGCTGGACGAGGCCGATGACCCCGACCAACGATGCACCGATGCCAACCGCGAGGAGGTCGCCCCGAGAGGTCACCGCCGCCACGATCAGCAGACCGAGACCGGCGATCCCCCCGACCCAGGTGGCGACGCGGACCAGAGTCTGCGCCACCACGTATCGTGTCGCCTCCATGCCGTTGGCGTGATGGGATCCGGGGTCCCTCAGAGCAGGGGTCACCCTGATCTTTCGGCGTTTTACGGTGGCTTCTTTATGCGTGGATCACGGCTCAGAGACCCTGGAACGGGTCGTCGGGGCCGGTGCCGGCCACCGGGTTCACCGCCTCGGAGGCACGCGTCGCCCAGGCGGGGAAGGGGAACTCGAGGACGAGCGGCACAGGCAGCTCTGGCTGGTTGATGATCATGGTCCCCGGCTTGACGATCGTGGCCCTCTGACGATGGGGGCCGGGGAGGAATCCGTATTCCTCCCGCGCCGCCTCGGCGGAGTCGAGACGGCCCACCACCCGTATCGAGCTGTTGGCGATGATGCGCCGCTCGACCTCCGAGGCCGTCTGCTGGGCGCCGACGAGGATCACGCCCAGGGAGCGGCCGCGCTCTGCGATGTCGAGGAGGATCTCCTTGATCGGGCTTGATCCCTCCCTGGGCGCATACTTGTTCAGCTCGTCGAGCACCACCATGAGCAGCTCGTCCGCCTGGCCCGCTCGCTCCTTGTCCTCGAAGGCCCGTCTCAGCGTGACCCCGACGACGAAGCGTTGAGCGCGATCGTTGAGATTGTGCAGGTCGACCACTGTCACCTGATCCTGGAGGTCGATGCGGTGACGCTCCGGGTCGGGTACATCCGATCTCACCAGGCGCCCGAGGTGGCGCACCGAGGCCTGCAGCCTTCGCACGAAGGCGTTCACCGTGCCCATCCCGATGGCCGGCCCGGCCCATCGGTTGCGGTGCTCCTCCGCTTGGACTCTCTCGGTGATCAGGTCGGCCAGCTCACGGAACGTGCGCACCTTGACACCGTCGATGACCGCGGCACCGGTCTCGGTCATCTCGGCGGTGCGGAGCTGTGCCATCACGTTGTAGACGACGGTGGTGTACTGGGCGCGGTCGTCCTCGGCGTCGGCGAAGAGGAAGGGAAGGAGATCCGACACGCAGAACTCGTGGATGCTCCAGAAGAAGGAGGTGACGTCGGACCGTGAGGCGACGTCGGCGGTCGCCCGCGGGTCGTCGAGACGGGGTGGAGCGTAGAGACGCACCGAGTCGAAGGGCGTGCTGGGAAGACCGAGATCGGCGTAGCGCCTGCGCTGCTCGTCGTCGAGACGGTTGTTGACCCGGTCGAGGTGCAACAGGTCCTCCCCCTTGACGTTGAACACCAGGGCCCTCGTGTTGACCGCGGCCTTTCCCAGGACGCCCGAGGTGAACAGGGAGTGGAGCAGGAAGGTGGCGTAGCTGGTCTTGGTTGCGACACCCGAGATGCCGGAGATGTTGACATGGGCGCCCCGCTCCCCGTTGATGAACTCGAAGTTGACCCAGAGCGGCTCGCCGTTGCGTGCCAGGCCCACGGGTACCTTCCGATCCATGCGGTCGAAGAACAGTGCCTGCTCACGCTCGTCGCCCTCGGCGATCCTGACCTCCTGGCCGGGACGGGGCGGTACGAACACCTCGGGCTCGAACCGGGTCGCGCTGACCTGGGCGGCTTCGGTCACCTCGGCCGGCAGGATCCCGTCCTCGATCAGGAAGACGTCGGAGTCGAAGCGGGCCCCCTCGTGGCGGGCGACCACCTGTCCGACGGTGCCGAAGATCCTGACCATCTCCCCAGTGGGGAGCACCCGTTCCAGGGCCACCACGTCGTCGAGTTGCAGGTACTCCCCCTCGGCGACGCCCACCCAGAACTCGAGTGGGGTCGCATCCCTGGTGCCGAGGACTCTGCCGACCCCGCCTCGTTGGGGCGTCGTGGTCATGAGCGCCGAGAGTAGACCTCGATGGTGACAGATCCGGGATACGGCCGATGAGCCTGGTGGTGTTCCCCTTCAAGACCGAGGATCCCTCCGTCGTGTCCGCCAACCTGTACACCGCGGCCCGTCACGACCGGGTCGACGAGGTCTGGGGTGTGGCCGCATCCGAGGGGTCGTCGATGGCCGAAGTCGCCGACCTGGCCGAGGAGGTCGAGGCCGGCACCGGGACCCCGGTCTCGGTCTTCGCCCAGGAGCGTCTCGGCATCTACCGGTCGGGCAAGGGCGACGGGATGAACACGGCACTGAGAATGGCGGCGGAGCGCGGATTCGAGCGCACCCACTTCTACGACGCCGACATCACCAACTTCGACGGCACCTGGATCGACGGTGCCGAGAGTGCTGCCGACCGCGGCTATCAGGTGGTCCGGCATCGCTTCCCGCGCGCCGCCACCGACGCCATGATCACCTGGATGGTGACCCGTCCCGGGCTCGCCCTCCTCTTCCCGGGCACCCTCCTCCCCCGGCTCGGCCAGCCACTCGGTGGCGAGCTGCTCTTGTCCCTGACGGCTGTGGAGTCGCTCGCCGCCGATCCCTTCGTCGTCGCCCGCTCCGACTGGGGTGTGGACACGATGATCACCCACGCCACCGCCATCATGGGCCTGGGGATCTACGAGCACAATGCGGCCGACGGAAAGCGCCATGCCATGTACGGGTCTCTCGTCGAGATCAGAGACATGCTGCTCGAGTGTCTCGACGCGGTCTCGTCGCTCGCAGACCGGCCCGGGCCCGGGGCCGATGCGGTGTTCGACTCCGATCCTCCCGCCGTCGTCCCCGCCGACCTGAAGCAGACGGTCGCTTACGACATGGCCGCGACCCGCGCCGCAATCGCCGAGGCCCCGACATCCGGGGAACTCTCGGTCATCACCGGGCTCGGCCTGGATCCAACCCAGGGGCTCCGCGTCGACGACACAACCTGGCACCGGCTGTTCCCCAGGCTGATGGAGCGGTTCCACCTCGAGGACGAGTCTTGGCGCGCCGCCGTCTTCCGGCTCTGGGTGGAGAGAGTGATCGAGTACACGACGAGATGGGTGCCCCTCGGCTACGACACGGCCATGACCCACCTGGAGGGGACGATCCGCCGCTTCGAAGGGGTCTAGCCCAGAGCGATGGCGGCGAGGGCGACGATGCACGTCACCAGCCCGACGATCTGGCGGGCCCGGAGGTGCTCCGCGTTGATCAGTCGGGCCAGGATCACCGTCACCACCGGGTAGAAGGCAGCTGCGATGCTCACCCTGGCCAGGGTGCCCAGCCGGAGGCCGAGGATGATGGCGACGTTGCCTGCCGCATCGAGCACTCCGTTTCCAACGACGATGCCCTTCGGGGCACTTCTCCATCCGGTTGCCCGCCACGGCCCGAGGAAAGTGGTCAGGCCGACCAAGGCCAGGGTGGCTGCCCGAGCGGAGATCAGTGGGAGGAGGGCCGATGCCTCACCCGTCTGTGCCATGACGATGTTGTACCCCCCGAACCCGAGACCGGCGATCAGGCCGTACCACACACCACCGAGGGCAACGTCGCCCCGATCGGCCACCCAGGAGCAGAGGACGATCGCGGGAGCGGCGAGAGCGACGCCGAGCCACTCGACCGGTCCCAGCATCTCCCCGCCGAAGACGGCGAACAGGAGGGGGAACACGCCACTGGTGACCGCGGCTGCGGGCGCCACCGCTGCGGCCTGTCCCCGCCCCAGGCCGGCGAAGAGAAATACCAGGCCGACGGATCCCAACGACCCGGCGGCAGCCCCGAGCAGGTAGTCGCTCGGGCTCGCCTCGCCCCCGACGATCAGGGCGATAACGGTGAGCAGCGGCAGTGAGATCGAACCGGCCCAGAGGACGACGGTGGTGGCGGTGACCCGTTTCGCCCCCTCGCCACCGAGGAAATCGCCCAAGCCGTAGAGAAGGGAGGCGACACTCCCGAAGAGGATCCCCACCTAGGAGGTGACTCCGGTGGCTCCGATCGCCGACAGGGCCGAGCGGATCGATGATGCTTGCTCCACGAGATGCTCCCGTTCCACAGTCGCCGCCGCATTCGAGAAGTCCAGGTCGGAGACGCTGTCGATCGGGACCAGGTGCAGGTGGAGGTGGGGCACTTCGAGGCCGGCGATCATCAGACCCACCTTCTCCGGCCGGTAGACGTCGACGAGGGCGAGGCCGATGGTCCGTGCCACCTCCATGAGATGATCACGCAGCGTCTTCGGGCAGTCGACCCAGTGGTCCACCTCCTCCCGGGGCACCACGAGGACATGCCCGTCCCGCAGCGGGTTGATCGACATGAAGGCCGCACTGAGGTCGTCCTTCCACACGAACGTCGCAGGGATCTCCCCGGCGATGATCCTGGTGAAGATGGTGGCCATCGGGCCAGTGAGGTTATCTACCCGCGAACCGGCACGACCGCGAGGACCTGATCGGTGGTCATGACATACATCTCACCGGAGGAATCGACGCCAAAGCCGACCACGTTGCCGGGGACGCCGACCTGTTCGGTCCAGTCGGTCTGCTCCACGACCTCCCCGTCGCGGTAGAGGAAGCTGCGGAGGTATCCACCGCAGTAGTCCGAATAGAAGTACTGGCCGTCGATCTCCGGTATGGCCGCGCCGTGATAGACGACCCCGCCGGTGATCGAGCAGGTTCCTGCGTCGCCATGCTCCACCTCGACCACGGGGAGGGTGAGACCGGAGGTGTCGCATTCCGACGTTCGAAAGCAGTGGAGGCCTTCCATGATCGACCACCCGTAGTTGAGACCCTCTTCGATTGGCGCCACGTTTATCTCCTCGTAGGCGTTCTGGCCGACATCGGCGATGTAGACGAGGTCGCCTTCGAACCAGAACCTCCACGGATTGCGCAGCCCGTGCTGCCAGAGAAGCGGGTCCTCGGCACCGTTCGGATCGAGTCTGACGATGCCCGCCAGCAGGGTGTCGGTGTCCTGGCCATGACCGAACTGGTCGTTGGCGCCACCACCGTCGCCGAGTCCAAGGTAGAGGCCGCCGTCCGGGCCGAACTGGAGCATCCCGCCGTTGTGGTTGGGGGCCGGCTGGTCGTGCTCGAAGAGGATCTGCTCATCGGTCAGTGCGCCGTCGGCCCAAGTGAACCGGGAGACCACGGTGTCGCCACCGCCCCCACCCGAGTAGTGGGCGTACAGCCGGGTGCCGTCCTCGGACGCGACGATGGACAACAGCCCGCGCTCACCCTCGTTGTGGACCTGCTCGCTGATGTCGAGCACCGGGGAGGGCTGCACCTCCCCGTCCGTGCCCATGAGCCAGACCTGTCCGTCCTTGGTTGCGATCAGGGAGCCATCCTCGCCCCATCCGATCATCTGGATGGGGAACTCCAGGCTGGCCACCTCCTCATAGGCGAGACCCTGGAGTGGAGCCAAGGTCGTGGTGGTGGCGAGGGTGGTCGTGGTAGCGCTCGGCGGAGAGGTCGTCGTGGTGATGGCGAGGGTGGTCGTGGTCCTGTCCGTGACACTCGTCGAGCTCGCGACCGGCTCGTCGGCGCACCCGGCCACCAGCACCAGGGCCACGCAGAGCATCTGCGCTCGATGCATGCAGGTCAGGCTATGCCCGGACCTTGCCTACCGGATCCAACCGGGGTTGGAAACGCATAGGGTTGCGGCGTGGACGACAACGAGATCCGGGACCTGGAGAGCGAGCTGGAGGGGGAGGTTCGGGTCCCGCCCGGGGAGAGGAAGGAAGGGATCCCGTGGGCGGCGATCCTGGTGATGGTGTGGGCCGTCGCCCTCGTGGTCTTCGCCGTCCAGAACGCCGAGGCCACGACGATCGATTTCCTGGGCTGGTCGTGGCAGATGCCGGTTGCTCTCCTGGTGATGATCACGGCACTGGTCACCCTGGTATTGACCGCCGGCGGCTCGGCGGTCTATCGCAGAAGGAGACGGCGAAGACGTGATGCGACCGGGGAGCGATGATCCGATCAATACAGGACCGGGCAGGCCCCGGCGTGATCTACCCTGACCCGATAGCGAAAGGACGCAAAATGGCACTCAAGGACACCCTGCAGAAGTGGTTCGGAACCGCCAAGGAGACCGCCGACGAGCTGGCCGAGAAGGCCAAGCCCCACGTCGAGAAGGCCATGGAGAAGACCAAGGAGACCGCGGCCGACCTCACCGAGAAAGCCAAGCCCCATGTCGAGAAGGCCGTGGAGAGAGCCAAGGAGACCGCCGGTGACCTCACCGAGAAGGCCCGGGACAAGGTCACCGAGATGACGTCCGGCGCCAAGGGCGGCATGGCCGATTCGGCGGAGTCCGCTGCCGACACCGGTGCGGAGAAGGTGAAGGACGCCGTCGACACGGCGGCGGAGAAGGTGAAGGACGCCGCCGACACGGCCGCCGAGAAGGTGGAGGACGCCGCCGACGAGGTTCGCGACTGAGCCGCATATCCCGGCGTCTGGAGCGGCTCCCCGGCTCGGTGACGCTGGCTATCGCGGCGCGGGCGAGGGAGATGGCCGCCGCCGGGCGTGACGTGATCTCCTTCGGGGCGGGCGAGCCCGACTTCCCGACACCGGCTCACATCGTCGCCGCCGCGCAGCAAGCCGCCGCCGACCCCGCCAACCACCATTACACGGCAAACGCCGGGCTCGAGCCGCTGCGTGACGCCATCGCGGCATACACCGCCGCCTATTCCGGGGTCGCGACGACCAGAGAACGGGTGCTGGTCGGCAACGGAGCCAAGCAGGCGATCTTCCAGACCTTTGCCGCGCTCATCGACCCCGGTGACGAGGCTCTGCTCCCGGCCCCGCATTGGGTGACCTATCCCTCGGGCATCGAGCTCGCCGGGGGGACACCCGTCTCCGTCCCGACCGATCCCGGCACTGGCTTCAAGGTGACCGTCGAAGCCTTGGAACAGCACCGCACCGACCGGACGAAGCTCGTCGTGTTCGTCTCGCCGTCCAACCCGACCGGTGCCGTCTACACCGCGGAGGAGGCGCGCCAAATCGGCGAGTGGGCGCGTGATCACGGGATCTGGGTGGTGACCGACGAGATCTACCAGAGGCTGGTCTACGGATCCGAGGAAGCGGCGCCCTCCATCGCCGCGGTCACGCCCGGCCTCGAAGACGTGGTGTTGATCAACGGCGTGGCCAAGTCATACGCGATGACCGGCTGGCGGGTGGGCTGGACGATCGGGCCGGAGGACTTCATCGGCGCTGCGGCGCGACACCAGTCACATGCCACCGGCAACGTGAACAACGTGGCCCAGCTGGCGGCGGTCGAGGCGCTCACCGGATCCCAGGACACGGTGATCGCAATGCGGGAAGCCTTCGACAAGCGGCGCCAGACGATGCTCGCCATGATCTCCGATGCCCCAGGGCTCAGCTGTGTCGAGCCCGAGGGCGCCTTCTATGTGTTCCCCGACGTCACCGGATTGCTCGGAGAGCGCTATCCCACCTCGGCCTCCCTGGCCGAAGGGCTGCTCGATGAGGAGGGGATCGCGGTCGTCCCGGGCGAGTCCTTTGGCGCTCCCGGGTTCATCAGGCTCTCCTACGCATTGTCCGACGCCGACCTGGAACGGGGCGTCAGCCGGATGTTGTCCATGTTCGGAAGGCTCTGACTCGGGTTTACACTCGCCCCCGCGATGCAGGCAGGTTCCACGGCGCGGGCGATGATGCTCGTAGAACCTCGACACTTCACGATGACCACGGTCTCGACCGATGGGGGGGAGCAAGGCGGGTGGCTGGCCGTCGAGGCCACCGGAGTGTCGGGATCAGACGTCCAGATCTGGAAGGGCGAGGCCCGGGACGTGGTCTACCCGCTGGTGCCCGGCAACGAGGTCGTCGGGAGGATCGCGGCCCAGGGCCCCGAGGTCCCCTATCCGGTGGGGACGAGGGTGGTGGTCGAGCCCCGCATCCGCTGCGGCCGGTGTCACCGCTGCAAGCAGAACCTGGCCACCTGCGTCAGTCGCAAGCCCTTCAACTCCTACGGCATGATCGCCTCCACCGAGCCACCGGGGCTCTGGGGTGGGCTCGCCGAGCTGCTCTACCTGGACCCCAATGCCCATCTCCATCCGGTCACCGACGACGTCCCCTCCGAGGTGGCGACATTCGTCCATCCCCTCGCCACCGGGCACACCTGGGCGGTCGAGCTGCCCTCCCTGCGATCGGGCGAGGACGTCCTGATCCTCGGGCCGGGGCCACGCGGGTTGGCTTGCCTGATCGCGGCCAAGGCCGCCGGGGCCGGGTGGGTTGGCATCGCCGGTCTGACTCATGACCAGGACCGTCTCGAGCTGGCAAAGCGTCTCGGAGCCGACACCACGATCGACGTGGAGAAGACCGATGTGGCCGCCGAGCTCGCCGACACCATCGGTAGGCGCCCCGACGTCGTGATCGACGTCACCTCTGACGACCCCGAGGCCGTGTTCACCGCGCTCGACCTGGTGAGGAGTGGTGGTCGGGTCATCCTCGCCTCGACCAAGGGGAATCGCGCCTTCCATTTCCTCTCCGACGTGATCGTCGCCAAGCAGCTCACCGTGCGAGGCGCGGTGGGGGCAACCACGGTCGGATACCAGTGGGCCACCAACCAGTTGGAGACCGATCCGAGGATCGACGACCTGGTCTCGCACCAGTTCCCGCTGTCCGAGGCGTCCCGCGCCCTGCAGGCCGCCGCCGGCCTGCTGGGACGCGAGGAGCTGATCTCGGTCGCGGTGACCTTCTAGACCGTGGACCCGGCCGGGACCGGCGTCTCCCGGCTCGCCACTGTCTCGTGGGCCCTGTACGACCTGGCAAACACGATCTTCGCTCTCGGTGTCGTCGGCCTCTACTTCTCGGATTGGCTGGTGGAGGAGGGGCACCCGGACAGCTATCTCGCCCTGGTCCAGGCAGCAGCGGCGGTCGTTGTCATCTTTCTCGCACCCTGGGCCGGGGCCCGCTCCGACGTGCTCGGACGACGGGTGCCGACCCTGGTGTCCACCACGATCGTGGCGGTGGCGGCCACCGCGTTGCTCGCCACCGGTCCGGTCTGGCTCACGTTGTCGATGCTGTGGCTGGCGGTGGTCGCGGTCAACACCGGCTCGGTGGTGTACGACGCCTTGCTGGTCGACGTGAGCACACCGGAGACCCGGGGCCGGGTCTCCGGGGTCGGGGTCGGCGTCGGCTATCTCGGCTCTTTCGTCGGGCTTGGTCTCGGCCTGCTGGCACTGGACGTGCTCGACTGGGGCTTCCCCGGCGCCTTCCGTCTCATCGCGGCGGCGTTTCTCGTCTTCGCGATCCCCTCGTTCATCTTCATAAACGAAAGGCCGGGTGTGGCCGGTGAGCCGCTTCCCACGTTGTCCGGCATTGCCACCCGGCTCTCCGCCTCCTGGCGAACCGCCGCCCGATATCCGGGGGTGGTCAGGTTCCTCGTCGGCCGGTTTCTCTACACCGATGCGATCAACACCCTGATCGGGGGGTTCCTCGCCATCTTCGTCATCGACGAGCTTTCCCTCGATCGCGGCTTCTTCACGGTCCTGATGGCTGTCGCCATCACCTCGGCGATCGTCGGCGGGATCGGCGCCGGTCCGATCATCGAGCGGATCGGCCCGCTGCGTGTGCTGCGGGTCGTCCTGGTGGCCTGGATGGTGGCGATGGTCGCCGGGATCGCCGCCGCTGTCACCGGCCAGACCGGTATCGCCTGGGTGATCGGCCCGGTTGGCGGCCTGGCGCTCGGGGCCACCTGGGCGAGCGATCGGGTGGTCATGGTCAGGCTCTCACCACCCCGTCATCTCGGCGAGTTCTACGGGCTGTATGCAACGGTAGGGAGGTTCGCCACCATCGCCGGCCCGCTGGTGTGGGCGCTCATAGTGGACGTTGCCAACCTCAGCCGTAGCGTTGCCCTCGGAGCCCTTGCCCTGTTCGTCCTGGTCGGGTGGATCGTGCTGGCGGGTGTCGACGACAACGAGCGGGTCTGGGCTGCGGAGGACCTGCTGGTCACGCGGGGGGTTTGAGGGGGGTCGTCTCCCCTTCACAGAATTCAGTGAAATCCGGGACGGCCACCCGAGATGAGGTGTTGCTCGACGGCATAGGGGATGGGGAGGTCGGCGACCTCGTCGGGACCCCGCACCAACCGTCTCCCGATCTCGGCGAACCAGGTGTCGTTGGCGAAGGCCCAGGGCCAGGCCCGGATGCCCACCCGGGCGCCGACGATGGCGCCGACGATGCCGCCGAGACGGCTCCCGCCGAGCCGGGCCGCCTCGGAGATGGGGACGTGATGCCTGGTGGCCACGGGTGCGGCAAGCAGGATCCCGGCGAGGACCATCTGCATGGGGTCGTCCCGGTCGCCACCGACCGCGGACAGTGCCTCCTCTCCCGAGGCCACTCCCACGACGGGGAGGAGGGAACGGACCCGATCGGGCAGGCCATCGAGACGGTCGGCCCCGTGTGCCTCCCCGCCGATTCGCTCCCTCGACCCGGCGAGAACCTCACCGACCCCGGCGAGCAGGTCGAGACCGGATTGTGCGAAGCACGACGCCGCAACGGCAGCGGCAGCGGCGACACCGGCGGCAAGCGTTCCCGCGTCGCGGTGAAAGAGACGGCCGAGGGCGAGACAGCCGTCGACCAGGCCTTCGGGGTCACGGCGGAACGCCACCCCGAGCACCGGGGCCCGGGCAGCGGCATCCAGAGACGGCTCGGCCCCGGGTTGGGGTGGGCCCGAACGTGCGTTGTCGAGCCAGCGGCGCAATTCGGGGCTCACGCCACGGAGGACGGGCTCCTCGGCACTCCCACCGATGCCATCCATCTCGAGCATGGCGGTGACCACCCGATCCGGGTCGAGCCATCTGTGGGCGATCAGCTCGTAGGCGAGGATGGTCGCTTGCTCGGTGGTTGCCGAATATCCCAGGTCCCAGGCCCCGCCGGCGGTGTCACCGGCGGCGAGACCGAGGAGAAAGCCGTCGCCCTCGCCGGCCACGACGCTGAAGAGCGGCTCGAGATGGCTCTCGGCACCGGGATCGTGACGCGGCTCGACCGTGTCGGACATCGGCTGGTGAGCGTACAGCTGTAGCGTCACCCGGCAATGGATCGCATCAGCGTCGTCGCCAACCCGGTGGCCTCCCAGTTCACCGGGGGCTCGCACCGCGACGTGATGGCGGAGCTGGCCCGGGGCCACGAGGTCGAGGCGCTCTGGCCGGGCTCTGCCAGCGAGGCGACGGCCATGGTGGGCGCCGCGGTCCGAGACGGAGCCACCATCGTGGTGGCCATGGGTGGCGACGGCATGGTTCATCATGTGGCACAGGCCCTCGTCGGCACCAAGACCGCCCTGGGGATCGTTCCCGCCGGCACCACGAACGTGGTCGCCAGGCTGTTCGGAATCCCCGCGCGCCAGTCGAAGGCGGCCCGGATGATCGGGCGTGTCGAGCCACGGCTGGTGGGCACCGCCCGGATGACGCTGGTCAGAGGTGACACCGACACCGTCCACCACGCCCTGTTCGCCTGTGGCCTGGGGCTGGATGCCGAGGTGGTCCGGGTGGCTGACTCCGACCCCTATCGCAAGTACCGGTTCGGGTCGATCCACTACGCCCGCTCCGCACTCGGTGTCGGGTTCGGACGGTTCCCGGGGGTGAAGCCGCATGTCGATTTCGCCGCCGACGGCCGCCAGTCGAGAGGGACCACCGCACTGGTCCAGTTTCGAGACCTCTACACCTACTTCGGGAAGATCTCGCTCCGCTTCGACACCACGCCCAACCCCATGTCGGCGCTGATCCTGGAGCGGCTGAAGCGCCGGCGTGTGCCCGCCATCTTCTTCGCCGCACTGCTCCGTCGTGATCTGAGCCGCATCGGGGGCTTTCAGCTCTGGCCCGACATCCACCGCCTCGAGTTCGAAGCCGACCCCGCAGTCGCTGCGCAGGCCGACGGGGAAGGGCTGGGGCTGGTCGACGGCGGCATGGTCGAATGGGCGCCGGACACGCTCCGGGTGATCGCCGCGGGCTGATCACTCCTTGCGGTTGATGGTCACCTGTGGGTAGGGGATGGAGATTCCCTCGGCGTCGAACCGCTTCTTCACCCGGCGGAGGGCCTCCCGACGGACGTCCCACCGGGTGTCGGCGACGGTCGTGAACCGGCCGCGAAGGATCACCGCCGACTCGTGTAGCTCGTTCACACCCAGGACCTCGGGCACCTCGGTGATCATCGGGCCGTAACGAGGATCGTCGGCGAGGCTGCGCAGCTCCTCCTCGAAGACTTCGATCGCCCGATCCACATCGGTCTCGTAGGGGATCCTCACGTCGATCACCGGCTGGGCGAACTTGGAGGTGAAGTTGGACGTCACCTTGATCTGCCCGTTCGGCACGAAATGGACGTTGCCCTCGTAGTCGCGCAGCACGGTCACACGCAGCTGGATGTCCTCAACGGTTCCCGATGTCTCGGCGATGGTCACCACGTCGCCGATGTGGAACTGGTCCTCCAGAAGGATGAAGAACCCGGACAGGAAGTCCTTGACCAGGTCCTGGGCACCGAAGCCGATGGCGGCGGCGAAGATCGTGCCCAGACCGATGAACGGGGCGAGGCTCCATCCCCAGACCGAGAAGACGAAGAGGACGGCGAGAAAGAGGACGGCGATCAGGATCACCCGGCGCAGAACCGTCCACAGGGTCGTGGCTCTGGAGCCACGCTCCGGGAACCTGGCAGTGACGCGTTCGACGAAACGGCGGCCGAGGAAGCCAACCGCCCAGTAGACGACCGCCGCCGCCACGACGATCACGCCGGTGGCGATGAGCGACTCCCGAGTTGTCTCCACGACCTGGGCGAACAGTCCGATACGAGCCATCGTCGGGGGAGGTTACCGACAGAGGCCTACGTTACCCGGGGAGCACCACGGCGTTGGGTTAGCGTCCCCAACGATGCAGATGCTCAGCCGGGCTCGAAGCTACCTCGAGGCCGCCCGCCGGCGAATCGCTCTCGTCGGCGTCGACCCGGACGACGACGAGGATCTCCGCTCCCGCAAGGCCCTGCTGGTGATGATCTCGATGATGATCCTGCCGATCGCGGTCCTCTGGGGAGCGCTCTACCTCGGGTTCGGGTCACCCGTGGGCTACGTCCCCTTGCTCTACGCCGCGGTCCTGCTCGGCGCGATCCTGGTCTTCTCCAGGACCCGCGACTTCGCAATGCTCCTCAGGGTCAATCAGGTGGACATCCTGTTGGCGCCGACGCTGTCGATGATCCCCATCGGCGGCTTCCTGGAGTCGGGCGGTGTCGGCCTTTGGGGCATCCTCGCTCCGCTTGGCGCCCTGGTGTTCGGCGAGGTCCGCTCGGCCGTCCGCTGGTACCTCGCGTTCGTCGTCGTCTTCCTGGCCTCCGGGTTCCTCGGTGAGATGCTGGGCCCGATCTCATCGGGGATCCCCAGGTTGTTCGACACGACGATGCTCGCCCTCAACATCACGGTCGGAGGTGCGATCGTCTTCACCCTGCTCGCGGTGTTCGCCCAGGAGCGGCGTGACGCCCTGGCGGCACTGCGTGTCGAACAGGCCAAGTCCGAGGGTCTCCTGCTCAACATCCTCCCCCGCTCGATCGCCGACCGTCTGAAGGCTTCGACTCAGCCGATCGCCGACCAGATGAGCTCCGCATCCATCCTCTTCGCCGATGTCGTCGACTTCACGCCACTCGCCGAGCGTCTCCCACCCGATGAGGTGGTGGGCATTCTCGACCACCTGTTCAGCCATTTCGATGGACTGGTGGAGCGTTACGGGCTGGAGAAGATCAAGACCATCGGCGACAGCTACATGGCCGCAGCGGGCGTGCCCACCCCGCGCCCCGACCACGCCCGGGCATTGGCGCTCATGGCGCTCGACATGCTGGAGACGATGCACGACAACGACCACATCGGCCATCTCGGGCTCGAGCTCCGCGTCGGGATCAACTCCGGCCCGGTCGTCGCCGGCATCATCGGCCGCAAGCGTTTCAGCTACGACCTGTGGGGTGACGCCGTCAACACCGCCAGCCGAATGGAGTCGCAGGGAACCCCGGGGAGGATCCAGATCACGAGAGCGACCTACGAGTTGCTGGGGGACGATTTCATCTGTGAGCTGCGGGGGTCGATCCCGGTCAAGGGCAAGGGCGACGTGGAGACGTGGTACCTGACCGGCCGGCGAGCTACCGCCGACCTGTCTCTGCCCTGACCCGGGAGACCTCCAGGGACAGCTCGGACACCGAAGCCGCCGCCAGGGCGCGGCGTGCCAGCAAGGCCCGGACCGGGCGGATCACCGACTCCTCGATCAGCTCGCGGGCGACCTCTGCTTGTGCCCCGGCCTCCGGTGCCTTGCGGAGTCTGCCGAGCAGGGAGCGATGTTCGACCGGCCTGACCTGGGACATGATCCGGGCGAGGTGGCCCGGTATGTCGGCGGCATGGGCCCTGATCCTCCCGCCGATCAAGCCTCCTGCCTCAGCGGACACTTCGTCGAGCAGGTCCATCAGACGACGGCCCGGCGCGGCTTCGTCGCCCACGATCAGCTCACCGACGGCCTCGTCCACCGTCTGCCTTGCCCGGCGATCGAAGTCGAGCCCCCCGCTGACCGCGGCGGCCAGGGAGCGCGCCGTGGCATCCAGGTCGACCAACAGCTTGTCGTACACGGCTCGCCCGGACCCGAGACGCTCGACCACGGCGGAACGCAGCTCCTCGAGCCCCATCGGCGGCCCGGTCGGCGGGCCTGCCGCCACCGCCACCACGACCGCATCGGCGATGCCGTCCTCGGTCAGAGCCGAGCTCATGTCGGCAAGCACGTCCGTGAGCTCCCCCGAATCGAGACGGTCCACCTGGTTGAGGGCGAAGATGAACTGACCGGAGTAGGCCGCCATCGGCCGCAGATAGTCGTGGTGGAGACGAGCGTCCCGGTACTTCTCGGGGTCGACGACCCAGATCACCAGGTCGACCACACCGAGCAGTGCGTCCACCTGATGACGATGATCGGCAACGACGCTGTCGGTGTCCGGGAGGTCGATGAGGCAGAGGTCATTGCCGGGAAAGGCGACCCTGGCCTCGATCTCGATCATGTCGAGGTACCCGGCCATCGCCCCCGCCTTCTCCGAGGGGACAGCCGCCAGAGGAGCGGCCGTGGTGGGCCGCATCCCGCCGACGTCGCTCAGCTCCTCCCCGGCAAAGGCGTTGAGCAGAGACGACTTACCCGAGCCGGTCCCCCCCGCAATGGCGACGACCGCCACATCGTCGGGGTACGAGAGCCGTGCCCTCACCGCCCGCACCGAAGAGGTCAGAGGAGCGAGGGTGCCCGCCTCGAGCACGCCCTCGCACGAAGCCAGCGCCAGATCGGCTCGTTCGAGCAGCCCGGGTAGCAGGTCACGCATGTACGGGTGCAAGGCGGGACACCATCGCACCGTGGGCCGAGCGCAACTCCTCGACATCACCCGGCCCGATGTCGGGATAGAGACTGTCGGTGATCTCCTGCGCCAACCCGGCAACGATCGCTTGGAGCCTGCTCACCAGGTCTCGCCGTGCCCGTTCCACGAGGGTGCCCGCATCGTCGCCGAACAGGGCCTGCGCCTCGGGAGTCACCACCCCGGAGGATGCCGAGTCGACCAGGGCGGACTGAGCAGACCACTCCCGGCCCGGAAACTGCTCGGCCATGTGACGGACGAACCGGAGCCAGCCGGCGACGGCGGCAGGTAGCTCGGCCCCAACCCCGTGCTCGAGGATGTCGGACAACGCAGAGTCGCCGGGACCGAGTTGGTAGGCATCGACGAGATGTCTCATCTCACCCCGGACGAGACCGATCAGGCGATCGCCCAGCCGCGCCTCCAGGAGTGGCAGATCGGCGGGGCGCCGCCGGTTGCGACGCAGCCACCGGGCAACCCGTCGCGGGTCGTCGCCCAGCTCGGTGTGGAGACCGGTGATGGCACCGTGGATCCTGATCGTCTCCAGCTCGTCTGCCAGATCGAGGGAGAGCTCCTCTTCGAAGTCCCGGCGACGCTCGATGATCTCGTCTGTCGCCACGATGAGCTCACCGACCTGGCCCATCGTCGCCTCCAGCACCCTTTGCAGGGTCTCGGCTGCTTTGGCCCCCCGGTCGGTGGCGATCATCGCCAGCCTCCTGCGGAGGAAACGAACCGCCGTCGGGGGCACCCGTGCGGCTCCCGGGCTGAGGTGATGCTCGGACACCGACACCACTTCGTCCTCGAGCCCGGCTTCGGCGAGACGTGACCTGAAGTCGACGCGGGCGCCCGTGGTCGCCGGCGAGACCCGGTTCAGGACGCTGATCACGTCGCTGCCCCGGGCATGCGCCCTGCGCAGGACCTGCCAGGGCACGTAGTCGGCGTAGCGGAGCGCCGACGTGATGAAGACGACGATGTCGGCATGATCGACCAGCGTCTCGGCTACCAAGCGGTGCTTGGTCTCGGTGGAGTCCAGGTCCGGTGTGTCGACGAGCGTCATCACCTCCAGGATCGGCGAATCACCCATCACGACATCGCACTCGATGTCCCCGATCGTGAAGTGGTCGGAGGCAATCTCCGGCGACACCAGGGCGATGGGCGCCCGGGTGGTAGGGCGCACTGCCCCGGTGGAGGAGACGTCGGCGCCGACGATCGAGTTGAGCAAGGTCGACTTCCCGGCGCCGGTCGGCCCGGCGAAGACCACTGTGAGCGGTCGCGATGGGTCGTCGATCCGGGGGAGGAGGTAACCGCGCACGGTCCGGGCGACTCTTCCCACATCCACCGAAATCGGCCAATTCTCGATCCTGGCGGCTATCGAGTCGAGGGCGGTGGCGAGTCGAGCCAACAGGGTGCTCATGTCTTCGTTCTCGCTCCTGGCCACCACGTGTGAGATTCTGGCACGGGAACGCGGCACGACCCGGTAGAGGCTGCGCTCAGGCGGTCCAGCCGCCCTGGGGCCGGTCGAACCAGACATGGACCTGACCGGTGCCGGTTGCATTCTCGTAGTCGGAGAAGAGCTCGCCCGGGGCGGTGCAGTCTGCCCCACCGACGGCGCCCAGCATCATCAGATAGTGGCCGAAGCCACCCTCCGGTGCGTACTCCATGTATTCGCCCATGGTCTCGACGATCCGGCGGTGGTGGCCGGCCTCCATCCACTCCAGACGTTTCTCGTCGGCGGCCCGCGCCTCGGGTGTGATGATGTGCACCGGATCGGATGCCTCGTGCTTGGCCAGCTGGGAGAGGGGCCAGAAGGTGTGGCTCATCCCTCCCGAAGCCAGGACCACCACCCTCCTGTCGAGCCGTGCCACCGCCTCTCCGAGCGCCTCGCCCATGGTGAGGAAGTCGTCCGGCTCACCGGTCTGCACCACCGAGATGGACACGACCCGCTCCCCGGCATGGAGGTAGTGCACCAGATTGACCGTGGCGTAGTACACGGGGAGATGCTCGTCATCGGTGGCGTGGGTGGGGGTGCCCAGCTCGTCGCCCAGCTTGGCGGCGAGCCTGGCCAGCTCGGGGTCGCCGGGATAGTCGTAGGGAATTCCTGCCATTCCCCGGGGCAGCTCAGAGGAGGTCATCTTCCCCTGACGGCGGTCGTGGGCGGAGAGGATGTGCTCGACCGTGCTCACCCAGTGCGAATCTATGATCACGATGCTGTCCGGCTGGAGACGGTCCAGGACCTCCTCACGGAGACGGACGAGCCCGGGGACGAGGCTGATCTCCTTGCCGTCGTTGAGCGCCCGGCGGGTGGGCTCGTCGAACATGATGGTGGGGGCGTGGCTTATCAGCCCGACACCGACGATCTCACCCATCACACTCCTCCTTCGTCGTTCGCTAGCTAAAGATAGTTGCGGTCACTGGTGTCGGACGGGTCGTCACCACCCATGTGTATCAATTCCACCCCGTCGGCTGTGGCGGTCACCAGACGGAGAAGCCGGGCGAGCTCGTGTTTCTCCCCGATGTCGAGCCGGGCGGTGAACCTTGCCTCGTTGGTGTTGAACACCGGAAAGACCTCCTCGATCTTCCGCTCGCCGGCCTCCTCCAGCCGAACGAGGACCTTGCGACCGTCCTCGGGGTGACGTGACCGCGACACCAGTCCCTGTCTCTCCAGAGTCGACACCATGCCGGAGAGGGTTCCCTTGGCCACGCCACACTCCTCGGCCAGCTCGCCGGTCTCCCGCTCCCCCCACACCCAGAGAACGAAGAGGATGGTGAACCCGCCCCAGCTGAGCCCGACCGGGGTGAGGACGTCCTTCTCCATGCGGTTGCGAACCGCGTTGGCGGCCCGGTAGATGTTCGAAACGGCGAGGAGGGCGTCGAAGTCGAAGGGGCGGCCGCCGAGGGTGGCCCGGATGTCCCTCTCCGCCTCCAGCACCTCCTCGGGGTCGTGTGCGTGGAGCGGTCGTGGCATCTGAGAGGCGAGTTTATCCTTGGGCCTTGCACGCAACCGGGCCAGAGATGCCCTCCTCCAGAGCAGAAGTCTCAGACATCGCCGTCTCGCCCGACCACTTCATCGGTGGCAAGCGGGTCCCCTCGTCATCGACCTTCGAGGTGCGCTCCCCCCTCGACTGGGACTGGAAGCTCGCCGATGTGGCCCGCGGGGACGCCCTGACGGCGGATCGGGCGGTGACCGCGGCGACCGATGCGTTCCCCGGCTGGTCCGCCCTCTCCCCTGCCGAGCGAGGCGCCCACCTCCATCGTCTGGCCGATCTGATCGACGAGATCAGCGACGATCTCGCCACGGTGGAGTGTGTCGACATGGCCATGCTGTTGGAGAGCCTCCGTGCCCGGGTCATCCATCGGGGTGCCGAGAATCTGCGCAACTACGCCGACCTGGCCATCGCCTACCAGGGCCGGGAGTGGTCCTCGAAGGGCACGGACAACTTCGTGCAGCGAATGCCCGCCGGCCCCGCGGTGATCATCACCCCCTGGAACGCTCCATGGCTCCTCTCCACCTGGAAGCTCGCCCCCGCCCTCGCCGCCGGCAACACCGTCATCCTCAAGCCGGCGGAATGGGCGCCACTCTCGGCATCGCTGCTCGCCGACCTGGTCACCGAAGCCGGATTTCCCGCCGGGGCCCTCAACATCGTCCAGGGCATCGGCGAGGTGGTGGGCGCCGCGCTCGTCTCCGACCGGCGGGTGAGACGGATCTCGTTCACCGGCTCGCCGGAGACAGCCCGGCACATCGGGGTGGCCGCCGCCCGCAACATCGTCCCCTTCACCGCCGAGCTCGGCGGGAAGGGGCCGCTGGTCGTCTTCGCCGACTCCGACCTCGACGCCGCGGCGAAGAAGGCCGCGGGCCAGTACGACGACTCTGGCCAGGTCTGCCTGGCGGGGACCCGTCTCCTCGTCGAGGAGTCGGTGGCGGGCGAGTTCCTCGACCTGTTCAACGCCCACACCGACAAGCACGTCCTCGGCGACAGCCGCAACCCGACGACCACGATCTCCCCTCTGATCCACCCCGACCACATGGCCCGCGTCGAGGGGTTCGTCGGCCGGGCGAGGGATGCGGGAGACCGGGTGCTCCGGGGTGGGGAGCGATGGAAGGAAGACGGGCTCTGGTACGAGCCCACGCTGATCGCACCCAAGGACAACTACTCGGAGGTGGTGCAGCGGGAGGTGTTCGGCCCGGTGCTCACCTTCCAGACCTTCGCCGACGAGGCGGAGGCGATCGCCCTCGCCAACTCCACCGAATACGGCCTCTCCGGCATCGTGTACACCGGGTCCGAGGAGAGGGCGCACCGGGTCGGCGCGGCGATCCGCGCCGGCACCGTCTGGGTCAACACGTTCCTGGTGCGCGACCTGACCGCCCCGTTCGGGGGCTGTCGGATATCAGGGATCGGGCGCGAGGGCGGTGACTACGCCCTCGACTTCCACAGCGACCTGAAGACACTCCAGATCAGCCAGGGATCGGTGGACTGACGCTGCCCAGGTCACTCACGGCGGAGGGTCTCGCCCCCCTTCCATGACACGCCGACCCGGTGGTAGTAGCCGGCGATGATCTCCAGTGGCTGGAGCCTCGCCAGCTCCTCTCCCGGAGTCTCGAACAACTCGAGCTCGGCCTCCCCCGCCCAGACGTCGGCGATCTCACCGTCGTAGCCGCGCATGGTCACCAGCTCGTCCATCGAGGCGGAGCCGTCGGACTCGATCGCAGGCCAGCGTCTGTTGTGGAGCATGGGATGGTCGTTGACGAAGCCGTGCGAGCCGGCTGGCTCGGTCAGGGTGAGCCGGGCGTTGGCGATGCGATACCCGGCGGCGCTCACGCTGGCGCCGAAGACACCTCCCTCGGCGAGCCGGGGGCCGGCTCTGCCCACCACGATGGGGCGGGTCATCCAGATTTCCCCCAGCTTCTTCGGGTATCCCTGGTGATAGCCCCGCACCATGGCGAAGTCCTTGTCGACCCAGATGAACGGGCAACGGCTCCACGTGCTGTCCTCCCAGCGGCAGCGGATCACCGCGAAGCACTCCTTGTACTGGCTGTGCACCGGGTCGAGGATCTCGCTGAAGTCGTCGCCACAGCTCTGCCAGTCGGCCCATATCAAGGCGACGGCGCCAGGATCCTCGTCGACCAGTGTCGCCCCATCGGGAAGGAGCTCTGCCACGCGCTCGGGATGGGTGCGGTATTCCACCGTGATCATCTCGCCGGAGTAGTGCCAGGGAGGTGCAGGGATCAGGGAGGAGCGCCCACTCGGGGTCTGGGGGAAGAGAAAGGCGCCCATCACAGGAATGGGAGGTACTCGGCGGTCTCCCAGTCGGTGGTCCATCTTCGATAGCGATCCCACTCGGCGCGCTTCACGGTGACGAATCCGTCGACGTAGACCGGCCCGAAGGCCTCGACCAGGTCGGTGTCGGACTCGAGTGCGTCCAGGGCAGCCTCGAGGGAAGCCGGGGTCACGATTTCCGTGGAGGCGCGCTCGATGCAGTCGAGCGTCTCCACCGGCGGCAGCTCGTATCCCTTCTCGTACCCGAGCAGGGCCGAGGTGAGGACGGCTGCGATCGCCTGATGCGGTGTGACCGACCCGTCGCCCACCCGGTGCTCCAGCCTGGTCCCGCCACCCCTCGCCGGGGGCACCCTCACTGTCACGCCACGATGGTCATAGCCCCAATTGGCCCAGTACCCGCAGAGTGAGCCGGGCTGCAGTCGCTTGTAGGAATTGACCGTGGGGGCGAGAAGAGCCGTCATCCCGACGTGGTGGTGGAGCATCCCGGCCATCACCGATCTGGCCATCTCGCTGAGCCCATCGTCGGAGTCGGAGTCGGACAGCGTGTTGTTGCCCTTGTCGTCGTCGAACGAGAGGTTGACGTGCAACCCGGATCCCCCCCTCCCGTTGATCGGCTTGCCCATGAAGGTGAGATGCATGCCCCGGCTCGCGGCCACCTCCTTGGCCAGCACCTTGAAGAGGAAGGCCTCGTCGGCGGCCTCCAGGGCGTCGTCGTACTCGAGGGTGAGCTCGAATTGGCCGTTGTCGTACTCGCTGTTCACCGACTCCAGCGGGAGGTCCGCGGCCTCGGCGGCGGTCATGATGGCGTCGATGGTGCCCGTGGGGTCGACGGCCGACCCGGTCCCGTACACGTAGGCCCCGGGTGTGCTGATCGGCTGCCACCCGCCGTCGGGGGCCGGCTCGAAGAGGTAGGCCTCCAGCTCGATCCCAACCTTGGGATGGATGCCCTTCGCCTCCCATTTGGAGATGGCCTGCTTGAGGACATTGCGTGGTGCAACCGGGACCGGCTCGCCCTTGCGGACGATGTCGGGCACCACCACAGCCGTCCCCTCCTGCCAGCCGGGCCGTATTGCGTCCTGGTCGAACCGGGCGTCGCAGTCGGGAAGGCCCTCCCAAAAGTATCCGGCGTCGTGGGGGGTCATCTCCCGGTCGAAACCCAACGTGAACAGGGCAATGCAGTGGGCCGTGCCCGAGGCCGCCTTGCGCGGGGTGAGGTACTTGCCCCGTGCCAGGCCGAGGTGATCGGGCCAGAGGAGCCGGAGACGGTTGAAGTCGACCACCATCGCCGGGATCGTAGATGCGCAGCGGGCGGCTTCGCAGTGGTCCGCCGCCGCTATTAGCTTGACGAGCGATGGCCCACCCCCTGGAGCCGGACCGCTCGGCTCGGTCGGAGTTGACCGAGGCGGTCCTCGCCTACCTCAACGACTGGTACGACGCCGCGGCCACGATGGATGGCCACGGCACGGAGCTCGATGCCGCCGAGCTCTCCGCATTTCGGGCGCCGCCCCCGGAGGAAGGCCGGTCGCTGGACTCGATCCTGTCCGATCTGGAGCACGCCGGGAGCGACGGGCACATGCACCCCTCTGGAGGCCACCTCTCCTACATACCCAACGCCGGTCTCTACACAGGCGCCCTCGCCGGTTTCCTGGCCGCCGGCCTCAACAGGTACACCGGCGTCGCCGCCGCCGCACCTGGGTTCTCGGCCATCGAGTACGGCGTGGTCGACTGGCTCCGATCGATCTTCGACTACGGGGCGGAGTCGTCGGGCCTCCTCCTCTCCGGGGGCTCGATGGCGAACTTCACCGGTGTTGTCACCGCCCGCAACGCCAAGTTGGGCGATCACTTCGGCAACGGGGTCATCTACGTCACCGCCCACACCCATCACTCGGCGGCCAAGGCGGCGCGACTCGCCGGTTTCCGGGGGGATCAGGTGGTGCCGGTGGCCGTGGACGAAGAGCTGAGGATGTCACCGGAGGCACTCGAGAGCCGGACCGCCGCCGACCGGGCCGCAGGCCGCGAGCCGTTCCTGGTCATTGCCTCCGCCGGGACGACCGACACCGGAACCGTCGACCCCATGTCGGGTGTCGCCGAGGTGGCCGCGGGCAACGGTCTCTGGGTCCATGTCGACGCCGCCTACGGAGGGTTCTTCCACCTCACGGATCGGGGCCGCAATGCACTCACCGGGATCGAGAAGGCGGACTCCATCGCGCTCGACCCGCACAAGGGCCTCTCGATCCCGTTCGGGGTCGGCGCCCTCATCGTCCGGGACGAGTCTCACCTGGTGGACGCCCACCTGGGGAGGGGCGCCTATCTCCGCGACGACGACTTCTACAACGGCATCCGCGACATCGCCTCACTCGGCCCGGAGCTGAGCCGGCCGTTCCGCGGCCTCTCGGTGTGGCTGCCCCTGCAGCTCCACGGGGTCGCCGCCTTCCGGGACGCCCTGGACTCCAGTCTCGACCTCGCCGAGCACGCCCACCGGCGACTGTCCGGCGTCGCTGGCATCGACACCCCCTGGAAGCCCGACTTGTCCATCGTCGCCTTCCGATTCGACGATGACGACACCGGACGCCGCGCCCTTGAGGCCGTCAACGCCGACCGCCGGGTCCATCTCAGCCCGACGACGATCGACGACCGCTTCGTGCTCCGTCTCGCCATCCTCAACCGTCGCACGACCGTCGACCACGTCGACTACGCCATCGACATCATCGAAAAGACCCTGGTGGGGTGAACCCTCTCCCTTGACAGGAAACCATTTGGTTTCCTATAGTGCCGACGTGGAACTGGTGTTCAAGGCCCTGGCCGATCCCACCCGGAGGGCGCTGCTCGATGCGCTCTTCGCCGAGGACGGTCAGACGCTGTCAGCCCTGGAGTCCCGCTTCGACATGACCAGGATCGGTGTCTCCAAGCACCTGCGGCTGCTCGAGGAGTCAGGGCTCGTGGTCACCAGAAGGCGGGGCCGTGAGAAGCTGCACTTCCTCAACCCGGTTCCGATCCGCCTCGTCCACGACCGCTGGGTGAGCAAGTACACCGAGACGTGGGCCGCCGGGCTCGCCGATCTCAAGAAGGAATTGGAGCTGACCATGGAGAAGGTGTTCGAGATCTACATCCGCACCACCCCTGAGCGTCTCTGGGATGCGATCACCGATCCCGAGACCAGGGCGAGATACCACTTCGGATCGCGCATCGTGTCCGACTGGGCGGAGGGATCCCGCTACGAGCTGGTGCACAGCGGCGCCGACGGCCCGCTGGTCGAGGGCGAGAATCTGGTCGTCGACCCGCCCCGGCGTCTGGTGCAGACCATGCACGCCGTCTGGGGCCCCGAGGCGGCCACACAGGGGACCAGCCGGGTCACCTGGGAGATCGAGCCGGTTGGCGACTCCTGCCGGCTCGTCGTCACCCATGACCAACTCGCCGAGGATGCCCCCGAGGAGCTGTACGGAGGCTGGCCGATGATCCTCTCCGGTCTCAAGACCTGGATCGAGACCGGCGAGGAGCTGACCACACCCGGATCGCTGATGTACGGAGGTGCCGCATGAGCACGATCGACAAGACATTCACCGCCACGCTGGAGAAGAGCGAGGCGCCGGGTGGCTGGACCTATGTCGTGACCGACTGGTCGGCGGAGTACTTCGGCACCCGTGGTCTGGTGAAGGTGGACGGGACGGTGGACGGCCATCCCTTCTCCAGCTCCTTCATGGCGCTCGGCGACGGCACGCACAAGCTCCCCATCAAGGCCGACGTGAGGGCGGCGATCGGCAAGGAGGCCGGGGACGAGGTCACCATCCGGCTCACGGCACGCCGCAGTGGGAACGACTCGCTCAGCCGAGGCCGAGCTGGGTGAGCCGGACCTCGACGACCCGGCGCACCAGGTCCTCCGGAAGCGGCTCATCCACACCGAACTTGAGTGTGCCCTTGGTCCACTCATAGCCCTCCAGCTGCTCGGCCAGCTCGGGGAGGACCGTGCCCGAGTGAGGGAAGAAGCTGCAGTGGTTCTTGAACCAGGCGAAGCCGCCCACGGCCTTTCCTTCAACCTTGAAGGCGGGCATGTTGTAGGACATGGTCTCCTCGGCATCGGGCAGGATCCGGCGCAACGTGTCACGGAGGTCGTTCAGGGTGCTTCGCTGTGGCTCGGGCGCCCCTTCCATGTACTCGTCCATGGTCATGCTTCCACCATCCTCATCTGACCTCGACCGGCAGGTGCTTGACGCCCCGGATGAAGTTGGAGCGGAGGCGAATCGGCTCGCCGACCACGAAATCGCCGACCCGATCGAGGAACTCCTCGAAGAAGACCCTGACCTCGAGCTCGGCCAAGGATGCTCCCAGGCACTTGTGCCTTCCGGTGCCAAAGCTGAGATGGGGGTTCGGTCTCCGAGCCAGGTCGAAGGTGAACGGGTCGCTGAACACGTCGTCGTCGTAGTTGGCGGACGTGTACCAGATGACCACCCGGTCTCCGGCTGCCACCGGGGCCCCGCCGATCTCGGTGTCTCCCGTCGCCGTCCGCCTGAAGTGCATGGTGACCGCCGAGGCGCGCAGGATCTCGTCGGTGGCCGTCTCCGAGCGACCGGCCAGGTCCTCCCGCCAATAGTCGAGCTGGTCCCGGTTCTCGTCGAGGAAGATCAGGCCATGGCTGATGGTGTGCCGGGTCGTCTCGTTGCCGGCCACCATCAGCAACGTGAAGAAGTTCTTGAACTCGAGGTCGGTCAGCGGCTCGCCATCGGGCTCAGCGGTGAGGAGTGTGGTGATGATGTCGTCCTGGGGCTCAAGTCGTCGCTGCAGGGCGATGTCCTCTGCGTAGCGGAACACCTCCAACGCCGCCGGGGACCGAAACGGGAGCAGCCGGTACTCCTCGGTGTCCACCTTGTCGATGATCACCGGCGTGTACTCAGGGTCTGCGTTGGAGATCATCTGGTCGCCCCACGCCACCATCTGGGAGGCATCCGACTCGGGAATGCCGAGGAGACGGCACAGCATCCGTATCGGGAGCTCTCTGGCGACCTCGGTGACGAAGTCGAACTGCCCGAGCGGGAGCACCCGGTCGAGCACCATCCCCACCAGCTTGCGAAAGGCCGACTCGTAGGTGGCGACCACCCTGGGGGTGAAGCCGGGCTGGACCAGGTGACGAAGACGGGTGTGCTCGGGAGGATCGTGCTCCATCATGGAGCGACGGGCCTCCAGCTCGTCGGGGCTCATCGACTCGATGCGGATGCCACGTGAGGCGGTGAACCGGTTGTGGTCGCGGCTCACCTCGATCACATCGCGATGTTTCGTGACCGACCAGAACCCGGTGCCGTCCGGCTCCGTGGTCCATGCCACCGGGTCCTCCTCCCGCAGACGCCTGAACACCGCGTGGGGGAAGTCGTCGAGGTAGGTGTCGTGGGAGGTGATGTCCGCCCGGGGGTCGGCAGTCCCTCGGTCCAGCGTCGCGATGGCCATGTCTTGAGGCACCGAACCTAACCGGCCCGGAACGTGTCGTTCAACCGTATCGTTTCCTGAATCGTGGTCATGCCCGACGGCACCCGATCGGAGCCGCGCCGACGCTCACCGGGTCGCGCCGCGATGGGGATCGGCGCCGCACTGGCCATGGTGGCGGGATCGCTGGCCGTCGGAGCCCTGACTGCCCCCGAACCGGCTCCTGAGACCGCACTCGAGCCCACGCCGATCAGCACCACCTCCACTCTCGAGGCGCTGGAGACTCCCCTCGATCTGGACGACTTCAGCGTCGACCAGATCGCGGTCGGGACGCCGCTGCAGTGGGAGCTGGCGGCTGGCATCGACGGAGTCTTCGGCCAGCACCTGGTGACGCACGACGATGCGATCTACGTGTTCGGGGCATTCACCGACGTTTGGGACGACGGTCCGGCGGCGACGCTCGCCTGGCGTTCTGTGGACGGGAGGAACTGGGAGTCCCTGGGAAGGGTGCTGGAGACCGAGCACCCGGTCCACCTGGTGGCATCCACCCCACAGGGACTCATCGCCGTCGAGATGGGGGAACCCGATCCGGTCATCTGGAGATCCGACGACGGCACCGGCTGGGAGCCCGAGGTCATCCCCACAGATGCGTCATCGCCCTATCTGTCGACGTTTCCCACCGCAGTGGCCGCCAACGCTGGGGTAACGGCCGTGACCGCCAACCTGCAGAGCGACCCGACCTCGCTCCTCCAGGACCGACTGGAGACCGCCGGGTTCGAGATCGACCTATCCCGTTTCGGATGGGGCCAGGAGTACCCCGACGGGGAGCTGCGCTTGGTCGTCTACGGGCCGCTCGGCATCCACCTCACCGAGCTGACCCAGGATGATCTGGCTCTGACCGATGAGGAGCTCGATGCGGTCAACGCCGGGGGCGGACCGGTCGAGGCCACCGTATGGGTCAGACACGAAGGCCGCGACTGGCAACGGCGCACCATCGACGGGGCGAGTTGGGTCGACTCGCTCGTGTTCGAGGGGCGCAGGCTCCTCGCCTTCGGCTATGGCGTGACGGGCAGCATGAGCTGGGCTTCGGACGATGGTGGCCTGACCTGGGAAGAGATAGGGACGGTGGCCGGCTACCCGGACTCATTCGTCCGCTGGCGAGGCGGCTACGTGGGCATGCAACAAGGTGGATTGTTCGATGTCAGGCTCTCGGAGGATGGCCTGGCGTGGGAAGAGGCCGAGCTCGACGAGCTCTTCCCCTATCAGCTCGGCTGGAGCCCATGGGCGTTGTCCGCGGGTGAGGGTGGGATCGCATTCGTCGCCGAGGGTTGGAGGAGCTCAGGGACGGAGCCTCACCCCATGGCGTCCAGGCTCACCCGGGACGGCGCCACACTCAACGTCAATCCCCAGAACGGCATGTTGGAGCTCGTCGTCGGCAGGGACGTCTACACCTGGCAAACGTACGGTCGGCCTCAGGACGGCCTGGTGGTCGACATGGCCACCGAGCAGGTTCACTTCGAGGACCCCGAAAGCGGCGAGAGACTCGCGACATTCACCATCGACGAGCTCTCCCGAGCCGAGCAGTCATTCTGGCCGGAGACGATGGGCGGAGAGTCCTTCCAGGCCTTCGTCTTCAGCAGCGATGCGGTGAATTGGGTCATCCAGGACGTCGAGGACGACTTCGGGGAGGGGATCCGGGTGTTCAAGACCTCCATTTCCGACGACACGGTGACCGCGATCGTCAACTCCTGGAGCAACGTCTCCGGCGCCGAGCCCGGGTTCGAGATCTGGACCGCGCCCATCCCCTAGCCGTTAGCGTCACCGCCCCATGCCCGAGTACCGCCGCATCCTCCGCGAGGGCCGTCCCTTCACCATGACCGTGGATGGTGACGAGCTGGTCGGGGAGGACGGGGAGCGGGTGCCGGCCGCCACCGCCACCCATCTCCCGCCGGTCGAGCCCACGAAGATCATCGCCACCCATCTCACCTACCGGAGTCGGGTGGACGAGTTCATGACCCGCCTCCCTTCGGCGCCCACCTACTTCCAGAAGCCGACCAGCTCGCTCAACTCCCATCTCGGCGACGTGGTCCGCCCCCGTGGCTGCCGCTATCTCAACTACGAGGGGGAGATCGCCATCGTCATCGGGGAACGGGCTTTCGGCATCGACATCGACTCTGCCGCCGGTCACATCGCCGGATACACCATCGCCAACGATTTCGGGCTGCACGACTTCAGGGACACCGATGCCGGCTCCATGTTGCGGGTCAAGGGCTCGGACACTCTCTGCCCCCTCGGGCCTGGGCTGGTGACCGATTGGGACTTCCGTGACAAGGCGATCCGCACCCTGGTGAACGGCGAGATGCGCCAGGAGGGAAACACCGCCGAGATGGAGTGGGACATGCACTATCTGGTCGCCGATCTGGCCCGAACCATCACCCTCTTCCCCGGCGACGTGATCCTGAGCGGCACCCCCGCCGGCTCCCGCCCCGTGGAGCCCGGCGACGAGGTCACCGTCGAGGTCGAGGGTCTGGGCGCATTGACCAATAGAATCGTGGAGGGGACCGTGACGGTCCCGCCCGAATTCGGGGCCCAGCCCAGCGAGTCGGAGGAGGTCGTCTCCACCGCACTCGGCGGGGATTGGGAGTTCCGGGGCAAGAGGGCGCCGCGCGGACCCGGTGCCAGGCATGACGAACGGAGGTGAGCGAGTGAGACCGTTGGTTGGAGTCACTTCGTGGCGCCGCACCGTCGACACGCTCTACGGGCCCGACGATCTGCAGACCCTCTCCACCCGCTACATCGACTCACTGGGCGCTGCCGGCCTGACACCGTTGATCTTCCCTGCCCGACTCGACCCGTCCGAGGCGGATCGCCTCGTGGCCGGGGTCGACGGCGTGATCCTCTCCGGGGGCGACGACGTGGATCCTTCGATGTACGGCGCAGAGGTCACCGAGACGGTTCGGAACGACCCGGCTGTCGACAGGTTCGAGATCGCAGTGGTCGAAGCCGCCCGGGCGCAAGGAAAGCCACTCCTCGCCATCTGCCGTGGCCTGCAACTGCTGAACGTCGCACTCGGGGGCACCCTGCAACAGGAGGTCACCTCCGAGGGTGGCGTCCATGACCTGATCAGCGACGACTACGACGAGATGACCGCCCGTCGCCACGTGGTCAGATTCGAGGAGGGCTCTCTGCTCGCCGATCTCTACGGTGCGTCGGAGGCCAAGGTGAACAGCCTCCATCATCAAGGTGTGGCCGATCTCGCTCCCGACCTGATCGTGGAGGGCCGCGCCGACGATGGGCTCATCGAGGCGGCCCGGTGCGCCGGCAGCTGGTGGGCGGTGGGAGTGCAATGGCACCCGGAGCGTCTCGACGGCGACCACCACTCGCTGTTCCGGGCATTTCGTGAGGCGATCGAGCAGAGCTGAGCCTCGGGCCCTGAGCCTTTCCCTCAACCCAGGGTTGTGGGGGGGGGGGGGGG
>DASZOM010000025.1:0-12293 GCA_035550735.1 Acidimicrobiia bacterium | reverse complement strand
CAACCCAGGGTTCGCGGGTGGGGGGCTATTTCAAGAGGGCGTGTGCGGATCTGCCCTCGGGACAATCGTCGAGGATGGGGCAGTATCGACACCACGGGCCGCCGTGGCGGGACAGCTCACCACCCGTCTGCCACGCCGTGCGAATCTCGTCTGCCATCTTCCCGATCTCGCCGGCCACCTCCTCCACGTCGGCGGTGGACGGCACCGCCCGAAATCGCTCTCCGGTCTTGACCGAAACCGCCTCGACGTAGGCCGGCAACTCGTCCCGGTCCAGCACCCAGAGCAGCGCATAGAAGAGCAGCTGGTCCTCGGCATCGGTGATCTCACCCGTCTTCCAGTCGACCAGGCGGTGCCCACCGAGGTCCTCCCGATACACGGCGTCGATGGTGCCCACGAGCGACACCCCGTCGTCGGTCAGGTGATCCAGGGCCACCTCGGACCCCTCGAAGCCCTCCCCGGGGAGCCTCACGAAGCGCTCGTAGAGGGCGCGGACCTCCTCGATCACACCGGCCAGGGTCGACGGCTTGAGCTCGAGACCGCCGATCTTGTTGTTGAGACCGGAGCCTCCGATCTCCTCCTTGCAGGCCTGGACGAACTCCTCGGATGCGATCGGCCCGGCGCTCAGGTGCCGGGCGAAGATCCGGTGCGCCAGATTGCCCAGGAAGGAGGCCCGGGAGTCGGGCCCGAAGATCCCCTGGAGCCGGATGTGGGCACTCTCCGGGCACTTCTTCCAGGCAACGAACGTCGAGGCGCTGATCCGTATCTCATCGCCGGGGACGACGGGAGGAATCGACACGCCCATGGGCGCGCAGAGTACAAGCGCACCCCGACACGACGATTCCAGCTATACGCCCGCTGCCCGTTACGATTCTCCGGCACGGCTTGGGCCTGTTGGGGCGGCCCTCCACATGAACAAGCAACTCTTCTCCCGGATCCATCCCCTGGTCGCCGCGGTCGTGGTCGTTGGCGCGCTGCTCGCCGTCCTCTTCACAGCCTACGGGCTGACCCGCTGGACGTCGGCCGGCGAGGTCATGGGACGGGTGTCGGTCGCCGAGGCCGACATCGGAGGTCGGACGCCGGACCAGGCGCTCAGCATCATCAGCGCCATCGAGGTCTCCCGGCTCACCCGCATCGCCCACTTCATCGTGGACGACAAGTCGGTGGAGCTCCAGCCCGGCTACACCGGCCTGGCCATCGACGAGGCAGCCGTGGTCGACGAGGCGATGATGGTGGGACGGCAGGGGAACTTCGCCAACCAGTTCCTCCACTGGCTGACCCACATCTTCACCACTGCGAAGGTCGAGCTGAAGGGCTCGCTCAGCGAGATGGCCATGCAGGAGATCTTCGACGAGTGGGACACCCAGGTCATCGCCAAGCCGATCCTCGCCGGCGGGATCGAGCTCAACGACGGCGAGCTCGTGCCGGTCTACCCCGAGACCGGCGTGGGTGTGGAACGCGAGCCGGCAATGGACATCGTCCTCGAGACACTCCTGGCCACCGAGGCGACAGAGGTCGAGATCCCGACCGTGACCGTGGTTCCCGAGCTGACCGATGCCGACGTCGACGCCGCCTTCCTCGAGGCCCAGAAGATGCTGGCCGGGCCGATCACCCTGACCTACGAAGACCAGGAGACGGTCCTGTCCCAGGAACAACTCGAGGCGGCGTTCGCTTCCGAGACGATCACCAACAGCCCCGCCGCGATCGTCAACTCCTTCGACCCCACTGTGGTCGACGGGTTCATCAACCCGATACGGGCCCAATTCGAGGCGGAGCCGGTCAACGCCGAGTTCGTCATCCACGACGACAACACGGTCACGGTCCAGCCGGGCAGCAATGGCACCCGCATCGACGAGGTCGAGACCGCGGCGAGGCTGTATCAGGCGAGCCAGACCGAGAACCGCACCGCCGAGCTACCCATCGTGGAGGGCGCCGAGCCCGAGTTCACCACCGAGTATCTGGAGAGCCTCAACGTCAAGCACCTGGTCTCGCAGTTCACCACCTATCACGATTGCTGCGAGAACCGGGTCACCAACATCCATCTGATCGCCGAGGCCGTCGATGGCGTGCTCGTCCTCCCCGGGGAGACCTTCAGCCTCAACGACCATGTCGGCGAGCGGACCGCCGAGAAGGGGTATCTGCCCGCCGGGTCGATCGTGGCCGGGGAGATCGTCGACACCCTGGGCGGGGGAACCAGCCAGTTCACCACCACCATGTACAACGCGGTTTTCTGGGGCGGCTATGAGGACGTGGAGCACCAGCCGCACTCCTACTACTTCTCACGGTATCCGGAGGGGGTGGAGGCGACCCTCTTCTGGCGCTCGATCGACCTCAAGTTCCGCAACAACCGGGAGCACGCCATCCTCGTCGACACCCGTTACACGGACACCTCGATAACGGTCCGGTTCTTCGGGTTCAACGACGGCCGCACGCTGGTCGGCGAGCAGAGCGGCGGGGAGAGCCAGATCCGGGTGGCCAGCGAGGGCGGCCCCAATGCGCTCCACGTCAAGGGTGAGACCTCGGACCGCTACAGCATCGTGGAGCCGGGAGATCCCGAGATCCGGCCCAACCCCGAGCTCGACGTCGACGAACAGGTCCACGTGCAGAGCCCGCGCGAGGGTTGGAGCGTCACCGTGACCCGCAGGATCCTCAAGGGCGGGACCGAGCTGGTGGAAGAACAGGAGTGGGTGGTCCGCTACCGGCCGCAGGTGGAGATCATCGAGGTCCATCCCTGCATGGTGCCGGGCCCGGGGGCGCCGGCGTGTCCCACCACGACCACGGTGGCTCCGGCGACCACGACAACCGCTTCGTCCTCTACCACCCCACCCTGAGGCCGGCTACTCCTCTTCTTCCCCCGCCGACACCCCGGGGTCCGGGTAGTGGCGGAGGAAGTGGCTGGTGACCTCGGTCACGGCACGGGCCGCCTCGTCGTCCCAGCCACCCCGTCGGCGAACCGTCACCGTGTTCTGCAGGACGAAGACGTGGTCGATACCGAGATCGAGGTCGAATAGACGGCGGGCCAGCCAGCCGGGCACGGCGTCGCCCTCCGAGCCCGGGGTGAGAACGTGGCCGTCCTGGCCGGTGAAGCTGCGATCCGTGTCGATGAGAAGCACGTCGCCGAGGACGACGGTGTCGTTGATCTCCACGTTCTGGCCCATGCGGGGGCGAGACTAGTTAGCCCCCGAGGGCTCCCGGCTCCTCGCCGATGTGGTGGACCTTGACCAGGTTGGTCGATGCCTGGAAGTTGGGGGGCACCCCGGCCACCATCACCACCGTCTCCCCATGGGCGACGATGCCTTCCTCCTCGAGGATCTGGGCGGCCGCCGCCAGCTCTGCATCGGTGGATCCCCGCCGATCGAAGGCGTGGGGCTGGATCCCCCACAGCATCGCCATCCGCCTCCGCGTGGTCACGTTGGGCGTGAACGCGACCACCCGCTGGCCCGGTCGGTACTTGGAGATGAGCCGGGCGGTGCTCCCGGTCTCGGTGAAGGCGACGATGGTGCGGGCTCCGACGTTCTTGGCGATCTGCGTCGCCGCCTGGGCGACGGCCGAGGCGACGTCATTCTCCCCGACGAAGAACGGGACCGGGGTCTCGCCGGGCAATGTGCCTTCCTCGATCGTCTGACAGATCCGGGACATGGCCCGCACCGCCTGGGACGGGTAGTCTCCGACCGCGGTCTCCCCGGACAGCATCACCGCATCGGTGCCTTCCATCACCGCGGTGGCGACGTCGGTCACCTCCGCCCTGGTTGGCCGGTGGTGATGAGTCATCGACTCCAGCATCTCCGTGGCCGTGACCGAGACACACCCGGCGGCGTTTGCCCGGCGGAGGATGTCGGCCTGGATCAGGGGGAGACGGTCGAGGGGCAGCTGCACACCGAGGTCGCCCCGGGCAACCATCACCCCGAAGGAGACCTTGAGGATCTCGTCGAGGTTGTCCAGTGCCTGTGCCAACTCGATCTTGGCGATGATCGGGGTGTCCCCTGCCAGCGCGGCCACCGCCTCCACGTCGGCACCGTTACGGACGAACGAAGAGGCGACGAAGTCGACGCCCAGCTCCCGGCCGAAAGCGATGTCCGCCTCGTCCTTGGGGGTGATGTTGGCCACGGTGAGGCTGGAGTCGGGGAAGGCCACCCCCTTGTGATCGGAGAGCGTCCCTCCGACGACGACACGGGCCCGCAGCGCGGAGTCGGTCCGACCCACCACCTCACAGGTGACCAGCCCGTCGGCCAGGATCACCCGATCGCCCGGGCTGACGTCGGAGAGGAGCGAGGAGTACCCGATCGGGATGTGCTCGGAGTCACCCGTCCCCGCGTCGGGGAGGAGGTCCACTTCGTCCTCGGTGTGCAGGTCGATGTTGCCACCGGGGAACTCGCCTATCCGCAGCTTCGGCCCCTGGATGTCCTGCATGACGGCGATGGTCCGCCCGCTCTCCTTGGCGGCCGCCCTCACCCATTCGAGGCTCTGACGATGCAGCTCGTGGCCGCCGTGGGAGAAGTTGAGACGGGCGACGTCCATCCCGGCGTCCACCAGCGACCGTATCGCCTCCTGCGAGGCCACCGCCGGGCCCAACGTGGCGATGATCTTGGTCTGGCGCTGCATGCCCCTCATTCAAGTACTCGGAGCGTGTGAAACCTGCGAACCCCGGGTTCCTGGCGCCGTATACGGCGCCAGGAAGCTCAGGTTGGAGGTCGCGATCCCGCGTTTCGGGTGAATCTCCCCATACGATGTCGGCCCGTGGAAGGGCAACCGTTCTTCACCACCGTGGCGGGTCTGGCGATCAGCCTCGCCGGTTTCGGAGCGGTCATCGCCTGGCTGCGCGACGACCCCAGCGGCTGGGACCCGATCAACCTCTGGCGGCTGCGCACGATCGTCCGCCACGCCCTGACGATCAGCTTCATCTGCCTCGGCCTCGTCCCGTTCCACACCCTGACGGGCGACGACCGCCTCACACTCCGCTTCGGCTCCACTCTGGTCCTGGCGATGGCGGCGTCCGACCTCTGGCGAGTCCGGAATCGCGATCCCGAGGTCTGGATGCCACCGAGCTCGTGGATCACTTTCATCGCCCTCAACTCTGCCATCGGCCTGCTCGCCATCGGCAACCTGGCCTGGAAGAGCCTGGGGCTCCTCCAGGCCCTGGTGCTGTTCATCCTGTCCTCGCCCGCCGGGATCTTCTCCAACTTCGTCAGAGAGGTGGGCAGGCCCGGGGAGGCTGATCAGTCTTGAATCGGCGAAGCTGAGCCTTTTGGCGCCATATCCGGCGTGAGGAACCCGGGGTCCGCTCAGGGGGACAGCTTCTCGGCAAGGAGTTGGTTGACGAGTTTGGGGTCTGCCTTGCCTTGGGTGGCTCGCATGACCTGGCCGACCAGGAAGCCGGTCACCTTGTCCTCACCTGCCCGGAAGCGGGCCACGGCGTCCGGGTTGGCCGTGATCACGTCGTCCACCAGCGAGCCCAGGGCGGAGGAATCCGATATCTGGACCAGGTCACGGCTCTCCGCCACCTGTCGGGGATCTCCCTCCCCGGCCATGACACCCCCGAGGACGTCCTTGGCGGCGGTCGCCGAGACGGTCCCCTCCTCGACCAGGGCCACCAGCTCGGCCAGTTGCGACCCGTTCAGCCGGATGGCGTCTGCGTCGACGCCCTCACGACGCAGCCACCCGGTCACCTCCCCGGTCAGCCAGTTGGCGGCCGCCCGGGGAGGCGCTCCTGCCTCGACCGCCTCGTCGAAGATCGCCCGCAACGACGAGGGAGAGTCGGAGAGGACCCCCGCCAGCCCGTGGTCGAGCCCGGCTGAGACGTACCGCTGTCGACGCTGCGCCGGGAGCTCGGGGAGACCCGATCCGATCTCCCCCACCCAGGAGCGGTCGAGGACCATGGGGGGAAGATCCGGCTCGGTGAAATAGCGATAGTCGGAGGATCCCTCCTTGCCCCGCATGGAATGGGTCATCCCGGCGTCCTCGTCCCAATGCCGGGTCTCCTGGATCAGGGCGCCACCGTCCTCGAGCACGGCGACCTGACGTTCGATCTCGTAGTCGACCGCCCTTTCCAGGGAGCGGAACGAGTTCATGTTCTTGATCTCGACTTTGACCCCGAGCTCGGTCGCTCCCTCGGGCCGCACAGAGACGTTGGCGTCGAAGCGGATCGACCCCTCCTCGAGCCTGGCGTCGGACACACCCAGCTCGGAAACCACCCCCCGAAGCTCCTGGGCGTAGGCGCGGGCCTCGGCAGCGCTGCGGATGTCCGGGCGGGACACGATCTCGACCAGGGGAACCCCGGACCGGTTGAAGTCGAGCAGGGTCGACTCGGCGGCGTGGATCCGTCCTCCCTGCCCGACGTGGGTGGACTTCCCGGTGTCCTCCTCCATGTGGGCGCGCTCGATGCCCACCCTCCTCGTCTCGTCCCCGACCACGACGTCGAGGAACCCGTCGTGACACACCGGCACGTCGAATTGGGAGATCTGGTAGTTCTTGGGCAGGTCGGCATAGAAGTAGTTCTTGCGATGGAAAACCGACCGCTCGGAGACCTCGCAGTTGAGGGCGAGCCCGATCGCGATGATCCACTCGATGGCCTTCCGGTTGGTGACCGGGAGCGCCCCGGGGAGACCGAGACAGACCGGGCACGTGCTGGTGTTTGGCTCGGACCCGAAGGTGACGGCGCAGCCGCAGAACATCTTGGACTCGGTTGCCAGCTCGACATGGACCTCGATGCCGATCACCGCCTCCCAGCTCATTGCGCCACCTCGGCGGGCTCGGCTCTGGCCGTGAACCCGGCGAGCCGCTCGACCTCGGCGGCGACACGGAACATGGTGGGCTCGCCGAGGGCGGGTGCCATCACCTGGAACCCGATGGGAAGCCCCTGGTCGTCGAGTGCGATGGGCACCGAGATGGCCGGGTCACCGGACAGGTTGCAGGGAATGGTGCAGATGTCCGACAGGTACATGGCCAGCGGGTCATCGACCCGCTCACCGGCCGGGAAGGCCACGGTAGGGCTGGTCGGTGAGACCAACACGTCCACCTGCTCGTAGGCCGTGGCGAAATCGGCACGGATCGCCGCCCGGACCTTCTGTGCCTGCCCGTAGAAGGCGTCGTAGTACCCGGCGGACAGGGCGTACGTGCCGAGCAGGATCCGCCTGGTGACCTCGGGCCCGAACCCCTCGGCCCGGGTCCGCGCCATCAAGGCCTCCGTCGACGATCCCGGTGCACGGTGGCCGTAGCGGATGCCGTCGAAGCGGGCCAGGTTGGCCGAAGCCTCGGCCGGGGCGATCAGGTAGTACGCCGAGAGGGCGATGTCGAAGCTGGGGAGAGAGACCTCGACCACGTTTGCTCCCGCATCGGCGAGACGCTCGACCATCGCCGAGACCGACGCTTCCACAGCCGGCTCGTAGCCCTCGCCGGCCAGCTCCGAGACCACACCGACCCTCAACCCGGCGACGCCCTTGTCCAGGTCGGAGATGAGATCCGGGTAGCTCCCGACGTATGACGTGGCATCGAGCGGGTCGTGGCCCCAGATCACCCCGAGTGTGTGGGCGGCGTCGGTGACACTGCGCGCCAGAGGCCCGATCTGGTCGAGCGACGAGGCGAAGGCGATGAGGCCGTAACGACTCACCGTCCCGTAAGTGGGCTTGAGCCCGACGATGCCGCTCAGCGCCGCCGGCTGGCGGATCGACCCCCCGGTGTCGGAGCCCAGGGCCACCAGGGCCGAGCCGGCTGCCACCGCGGCTGCGGAGCCCCCGGACGAGCCACCGGGGACACGACTGATGTCCCACGGGTTGTACGAGGAGCCGTAGGCCGAGTTCTCCGTGGACGACCCCATGGCGAACTCGTCGAGATTGGTCTTCCCCACGATCACCGCCCCGCCCTCACGAAGCCGGCTCACCACGGTCGCGTCATAGGGGGGCCGGTAGCCCGCCAGGATCTGGGAGGCAGCGGTGGTCTCCACGCCCCTGGTGCACATGTTGTCCTTGAGGGCGATCGGTATCCCGTGCAGCGGGCCTCGGTCGCGGCCCGCGCTCAGATCGGCATCGGCGGCCGCGGCTGCCGCCGCCGCCCCTTCACGATCGATGGTGAGATAGGCGTGGAGCTGAGCCTCCGTCCGGTGCGCCCGGTCGAGGACAGCGTCGAGCAGCTCGACGGCGCTGGTCTGGCCGGAGCGGAGCAGGGCTCCGGCTTCGGTCAGGGTGAGGTCGCTGAGCGTCATGTCGTGACGATCACTTCTCCGCTTCCAGGGCGGGCGGGGCGACGAAGAACCCATCCCTGGCCTCCGGAGCCTGGGCGAGCACCTCCTCACGATCGAGTGACCGGGTCACCACGTCGTCACGGAATGCATTGACCAGGCCGAGCGGATGAGCCGACTCGACATGAGCCTCGCCCTCGAGTGACTGCACCCGGGCGGCGTGATCGAGGATCGCCGCCAGCTGCGCCCGGTAGGTCTCCAGCTCCTGGTCGTCGAGGTCGAGCCGGGCGAGACGCGCAACATGGGCAATGTCGATGTCGATGGGCATGGCGGGGTCGAGTGTAGGAACCCGGCCGACGGACTCAGGAGACGGCCTAGCTCGCCCGAGCCTCCTCGATCGACCGGTTGGCGGTGATCCTCCAGGTAGTGGCGAGCATCGCGGCGAAGGCCACTGCCGCCACGGCAAACGGGCCTCGCAACCCGAGGAGGCTGGCGATCACGCCTCCGACCAGGGCGCCGAGAGGCTGAGTACCGAATGCGAGCAGCCGGCTGGCCCCTGCCACCCGCCCCCGCATCCTGTCGGGTGTCAGACCCTGGCGGAGCGAGATCGAGACCGTGTTCCATGCGGTGATCAGGAAGCCGAACAGCGCCATGAGGCCCCCGGCGATCCACGGGTTGGAGATGAGGGCGAAGAGGGTGGTGGCGAATACCTGGATCCCCACCGCCGTCCGCAGCGTGCTCCCGGGCCCGATTCGGGCCACGAGACGGGGCGCCACCATGGCACCGAGCAGGCCACCGACACCCAATGAGGCGAGGAGGACCCCGAAGAGCGCATCTGGCAGCTGCAACACGTCCTGTGCGTAGAGGACGAAGATGCTGATGATCCCGAAGGTGAAGAAGTTGGTGACCCCCGCCATCAGGGCGAGCGTGCGCAGCACCCTCTGACTCCACAGCCAGCGAATCCCCTCGGCGATATCGGAGCGGATCGTGGTCGGCTCGCTCCGCTCGCTGCGGAAGGTCCCCGGAATGGCGGTGACGAGCACTGCGGCCAGGGCGAACGACACCGAGTCGAGGAAGAACGGGAGCGCTCCCGCCAGCGCGAACAGTGCTGCTCCGATCGGAGGGCCCACGAACGACCCGCCCACCCATTCCAGCCCTTGGAGCCGCCCGTTGGCGGCGGAGAGCTGCTCAGAGCCCACCAGCTTCGGTGTGAACGCCTCGGCAGAGGTGTCGAAAAAGGTCTCGGCCACCCCCAGGGCGAAGGCCACCGCGTATGCCGCCACCAGCCCGACCTCTTCCGTGGCTACCCCCCATGCGAGCAGCCCGACGCCCACCGCCCGCATCGCGTCGGTGAGAACCATCACCCGACGCCGGTCGAGACGGTCCACCAGAGCACCGGAGACGAGTGCGAGGAGGAACCAGGGAAGCCGGCCGGCCAGGGTGGCGCCGGACACCAGGAGAGGATCCCTGGTGAGGGTCGCCACCAGCAAGGGGAAAGCGGCGCCGGTCACCCCGTCGCCGATGTTGGAGATACCGGCTGCCAGCGAGAGCTTGTCGAAGTTGGCTCCGAGCCGGGTCGCCATCGGCGGGGAGTGTAAGGGAAGAGCCCTCAGCCGGCCGGGCCTGCCCCGAGGGTCTCGATCAACACCTGGTAGGCCCAGTCGAGATCGGAGAGGTCGATCGACTCCCCCGGCTTGTGGGCCAGAGCGGTCTCGCCGGGCCCGAAGTTGATCGCCGGGACCCCACGCTCGGCGAACTGGGCCACGTCGGTCCATCCCTGCTTGTGGGCGACGGGTGCCGCCGCCTTCTCGATGAGGGTGGAGAAGAGAGGATGAGAGATCTCGGGATATGCCGCCGGGGCGGCATCGACCACCTCGAACTCGTCGGCTGCGGAGCACACCTCACGGAGCCGGTCGATCGCCGCCTCCATCGTTCGGTCGGGGGAGAACCGATAGTTGACGTTGAGCTCGAACCGTCCCGGGATGATGTTGTTGGCCACTCCCCCCGCCGCCTTGGTGACCGAGATCACCTCCTTGAACTCGAGGCCCTCGATGGGATGGAGCTCGGGCTGGAGCCCGTCCATAGTGGTGAGGAAAGGCCCGGCCCGGGTGACGGCATTGACCGAGCGCCAGGGGCGGGCGGAATGGCCGGGCTCGCCGATGAATGCGACACGGGCGTTGATCGAGCCCTGACACCCCGCATGCACCTCGCGGTTGGTCGGCTCCATGACGATCGCCGCCTCGGCGTCGAGCAGCGCCGGAAGGGCGTCCAGGACGGGCCCGAGGTCGTTCCCCGACAGTGGGCCCTCTTCTCCGGCGTAGAAGACGCCGACCAGGTCCTCGGTGCCCAGATCCTCGACGAGATGGACCATGACCGCCAGCCCGCCTTTCATGTCGGTGGCCCCGAGCCCGTGCAGCCTGCCATCCTCCACCCGGGCCCCGACATGGCCCTGCAACGGCACGGTGTCCGTGTGCCCGGCGAGGACCACCTTGCCGGGAGCCGGCTCGCCGACCACCAGGGAGCGGTTGACCACATGGGTGGGGTGTGCGGAGAGACGGTCGGCCAACGCATCGCGGATGCCTGCCTCGTTCCCGGTCTCGGAGGGGATGTCGACCAGCCAGGCGAGGGTGTCGGCGAGCGTGGTAGTCACGGTGTGGGCAAGGTAGTAGGCGTCACTAGCCTGCCGGTGCAGTGATCAACGACTCCGTCAAGGCCGTGGGCCTGGCCACTTTCGCAGGTGACAAGGTGCTCGACGTCTGGTACCCCGACCCCAGCGACGAGGGGATCGACCTGTCCTCCCTCGCCGGGGTCGACCCCGCTCGTGGCGTCGAGACGCGGCCGGTGGAGACGATCATCGCCGACCTCTCGGCCGCCCCCACCGACGCGGCCGACGCCTACCTCCGGCTCCATCTCCTCTCCCACCGTCTGGTCAAGCCCCACGATGTCAGCGTCGAGGGAATCTTCGGTGTGCTCAACAACGTCGTGTGGACCAGCGAAGGGCCCTGTGACGTCGACGGCTTCGGCGACGCCAAGTTGCGTCTGATCGAGGCAGGCCGGCCGCCGGCGGTCAGGTCGGTGGACAAGTTCCCCCGGATGATCGACTACGTCGTGCCCCAGGGCGTCCGTATCGCCGATGGTGACCGGGTTCGTCTCGGCGCCTATCTCGGTGAGGGGACGACGGTCATGCACGAGGGATTCGTCAACTTCAACGCGGGCACCCTTGGCAAGTCGATGGTCGAGGGCCGGATCTCGTCGGGCGTGGTAGTCGGCGACGGCTCGGACGTGGGTGGCGGCGCCTCGATCATGGGCACCTTGTCCGGTGGCGGCGCCGAGGTGATCAGCATCGGGCGCAACTGCCTGCTCGGGGCCAACTCGGGGCTCGGCATCTCCCTGGGCGACGACTGCATCGTCGAAGCCGGGCTCTACCTGACTGCCGGCACCATCGTCACCCTTCCCGACGGCGAGGAGGTCAAGGGGCGCCAGCTCTCCGGTGCCGACGGCATGCTGTTCCGCCGCAACTCGGTGAGCGGGCGGGTGGAGGCGCTGGCCCGCAGTGGCTCCTGGGGCGGTCTCAACCAGGTACTGCACGACAACTGATGCCCTACCGATTGATCTACCTCGGTCTCGCCCTCGTGGCGGTCGCCGCGATCGTGATCGGCATCGCCATCTCACCCGAAGGCGAGACCGTCGAGCTGCCGGGCCCTGTCGAAGAGGTGTCCCCGGCACCGGGCCATCTGGCGCCTTCCCAGGCCATCGTGGAGATCGACCTCGAGCACGGCTACGTCGTCGACATCGTCATCGACGGCTGGCCGGTGACCGACGCCGTCTTCGTCGAGAGCACCGGGGTCTATCGGTGGTCGCCCTCCCCGAGTCACCCGACCATCAACGAATGGGTGCCCGGCGAGCACACGGTGAGCATCGTCTGGAACACGGCCACCGGCCTGCCCGACACCGGCAGCTTCGAGTGGTCTTTCCGCACCGGTTAGGCAACGGCGCTTCGAGGCCGGTTCCCGCTAATCGAGCTCGTAGACGTAGCTGACGGTGGCGCCCTCGTAGCTGGCGGTGACCTCCCAACACCCCGGACCGAGGGAACCGATTCCGGTCATCATGAACCACCCTTCCC
>DASZOM010000024.1:0-28945 GCA_035550735.1 Acidimicrobiia bacterium | reverse complement strand
TACGCGCCACTGACAGCGGAGATTTGAAGTTCGCCCGTGGAGGGAACGCCCACCCGCGCCTATCATGGGATCATCGGTTGGGCTTCTCCGATTCCTCTGCGAAAATCGAAGTCCTTGCGCCCGTAGCTCAATTGGATAGAGCGTCTGACTACGGATCAGGAGGTTGGGTGTTCGAGTCGCCCCGGGCGCGCCGCGACTCCCTGATGGGGGGGGTGGTAAGTCTTGACTTACCGTAAGTAGTCACTTACGATGTCCTCATGGTCGACGCCCAATTGGAAGCACTCTCCGTTGACACGCGTCGCCAGATCTACCGGTTGCTGGTGGAACGGCCCCGATCGGTCGGAGAGTTGGCCGGGCTGGTCCCGGTGAGCCGGCCGGCGGTATCCCAGCATCTCAAGGTCCTGGTCGACGCCGAACTGGCCACCGTGCAGACGAGCGGCACCCGGCACGTCTACTCGGCCGATCCGGAGGGCATGGGAAGACTCCGGGAGTGGATCGACGAGATGTGGGAGACGGCCCTGGGCAGTTTCGCCCGGTTTGCGAGAGACGAGCAGAGGAAAGGCACATGAACGAGATGAAGACTCAGATCCAGCCGGTGCACAAGGAACTCCTCGTGCCCGGGACACCCGAGGACACTTTCCGTCTGTTCACCGAGCGGATCGACGAGTGGTGGCCGGCGGGCACTCACTCCGTGGCTGGCGACGATGTGGCGAAGGTGGTCGTGGACGGCGGGACGGGCGGTCGCATCTACGAGGTGAGCAACGCCGGGGTGGAGCACGAGTGGGGGGTGATCCTCGCCTGGGAGCCCGGATCCCTCTTGGAAACGACCTGGTACCCGGGGCTTCCCCCTCAGCACGCCACGCATCTCCTGATCCGGTTCGTGGCCGAGGGCGACCAGACCAGGGTGACGCTGGTCCACGACGGGTGGGAAGCGCGAGGGGTGATCGGCCCGGAGATGAGGGAGAACTACGACGCCGGATGGGATCTCGTCCTCGGCGAGGTGCCCGGGATGACGCCTGCCTAGACGACATCGCAAGACGACGGGTCTCTAGGCTCCGACGATCTCGAACAGGAGGCTTCCTTGATCTTCGACTTCTTCGGTGAGCTCAATTGGCTGGCCGTGGTGGTGGCCACCTTGGCTTGGTTCGCCTTCTCGGCCGTCTGGTACTCGGTCCCACCGCTGAGCAAGGCATGGGCCAAGGCCGCCGGTGTCGACCCAAACGCCGGCGACGGCCCACCACTCGCCGTTCTCTTCATCCCGACCCTGATCGGCTACCTCGTCACCACGGTGGTGATTGCCCTGATCGCCAGGGGCATCGGCGCCGCCAGCGTCGGAGACGGCATCGCTCTCGGGGTGGCCCTCGGGATCGGGTTCGGGATGGTCAACGCCCTGGTCAACCAGGTCTACGAGGGGAAGGGAAGCAACTACTTCCTCATCAACGGGCTGAACGCGGTGATCGCCTGGTCGATCGTCGCCGTGATCGTCACCGTCTGGGACTGAGGTTCCGCAGAGCCCGCTCCTGCGTTCCTCGAGACGGCTGGCTGCATACGCGGCGAACACGGTCTCCTCGCCGTGACGATCGAGCCGCTCGTCGAAGCCGGCGACCGACTCCAGGTAGGCAAGGAAGACCTCCAGGCTGTCCGGTGACTTCAACGCGGCGCGCAGCACGTCGAGAGAGCCGGCTCATATGGGTCCCACTACCTGAGGTAAGGGAACCAGCCCGGCTTATCGTGCCGACACGATGAGGCGTAACAGCGGCGTAGCGAGATTGCTGGCGGCGCTGGGGGTGTTGGCTGTGCTCGGGGCGTGCACGTCCTCGAGCAGCCTCTCCACCACCGGTGTCGTCACCACCGCTCCTGTCCCGTCGAGCTCCACCAGCACCGAGGATCCCCGGCTCTCCCTTGCCCTCCCACTCGACCCGGAGGTCACCCGGGGCCGGCTCGACAACGGGCTCTCCTACTACATCAGGTACAACGACTCTCCCGGGGGGCGGGCCGAGCTCCGGCTGCTGGTCGACGCCGGCTCGGTGCAGGAGGACCCCGACCAGGCGGGCATGGCCCACTTCCTCGAGCACATGATGTTCAACGGGACCCGGCGTTTCCCCCGCAACGCGCTGATCTCGGTCCTGGAGTCGTTCGGGCCTCGGTTCGGGCCCGACATCAATGCCTATACGACATTCGACGAGACGGTCTATGAGCTGAGCCTGAGCACCGCCGATCCCGAGCTGGTCCCACTGGGGATCGACGTCCTCCGGGAGTGGGCGACCGAGGCGACCCTGACCGAGACGGACGTGCGCGAGGAGAGGGGGGTGATCCTCGACGAGTGGCGGCTTCGAGCCCAAGGCTTCGACGCCCGGGTCGATGAGCAGCTGCAGTTTCTTCTCCTCGAAGGCTCCGACTACGAGGGTCACGACCCGATCGGTACCGACTCGTCGATATCTGCCACCGAGCCCGCCGAGCTGGAGAGGTTCTACGACGACTGGTATCACCCTGGGCGGATGACCGTCGTCGCCGTAGGGGATTTCGATGTCGCCGAGATGGAGTCCCTGATCGTCGATGCCTTCGGCGACGTCCCCTCCCGCGCCGAGCCACGTCGATCAGAGATCTCCCCCTATCCGACACCAGAGCGACCGCGGGCCCGCACTCATCTCGACGCCGAGGCCACCCTGGCGGGTGTGTCGGTGCTCTGGGCCCGGCCGGCAGGCCAGATGACAACCGTGGGCGACTATCAGACCTCGCTCGCCACCCAACTCGGTCTCGAGATCCTCGCCGACCGTCTCAACAACGACGCCCTGAGCGGGACCGGCCCTCTCCTCGGCGCGGTGGCGTTGAATCTCGATTGGACACGAGGGGTGGAGGTGCGGGGGATCGACACCGAGATCCGGCCGGAGCAGGCCGAGGAGGGCTTGAACGACATCCTGGTCGAGGTGGAGCGGCTGCGACGCCACGGCATCGGCGCCGCCGAGTTCGAGCGGGCGGTCACCGGATACGCCAGCTACTCACAGCAGTTCTTCGAGCAACAGGAGAGCGCCCAGGACCTGCAATTCGCAGTGCAGATCGCCGCTCACCACCTCGCCGGGGACCACATGATGGGCCCGGACCAGATGTACGAAGTCGAGTCGGCGATCCTCGACCGGCTCACCGTCGAGGACCTGGAAATGGCGCTGGAGCCCGTCCTCGAGTCCTCACCACTGATCATGATGCTCGGGCCCGACGAGCCCGGGCTGAGCATCCCCGACGAGGCAGCCGTCCTCGCGGCCTTCGATTCCGTGCTGACCATGGAGATCGAGCCGAGGAGCGGAGCGGACGAGGCTCCGACCGACCTGATGACGGTCCCGGACCCGGTGCCGGTGACCGCCTCCACTGTGGATCCCGACTTCGGGTACACGACCCTCACTTTCGCCAACGGGGCGACGGTCTATCTCTGGGAGAGCGACATCGCCACCCGCGCCGTCCATGCTCGGATCGAGGGCTTTGGCGGCACTTCCCAGGTGGACTTGGCCGATTTGCCCGAGGCGTTCCTCGCCACGCAGATCGTGAACCGGAGTGGCGTGGGCGACTTCGACATCCCCACCCTGCGCCGGGCCCTGTCGGGCCGGATCGTGGGAGTCGACCCATGGATCACCGAGACCCGCCAGGGCCTGGAGGCCAACTCGTCGTCATCCGACGTCGAGACGCTGTTCCAGCTGATCCATCTGACGATGACCGAGCCCCGTTTCGACCCCTCGGCCTTCGATGCAGTGATCGACGAGACCCGTAGCGTGGTCGAAGCGGGAGCCGAGCTCCCCGCTTTGATGTTCGAGGAGGCGTTGAGCGAGGCGTACTACGGCGACGACCCCCGATACTTCGTGCTTCCCGACGCCGGCCAGCTCGCCGAGTTCGACCGGAGTGTTGCCGAGCATGTCTACAGGGAGAGGTTCGGCAATGCCGGGCATTTCGCCTTTGCCTTCGTCGGTGACTTCGACAGCGGCGAGATGGCGGGTCTCGCCGCCCGTTACATCGGGACCCTGCCCGGGTCGCCCGAGCCCGGCTCGTTCGTCGACAACCAGCCGCTCCCACCCCGGGAGGTCCAGGTGCGGGTGGTCGAGGCCGGCACCGGGCAGCAGGGCCAGATCGGCCTCTTCTTCACCAATCCCCACGAGCCAACGGCCCGCGATCGGCTCGCCGCCCGACTGGTCGAGCTCATCGTCACAGCACGGCTTCGGGAGCGCGTCCGCGAGGAGCTGTCGGCCACATACTCGATATCCGTCCTCATCGACCTGCAACGCGACCCCGATCCCTTTGCCGAGTCGTACATCATCTCGACCGGCGACCCGGCGGGCCTGGAGGTCATCTCCGAGGAGATCATCGCCGACCTCGCGCTCCTTCGGGATCAGGGCCCAACCCCGGAGCAATTCGAGACGGGGCTCAGCCAGCTTCGGAACGAGATCGAGCTCTTGGACAATTCCACCCTTGCCCAGGCCCTGGTGACCGCCTACCTCTACCCCGATCAGCCGGTGGTGGAGCTGACCGACCGCTACAGGCTCATCGAGGAGCTGACGCCCGACGACGTGACCGGCCTCGCCCGGATCGCCTTCGATCCGGGGTCCCGAATCGAGATCCGCCAGGTACCTGCTGGATGAGGCTCTGAACGGCATTCGGATCCCACGAGCCGTAACCTGCCCGCCGTGTCACACATCCTGGGGTTCGGTGGTTACGCACCGGAGCGGGTCGTCACCAATGACGAATGGGCGCGTCTGGTGGATACCAGCGACGAGTGGATAACCCAGCGCACCGGCATCAAACGGCGTCGCTTCGCCGCCGACGACGAGACCACCCTGACCCTCGCATCCGATGCCGCCGCGGTCGCCCTCAAGGATGCGGACATGACGCCTGACGAGATCGACGAGATCATCGTCGCCACGGACACCCCGGAGATGATGACACCGGACACCGCGGCCTTGGTGCAGGATCGTCTCGGATGTCGCAACGTCCCGACCTACGACCTGGGCGGCAGTGGCTGTGCCGGGTTCATCCAGGCTGTCGACGTCGCCCGATCTCGCATCCTCACCCGTCCCAAGAACGTCCTGGTCATCGGGGTCGAGGTCATCTCGAAGATGATCTCGCTGGAGGACCGGGCGACCGCCGTGCTCTTCGGCGATGCCGCCGGTGCGGTGGTGATGGGCCCGGAAGGCGGTCGCGCCCGAGTGCTCGACGTGGTGGCGGGCACAGATGGCAGTGCCGCAGAGATCCTCACCCTGGGTGCGGGCGGCACCCGCAATCCGTTCAACGCCGACTCCCTGGCCAGTGGCGCCTACAACCGTCTCATCATGGACGGTCGGCGCGTCTTCACCGAGGCGGTGAAGCGGATGAGTGAGGCGGCTCTCGAAGTGCTCGACCGGGTGGGCCGGACCGTCGCCGAGGTGAAGCTGGTGATTCCCCACCAGGCAAACCTGCGCATCATCGAGGCGGTTCGCAAACGGCTCGGGCTTCCCGAATCGGCGGTCTACGTGAACGTCCACGAGTACGGGAACACCGGGTCGGCGACCGTCCCCTTCGCATTGTGGGAGGCGGTGCGTGCCGACCGGATCGCCCCGGGCGACCTCGTGGTGCTCACCGCCTTCGGCGCCGGGTTTCACTGGTCAGCGGCTGCAGTCCAGTTCTGACCCGGGCTCACGAGCCGGAGCGGTCGATATAACCCTCCTTGTAGGCCAGGGCAGCCAGCTCGTGACGGCTGGCCACCGAGAGCTTCTCGAATATGTGACCCATGTGGCTCTCCAGCGTCTTCACCGAGATGCTCAGCCGGTTCGCCGTCTCCCGATAGGAGTAGCCACGGGCGATCAGGTTGACCACCTCGCGCTCTCTGGGGGTCAGCCTCTCGATGGCGGACCCGGCGGCGATGTCCTCGTCGATGTCGAGCAGATAGCCGGCGACCTCGGGGGAGACCGGGCGACTGCCCTCGGCAGTGGCCTCGACCAGCTTGGGCAGCTCGTTGCTCGACGTGGTCTTCGTGATGTAGCCGTCCACCCCCGCCTCCATCATCCGGACCACGTCGTCACGTGAGGTCGACACCGTGAGCGCCATGAATTTGATCTCGGGGCGATGGGGACGCACATGCTCGATCACCGACGACCCGCCGCCTCCCGGCAGGTTGACATCCAACACCACCAGCTCGGGCCCGGTGGCGAGGATCCCGTCCACCGCGGCGGAGGCGTCGCCCGCCTCGCCAACGATCTCGTAGTCGGCGTCGAGAACCGCCCTCATCCCGGCACGCACGACATCGTGATCGTCGACCAGGAAGATCCTGCGTGTCACGACGAGGCCACCGTGATCTTGACCTCGGTCCCGTCGGGAGCACCCGACTCGACCTCGACGAGACCTCCGACTGCCTCCACCCTCTGATTGAGGCGGCTAGACACCCTGGTGCGCGAATGGGCGTCCAGCCCCCGGCCGTTGTCACGGACGTGGATGCTGGCGCGCCCGTCGATCAGCTCCGAGAAGAGCGAGATGCGGCCGGCTTCGGAATGCTTGACGGCGTTGATCAGCGCCTCCCGGGCGGCCTCGATGCCGGCCTCCAGTTGCGGGGTGAGCTCGGCATCGTCCCGTATCACGGCTTCGATCTCAACGCGGTGGATGTCCTCGACCTCATCCCTGACTGCGAGCAGGGCAGCCCGAAAGCTGTGAGGGAACTCGGAGCGCCATTCCTCGATGTTGCGTCTCAGCTCCCGCTCCTGCCGACGGGCCAGATAGCGCGATTGGGCCGGGTCGTCGGCACCCATCTTGATGGCATGGAAGGTCTGCAACACCGAGTCGTGGAGCTTGTTCACCAACGTGACCCGTGCCTCGTGGGCGGCTACGGCCTCCCGCTCGGCGGCCAGTTCCTCCTCCGCCTTCTTCCGGGCCAGGTCGTAGTCGCGGAGCCGGTCGAACGTCCACCCCACGATGGCGGCGACGATGAAGAAGATGATGCTCCCCGCCGCCCGGACCGGGTTGAGCTCGGCGATCACATGCACGGCGAACTGCTCGACGGCGAGGAGCACCGCGGCGACGAGGGAGCCGCGGAGCCCGCGCCAGAGCGCTCCGACGAACACGTACGACAGTGGCATCCCTCCATGGAACAGCTCGTCGGCACCGGCGGCGATCGAGGCGGCTCCGATGGCGAGCATGGCCACGGTGTCCAGGATGAACCATGCGGCGCCCTCGAACCTCTCCGGCAGGCGCCGGGCCACATACCAGGTGAGAAAGGTCCACGCAGTCGCCAGAGTCACCGAGGCATAGACGACCCAGAGCCGCGGCGGAGGGGATGTGAAGAGGGTCACCACGACCAGCAGGCTCATCCAGATCCAGCCCAGGAACCGGAAGACGACGACCATGCGACGCAGCGTGCCCTCGAGCTCGGGGCTGCCCCGCTTGGTGAAACTGCCCGCGGCCATCGCGGAAAAAGCTAGTCGAGCCATCCGTGACTCCGTCCTGACGCGGGCCCGGGGGCCGCTCGCGGCCCCCGGGTGAGGTCCCCATTGTCGCTTCGAGGGCCGGAGTCTCCACTCCGATGTCCCCCTGGAGTCATGGTGCCGCGTCAGCGCCCGTGTGTGAATCGGGGATTTCCCCCATATCGAGCCCGGAGGGTTCGCGGCGCGGCCACCGTTAGCCGGTGGCGCGTTGATCGGACGTGGCCCGTTATCGGTCCGCCCGGAAGATCAGAAGATCTGGATGGAGAGGGGGACGGCGAGGAGGATCGCGGCGGCGATGGCGAGTCGGGACGCGCTGGGGATACGGGCGGCCCTGACCGACGCGGCGGCGAGGCCGATGCCCAAGGCCACCATCAGCCAGGAGGCTTCAGGGATGAGCGCAGACATCATCAGGACGAGGGTGGCGGTGATCATCCCGGTGACGGCGATGGCAACGCGAACAGCGAATCCCATCGGTTGCTTGGCCCAGGTCTGCAAAGCCGGTGTCGAGGCAGTCATTGCCGTGTGTTTTCGGCATTTCGCGGCCCGATCTTGAGCGGTGTGGCTGGTCGCGGAGGGAGATTCAGGCGGAGAAGGCGGTGAGGATGGTCGCCACGTTCCGTTCCAGGGCGGTGAGGTCGTACCCGCCTTCCTGTACGAGGACGGTGGGCAGGGCGAGGCCGGCGAGGGTCCCCCCGGCGTGGGCGTAGCCATCGCTGCTCACCTCCAACGGCGAGTTCTCGTCCTCCGCCGAGGAGTCCACGCCCAGCGAGACCACCAGCGTGTCACAGCGGGCGGCGAGCACGGCCTCGGCCGCCCGCTCCACCGCCGAGGTGTACTCGTCGTCCCCGTCACCGGGAGCCAGGGTCAGATTGAGATTGAAGCCGGCCCCTGCGCCGGCGCCTCTCTCGTCGGCGAAACCGCTCCAGTGGGGGAACCAGCCCGATCCCGGGTCGATGTGGACGGAGGTATAGACCACGTCCGCCCGCTCGTAGAAGACCTCCTGGGTGCCGTTGCCGTGGTGGGCGTCGATGTCGATGATCCCCACCTTCGACCCGGTGCCGGCCGCCAGGTACTGGGCGGCGATGGCGGCGCTGTTCAGGTAGCACGAGCCGCCGAAGTAGTCGGTCCCGGCGTGGTGACCGGGTGGCCGGACGGCCGCGTAGGCGTTGGTGCCTTGGAGCACGAGGTCGGCTCCGGTCAGGGCGGCATCCACCGCATAGCGGACACCCTGGAAAGTCCTCGGCCCGATCGTGGTGCAGGTGTCGAAGCAGTAGACCCCCGCCATGGCGGCACGGCTGCGGGGCTCCCGCCGTGTCACGTGGTCGAATGCGCCCGCGTGGCGAAAGGCGTAGGCGACGACATGACTCTGTCCGTGCGTTCCCGGATATCCCGCCTCGACCCATCGGTCGTGTGCAGTGGCCAGGTACTCGAGCATCCCGGGCTCGTGGACCGCGGTGATCGCCGAATCGGGATGGGGCTGTGGCTCGACCACGTCGATCCCGGCGGCCTCGACCGCCCGGAGCATGGCGAGAGCCCGCGCCGGTGTCTCGTCGCCCTCGATGGGAAGGCCGATCCAGACTTCCCCATCGGGATCGTGGGCCAGGGCGTCCTCCGACCAGACGGCAGCCAGTGTGCTCAAGTCTGCTCCGTCGCAATCGGGCCCATGGGCGGGGGACGGTAATCCCGGGGAGGACGTCAGGTCGTGCGTGGAGGCGGTCCCGATGGAGTGCCGGCGGCCGTTACGACCGGCTCACCATTGGCGGAGCAGCCACACCTCGGGCCGCCAGTCCCCGGAGTCGATGTCGGCGAAGATGGTGACCGCCTCGGTGAGCGCGGCCTCGGCCTCTGTCTTGTGGCCGGCCCTGTGATTGAGATCCGCCAGATGGTTCAGCAGCGCAGCCTGCTGATGGCGATAGCCGGCGCGGGCCGCGATGTCGATCGCCTCGCGGACCAGCTCTATCGCCGCCCCGGTATCGCTCGAGGCGAGCAGGTGCGCCTTGTTGTTGAGAGCGGCCATGCGACCGGGTGCCATGCTCTCTGACAACTCCAGCGCCCTGTCGATGTGGGCCATCGCCTCTCGCCGGTCGGTGGCCACCAGGCCGAGGACGTTGAGCGCCCGAGCGTTCTGCTCTTCCGCTTCTGCGACCCCGACAGCCCGGTAGGCGAGGTCTCTGGCCCCTTCGTCGTCGCCCAGCCGGTGACGCAACAGGGCCCAGTCCGCATAGAGGTCTGCCTTCTTGGGATGTTCCATCCCGACCCGGGCGAAGCTCTCCTCGGCGAGATCGAAACGACCCAGGATCCGGTTGAGATCCCCGATTCGATGCTCGATCAACGCCAGCGTCGCGCCCTGGGACTGTGCTGCCGCCGCCTGCAGCTCCCGTCCGGCGGCGTCGTAGTCGCCCATGGCCATCGCCAGCTCTCCCAGCGCCAGGTGTATGGCCCCCACATCGTCGTGCCCGAGGGCGAGCGCGGTCTCGTATGCGGTGGCGGCCTCCCGGTTCGCGTAGACCCGCCGCCCCAGGTCGCCGGCGAGCCGGTACCACTCGGCGGCGCCTTCGTCCCCCGCCTGACGCAGATGACCGGCGATGGCGGTCGCCATGCGGGCGTCCATTCGGGAGCGGGAGCGGCTCTCCAGCGCCGAAGCGGCGCGTTTGTGGAGCAGACGTCTCCTTACCAGGGAGGTGGATTCGTAGGTGACCCGCTCCAGGACGTCGAGGGTGAAACCGAGCCGGTCGTCCTCCGACTCTCGGAGCAGGCCAGAGCGGACGAGCTCTTCCACCGCCTCGACGACCTCCTCTTCTGTCCGCCCGCTGGTGTCCTTGAGCAGCCCGGCATCGCACATCCCGTCCAGCACCGCCGCCGCGGTCATGACCTGGCGGGCGAGGTCGGAGAGCCGCATCCGCCTCGACTCGATGTAACGGGTGACCGAGGACGAGTCGGCGCCAACCGAACCGGACTCGAGCGCCTCGTTCACCAGTAGGGGGATGCCACCGGTAGACCGGATGACATTGGCCATGTCGACCTCCGGATGCTCCGACGCCAGGTCCTCCACCGTGAGCGGGAGCAAGGCGACATGGCCCTCGTCCGTCACGAGCTCGCCAAGGGAAGGGTGCAACGAATCCACACTGCGTGCCGAGATCACCACGAGGAGAGGGAAGTCCCCACCACGCCGTCCGAGATGGGCGACGATTTGTGCGGACGCGGCGTCGATCCACTGGGCGTCGTCGACGACGAGCAGCAGGGGCCGTTGGGATGCCACCGTCTCGACCAGCGTGAGAAACGCGTCCCGCAGCCGAAGCTCGCCCAGGTCTCCGGCGTCGGGTGCGGCTCGGCCCGGAGAGATTCTCGGGAGAAGACGGGCGAGCTCCTCCATGGCCCATTGCGGTGCTCCATCCGGGCTGTCCTCGAGCATTCCGAGCAGCCCCTCGAGGAGCTGGATCGCCAGCCCGTAGGGCAGGTCGCTCTCGGCCCGGAATCCGGCGCCCTTCACGACTCCATGGCCTGCCGAGCGGGCACGCTCGGAGAGGTGCTGGAGCAGACGGGTCTTTCCCATCCAGGAGTCCCCACTGACCGTGACCAGCTGCGATGAGCGCCGTGACGACTCCAGCGCGTCCTCGATGCGGCCCATCGCCTCCATGCGATCGAGCATCACCGTCGGCGCGGTCGGCCTTGCCGGTACGGGATGGCTCTTCACCGAACGGCGCGTGCCCGGCGCCGGCGGCAGGTCCTCGTCGAGGATCGCCTCGAACAGCTCGGTGGTTTCTTCCAGGGGCGCCACGCCGAGCTCGCGGTCGAGGATCGCCACACAGTCGCGGTATGCCTGCATCGCCCCGGCCCGATCGCCCGCCCACGCTTTGAGGAGCATCACGAGGCGGTGGGCAGGCTCGTGGAGCACATCGAGTGCGACCCATCGGCTGGCGGCGGCAATCGCGGCCGGGTAGTCGCCGGCAGCCGCGTGGGCATGGGCGAGCCTGCGGAAGACCTCGCCGACCTTGAGACGAAGCGACTCGGTCACCGTCCTCGTCCAGTCGTCGAAATCCGGTGCCTCCCGGATGGAGAACGAGCCGAGAAAGTCACCCCGATAGAGCTCCGCGCCCCGTGTGAGCGGGTCAATGCACAGCTGACAGACATCGCCGGGGTCGTGACCGTGGGTGGTGGTCTCGGCTATCGCCTCGTCGAGCTCGTCTACGTCACAGCCATAGCCTTCCGAGAGACGGACCCGTGTCCGGTCCGCCAACATGACGTCCGCCCCGATCCCGCCCCGGGCCGCGGAGAGGGTCCTGCGCAGCGCGGCCCGTGCCCGATCCGGTGCCGAGTCCGCCCAGAACATCGTGGCCAGGAAATCCCGATCGGCACCGCCCTCCACTGCCAGATACGCGATGATCGCGATGGCCTTGCGGGTGTCGAAGTCGATTTCCTTGCCATCGACCGTCACCACGGGTGACCCCAGCAGTCGAATCTCGAGCATTGCCTCCCTTCCGACCGACAAAAATAACCCCCCCGTTACGGCAATGGAGAACGCGCCGAATCGTGACGCGGGCGTTGGACCCGCTTCGTAGCGCTTTTGTAACGGAGGATGGGCATCATCGGGGTCATGACCACCGCCAGACCGCGTTCGCGTGCCCCGAGCGCGGTCTTGCTCGTGGGTGGAAGTGTCATCATCCTCCTCCTCTCCACCCTCTTCTGGGCACCCACCATCGAGACGGCCGATGTGGTCCTGTTCGGGGTCGCACTCACCTATTTCCTCGTGCTCGGCACACTGATCCTGTCCCGTGTGCCCGGGAATCGCATCGGATGGCTGTTTTCGCTCATCGCGCTGAGCATCGCCTCCTCCGGGCTGCTCGAGGCGCTCGGCGAGCTCGGGTTCCGGACGGCTTCGACCATCGCCGGGGGTCTCTGGCTGCTGTGGATCGGGCTCGCCCCCCTGCTCCTGTTCTGGTTTCCCACGGGGCGCGCCCCCACCGGCCGGTGGCTGTGGGTGGAGCGCCTCCTCATCGCCATGATCGCGGTCAACACCCTGACGGCGATCTTCACCGAGAACCTGTGTCAGGAGGGGGACGCCGGAGAGTGTCTGGTCTGGGTCGACAACCCGATCGGCATCCCGGGCGTACCTCATCCCGAATACTCCGCAGGCCTCGGCGTCGCGCTGCTAGGCGGTCTGGTGATCTCGGTGGCAGCCATGGTCTGGCGTTACCGCATCTCGGGAAGGGCGGAGCGGCTCCAACTGAAGTGGTTCCTCCTCGCCACCTCGCTCTTCATCGCCTCGATCGTGGCAGAGACCGCCTACGAGGGGCTGGGGCTGGTGACACCGATCTGGGTGGGGGTGCTCAACGCAGTCGGCATCCTCTCGATTCCCGTCGCCGCCACCATCGCCATCCTGCGCTACCGCCTCTACGAGATCGATCGGATCATCTCGCGGACGGTGACATACGCATTGGTGGCCGGCCTGCTGGCCGCAGTCGTCGCTGCCGTCGCCGCCCTCGCCGGGTCGCAGTTCCAGGAGCCTCTGGTCGTGGCGACCACCACCCTCGGTGTTGCGGCAGTCTTCAATCCCCTGAGAAGACGTGTCCAGAGACTGGTGGACCATCGCTTCAATCGGACCAGGTTCGACGCAGAGCGGGTCATCTCCCGGTTCACCGATTCTCTCCGCGACGAGATCGACCCCGACGCGGTGATATCCGGCTGGCGCACCGTCGTCGCCGACACCATGCAACCCTCGACCGTCGGCGTCTGGACGAGACTGTGATCACCGGACGACGGGTGTTCGCCGGGTTGGTGGTTCTCTACACGCTCGCCGTGGTGGTGATCTTGGTGGTGAGGATCGGAGCGGAGGGGTTCAGGTCCGATGACATCTTCGTCATCCCGGCCGTGACCGGCACGGCGGTCGGCGTGTATCTGACTCTCAAGGTGACAGACAACCGAATGGGGCCGCTGATGGCAGTCATGTCGGTGTCGTTGGTGACACTCGGGCTGAGCAACGAGTTGATCCCGTGGACCCTGGAACACGGCGGCGGCGCCCTGACCGTGCTCTCCGTCCATCTGTCCGACGTGGCATGGGCGACTCAGTTCGTGACCGCGTTCGTCCTCATGCCCCTGTGGTTTCCCACCGGGCGCCCGATCAGCGCCCGCTGGGCCTGGGTGGGTCGGGCCGCGATCGTCATCGCTGCAATCGCCCAGCTTTCCTTCGTGGTCGCCGAGTCCGTCTGTACCTTCGAAGATGCGGCATCGGATGCCTGTGTCAGCGTCGAGAACCCGTGGGGGATCGAGGGCTTTGCCGGATTCGAATGGTTGTTCCCGCTCGTGATGGTCATGGCGATACCCGCCGTGGCATCGGCGTTCGTCCGGTGGCGGCGCTCGGACGACAGCGAGCGTCACCAGATCAAGTGGGTCTTCGTCGCCGCCGTGGGACTCTTGATCACTCTGATGATCCTCATCGCAGATATCAACCGGCTGTTCAACGACTCGGTCTTCGCCGCGGCGCTGACCGGCGTGTGGGTGGCTATCGCGGTCGCGGTGCGCAGGTACCGCCTCTACGACATCGACCGCATCCTGTCCCGTACCGTCTCTTACGCGGTGATCATCGCCGTGCTCGCCGGGATCTACATCGGATTGGTGACGACGATCGGCTCCCAGTTCGAGAGCTCGCTGGCAGTGGCGGCATCCACTCTCGCCGTGGCCGGGCTCTTCAGCCCTCTGCGTCGCCGGGTGCACCGCTGGGTCGACAAGTACTTCAACCGGTCCAGCTTCGACACCGCCATCGTGATGGACGAGTTCGCCGGCTCGCTTCGTGACCGGGTCGACGCCGACGAGGTCATCGAAGGCTGGGTCGGCGTGATCGAGGACACCATGCAGCCCACGTCTGTCGGCGTCTGGGTGAAGTCGTGACAACACCCTTGGCCATTCGGAGTCACCGATGACCAGCCGGGTCACCGGTGTCCTGATCTGGGCGTGGGTGGGCGTGCTCGCGGGGGCGACCACCCTGCTCCCGTTCCTCGACTCCCGCGGTCTCGACTACTTCCTGTTGCCCGCCCCCCTCACCATGGTCCTGGGGGCACTCATCCTGACCAAGGTGCCGGGTAACCGGATCGGCCTCGTCATGCTGACCGGAGGGTCGGCGTGGCTTCTCTACGTGATCGGTCGTCGCTATGCCTTGCTCTCGTTGGAGGAAGGGCCACTCCCGGGTGAGTACCTGGCGGCGTGGCTCGGGAACTGGCTGGGGCCGTTCTTCCTCCTGTCCTTCCCAACCCTTCTCGTGTTGTTCCCGGACGGGAAGGTCTCGGGGTGGCGGAGATGGTTCGTCGGCGTGCTCGGCCTGATTGCTTCCCTGGCGGTCGCCGGGGGAGTCGCATTGTGGGGGTCGGACATCGCCGTGCTGACGGATGACAGCCTGGCGGATGCCTCACCCAGTTACGCGATAACAGACCTCGCGTTCCTGCTCGGTCTCTGGGCCTCCCTGCCCGCCACGTTCTCGGTGTTCGCGCGGTTCCGACGTGGCAACCGCCAGGAGCGTCAGCAGATCAAGTGGCTGCTCGTGGGGGCGAGCATCTTCGCGATGACGCTGGCGTTCGCCCCCATCCTCGAAGGATCGGACCTCTGGGCGGGCGCTCTAGCCGTTGGCATGTCCCTGTTCCCGGTCGCCGTCGGCATCGCGGTGTTCAGGTATCGCCTCTACGACCTGGGCCGGATCGTCTCCCGCACGGTTTCATACGCCATCGTGGTGGCGGTGCTGGGGACGGTCTTCGTCATCGGCGTGGTGTTCGTGCCCAACCAGCTCATGGGCGTGGAGAACCCGCCCGCCCCCCTCGTCGCGGCATCGACACTCGCTGCCGCCGCCCTCTTCAACCCGATCCGCCGGTGGGCCATGGGCTGGATCGACCGCCGCTTCAACCGGTCCCACTACGACGCCGGGCGGGTGATGGACAGATTCGCCGGCTCACTCAGGGAACAGGTGGATGGCGGTGACCTGATCGACGGTTGGGTCGGCGTGGTCGAGGAGACCATGCAGCCGTCGTCGGTCGCGGTGTGGGTGAGGTCATGACCGCGAGTGCATGGAGATGGCCCGCGGTGCTGACTCAGGTTGGCGCGTGGGTCGCGACCGGTCTGCTCGCCTGGCCCGACCACCTGCAGGTGCTCGCCACCCCGTGGCTGCCGATGTACGTCTCTTTCGGGGTCGCCGGGCTCCTCGTGGTGTTGAGGCGATTCCAGCACACCGTGGGCTGGCTGATGCTCGGCCTGGGCATGTTGAGCAGCATCGGGGTCGGGTGCATCGTCCTCGCCTCCCGTCTCGCCGACTCCGGCGCGCTCATCGCCGCCGGCTGGGTGGATGCCGGCGCGAACGCGATGCTGACCGTCGGCATGCTCGCCGTGCCCGCCATCCTGGTGGTGTTCCCGGATGGGAGGCCCACGAGGTTTGGACGACCTCTCCTCTGGCTGGCCGCCCTTTCGGCGACGGTGGGTGCCGGTGCGGCACTGGTCAACGGTGGCTGGGGGGGAGATCCCAGCCAGGCATTGGTGGAGAGCCCGCTGCGAGAGCAGACCCAGCCACTCGGTGACTTCGTGGCCCAGGGGTTCTACCTACTGCTGGCACTGAGCATGGTCGGGGCCAGCGCGTCTCTGGTGATCCGCTGGCGCAACTCCGCCGGTCTGCAACGCCAGCAGATCAAATGGCTGGCCATGGGTGCCGCCCTCGCGGTGACTGCGCTGGCCGTGACCGGGTTCAACACCTCGGAGCTATGGGAGGTCGCCCTGGCGGCCAGCGCCTTTGCGACGGTCCCTGTGGCGATCGTGGCGGCGATCCTGCGCTATCGGCTGTACGAGATCGATCGGATCATCTCGCGGACCGTTTCCTACACGATCGTGGTGGCCGCGCTCGGTGCGTTGTTCGCCCTCATCGCGGTCGTGCTCCCCAACTGGCTACCGGGAGCCGGCGACTCCCCGTTGCTGGTGGCCGCCAGCACCCTTGCCGTGGCCGGCCTGTTCAACCCGGTGCGGAGGAGGGTTCAGAGGTGGGTGGAGCGACGCTTCAACCGTGCCCGATACGACGCACAGCGGGTCATGGACGATTTCGTGGCGAATCTCCGTGGAGAGCACGATGCGGCGGACATCGTGAACGGGTGGACGGGGGTGGTCGCCGAGACCATGCAGCCGGCCGTGGTCGGGGTGTGGGTGCGGCCATGACACGCGTTCTTCGACCTTCTGGCTCGGCCACCCGTCCACGTAACGCTGTCGTATCGCTGGTGTGGGAGAACAGGGGCTGAAAGGAAAGTCATGGCTCACTACCTGTTCGAGACCAACTGGGCACTGACCGCATCACCAGACGCGGTCTTCGACGTTCTGGCCGAGCCCGGGGAGTTCGCGGGCTGGTGGCCGTCGGTGGTGGAGTCGGCCCTGCTCGCCGAGGGAGACGAGACGGGGGTGGGGAGGAAGGCGTCCTATGTGATCCGGGGCCCGCTGCCATACACGATGCGATTCGAGGTGCGGGCACTCGAGATCGACCGTCCCAAGCGCCTGCACACGGTGGTGCGGGGCGACCTGGTCGGCACCGGCACCTATCTGATGGAGGAGCGCGGCGACGTCACCCATGTCAGGTTCAACTGGTACGTGGCCACCACCAAGACCTGGATGAACGCACTCTCCTTCGTGGCGAAACCGGTCTTTGCCTGGGCCCACCATCGGGTGATGCGTGAAGGGTGTGCGGCGATGGCCGACCTCCTCGGAGCGAGGCTGGTCTCGTTCGATACCGACCTCGTGACCCGTGCGACGCCGGTGGTCCCGGCCGAGCAGCCCAGTGGAGGGGGATACCATTGAGCCTGCAGGCCGGCGCTCGTAACGATTCGGGGACGCTCCCCGACGATTATCGGAAGTCATCATGCTGAGACGGCGCTCCAAGAGAGGCCACGCCACCACCGATGTCGGCTCCGCCCAGTCTCATTCCGCGACCACATCGCTGGAGCCGATCGAGATCCCGGCCGGAGATGTCCTGGAGACGCTCCTTCTCGCCGCCGGCGGTCCGGTCGAGGTGGCCGGTATCGAAGCCGAGTCGCCGACGATCGATCGGCTACGGGAGGAGGGAATCGAGCTCGTCGTCCCCTTGATCGGGCAGGGAGAGCTGCTCGGCGCGCTATATCTCGGGCAGCGTCTGTCCGATCAGCCCTACTCGACCGACGACCGCAGGCTCCTCGGCAACCTCGCCTCGCAGGTGGCCCCCGCGATGAAAGTCGCCCAGCTGGTTCGTGAGCAGCAGGCCGAGGCCAAGGAGCGGGAGCGGATCCAACAGGAGCTCCAGGTCGCCGCCCTGATCCAACAGACCCTTTTGCCCAAGCAGCTCCCGTCGATCAACGGGTGGCATGTCGACGCCTTCTATCGCCCGGCGCGTGCGGTGGGTGGGGACTTCTACGACTTCATCGACCTGGGCGGCGACCGTCTCGGTGTGGTGGTGGGTGATGTCACCGACAAGGGCGTGCCCGCCGCATTGGTCATGGCGACGTGCCGGTCGATGCTGCGCGCCGCCGCCCTCCGTCACGATTCCCCGACTGCGGTGCTCGCCGACGTCAACGACGGCCTCGTCCCCGAGATCCCCCCGGCGATGTTCGTGACCTGTCTCTACGCCATCATCGACACCGCCGCCGGCGAGCTGGTGTTCGCCAATGCCGGCCACAACCTCCCCTATGTCCGCACCGGCGATGGGGTGGTCGAGTTGAGGGCCACTGGGATGCCGCTGGGCCTCATGCCGGGCATGGAGTACGAGGAGAAGACCTACCGGCTCCAGCCGGGGGATCTGATGGTCCTGACCAGCGACGGGATCACGGAGGCGCACAGCTCCGAGGGCGAGATGTACGGGTTCTCCCGGCTGATGGGGAAGGTCGCCGCCAAGGTCAAGGACGACGACATGGTCACGGCCCTGGTCAGTGATCTGGAGAAGTGGACCGGTCCCGACGCCGAACAGGAGGACGACATCACGCTGGTCGTCGTGCGCAGGACGAGCTCGGCGGAAGGCTCCGCCAAGGTGTTCCACTCGGATGACGACGAGCAGGTGCTGACCGAATTCCAGCTGGCGAGTGTCGAGGGAAACGAGCGTCTCGCCATCGAGAAGGTCTCCGCCGTGGTCGCTCCCCTGGGTCTGGAACCCACCAGGCTCGAGCGTCTCAAGACCGCGGTTGGTGAGACGGTCATGAATGCGATCGAGCACGGCAACGAGAACCGCGCCGAGCTGGAGGTGGGCGTCCAGGTGAGCGTCAGAGGCGGCCGGGTCGTGGTCCGCGTCTCCGACCATGGTGGCGATCGGGAGATCCCGGAAGCGGTGACCCCCGACATCGAAGCCAAGCTCGCCGGGGAGCAGACACCGCGGGGCTGGGGCCTCTTCCTCATCGAGCAGATGGTGGACGAGGTGAACAACTCGAGGGAGAACGGCTCCCACATCGTCGAGCTGGTGATGAACCGGGAAGGAGAAGCCTGATGTCTGGCGAGGAGTTTCAGTCCACGGTGCGTGTCACCGGGAAAGGTCCCGTCGTCGAGTTGGTCGGCACGGTCAACAGGGCGGCAAAGGACGGGATGGACCAGGCGTACGTCGAGGCGTCACAGACCCCGGGGGAGATCGTCTTCGACTTCTCCCGGGTTGACTACATCAACTCGACGGGTATAGCCGTGATCGTGGGGGTCCTGGCCATGGCCAGATCCGAGGGTCGTGACGTCGGGGCGTACGGCCTGACCGATCACTACAAGGAAGTCTTCGAGATCACCCGTCTCGCCGACTTCATGCACATCTACGAGGACGCCGCTACGGCGAATTGAAGGAGAGGCAAGTGGCCACAGCGAATCTGACCATGAACATCAGGGAGGTCGCCGAAGGGGTGAGGGTGATCGATGTCGAGGGCGAGATCACCGCGTTCTCCGACCAGCAGATCACCGAGGCCCACGAGAAGGCGGGTGACGGCGCCAAGGCTGTGATCCTCAACTTCGAGGGGCTCGAGTACATGAACAGTGGAGGGATCGGCCTGCTGGTCACCACGCTGATCCGGGCGCAACGGGCCGGTCACGCCCTGCGGGCATTCGGCCTCAGCGATCACTATCGCCAGATATTCACGCTGACCCGTCTCGACGAGGCCATCTCCATCTACGACGACGAGGCCTCGGCAATAGCCGGCTGACCGGGAACGTTGCCAGCCGTCAGCCGAGGGCGGCCCGGACCGCGTGGTATCCGCACATCCCGTGGACACCGGCCCCGGGCGGGGTCGCCGATGAGCACAGGTAGACATCCCCACCGAGCTGATAGGGCGCCTTGCTCCCGATCTGGAGGACCTTGCGCAGCCCGTATTGCCCCCCACTGATGTCCCCTCCGACGTAGTTGGGGTTGTAGTCCTGGTATCCCAGTGCGCCTCGCGTAGATCGGTGCAGCACCAGGTCGCGGAAGCCGGGGGCGAATCGCTCGATCTGCGCCTCGATGGCCTCGGTCATGTCGACTGCGGAGCCGTTGGGGACATGGCAGTACCCCCATGCAGTGTGCTTCCCGTGCGGGGCACGCGTCTCGTCGAACAGAGACTGTTGGGCGAGGAGGACGAACGGCTGTCTCGGGTGCTCTCCCCTGGAGACCGCCCGCTCTGCGGCCGCCACCTCGGCATAGCGGCCCCCGAGATGGACGGTGGCCGCCTGGCTGCTCAATTGGTCTGACCAGGGGATCGGCCCGTCCAGCGCCCAGTCGACCTTGAAGATCCCGGGCCCCGGCTTCCAGCGGGCCAGACGTCGCCCGGTCGACGGGGAGATGCGGCCCTTGGTCATGGCGAGCGCGGCGGGAGGCATCACGTCGAGGAACACCATGCGGGCCGGGAGATCGTCGACGGAGGCCACCGTGTGGCCCACCTCGATCTCCCCGCCCAGTTCGACGAACCGGCGGGCCATGGCCTCGGTGATCGTCTGGGTGCCCCCCCGGGCCATGGGCCAGCCGTGGGTGTGCCCGATGGCGCCCAGCATGACACCCACCGCCGCCGTGGCGGGGGCGTGGAACGGGGCGATGGCGTGGGCGGCGATGCCGGCGATGAGGGCCTTGCCCTCCTCGGTCGTGAATCGCTTGGCGAGGAGAGCTGCCGGCAGCCCCCCGATGACCGCGATGCGGGCGAATGCCCCCTTGTGCTCGGGGATGACGGTCACCGGCCCGAGTGCGACCTCCACCATCTCCTCGATGTTCTCGACGAGGGGGCCCATCAGCTCGACGTAGCGCGGGCCGTCCTCACCGATGGCGGCGGCGGTCTCGTCGACGGAGCGATGGAGGGCGGCCGCCCGGCCGTCGTCGAGCGGATGGGCGAAGGGAAGAGGTGACTGCACCCACTCGATCTCGAGCCCGATCTCGGTGAGGAAGGGGGACGCGATGGCGGCGGGATGGATCGCCGAGCAGACATCGTGTCTGAATCCGGGGAGTGTCAGCTCCTCGGTCCTCGTCCCGCCTCCGATCTCCGCTGCGGCCTCGACGATGAGTGTCTTGCGCCCCGAGCGCGCCAGCTCGATGCCGGCGGCCAGGCCATTGGGGCCGGCGCCGACCACCGCAGCGTCATATGGAGACATCTGACCCGATTGTGGTCGATCTTCGTTACGAGACGGTCACCGGAGCCCGTAACGGTTGAGGAACGCCGGGTTCGTACAACTCACGCAGCAGAAGGGAGTTGTGATGACCGAACCCAGGAACGCAGACAATTGGGCGAAGCCGGTGGAGGCCTTCCACGTCTCGGAGGGCCTGGACGCGACCCACATCGGGAATGTGGAGGGCAGACGCCCCACCGGGCCCCTGCAGGGCTTTGGCCGACTCTGGCAGAAGGCCTATCAGGTCGCCATCCCCGGGGTCAGCCCGGAGACCGTGATCAGCACGTGGAAGGAGCGCTTCGGCGAGTTCTGGTACCCGTCGAACAAGTTCTACGCCCCGGCGGCGGGCATCGCTCCCGGCGAGGTGGCGGTGATCGCAGGTGGAAAGGGACCGACCAAGGTCACCTCCGGCGTGCGTGTGATCTATGCCGACGAGACGTCCTGGTCGTACATGACCCCGGAGGGCCACCCCTGGGCGGCCATCATCACCTTCAGCGCCCACGAGGTGGACGAGGGATCCATCGCACGCATCCATCTCCTGGTTCGTGCCAACGACCCCCTCTACGAGGTGTCGTTCCGGCTCTACACCTCACGTCTCGAGGACAAGATCTGGAATCACACCCTCACCGCCCTCTCCAACCACTTCGGCGGTGATGCGCCCGTCGAGATGGAGGTGGCCCTGGTCGATCGGAGACGCCAGTGGGACCAGTTCGGGAACATCTGGAAGAACTCGGCGGTCCGCACCCTTCTCCGACGTGATCGCCGGGCCCAGGTTCGGCAATGACAAAGGCCGGCTAGGTGCCGGTGTACTTGGGGTCGCGTTTGTCGATGAAAGCGCTCATCGCCTCCATCAGGTCGTTTGACACGAGGAACGACGAGTTCCACTGGGCGACGTAGTCCAGGGCCTGCTCGACGGTTCTCCCGTCGTTGGCCTGGAGGATCCGCTTGATGCCCTGGGTGACCAGGGGCGAGTTGGCCGCGATGACATGCGCCAGCTCACCGGCCGCGGCGAGGAGAGCCTCCTGGTCGTCGTGGATCGAGTTGACCAGACCTCTCTGCAGGGCCCAGGAGGCCGGGTAGTCGGCGCCGGTGAGCGCCATCTCGGCGGTGACACCGTTTCCGACGATGGCGGGGAGACGCTGCAACGCCCCGATGTCGGCGACGAGGCCCATCCTCGTCTCCCTGATCGATAACACCGCGTCGACGGTGGCGAGGCGAATGTCACAGGCCGAGATGAGATTGACGCCGGCCCCGAGGCAGTAGCCGTGGATGGCGGCGATCACCGGCTTGGCGGTCTCGGCGAAACACGACACCGTCTGCTGCAGCCGCTTGATGGTGCGGTAGAGCTCGAGGTTCCCCGCGGCAGGCGATGGGCCCGTCGGCTGCAGTGTGGCCAGCAGCTCCACGTCGATCCCAACACAGAACGCCCGGCCCCTCCCGGCCAGCACGACGACCCTGACGTCGTCGTCGTCGTCCAACTCGGCCATGGCGTCGGGGATCTCGGCCCACATGTCTGCGGATAGGGCGTTGAGCTTGTCCGGCCGGTTGAGCCAGAGCGTCGCGACCGCACCCTCGCGGGTGATCTCGAGGTGCTGATGGGCCATCGAGGCAGGCTATTCGTCAGCCGAGCGCCACGCCTCGCGCCACCCGACCCGTGACCCGAACCGGAGCACGCCACCGGCGTAGATGCGCCCGGCGACCCCCGTCAGCAGCACCAGGGACGCCAGCGAGATCACGACGGCGAAGGCGTACTGCCAGGCGGGCAGCGCTTCAAGGGCGGCGCGGACGGGGACGACGAATGGCGCGGTGAGGGGGATGAAGCTGGACACGACGGCGACGGTCCCGTCCGGGTCGTTGAGCGCCGAGATCGACACGAAAAAGCCGGCCACGGCGGTCAGCGACATCGGCATGGCGATGGTGTTGGCGTCCTCGGTCCTGCTCGCCAACGACCCGGCCGCACCGAACAGCACCGCGAACAGGAGGAACCCGATCACGAACCAGACGAGCAGGTTGGCGATGATCCCGGCCTCCACGGGGGGCAGGTCGAAGGCCGCGGTGGCCCGGAGCGCTCCCACGGCGACTGCGATGGTCAACAGCAGTTGGAGGATGGCCAGGGTGCCGATCCCGAGGATCTTGCCCCCGAGGATCTGCCACGGTCGCACACTGGAGAGCAGCACCTCGACCACCCGATTCGACTTCTCCTCGGTGACCCCGGTGAGGATCCAGGTTCCGTAGAGGAGGACCGCCATGTAGAGGAGGAGGAGCCCGAAGTAGGCGATGATGGTGCGGCCCTCGCTCTCGGCCGGGTCGCCCTCGGCGAGTGTGGTGACCTCCAGCGGGTCCGAGGTGAGGAGCTCGATGATGTCGGCTGCCTGTTGGCCCTGTTCCTCCACCACGGCCTGTATCTGGACCGCTCCCGCCGCCCGCTGCAGCCCGTCGGCCACCGAGGAGCCGCTGAACCCGCTGGCGGTCTCCAGGATCAGCTCAGCGGCGTCGACGATGACGACGTCGACTTCCCCGGCCTCGAGTGCGGCTATCGCCTCGTCCCGACTGTCGTACTCCGTCACATCGACGGCGAGGCTGGGTGGATCACCGGGCTCGTCGTTGGCGTTGCCCAGGTCGAGGGCAGTGGCGATTATCTCGTCGTTGCCGGCTCCTACCGAGCCCACTGTCATCTCCTCGGTGTCGGAGCCGAGGATCTGGGGGAGGACGATCAGCGCCAGCACGATGAGCACGGTGAGGCCGCTGGTGATGAGGTAGGCCCGAGACCGGAAACGCTCCCGGACCTCGCGCATCGCCACCTGCCAGAGTGCGGCCAGCCCGGTCATCGCACCGCTTCCCGGAACAGGTCGGACAGGGACGGGCTGGTGTAGGCGAAATGACGGAGCTTGCCCGCATCCTGCGCCTTGGAGATGAAGCCGCGGATGTCGGTGGCGGCGTCGATGATGACGGTGAGCCGCCCGTTCTGGGTGAGTGTTCCCTGGACGCCCTCGAGATCGGCGATCAGGGCATGCGGGTCGCCATCTATCTCCAGCTCGAGATGACGGATCGGGGAGGCGTCCTTGAGCTCGTCCACCCTCCCGTCGACGACCACCTCGCCGAAGTTGATGATCGCGACCTGCTCGCACAGGTCCTCGACCAGGTCGAGTTGATGGGAGCTGAACACGACCGCCTTCCCGGCGGCCGCCTGCTCGCGCAGGATGTCGGACATCGTCCCCGCCGCGATCGGGTCGAGACCGCTGAAGGGCTCGTCGAGGACCAGCAACTCGGGGTCGTGCACCAGGGCGGCGGCGAGTTGGACGCGCTGCTGGTTGCCATGGGACAACGCCTCCACCGGGTCGTTCTGACGGTCGCCGAGCCCGAAGCGCTCCAGCCACGACACCGCGGAGGCCGCGGCTTCGGACTTGCTCATCCCGTGCAGCCGGCCGAAGTAGCCGAGCTGGTCCCGAGCCCGCATCTTGGGGTAGAGGCCCCGTTGCTCGGGCATGTAGCCGAAACGGAGGAGATCGTCGGGCTCGATCTCGTCCCCGTCCCAGGTCACCATTCCAGAGTCGGGGCGGAGCAGACGGAAGATGATCCGCATCGCAGTGGTCTTCCCGGCGCCGTTGGGCCCGAGGAACCCGAGGATGGCCCCGCGTTCGACCGACAGGCTGCATCCGCGCAGTGCATGCACGTCGCCGAAGGACTTGTGGAGATCGTTGACTGCCAGCACGTGGGGGCGAGGTTAGAAGCCGCCGGATTCCCTTTCCTAATGAACCAGGGCCCACTATTGGGCCCTGGGCCGTCTCATTACGGTTCAGTCGAGGAGGCTGGGGCGAAAGAGCCGGTCGTGATTGCGAAGTGCGTAGCGGTCGGTCATGCCCGCCACGTAGTCGACGGCCCGGGTCAGCGGGTCGGCGTCCGGGACCGTGTAGGTGTCCGGGACCTCGTCGGGGTGGCCCTGGTAGTAGCCCACCAGATCCTGGATCACCATCACCGCCTTCTCCTTCTGGACCTCGGACTCGGGGCTGAGATAGACACGCTCGAACATGAAGTCGCGCAGCTCGCCCATCACGTCGAGATGCTCGTCGTCCATGGCCACCACGCCGAGACGATGCGAGGTCTCTATGACCGCGGTGATCATCGAGCCGATCCACTCCCTGGCGGTGGCCCCGAACGTGGTCAGGGCCCGTACCGGGAGGTCGTGGTAGTCGAGGACGCCGGCACGGAGGGCGTCGGAGACGTCGTGGGTCAGGTAGGCGATGCGGTCGGCGTACCTGCAGAGCCAGCCCTCCGGTGTCTCCGGAGGCGGGTCGACCTTCCAGGAGTGGGAGCGGATGCCGTCGAGCACCTCGTAGCTCAGGTTCAGCGGCTCGAGCAGCTCGACGGTGCGGACACCGTGAGCCGAATGCAGCCACTCCTCACCGATCAGAGGGGTGAGGGCATCCTCCCCGGTGTGGCCGAACGGCGAATGGCCCACGTCGTGGCCGAGACAGATCGCCTCGGTGAGGTCCTCGTTGAGACCCAGGGCCCGTGCCATCGCCCTGCCCACCTGGTTGACGTGGATGGTGTGGGTCATCCGGGTGACGAAATGATCTCCGTCGGGGTTGAGGAAGACCTGGGTCTTGTGCTTGAGGCGGCGAAACGCCTTGGAGTGCACGACCCGGTCGCGGTCCCTCTCGAAGGCGGTGCGAAACTCGTCGTGCTCCTCCTCCTCGGCGCGCCCCCGGCTCTCGTCCGACTTCGTCGCCGCTGGGGCGAGCAACTGGTGCTCCAGTCGCTCTCGCTCCTCCCGGGCGCGGCGCATCATCTCGTCCATCGATCCAAGGGTAAGCGGCCGTCAGCGACGGCTCAGACGTACCTCTCCCGCAGACGGGAGGAGGCGTAGTCCATGGAGGCCACGACGATGGCGATGGCCAGCATCTGCACCGCCGCGGCCCGGTACTGGAGCAGGTTGATGTTCTGCTGGAGGATCGAGCCAATGCCGCCGCCGCCGACGAAGCCGAGGATCGTCGACATGCGAACGTTGATGTCCCAGCGGTACATGGTGAAGGAGATGTACGGCGGCACGATCTGGGGCACCACGGAGTAGATGATCGTCTGCAGGCGGTTGGCGCCCGTTGCCCGCACGGCCTCGATCGGTCCCGCCGCGATCGACTCGACCTGCTCCGAGTAGAGCTTGGCGAGGGCGGCGGCGGTGTGCAGGGCCAGGGCGAGCGACCCGGCGAACGGGCCCGCACCGACCCAGACCACGAACACGATCGCCATCACCAGGGGCTCGATGGAACGGAGCGTGTTGAACACGGTGCGGGCTCCGTAGTAGATGGAGAGACCGATCTCGATCTCGCCTTTCCTCATCCCCCGGATGGCGACGAGGAGACCGGCGAGGGCGCCGACGATCGCCGGGATCACCACGATGGTGGTCGTGTCGCCGATCTGATAGAACCAGTCGATCACCTGTCCGACGATCACCGCCCACAGCGCTCCGGCCACGATGGCCAACGCCACGTTCAGGCCACGCACCACCGGGCGGGGGGAGTGCTTGCGGATCGCGTAGCCCAGCTTCGAGGCGAGCAGGGTGAGCACACCCGCCACGGCGAGGGCGGCGACAACGCTGAACCCGACCTCGAAGATCTCGCCAGTGGCCGAGAAGAAGGCTCCCAGGAACCCGAACCAGCCCAGGTTGGCCGTGAGGAACGCCCCGATCTCCTGGAACAGGACCGCGAGGAAGAGCAGGCCGATCAACCCCGAAATACCGGCGAGCATCAGGGTGCCGACCCTGCGGAACCGCTCACCCCTGGTGGGCACCTCGGTGTCCTCGGTGGGCAGGGCCGACCTGACCAACAGCCAGGAGACCGCCACCGCGACCAACACCCCGACGACGAGGGCTACGACGTTGCCGGCGATCGGTGTGACCAGCCCGGCGATGGCCCGTGCTCCGAGGACTCCGAGCACGGCACCCAAGGGCACCGCCAGCAGGATCAAGACGAAGTTGGTCAGGGTGATCGAGATGTCGCGCATGATGTTCCGGGCGGCGATGAAGCTGAGCGGCACCGCCAGCAGCAGCCCGACGGTGGTCGCCACCAGGGCGAGGAACACCGTCTCCAGGATCTTGTCCAGGGTCAGCCAGGCAGTCTCCGACACCCGGGGGGACAGCTCGATGGTGTCGGATACGTAGTTGGCAGCGCCCATCTCGGAGGTGGCGCCGTCGTACACGGCGGCACGCCATCCGGACATGTCGAACCCGGGCTGGCCCTCGATCTGCACTTCGACATCGCCCCCATCGGTCGTGATGGCGACGATCACGGGCCCGAGCGCGCTCGGCGTCTCCTCCCCGATCGGTGTGGCGATCTGGCCCCGGGCGACACCGCCCACGGCCTCGAAGCTCTCACCGGTGGTGACGAAGTTGGTGGTCTCACCCGCCGGGTTGACCAGGGCAACAGCGGGAATGTCCGGGTCGCCACCAAGGGTGAAGGTGTGGGTTCCGCTCTCCGGGATGATCGGATCGTCCTCGGCCCCGTTCTCGTTGGCGTCTGTGAACACCTCGACCCGGTTGCCCCAGGTGCCGATCGGCTCTTCGGTGACCACCCGGATCTGCTGCGGCTGGTCCGAAGTCCGCTCGGGGAGCACCACGTCGGCGCTGAAGGCGCCGTCGGGGTCGGCGTTGGTCGAGGCGAGACGGAGGGTGATCTCCACCTCGGAGTCGGGGACGAAGCGCAACTCGACGAACTCACGCGGCTGGAACCCGGTTCCGGTGATGGTGATCGTGTCACCGGGTTCGCCACAGGCGGGAGTGAGGGTGATCCTCGGGTCGGTGGCCGAGGGCGCCGGTCCGCAAGGAACGGAGACGTCGACCTCGATCGACTCCTCCCGGGTGTCATACGTGACCAGATCGGGTTGGGCCAGGGCGCGCAGGATCCGCTGCAGTGACTGTTGCCTGGTCTCGGATGTGATCTCGGTGAGGTCGACCTGGGTCTGTTGGAAGGCCAGGGCGTAGATCACCACGGCCGCGACGATGCCCACGGTGATGACGAAGGGGCGACGTCGACGTCGCCGTCTCTCGGCCAGCTCCGCCTTCGACGGCGGCTGGCCTCCGGCGGCCTCCCGCCGGTCCCGGATCTCGGCGAGCTCGTCGGTGCGGTCCTTGGTGTCAGCCAACCCGCTCGGCCTCCTGGCCGTAGATCTGCTTGAACCGCTCGTCGTCGATGTCGGACGGCTGGCCGTCGAACACCAGCTTTCCCTCGTTGAGGGCGATCGCCCGGTCGGAGTACTTGTGGACGAGGTCGAGGAAGTGGAGGGAGCAGAGAACGGTCACGTGGTCCTCGGTGTTGATCAACTCCAGATAGCGCATGATCGAATGGGCGAGGACCGGGTCGAGGGAAGCCACCGGCTCGTCGGCGAGGATCATCTCCGGCTCCTGCATGAGGGCCCGGGCGATGCCAACCCGTTGTTGCTGCCCGCCGGACAGCTCATCGGCCCGGGAGCGCGCCTTGTCCTTCAGGCCAACCCGTCCCAACTGGTCCAGCGCAGTGGACACGTCTGCCTTGGAGAACCGGTTGATCAGCGACATCGCCGGGTTGGTGTAGCCGAGACGTCCGGCGAGGACGTTGGTGAGGACCCTGGACCGGTGGACCAGGTTGAAGTGCTGGAACACCATGCCGACCCGACGGCGGTACCGGCGCAGGTCTTCCTGGGAGGCGGCGGTGACGTCCTCCCCGTTCCAGAGGATCCGCCCCTCGGTCGGCTCGATGAGACGGTTGACGCAGCGAAGCAAGGTGGACTTGCCCGATCCGGACAGCCCGATCACCGCAAGGAACTGGCCGTCGGGGACTTCGAAGCTCACGTCCTCCAAGGCGACCGTCCCACTCTCGTAGACCTTGGTGAGATGTTCGACCTGGAGCATGCGGAACGGTCAACGGTAGCCGAAGGGTCGGAGGCCTGATGAGAGAAGCGGGGGGGGGGGGGGG
>DASZOM010000023.1:0-2232 GCA_035550735.1 Acidimicrobiia bacterium | reverse complement strand
CGTTGGCGGGAGGGTTGCAGCCCTGGGTTATCCCCGCCTCATAGATCGCCTCGATCCCACCCTCATGGACATTGCCATCGTCGTCGACGAAGGACCCACCCGGAGGCAGAACCGCAAACAACACCGCCAACACGAGAGCAGGCCACGACACGCTATCTAATCGACTCGTACCCCCCGAAACTCAAGGCGAAACGGGGCTACGACCTGACGACGAGCACATCGCGGTCGGAGTGCTCGATCACCTTGTCGGCGGTGGACCCGAGCAGCGCCTCGGCCAGCCTGCCCCGGCCGCGCGGCCCCACCACGATCAGCGACGCCTCGATCTCCCGTCCATAGGTGCACAGCACGTCGCCCGGATCGCCGTCGCGCTCGACGATGACGACGGGGGCGCTCGACCTCTCCAGCAATGGCCGCGCCCTCCGCCAGATCTCCTGCCGATCGCTCTCGGCCAGCTCGGTGGTGGTGATCGTCTGATCGTCTTCGAGATGGAGCACGGCCGGGGTCACGTCGAGCACATTCAGGGCGTGCAGGGCCACTCCTCGCCATTCCGCCTCGCGGATGCCGTGGGCGAGGGCGTTCAGACTCGCCTTCGAGCCGTCGACACCCACCACCACCGGGCCGGAAGCCCCAGCACCAGGATCCATCATTCGAATCCTGGCAGAAGGCATTGGAAAGCCGAAACGGGTAGGCCCTAGCATCCAGCCGATGCCGGCCGTCGCAGTCCGGGGACTGGTCAAGCGTTATAACGGGGTCGAGGCGGTCGCCGGCGTGGATCTGGTGATCGAGTCGGGCGAAGTCTTTGCTCTGCTCGGGCCGAATGGGGCGGGGAAGACGACCACCGTGGAGATCCTGGAAGGCCATCGCCACGCCGATGAGGGCCGCATCTCGGTGCTCGGTCACGATCCGGCCACCGGCGGGCGGGAATTCCGCGAGAGGATCGGGATCGTCCTCCAAGACGGCGCGGTCGAGCGCGAGCTGTCGGTGCGCGAGGCTCTGGCCGTCTACGGCGGGATGTATCCGAGACGGCTCGATCCCGGTGATCTGATCGCACTGGTCGGGCTGGAGGAGAAGGCCGACGCCAGGATCAAGACCCTGTCGGGCGGGCAACAGCGCCGTCTCGAGCTGGCTCTCGGCCTGGTCGGAGACCCCGACCTTCTCTTCCTCGACGAGCCCACGACCGGGTTCGACCCCAGTGCCCGCCGGTCGGCCTGGACCATGCTGGAAGGGCTGAAGGAGCTGGGCAAGACCATCCTCCTCACCACCCACTATCTGGAGGAGGCGCAGCACCTGGCAGATCAGATCGCGGTGATCGACCACGGTAAGGTCATCGCCGAGGGGACTCCGGCCACCTTGGGGGGGCGGGACGGTGGAGCGGTGATCAGATTCACCCTCCCGGCCGGCTCCGGTCTCGCCGACCTCCCGGTCGGTGGAGCGCGTCTGAGCGGCTCCCTGGTCGAGTTGGAGACGGCGAGCCCGACCCGGGCGCTCCATCAGCTGACCGATTGGGCCGTGCAGCGGGGATGGGAGCTGGAGCACCTCGAGGTGCGCCCCCCCTCGCTCGAGGACGTCTACCTGGAGCTGACCGGTGACGATTGAGACGACTTCCCGGCCCGGGGTCCCCCGGTTGGTGTGGCACCAGATCCGCTACCAGAACAAGATCTTCTGGCGCACCCCCATCGCCGCCTTCTTCACCCTCGCCTTCCCACTCATCCTCCTGGTCCTGTTCACGGCGATATTCGGCAACGAGGAGATTCCCGAGCTCGGGATCACAACCGCCCAGTACTTCACCCCGGGTCTGGCCGTGTTCGCGGCGGTATCCGCCACGTACACCAATCTCGGGATCGGGACGGCGATCGCCCGCGACAACGGCATCCTCAAGCGGGTTCGGGGGACCCCTATCCCACCCTGGGCGTACATCGCGGGCCGGGTCGGCTCATCGGTCTATGTCGCCTTCATCGCCGTGGCGTTGATGATGGGGGTGGGAGTTGTGGCTTACGGCATCGAGCTGATCCCGCGAACGCTCCCCGCCGCAGTGGTGACCTTCTTCGTGGGAGTCGCCTGCTTCGCCGCCCTGGGGATGCTGGTCGCCGCTCTGGCACCGAACGGCGATGCGGCGCCGGCCATAACCAACGGCACCCTTCTCCCGGTGGCGTTCATCTCCGACATCTTCTTCCCGATCGAGGATCCGCCCACCTGGATGGAGGTGGCCGGGAACATCTTCCCGCTCAAGCA
>DASZOM010000022.1:0-34017 GCA_035550735.1 Acidimicrobiia bacterium | reverse complement strand
TCCCGATCTGCCCAATGGTGGAACGAGGCGACGTTCACCACGGCGGTGAAATGGTCGTCGGGGAAGGGGAGCTCCTCGGCCGAGCCGACTCGGACGTCGGCGGCGTGGACACGGGCGGCGGCGCGGGCCACCATGGACGGGCTGGGATCGACCCCGGCCACCTGGGCGCCGGTGGCCGCTGCCCGCTCGAGGGCGGCCCCCGGACCGCACCCGATGTCGAGGAACCGGTCGTCAGGCCCGAGCCCGGCCCGTTCCACGATGGCGACGTTGCTCTTCGGGCTCCGGTTCAACAGCGAGTAGAGCAACGCCTTGAGGGGCGACCATCGTTCGATCTGTTCGGACGACATCGGACCAGGCTAGGCAGGCGGCCGCCTCACACGATCCGAGCTTTCTCGAGGCGATTAGGCCCATATGGGCCCCCACTACCTGAGGTAAGGGGTGAATGTCAGCTGCCGTCGAGACGCAGAGTCTCGGGCACCGACTTCCACATGATGCCGGCGCCGACGATGCCGATCGCTCCGGTGACGACGGCGGCGGCACCCAGTGTGGCGATGGACGTGACTGCGGCAAGCAGCAGAGGCCCCAGGGCCGAGCCTGCATCGCCCATCAGACGCCACACGCCGAAGAACTGGCTCCTTCCCAGGGTGGGGGAGAGGTCCGAGCCGAGGGTCATGTTGATTCCCGAGCCGAGCCCGTTGCCCAGTCCGAGAAGGATCCCGATCGAGAGGAGGCCAACCACGGTGGACGTGAGCGGAATCATCGCCAGCCCGATCGCGAGGATGGCGAGACAGGGCAGAGCAGACCACCTTCGCCCTTTGCGATCCATCAGGATGCCGATTGGATAGAAGAGGAGCATCTCCACACCTGAGGAGAGCCCGTAGATCAGGGAGATCTGGCTGCCACTGAGCTGCAGATGGTCACCCCACAGCGGAACCATGACCTCCCGCGCACTTCTCATCACCTGGATGGTGATGGAGACCATGCCCGCGGTACCGAGGACACGAAGGTTGTCCCTGATCACACCGCGCAGGGAGATGTGACCCTGCTCGGATCTGTGGTTGACGGCCGGTTCCTTGACCAGAGCCATTGCCGCCGCCGCGGCCAGAGCGAACACGGCGTGGATGACGAAGGGCCCGACGATGCCCCACCACGCGATCACGAGACCACCGAGCAGCGGGCCCAGGAACTGACCGATCCGACTTGTCCCGCCCATGGTCGACATGGCCCGGCCCCGGAACCTGAGGGGCGTCACCTCGGTGACGTAGGCCAGGCGGGCGAGTGTCCACACCGACCAGGCACATCCCATCAGGAAGATCAGCAGTGCATAGACGACCAAGGACGGTTTCAGCGCAACTCCTAGCGTGACCAGGGCAAGTGACACGGAGGCTGACACCATCGCCCACTTCTCGCCGAGACGGGCGACCAGCGCGCCGGCGGGGATGTCGAAGATCAGCGTGCCGAGGCCTCTGAGGGCGACGATGACACCGGCGACGGCCGCCGATGCGCCCAACTCGAGGGCCGCCAGGGCAACGATGGGAATGGCGGCGCCTTGCCCGATGGCAAACAGGATGTTGGGCAGATAGACCGAATAGGTGAGCGACTTCAGACGAAAGTCATCGGGTGATTGATTGCCGGGAGTCGATGCGGAAGTGATGGCGGTGGTCCGGGCTCGGGCTCAGAGGTACTGGGCGAACCAATCGGCGGCATTGCTCATCGTCGTCTCGAAAGGCTCACCCGAGTACACGTCGTGGTGATTGATGTCCCGGAGCATGACCAGCTTCTTGGGCTCGCCGGCCCGCTCGAAGAGCTCGAGGGTTTGGTCGTTGGGTACGAGCAAGTCGTTCTCGACGACCATGAAGAGGACCGGCCGCGGCGCTATCCGGCCAACCATCTCGTCGGGCCGGTACTCCAGGATGGCTTCGGCCGTCTCCAGCGGAAGTTGGTAACGACGCTCGGGGAACTCCTGTATGACCTGAAGATGCCAGCGGTGGCTCTCCGGATCCGGGGGCATGATCACATCGGAGTCGACCCAGGTCCCCTCACCGGTTCTCACCCGATGGAGTTTCGCCTTCTCGATCTGTTTCTGGAACTCGATCCACTCCCAGTTGCGTCGCAAAGACCTCATCCAGGCCTTGCCGTTGCCCACGGAGACGCAGGTGGCGACGACGGCGACACGAGGGTCCAACGCTGCGGTGACTATGGCGTTGGCGCCTCCGAAACTCGTCCCGTACAGCCCCAGTCTCGCCGGGTCCACCTGGGGGTGGCCTGACACCCAGGTGAGGGCACTACGTGTGTCCTCGACCTGCTCCATGGGCAGGAGACGCCATTTCGTGCCCGTGCTCTCACCGAAACCCCGGTGGTCGAACCGGAGCGCGGCCATTCCTCTGCTCACGAAATACTCGGCAATCGCCGGCAGCATCAAATCCTTGACGCCACCAAAGCCAGTACAGAGAACTATCGCGGGAAAAGGTCCCTCACCTTCTGGCAAATGGAGCGTCGCCGCGAGTGTTTCTTCACCACTGAAGAAGCATGCATCCTGTTGACTCATGTCGTTCCGTCAACTCCTCCATTTCCTTTCATACGCGCATAATCCGCGAGACGCTGACCAGGGAGAGGGATGGTGCGATCGTAGGTGAGTGACCGCAGCAACTGCAGATATTCGTTCGTCGTCAAGTACGACAGATCGTCGCCTGCGAGCAGGCTCCGCTCACCGTCCTTCAAGAAATCGATCACGGTTGCCGCAATCGTCGTGGCGGCGGCACCGATGACGGGCTCATGGTCATCGATCACGAAATCGGCGCTGTGGAATCCTCCCCGGGCGCCTCCGAACCAGAGATTGGCCGTAGGCATGAGGTTGGAGATGTCTCCGACATCGGTCGTCCCACCCATGTGGCCCTCCCACCCGACCTCCTGGGCACCGACAGCATCAGCGGCGTGTCTCTCCATCAGACGGGTGAGGCCCGGGGAGGTACGGAGGGGCAGATAACCGGCCCAGTTGAGGATCCGCAGCTCGGCGCCGATCGCCAGTGAGGCGCCTTCGGCCGCCCGGTCGACCACCGCGTTCACCTGGCTCAGCGCCTCCAGAGACTTGGCGCGGACGTATGTCTCGATGGCCGCGTTCGCGGGGACGACGTTCACCGCATCGCCGCCATGGGTCACGATGGGGTGCACCCGGACCACGTCCTCCTCGCGAAAGGTGTCGCGGAGCGCGTCGATGGCGGTCAGGGTCAGGGTGGCTGCCTTCAGGGCGTTGACGCCCTCAAAGGGGGCGACACCGGCGTGGGCTGCCTTGCCCAGAAAGCTCAATTCCTTGGCGACATGACCGTTCGTCGACCCCTGCGCAGTCAGTCTGCGTGATGTGGCGCTCGAGGTTGCATGGCTGAAGAAGGCGGCGTCGACGTCGTCGAAGACCCCGAGCCGAACCAGCTCCTGCTTGCCGCCGATGAACTCGATCGCCCCCGCCTCGCGGAGCTCGACCTTTCGGGCGAGCTCGATGGTCTCCTCGGCGGGGGTGGCGACGAAGCGAACTCGCCCGGGAACGCCAGTCAGGTCGGCTGAGGCGAACGCGGCCGCCACCGCCAGAAGCACTCCGAGCTGGGCGTGATGGCCACAGGCATGCGCCGCCCCCGTCTCGCGGTCGGCGTGGGGATGATCGGGGACGATCAGCGCATCGAGCTCGCCACCGACGACGCACGTCGGTCCGGGGAGGCCCGAGTCCCAGGTCGCGCTCAGCCCGGTGATGGCTAGCCCTCTCGTGACGTCGTATCCGTGTGACTCCAAGGCGTCGGCGACGGCCTGCGAGGCGAAGTGCTCCTGGTAGCCGGTCTCGGGGTGGGCGAGGACGTCGAGCGACACACGGGTGGACTCGGTCAAATAACGGCCGATCGCATCCTTGAGCTGTTGGTGAGAGTCGGCGGTTTTGCTCACTCAACACCCTCGTGACACGCGCGCTACAATCCGCGACATGACAGAACAAGACACGCGGTGACTGGGTTCACGTCGACCGACGATCTGGTCGGAAGACTGGATCAGGATTTCCTCGTAACCACCACGTCCGAGCTGGCGAAGGTTCCCACGGAAGTGCCGCTGGGATTCGATACTCTCATCGAACCGGATCACCCCAAGCTCGTCCACTATGTGCAGGACGTCGTGCGTCCTCGATTGGTCGAAATAGGGGCGTGGGAGCTGATCGACGCTCCGCTCAACAACCTGATCGCCACCATGGGCGACGGGAGCAGCGGCCGCTCTCTCCTCCTCGTCAACTACACGCCCGCCCAGCACAACAACCTGATGGACGATCCCTTCTCGGGCAAGATCGCCATCCCGTCCGAGTTCGGAGTCGACACTCCTGCGATCTTCGGCCAGGGGGTGAGTCAGAACAAGGTTCACCAGGCGGTGATGCTCACCGTGATGAAGCTCCTGATCGACAATGAGGTCGACCTCTCCGGGCGTCTGTTCTGGGTCGTCAACAACGAGGGGAGAAGCTCTCATGAGTGCTCAGAGGTGATCCTCGACACGATCGGCGACACCCCCGACTTCGGGATCGTCCAGATCCCCACCGAGTTCGCCGTTTCCCTTGGCAATCGCGGCCGCATCGACATCGACGTCATGGTCGAGGGCAAGGTCACCCACTCCAGCGATCCTGGCTCCGGCCTGTCCGCGATAGAGGGCGCAGCCGAGGTGGTCCAGAGGTTGAAGCAGCTCTCCTGGCCGGACCGGCACCCCCAGCTCGGCGGGCGGCATGCCCTCGTCTACAAGATCCAATACGACCCGGTGGCGCCGCACACCATCCCGTCCAACGCCCACTTGACGATCGATCGTCGCCTTCTTCCCGGGGACGATCTCGAGGCGGCGGTAGCCGAGGTGAGGGAGATGCTGAAGGGGATGGAGCCCTTCCAGGTGACGGTCAGCCCGGGCGTGCACATGCTGCCGGCGTTGGTCGACCCCGAAGGTGCCGGCGTGGCCATGCTGCGCGCCGCCCACACCTCGACATTCGGCGAGGCACCGGCTGAGCGTTACTTCGGCGGTTCGTTCGACGCCGCGGCCATGTGCGAGCGGGGCATCCCCACCGTCATGTACGGCGGCGGTGGCGGTGTGTTCCCGATCGGCCCCGACTTCGTCACGATCGAAGATGCGATGAAGGAAGCCGAGGTCCTGACCCGCCTCGTCGTCGACAATCTGGTGTGACCCGGCCCTCATAGAGCGGCGATGAGCTGCTCGACGTAGACGACGTCGGCGTACTTCACCGCCATGTCGAACAGCTCGACCTCGTGGGACATCCGCGCCCGGTCGGCGACGCACTCCGCCGGGATCACCATCGGGTAGTTGAGGTTGAACGCGTCGTTGACGGTGGCTCGGACACAGCCACTCGTGGTGACCCCGGTGATGATCAGACTGTCGAGATCGAGATAGTTGAGGATCGACGCGAGCTGGGTGCCGAAGAAGCCGGACGGCTTCGCCTTTGTTATCACCACGTCCTGGGGCGAAACAACCACCTCGGGCACGATCTCGTGATCCTGGGGCCGGTTGGCCTTCTCGATGACCTTCATCCCACGTCCCCGCAGCCAGCCGCCCGCCTCTGACTCGTGCACGAAGGGGACGCCGCGGGTGTAGATGGTGGGTATGCCGATCGAGCGGGTCGTCTCCAGCAGCTCGGCGATCGCCTTGGCGCAGCGCATCCCGTCGGGCACGAATGCCGGTGAGCCCTCGTCGCTGACGAAAGCTCTCGTCATGTCGATGACGAGGACACCCGGGCGATGGCCAAGCCCCCATCGATCGTCGAGGTGCCCGCTCGTGTAGAACTCGAGCTGCTCGACGTCGCTCCGGGGGATCGAAGGGAACATCTCGGACAGGGATGAGGTCATGGGCAGGTCCTTTCAGGCTGCGATGCAGGTCTCACAGCAGTACTCGACGAAATGGCTGGGGAGGATCTCGCGAAGCTCCGGCTCCGACACCTCGCATGCGGCGTTCGCCAGCGGGCACCGTGTCCGGAACCGACACCCCGATGGTGGCGCTGCCGCGCTGGCGACGTCACCTTCGAGGATGACCCTCTTGCGTGACTTCTCGATGTGCGGGTCCGGGATCGGCACCGCCGACATGAGGGCCTTCGTGTACGGGTGGAGGGGGTTGCCGAAGAGCTCGTCCACGGGTGCGACCTCGACGATCCTGCCCAGGTACATGACTGCGACCCGGTCGGACATGTGCCGGACTGCGCTCAGGTCGTGGGCGATGAACAGGAAGGTGAGCGAGAACTCCTCCTGCAGGTCGGACAGGAGGTTGATGATCTGAGCCTGGATGCTGACGTCCAGCGCGGCGATCGGCTCGTCGAGAACGACGAAGGACGGGCTCATCGCCAATGACCTGGCGATGCCGACTCGTTGCCGTTGCCCTCCGGAGAAGGCGTGTGGGTAGCGGGTGGCGTGATGGGAGGCGAGCCCGACCGAGTCCAGCAGCTCCCGCACTCTTCGCGTGCGCTCTTCCTTGGGGAGCCCCTTCATGCGAAGCGGCTCGCCGATGATCTCACCCACGGTCATCCTCGGATTGAGGCTGGAGTAGGGGTCCTGGAACACCATCTGGGCCCGTGACCTCACCTCTCTCAGCGACCGACCCTTGAGAGCGGTGAGCTCGACGCCCTCGAACCGGACACTTCCCGAGGTGGGCCGGAGGAGTTGGAGGATGGCCCGCCCGGTCGTGCTCTTCCCGCAACCGGACTCGCCGACCAGGCCGAGAGTCTCGCCCTTGTGGATCTGGAGGGAGACTCCGTCGACCGCCCGCACCGAGCCGATCCTGCGTGGCATCACGCCGGTCGACATGATCGGGAAATGCATCGTGAGGTCGGTGACCGAGACGAGCGGCTCTACATGTGTGTTCATCTGGTGATCTCGCAGAAAGAGGCAACGAAGTGCCCGGGTGTGGTCTCCCGCAGCGGCGGCATCTCGTGCTCACAGCGCGGGTCGAGGCGGAAGGAGCACCGAGCCCAGAACGGACAGCCCTTCGGCGGGTCGATGAGGTCGGGCGGCTGGCCATCGATCGTGGTCAGATGGCCGGTGCGAGGGCGGTCGAACCGGGAAACCGACTGGAGCAACCCCATCGTGTACGGATGCCGCGGGTTGTCGAACAGCTCCTCGGCCACCGAGGCTTCCACGATCTGACCGGCGTACATGACGGCGACCCGATCTGCGATGCCGGCGATGACGCCAAGGTCGTGGCTGATCAGGATGATGGCGGTGCCAAGCTGCTCACGGAGATCCCGGAGCAACTCCAGGATCTGCGCCTGGATCGTCACATCGAGCGCAGTCGTCGGCTCGTCGGCGATCAGCACCCGCGGACTACATGCGATGGCCATGGCGATGACGACCCTCTGCCTCATCCCTCCCGAGAACTCGAACGGGTGGTCGTCGAGGCGGCGGCGGGCATCGGGGATGCCGACCAGGTCGAGCAGCTCGATGGACCGTCGCCGGGCCTGCTCCCGGCTCATGTCGAGGTGATGGATCAACGGCTCGGAGAGCTGCTGGCCCACGGTCATCACCGGGTTCAGCGACGACATCGGGTCCTGGAACACCATCGCCATGTCCCTGCCGCGGATGGACCTCATCGCCGACTGGGAGAGGGAGAGGAGGTCGCGCCCGCCGAAGCTGATCGAGCCGGTCACCCGACCCCCTTCCGGGATCAACCTCATCAGCGACAGGGCGGTCATGCTCTTGCCACAGCCGGACTCGCCAACCAGGCCGAGCACCTCACCGGGGCGAAGGTCGAAGTGGATGTCGTTCACCGCGTGAACGGTGCCGGACTCGGTGGGCAGCTCGACCTTGAGCCCGGATACCTCGAGAAGGGTCGATCCGTTGGCGCTCATGCCGCCGCCAGTTCTATGTCGGAGCGCTTCAGGGCATCGCGGATGACCGGGCCGATCGAACCGGCACCCGGGGTGTCGGCGTGGAGGCACACAGTTTCCACGTTCACCGTGAGATCCGTGCCTTCGATCGTCTCCACCACGCCCTCCTCGACCGCGCGGACCACTCGCCCCGCGACGGAGGCCGGGGTGAGGTCCACCTTGTCCTTCCAGTCGAAGAAGTCGTACGACCCGTCGCTCCTGATCGGCCGGTCGGCGAAGAACTCGGCGACGGGTCGGAGGCCGAGGCTCGAGGTGGCGTGCCACATCTCCGAGCCGGCCAGCGTGTACACGGCCACGCCGGGGGCGACCCGGGCGATGGCGGTGGCGATCGCCATGGCGACCGTGGCATCCTCCAACGCCACGGCGTACAGCGCACCGTGCGGCTTCACGTGGTGGAGGGACAGTCCCGATGCGGTGGCGAAGCCGAGCAGGGCGCCCACCTGGTACGTGATGTAGGCCGAGACCTCATCGGCACTGGCTTCGAGGCGACGTCTGCCGAATCCGAGGAGGTCCGGATACCCGGGGTGTGCGCCGAGGGCAATGCCCTTGTCCTTCACCTTCTCGACGGTGACGGACATGGTGCGAGGGTCGCCGGCATGGAAGCCGCAGGCCACGTTGGCCGACGTGATGCACTCGAGGAGCTCGCCATCGGCGCCGCGCTCCCATACGCCGAAGCTCTCGCCCAGGTCGGCGTTGAAGTCGACCCGCAACTTCATGTTCCGTGCATCCGCATGTCGATCTCTCCAATCGAGACTCCGGGCCTGGTGTCGAAGGCAAAAGACACCGCGCGTGCCACCTCGACCGGGTCGAGGTAGTCCTCGGGCTGATAGTCGACGTTTCGGGTCTCCCCGATGGAGGCTCGCATCGGTGTGTCGATGGCACCGCAGTAGACGGTGAGGACACGCACGTTTGGCTCCTCGACCCGGATCCCTTCGGCCAGGGCCCGCGCCGCGTGCTTTGCTGCCGCGTATGCGGTCCAGCCGGGGCGAACCCTCTTCGCCGAGCCGGAACTGACGAAGACGACCAAGCCGCCGACCAGTCGGAGGAGTGGCAGAGCCGCCTGGGTGACCATCAGTGGGGAGAGGAAGCTGGCGGCCATGATCTCGGATGTCGAGGCGGGATCGAGCTCGGCGATGTTGCCTTTGCTGACGACCCCGGTGCAATGGACCAGTCGATCTACCCGGTCGAGACCGGCGAAGGGCTCGGCAATGGCGTCCGGAGACGAGAAGTCCAGTTGATGGGTCGTCGCCTCCGGGTGATCTCGTGCCAGCTCGGCCAGCTTGTCGGGGTCGCGTCCCAACAGGACCAGGCGGTCGTTGCGTCTCGTCTCGGCAAGCGCACGACCCACGCCGCCGGTGGCCCCGGAGATGACCGTCACCGGGGCTCGATCCGCGTCGACATGTCGTCCGATGCTCACTCTGCGAGGTGGAAGTCGTGGGGGTGAGCGGGCGGGGAGTAGATCTCGATCAGCTTGAGCAGACCGGGCCCGGGGTTCGACACGGAATGACGGACGCCGGGCGGGATGAACATCGTCTGGTCCGCGCCGACGACGTATTCCTCGTCTTCGACCCTGACCACTCCGGTGCCGGTGAGGACGATGTAGACGTCCTCGGCGTCCTGGTGGTAGTGCAGTGGCCCGGTCGTGTTGGGCCGGAGAACGTTCAGATGGATCGACAGGTTCTTCGCCCCGGCGGACGGTCCCACCAGCGTGTAGGACACGCCGCGTCCTTCTATCTCGACTCGCTCTGCTTCGTCGATGTAGCCAGTGGTGACCTGGGCTGTGGGCTCTCGGCTTGGATCGCTCATCGACCGTCCTCTCAGGTGTCTCGCATCTCGGGGATGACGATGTCGGCAAATGTCTTCGCCTCGATCGTCGGGATCTCGTAGCTGGAGAAGCCGCGGATGTAGAGGTGGTTGACGCCGAGGGCATGGAGCTGCCTGACCCGATCGAGGACGTCGGCCTCGGTGCCCATGATGCAGTACTTGTCCACGAAGACATCGAGGACCTCCGTCGGCAACCAGTTGGTCAGCTCGATGGCCTCGTCCCAGTCCTCGGCATGGCCGATGTCGGGGTAGACCTTGCCCGCCCCGACCGTGTCAGGGATCACGTCCTTGAAGTCGGGGAGCGACTCCCGGTAGCGCATGGCATAGAGGGCCGCATATGGCTGCGCCGCCTTGCGTCCCTCCGGGCTGCCATCGGTGAGGCGGAAGAAGAGACCCGTGGCGACGTCGATGTCGTCGGGGTTGCGCCCGGCTTCGCCAGCGCCCTCGGCGATCCGTTCCCGGCTGAACTGCAGGGTGTCGGGAGAGATGCCGGCGAGGAGGATGATCCCGTCGGCGACCCGTCCCGCAAACCGGAGCATGTTCGGGCCGGTGGCGGATATGTACACGGGGATCGCCCGGCCTTGCGAGCTCTTCATCCGTATCTGCTTGCCGTACGGGGAGATCCAGTCGCCTTCCACCAGGCTCCTGAAGATCGAGACGTACTCGTCGAGCTCGCTGATCTTGGCCGTCTTCCAGCCCATCACCCGGACGCTGCTGTCGCCGCTCCCGATCCCGAGGACGAAGCGGTCAGGGGACATCTCCTCAACAGCCGCTGCCGCCGAGGCCGTGACCGAGGCATGGCGGGTGAGGGGGTTGGTGACGTTGGTCCCCAGGATGATGCTGCTGGTCCTCGGCGCTGCGGTCCCGAGCGCCACCCAGGGATCACGCCAGAGCAGCTGGCTGTCGGGGATCCATGCGTACTCGAATCCATCCCGTTCCGCCTGGACCACGGCGTCGGCGACGGCGGTTGCCGGCTGGCAGGCCGGGATTCGGATACCGAACCTCATGCGACGTCTCCGCTCTGGGAGGCTGAAGACCAGGTCATGGTGCGGGCAGCTCCCCTGACCAGGCCCAGCGAAGGGCCGTCATGGTCTCGTCGGTCGATTCGATCCGCTTCGGGTTGGTGATGAAGCAGGGGTCGTTGGGCACTTCCTCGGCGACCTCCATCAGCCGGTCCTCCGGCACTCCCAGATCCCTGAGACCGGCGGGGACCCCGAGATTCGTGGCGATGGCGCGGGCGGCCTTGACTGCCTCCCAAGCCGCCTCGTGGTCGTCGAGCCCGTTGGTGCTGACCCCGAACGACTCGGCTATGGGCCGCTGTCGCTTGGCCACATAGGGGAGGTTGAACCGCATGACGGCCGGTCCCATGATGGCGTGGGTGGCGGCGTGGGGGGTCTTGAACTTGCCACCGACGATGTGGACGAGTGCGTGGGCGAGTCCGACCGGCACCTGGTGGATGGCCGACAGGGCGGCGCCGCCCTGGGCGAGATACCTTCCTTCGTCGGTGTCCAGGATCGTGTGCGACTCGTTCAGGAGCCTGATGCCGTGGGTGTAGGCGGCGTCCGTCATCGGCGACGCTCCGATCGACACCAGACCCTCCAGGCAGTGCGCCAGGGCATTGAGGAGAGAGGTCTGGAGGAACTCCAGCGGGACGGTCGCCACCACCGCAGGGTCGAGGATCACACCGGGTGGGACGATTCTCGGGTGGCGGTGGACCCGCTTGCCTTCGGGAAACGTGATTCCGGCATCCGTGGTGTACTCCGCCCCGGACAGGGTCGACGGGATCGCGATGTGGATCAGGGGCGCGGCGTGACTCTCCTCGTCGGCGTACCAGACGACACCCTTGGCGGTGTCGATCGAGCTGCCGCCACCCAGGCTCACGACGGTGTCGGCGTCGGCGTCGGCGACGAGTTGTGCGGCGGCGCGCACCGAGTCGATCGGGGAGTGGGGCCGCACCTCGCTGTAGGTGCCGACGTGTCTCGGGCCCAGGATCGTCTCGACCCGCTCCAGCAGGTGCTTCTCTTTGACCAGGGACGGGCTGGTGATGACCACCGCCTTCTTCGAGCCCAGGTCGTCGGCGAGATCGGCGAGCTGGGACAGCGAGTCCAATCCTCCAACGACTTTGCGCCCTACGGGTGGGCTGTATTCGTACCTGGGTGCTGTGTCGGCCAAAACGGCGTGCTCCTTTCCGGGGTCTTTGGATGTCAGGTCGAGCTTCTCGGGTCGACGGCGTCTCGGATGGCGTCACCTAGAAGATTGAGGCAGAGGACCGTGATGCTGAGGACGATCGCGGGAGCCAACAGGATGTGGGGCTCCGATCGCATCACGGAGAGCCCGTCGGAGATCATCGTGCCCCAGCTGGGGAGGGGCGGGCTGACCCCGAGGCCGAGGAAGCTGATTCCCGCTTCGAGCAGCACGCCACGGGGCACGCCAAGGGTGGCGGCGACGACGAGGATCGTCGACAGGTTGGGGAGCAGGTGCCGGTACATGATCAGAGGTCTGGGCACCCCGATGTTCACGGCGGACTCGACGAACTCCATCTCCCGCAGGGTGAGCACCTGTCCCCGGACCAGACGGGCCACGAAGGTCCAGGTGATGAGGAAGATGCCGACGACCAGTCCGAAGGTTCCCAGCGAGATGTCGTTGAGGGTCACCGCCCAGGCAGGGGTCCAACTCGACTCCAGGGCGCCACTCAGCACCGGGATCAACAGGATCAGCAGCAACAGGTCCGGTATCGCCATGATCACGTCGATCACACGCATGATCCAGGTGTCGGCGTGCTTGTTGGTGTAGCCGGCGATCAGACCCAGCAGCGTCCCGAAGGCGATGGCGAGGATCTGGGAGATGAGGGCGACGGAGAGTGAAACCCTCCCGCCGATCATCAGCCTGATGAGGATGTCCCGGCCCAGCGAGTCCGTACCCAGCGGGTGGTCTGCGGAGGGGGACTCGCCGATTGCGTTGAAGTCGGTGAGTGCATAGTCGACCTGCCAGAGCAGCGGGCCGAACACGGCGAAGAGGACCAGGACGGTCATCACGATGAGGGCGACCATCCCGGCCTTGTGACGGCGGAAGCGCCGCCACAGCATCTGGCGGGGAGCGAGGTCGACCCGCAGCGGGCGGTCGACCGGAGCGGTCGTGACGTCGATGGTGTCCGTCATCGCAGACGCACCCTGGGATCGGCCCATGCATATGTGAGATCGACGAGGAGATTGGTCACCGCCACCAGGATGGCGACGACGAGGCTCACCCCGAGGATGACCGGATAGTCACGGCCGAAGACGGCGTCGACACCGAGGCGGCCCATGCCGGGGATCCCGTAGATGTACTCGACGTAGAAGGTGTGGGTGAGGGTTCGGGTTATGTAGAGACCGGCGACTGTGATTATCGGGATGAGTGCGTTGCGCAGGACGTGGCGGGTGATCACCACCCTCGGTGGCAAGCCCTTCGCCTCGGCCGTCCGCACATAATCGAGCCGGATCACGTCCAGCACCGAGTTTCGGGCATACCTGGCGACCGTCGCCGCCGGGCCGAGGGCCAGGGCGATGACCGGGATGATCGCCGCCTTGCTGAAGAGGCCGGTCCACCCCTGGCTGGGCAGCCAGGGCAGCCAGATGGCGAACACGAGCACCAGCACCGGCGTGATCACATACGGGGGCACCGAGATCCCGAACATCACGAGCCCCATCGAGGCATAGTCGACACTCGTGTTGCGCCGCATCGCGGCGATCACACCGAGTGCCACCCCGACTATCAGTGCCAGGCCCACCGAGGCCGCACCGAGTGCGAGGGAGATCGGCAGCGCCTCGGCGATCATGGTCGACACGTTGCGTCGCATCGCCAGGTAGGAGGGACCCAGGTCGCCCTCGAGAACGATGTTCTTGGCCAGCTCCCAGTACTGGACGATCAGGGGCTCGTCGGCGTGATAGTGCGCCCTGAGATTCTCGATCACCGACTGGGGGACCGGGAGGTTCGGATCCCAGGGGCCGCCGGGGGAGCTACGGGCCAGGAAGAAGACGAGCGTGTAGACCGCGATCACGATGAGGGGAAGCGCCAAGACACGTCTTGTCACATATCCCCTCATCGGATCACGTCACCTCGCTTGGGCCGACAGTCTGATCAGCCGCTGAAGGTCAGCTGGTCGTAGACCGGGCCGCGCAGACCGAACGGGAACTCGAGGCCGGTCCAGCCATCCCTGAGGAGGTAGGCCAGGTTCTCGTTCGACACCGGGATGATCACCGTGTGGGTCTCGATGAGCAACTCCTCGGCCTGGTGGTAGATGTCCAGCCTGGCATCGGGGTCCTGCTCGGCTGCACCCGCCTCGATCAACGCCGTGTACTCGGGGTCGACGAAGCGCGTCGGGAAGTAGCCCTCACCGTCGGTGCCGATCACCAGGTTGTGATAGATCGAGGGGTCGGGTGCGTCCGCCGTTGCGCTCAGGTGGATGAGGTCGTAGTCGTTGCCCGACCGCATGCCATTCTGGAACTCCCGGAACGCCTGCGGCTCGAGGAACTGCATCTCGATCTCCACACCGAGGACCTCGCTCCACTGCGCCTGGATCGCCTGGGCCTGGAGCTCTTCCACCTCGTTGGTGCGGACGATCATCGTCTGCGCCGGGAAGCCCTCACCGTCGGGATAGCCGGCGTCTGCCAGGAGCTGCTGAGCATCCTCCGCCGTCCCTTCGAGACGCACGTCGGGCGCGTGGCCCGGCACGCCGTGGGGGATGTTCCACCAGGCCGGTGTCACCAGCCCATGGAGCACGCCGTTGGCGATCGCCTCGCGATCGATGGCGAGGTAGAAGGCCTGCCTCACCCTGACGTCGTCGAACGGCGGGTGCCCGGTGTCCATGTAGACGCCGTAGAAACGCTGCACCTGGGTGAACTCGAGGAGGTCCGCCAATTCCCCGTTCTGCACACGCTCCAGGTCACCGGGGGGGACGAGCGCGTAGTCGAGCTCGTTCGCCTCGAATGCGGGTAGGCCCTGTGAGGTCGGGTCGGCGAGCAGCCGGATGTGGACTTCGTCGACCTCGGGCTCGGGGCCCCAGTACTCGGGGTTGGGGACGAGGACCATGGAGTCTTCGTGGGTCCACTCCGCCAGGGTGAACGGGCCGTTGGTGACGATGTTCTCCGCTTCGGTCCACTCGTATTCCTCGAACTGCTCCACCACGTGGCGGGGCGTCGGCCAGAACGGCGCCGCCGTCGCGACCGTCAGCAGGAAGACGGGACTGGGAGCCTCCAGCGTCACCTCCAGCGTGTAGTCGTCGATCACACGCACACCGACTTCATCGGGATCCGTGATCTCGCCGCTGTTGAACGCCTCGGCGTTCTTGATCGCGTAGAGGTTGCCCGACGTGGGGGAGGCGAGGGCCGGGTCCAAGCCGGACTTGATCGAGAACTCGTAGTCGCCTGCCGTGACGGGGGTGCCGTCGCTCCACAGCACGTCCTGATTGAGATGGAAGGTGTAGACGAGCCCGTCGTCGGAGACTTCCCATTCGGTCGCGCCGTGCGGGGTCACGTTGCCCTCGGCGTCGGCCACCGCCAGACCCTCGAAGAGGCTGGCTGCGATCTCACCCGATCCGGACGTGACCTGGCGCGGGTCGAGTGGCTGGGTGGGCTCGTGCCACGCCGACCTGAAAATGACCGCATCGCCCGAGTCGGGGGTGGTCGTGCCCCCCTCCCCGGCCGTGGTCGCAGGGCCGGGCCCGTCGCCTGTGGTCGACGAGCTCGTAGCAGGGCCACATGCTGCGGCGACGACGGCCATGATGACCAGCGCGGCCATGAGTCGCCTCGCTTTGATTGACATTACCTAGTCCTCCTCCTCGCCTTTCCGGTCATAGCTTTTCCCGCTTTTTGGAAATTCGTGTTTCGGCTCATTCTTCGATGGGGCGATCGAACTCGAACGAGTAGCGGCCGAGATCACCCCGGGTGACGATGCGAACGTGGGCAAGGGTGCGTCCTGACGCATCGAGACCGTGACGTGTGAGGCTGATGCCGGGGAGCCCGGACCGCACCTGGAGCGTCTCCGCCAACTCCCCGGCGATGATCACGGATTCGATGGTGATGCGATAGCGGGTGATGGCGACGCCGTGGTCGAGGAGGGTGTAGAAGAACCGCCCCGAGTCGAAATCGGCGTTCCCCAGGGTGGGGGCGAATCGAACCGGGACGGTCAGTGTGTCGTAGCTGAAGGCGAGGCCGCTCTCCACCGACAGCCTGTCGACCGTGAACACCGGGTCCGTCGGCTCGATGCCGAACACCCGGGACCAGACCTCACCCGCCTCGACGGTCTCCTGGGAGAGCACCTTGTGCGGCAGCATCTCGTCGGGCTGCGGGTGGGCGTCGTCGCGGCTGTGGTAGCCGAGCGGGAAGGTGATGCTGGCGTCGGAGACGAAGGTGCCCCGACCCTGGATCTTGCGAAGCAACCCGAGCCCGACCAACTCGTTGATCGCGGTGCGAAGTGTCGCCCTGCTCACCCCGTACTCGCGTGCCAGATCGGGCTCGGAGGGGAGTGCGGTCCCGGCGGGGAGGGCGGAGATCCGCTCCTTCAGCGCCAGCTCCACCTGGTAGTACTTGGGGATGATGGGGTTACGCCAGTCGACTGGACGTCCGCCTGACGAGTTGTCCTGTTGATCAGACATCTAACGCGGCGGGACGTTACGCTCGCACGTCGATGGTGTCAACCGGTTCTCGAGCATTGATCCTCCATGGCGGGGTCGACAATCCGCCGACCGATCTCGTGCGGGGCGGTCTGCAGGCGGCCTGGCGGTCAGGCACCGCGGAAGACACCGTCATGGGCGCTGTGGTCGCGGCAGTCGCTCACCTCGAGGACGACGAGAACTTCAACGCGGGACGCGGGTCCGTGCTGAACGCCGAGGGCGAAGTCGAGACAGACGCTGCGGTGGTCGATCCGTCCACGGGTCGTTACGCCGGGGTCGGCGCCCTCAGAGGGTTTCGCAACCCGGTGAAGGTGGCACGCGCCCTCCTCGACCGTCGCGGCCCGGTGCTGTTGGTCGGTGAGGGCGCGGCGAGCTTTGCGCGAGATGCCGGTCTCGAGACGAGCGATCTCGTCACACCGGATCAGGTCACCGCGCTGCGGGCAGGATCCGAGGTGAACCCGTTCACCGGACTCACCGCCGGTGACACGGTCGGCGCCATCGGGTTGGACGCGGACCTGCGTGTCGCGGTCGCCTCCAGCACAGGAGGGGTCCTCGGCAAGTGGCCGGGGCGAGTCGGAGATGCTCCGGTCTTCGGTGCCGGCATCTATGCGACAGGCACGGTCGCGGTCCTGTCATCCGGCCAGGGAGAGCATTCCCTCCGCAACGCACTGGCCGCCCGCATCGGGATGGACTGCGAGGCCGGACGACCGGCCAGGGAGTCGGTCGAGGCCGCGATTGCGACCGCGCGCGATGACAACGCCACATCGGCGTTGCTGGTGGTGGACATCCGCCAGAAGGTCGTGGTGGCCGGGCACAGCGGTGCCTCGTTCCCCCTGGTCATCGATGGTGAATTCGTCTCGGTGGCGCCCGACACGATTCTCGAGGTGGCGCTGCCGACCCCGATCGAAGAGAGGAGCAGATATGCAAATTGACGTCCGGGACGTGCGCATACCCACGATTCAGGGGGCCCACGGCAGCATCGACGGCAGCCGCACCGTCTTCCTCGACGGAGGGCAAGGCGACTGCATCCTCTTCGCCCATGGCAGTGGTGTCGGCGGGTCGGGTCAGCTGGCGTGGCGTGCGGTGGCCGAGGAGCTGGCTCCCGACTTTCGGGTGATCGCCCCCGACCTCCTCTGGTCGGGAGCGAGCGATGTGCCCGACCTCCCGTACTCGCTGGAGGCGCAAGCCGATCAGCTCAGGGGCCTCCTCGACGTGCTCGGCATCGAGCGTTGTGCGGTCGTCGGCCAATCGATGGGCGCCTACGTGGCTGCTCGGTTCGCCTGCGACCATCCCGACCGCGTCACCCATCTCTGCCTCGTGGCTTCGAACACGGTCTCGCTGGCGATGGGACTGGACCTGCCGCCGACACCGGGGCTTGCCGCCAAGGAAGCGGTCGACGGCTCGAGGGAGCGGACCAGGTCGCTTCTCTCCACCCTGTACGAGCGGTCGGAGCTGATCACCGAGGAGGAGGTCGATGCCTGGACCGCCATCGCCCGTCGACCCGGGATGGAGCAGGCGCGGGAGTCCCTGGCACGCTATGTCTCCGAGCTGACCAACGACCCCCAGCGGCGCCAGTCCTTCTCGCTGGTAGGTCGTCTGGATCGACTCTCCCTGCCCATGGCCTTGATCTGGGGAAGACAGGACCGCTTTGCCTCGCCGGAGCTCGCCTCCAGACTGATGGCCATGATCCCCTTTGCGATGTTCACCGAGATCGACGGTGGCGGCCATGGCGTGTTTCGCGACCGCCCCCGGAAGTTCGCCGAGACCGTGCGAGCATTCCTCGCCTCGTGGTGACGGCCGTTGAGACGTGCGCCTGACGTCCGAGGAGGGCGATAGATGTTGGGGACACTCCGCTCCGTGCTCCGGTTTCGAAGGTTCGAGACCAACAGCGCCGCCCGACGTCTCCGGCGAGGGGCCAACGTCGACGATCTTCGCCGGATCGCCAGACGGCGGCTCCCACGTGGGGTCTTCGACTACATCGACGGCGGGGCCGAGGACGAGATCACGCTGCGGCGCAACTCGGACGTCTTCCGTGAGATCGAGTTCCGTCCCCGTGTGCTTCGGGATGTGGGGAAGGTTGACACATCGACGCAGATCCTGAAGCGGACTGCATCACTCCCTCTGATCCTGGCCCCGACCGGCTTCACCCGGATCGCCCATCCGGATGGTGAGTTGGCGGTGGCACGCGCCGCGGAGCGTGCCGGCATCCCGTACACGCTCTCCAGCCTGTCGACGCGATCGATCGAGGAGGTCAGGGAGGTGTCGGGCGGGGACCTCTGGTTTCAGGTATACGTCTGGAAGGACCGGGGCCTGCTGGGGGAGATGCTCGATCGTGCCGCCGCCCAGAGATACTCGACGATCGTGGTGACCGTCGACACCGCCGTGCTGGGCCGACGTGAGCGGGACATCCGACGGGGATTCACCCTGCCCCCGCAACTGGGCGTGGGGACCATCCTCGACGGCATGCTCCATCCCGGCTGGACGGCGGATTTCATCCGAAGCGAGCCGATCCGATTCGCCAACGTCGTCGGCAAGGAGGTCGGCGATGGTGGCGACCCGGTGAGCCTCTCCAGGTACATCGCCGACCAGTTCGACCCCGCCCTCAATTGGAGGGACATCGAGTGGATGCGGAGCCGTTGGGATGGGGACGTCGTCTTGAAGGGGATCCAGACGGTCGAAGACGCGCTGCTGGCGGCCAAGGCTGGGGTCCAGGGCATCGCCCTCTCCAACCACGGCGGCCGGCAGTTGGACACCGCGCCTCCGCCCTTGAGCCTCGTCGCCCCGGTTACCGACGCGGTCGGCTCGGATCTGGAGGTCTTCTGTGACGGTGGGATCCGGCGGGGAAGCGACATCGCGAAAGCAGTGGCCCTGGGCGCCGGGGCCGCCATGACCGGGAGGCCTTACCTCTACGGACTGGCCACTGCCGGTGAGTTGGGCGTCGACCACGTCCTGTGGCTCTTCTCCGAGGGACTTGCCAACACGCTCGCCTTGATCGGGGTCTCGACTCCCGCCGACCTCGACCGGGGCTTCGTCGTCGAACCCGGTAGCGGTGAGGATTGGGATGCCGGCAGCGGAGATGGGTACTGTCCCGGCGATGAGCCGGGCCGACCAGCGACACACACTTGAGCGTCGGCTGGCGCGCCCCGCATCTCGACCTCTCACCTGCACCTGTAACGGCTCTCGGGCGGCTCGCCCGAGCGCCAACGCTTGACACCGCCAGCGCTGCAACGACGCCACCGCCCGAGAGCATCCGACTCTATTTCCACGGCGTCGTTCGACGTTCCCATCGACAGATTGCGAGTGAGACATGTCCGTAACCGAAACACTGATCGAGAACAACGTGGCCTACGCCACCGCCTTCGACCGGGGTGGGCTCCCGATGCCACCGAGCAAACGAGTGGCAGTCCTCGCCTGCATGGACGCCCGGATCGACGTCTACGACCTGCTCGGCCTCGGCTTGGGTGAGGCCCATGTCATCCGGAACGCCGGTGGGGTGGTGACCGAGGACGCCATCCGCAGCCTGGTCATCTCCCAGCGCCTGCTCGGCACTGAGGAAATCGTGCTCATCCACCACACGGATTGCGGCATGCTCACCTTCAGTGACGACGAGGTGAAGGCGGCGATCGCCGAGGAGATCGGACAGCGCCCGGCGTTCTCCTTGGAGGCGTTCCCCGACCCAGGTCAGGACGTCCGTCAGTCGATCGCCAGGCTGCAATCGAGCCCGTTCCTCAGGGAGAAGTCGAACATCCGGGGGTTCGTCTACGACGTCGACTCCGGACGACTCGAGGAGATCGCGGCGTAACCCGAGCTGAGGGTCGTCCCTGCTCCGCGAGAACGGGGCGGGGGCGACCCTTCCTCCGGCTTGGTTAGGGTCGCCCGGGTCCAACGGAAAGGAGACCACATGGAACCCGTGGTCGTACAGCCAGGTCAGGGACGTGATCTCCATGCCTTCGGCGAGGTGCTGTCCGTGGTGCTCGACGGGGAGCAAACCGGTGGATCGCTCACCGTCATGTCGGCTATGACGCCACCTGGCGTGGGCCCTCCACCCCATCTCCACCACAACGAGGACGAGTTGTTCCTGGTGGTCGAGGGCACCATCAACTACTTCAGCAATGGCGAGTGGGCGGTGGTCAGGCCGGGCGGGGCGGTTTACCTCCCTCGGGAGTCGGTGCACACCTATCGCAACGACGGTGACACACCGAGTCGCCACTGGGTCATCACCACGCCTTCCGGATTCGAGATGTTCTTCGCCGAGGCGGCCGACATCTTCGCCAGGGAAGGGGAGCCGGACATGGATGAGATCATCGGGACTGCCGGTCGTTACGGGCTGGAACTGCTCTTGGGAGACCAGCCCGCCGGGTGACCATCTGTGGTGGTCGGGCCTAATGAAACGTCGAAAAGCCCAATAGTGGGCCGTGGAGCATTAGGTAAGCCTTAAAGCGCTCAGGCGACGTGGTGGCTGGTGGCTCCTGTCATCAGGCTCACCAGGTAGGCGGCGTCGACGCCTTCGATGGGGAACTTGCCGACGTTCTCGCCGTGTCTCATGACCAGGACCTCGTCGCAGACGTCGAGAACCTGCTGCATGTTGTGGCTGATGATCATCACTGCGACGCCTTGTGAGGCGAGGGTGCGAACCAGCTCGAGGACCACGGCGGACTGCTGGACTCCGAGGGCGGCGACGGGCTCGTCCATCAACACGATGTGCCGGCCCCATGCCGCGGCTCGCCCAACGGCGACCGACTGTCGCTGACCTCCGGACAGGTTCTCCACCGACTCGTTGATCGAAGGTATGTGGATCTTGAGCCTCTTCAGGATCTTCTCAGCCTCCTGATACATCGGCTTCTTGTCCAGCCATCCGATCGACCTGAGCAACGGCTTCTTCGAGATGATCTCGCGTCCCAGGAAGAGATTGGTCGCTATGTCCAGTGGTGGGACGAGCATCAGGTCCTGGTAGACCGTCTCGATGCCGGCCCGTCGAGCGGCGTCGGGGTCTCCGTGAACGATTTCCTCACCGTCGACGAGGATCTGTCCCTCGTCCGGGCCCAGCACCCCCGAGATGCACTTCACCAGGGTGGTCTTGCCGGCCCCGTTGTCCCCGATCAGGCCCAAGACACTGCCGGCCTCGAGCTCGAAGCTGACTTCCCTGAGGGCGCGCACTGCACCGTAAGCCTTGGACAGCTCCCGTACCTCGAGCACCGTCCCGTATCGGCGGTCAGTCACTGCCGAATCCCTCCTCCCTGTATCGACTGCGAATCCCCTCCAGGTTGGTGATTTCGCCCTGGGAGAGGATCTCCTGGACGCTGTGTGCCTTGCCGAGCACAGCGTCGGCGTCCTCGAGTATCTGGTCGATGTGAGCCGGTGGCAGCACGACGATCCCGTCCTCGTCGGCCACGACGATGTCACCGGGGAACACCACGACTCCTCCGCACGCGATGGCGACGTTGACCTCGCCCTGAGGGGCGTGGATCGGGGCCGCGGCGGTGGCGATGTCCCGGGCGAACGTGGGCAGGCCGACATTGCGTATCTCGGCGACATCCCGCACCGACCCATCCACGATCAGCCCGGCGATGCCCCTCGACTTGGTGCCGAAGGCGAGGTTTCCCCCCCATACCGCGTGTCCCGTCGAGAATGGCGCGGTCACCATCAGGACGTCTCCGGGCTGGGAGGTCGCCAGCGCCATCTTGCCTGCGTCGATCGAGGGGACCACCGAATTGACGGTCACCGCCGGTCCCACGACCCGCTCGATGGGCGTGTAGATCGGCTTGATCCCATTCAAGGTCTGAGTCCTGTTCATCGCATCCGATAAGTCGCAGCTGCGATAGGAGCGGATTCGATCGATGACCTCCGGCGATGGCCTCTCGACCTCTTCGAACATGCGGTATCCGACCTTCATGACCGTCCTCCTTCGACGACTTTCAACCCGCGTCCACCGCGGGGGTCCGTCCCGCCACGGAGCTTTCCGGTCTCGGTCCGCTCCACGGCGCCCAAGCGGGCCGTGTACCACTCGAACCGGACATCGAAGCCCAGGTCGGCCAGACCCATGAGCGTGTCCGGGTCGAAATGCGGTTCCACGATGACCACCCCGGGTTCGTCCTCGACGTGGATGCGGTCGACCGACACCGCCTCCTGGGGGCCCATCCCGAAGTCGAGCATGTTCAAGGTCGCCTGGGTGAGGGCGGTCACCTTGCGTGCTCCCGCTGGTGAGCCGATCAGCAGCCACGGTTGGGAGTTGCGCTGGAAGAGGACCGGCCCGCCTCCCGTGATTGGCCGTTTGCCGGGTGCGATCGAATTTCGGTTCCCTGGGGTGGGGTCGAACATGATCATGTGGCAGTTGTGCTGGAAGCCAAGGCCCGGGGTGACGACCCCCGACGACATGCCCAGCGAGTGTGTGATCGCGGCTGCGTTACCGAAAGCATCCATCGCGCTGGCATGAGTGGTCTCTGCCAGGGGAAGCGGATCCGACGCGTGGGATCCCGACTTGTCGAGGCCTCGTTCGATCGACTCCCGGACCTCGGCTGCGTACTCGGACGAGAGCAGCCGGTCGAGGGGAACATCCACGAAGTCGGGGTCACCGAGAAGGCTCATCCGGTCCCGGAACCCGATGTGCATGGCCTGTGCCAACCATGCGAGGTACTCGGGGGAGTTCCAGCCCAGACCGGCGAGGTCGACTCCGTCGATGATGTTGAGGATCTGGGCTGTCACCGGTCCGACTGTCGGTGGGGGCTCGGTGAACACCTCCATGCCCCGAAACTCGGTCCGCAACGGTTTGATCACCTCCGCCTGGTACCCGGCAAGGTCCTCCTGGCTGATCAGCCCGCCATTGGAGGCGAAGTCGGCAGCCATCAGATCGGCCGTCTCGCCCTTGTAGAACTCCTCGGCGCCGTTCGCTGCGATGCGCTCAAGCGTGCGGGCGTAGTCGGTCTGGACCAGCGTCTCTCCGATCCGGTACACCGCGCCGTCCTCTTTCAGGTAGATCCGCGCGCACTCCTCGTTCTGGGACAGCACGGTCGGACCATCGTCACTCTCGAGGAAGTTGCGCATCCTGTCGGTCGCGGGCATCCAGAGGCGGTAGAGATACGGGTAGACCTTGAAGCCGTCGGCGGCGAGTGCGATGGATGGGGCGATCAGATCCTTCCACGTCACGTTTCCCGAGCCGAACCGCTGGTAGGCAGCCCATGCCCCGGCGACGAACCCGGGGATCATGGATGCCTGATATCCGAATCGGTTCAGGGCGCCTTCCACGGTCCATATGGCGCCCCAGCGGCCAGTGACGTTCCACATGTCGGCCCGCGCTGCGGCCGGAGCCCTCCCTCCGGCGTTGACCACCGCGACCTCCCCGCCCAGGGCGTCACGGAACAGGCCGTGGAACCCCCCTCCGATGCCGCAATAGATGGGATCGACGACCCCTTGTGCGAACGCGGTGGCGATGGCGGCGTCCGCAGCATTCCCGCCCCGGCGGAGCATCTCCGCTCCGGCCTCGTCGGCATAGGGCTCGACGGAGGTGACGACACCGCCGGTCGCGGTTACCACGTCGAGTCCAAGGTCCTGGTCACGACCGGCAGTTGCTCGGGCGTCGTGCGGCTCTCGGGAGTCCAGGGCTCGTGATCACCCGCCGAGTCGTTAGCCACGAGAGGCGGTACTGCCAGGTGATGCTCGGTCAGGTCCTGGAAGGCATGGGCGACCGCCAGGACCCGCTTCTCGTCGTACGGGCGTCCGGCGATCTGAATCCCGACAGGCAGGTCATCGGAGAAGCCGGACGGGATGCTCGCGCTCGGGAGGCCGGTCATGTTGAAGATGGCGGTGGTTCGGGAGACGACGTCGACCCACGGCCGCTCGCTGTCACCGAGATCTGCCTTGAGATGGTCGTGGCGGGGGGCAACGGTGATCGCCCCTGGTGTGAGCACCACGTCTGCCGTGGCGAATGCCTTCTCGAAGTCCAGTTGCACCAGGTGCCGGGCCCGAAGCGCATTCAGATAGTCGGCGGCGTTGTGGAACTGAGCCCGAGAGATCACCTGCTGGAACTCGGGGCCCAGCTTCTCGAATCGCTCGAGATGTGGTTTGTGCAGGGCCGCTGCCTCCGACTTGATGATGGTCAACTCCATCGCGTGTAGATCGACCACGTGAGAAGAGGGGAGGGGAAACTCCTCGATCTTGGCCCCGGCCGATTCCAGGGTCCGCAGTGCATCGTGTGTTGCCTCGGCGACCGCAGGATTGATGATGTCGAAGAACCAGTCGGTGGGGACGCCGACGGTCACCTCGTTCAGGTCGATTTCGAGACCATCGGCGTATGGTGGGACGCGAGACCGTCCTGACGATGGGTCGGCGGCGTCCGACCCCGAGATCACCTCCATTGCGATGGCCGCATCCTCGGCAGATCGGGTCATGGGGCAGATGTGGTCGAGTGTCCATGAGAGCGGGAACACGCCGCTGCGTGGCACGCGGCCAAACGTCGGCTTCAGCCCGGTGATGCCAACGAAGCTGGCGGGAATCGCGACCGACCCGCCGGTGTCGGTCCCGATGGTCAGAGGCAGCTCGCGGGCGGCGACTGCGGCTCCAGAGCCGGAGGACGAGCCGGCAGCCGTCCGCTGTAGATCCCAAGGGTTGGATGTGACCGCATTGGCACCGGATGCGAACTCGAACGTCTGGAGCTTCGCCACCAGGACCCCGCCCGCCTCTCGCAGTCTCCGCGCCACCGCGGCGTCCTCCTCGGGAATGTGGTTCTCGTACATCAACGAGCCACCGGTAGTGCGGATGCCCGCGGTTTCGATGATGTCCTTAAGGCCGTAGGGGACACCCTCGATCCGCCTGACTGTGCCGGACATCCATCGCTGCTCTGAATCCCTCGCTGCTTCCAGCGCCTGTTCCCAACAGAGGGTGAGGACGGCACCGACCTTCGGCTCGAGACGGTCGATCCTGCCCAGGACGGCGAGCACGGCCTCGACCGGCGACGCGGTGCGTTGCCTGTAGGCGTCGAGGAGGTCGGCTACCCCCAGGTCGGCAAGGTCAGTCATCGTCCTGCAGGTCTTGATAGGACTCGATCCAGCGAACTGCCGTCGCAGGCTCGATGTATGGAGGGAGGAACCCGAGCTCCACGGAGTTCAGCTTGACGAACTCATGTCGAAGCTTGTCGTGAGTGGCCGCAGCCGATTCGAGGTTCTTCTCGGGCAGGGTGATCCCCCTGTCCTCCAGGACCTTGCGCAGGTACTCGAGCGTCTCGCTCATGGGTTTCTCCCGCCGTAGTGGTCCGGCGTGTCGGCGACGATCGCTTTGGTGTCGACCTCTCTGAATCGCTCCACGAAAGAGGCGGTGAACTCGACGATCCGATCCATGATCTGCGCACCCTTCTCCGCAGTTGCGCTGTCGGGGTTGGCCATCTGGCCGTTGTGCGTCAGGTCGTGGAGGTCGAGATAGAAGTTGACCTCGGATTCGCCGTGGACGACGGCAAAGGCCGATGCGAATTGGAACCCAGCCACCCCTTCGACCTTCCGATTCGGCTCGAGCAGATCCATCCGCATCGCGTCGGGGGTGAGGTGCTGCATGATCGAAGTGCCCGGCTCCGCCCCATGTCCCATTTCGGCCGGGTTGTCGAAGATATCCCCACCTAGTGCCTTCGCCAGCATGCCCGGGTAGGTCGAGGCGGGGATGACCCCGCACTCGGCGCGGATCGTCCTGCAGGCATTCTCGATCGGTTGTTGGTTGGGGATGTGATTGCTGATCACGAGGATGTGCTCGAATCCGTGCTTGATGAGAGACCGGAGGATCGACTCGACCTGGCTCTGGAGCATCTCCGGAGTGACGTAGACGGTCCCGGGGAATCCCGACAGGAGCTCGGATACTCCGTAGGCGATCCCGGGCAATCGGATCGATCCCGTCCTTTCCGCCACTCTCTCGGCGACGGCGTCGGCGAACAGGTAGTCGTAACCCATGGGCATGTGAGGGGCGTTGCCCTCGATGGTGCCGATGGGAAGCAGGGCGACAGTGCCCCGCTCGATGGCTTCGACGACCTCCACGTAGGTCATTTCGGGCAGAAAAGTCTTCATCGGACTCCGTTCATTTGATGTCTCGACTCCGGCCCACTCGTGTTCACCGGTTTGCTCTCTCCTTGCCCCGCGACAGGATCACGAGCAATGAGCTGAGTGGTTGTCCCTGACGAAGGCCTGCCAGGATCTCTTCTTCCAATTCGTGTCGCGTCTGGGCGAGCTGAGCGATCTCGTCGGCCCTCGATGCCGGAATGACGACGACACCGTCGTCATCGGCATGGACCCAATCTCCCGGGCTGACCGCGAGACCGCCGCATGTGATCGTCCCGCCGATCTCACCGGGGACCTTGTTGTATGGGCCCGCGGGCGTGACACCGGCTGCGAAGACCGGGAAGGCGAGACGTCGAGTCTCGGCCACGTCCCGAATCGCACCGTCGACCACCAGCCCCGCGGCTCCGGCCAGCTGGGCGGCTTCCGACATGATCGCCCCCCAGAGAGCGCGATCCAGGTAGCCCTTCCCGTCGACGACGATGACATCCCCCTCTTCGACCTGGTCGATGGCTCGATGGAGCGAGGCGTTGTCGCCCGGCGGCGTGCTCACCGTGAAAGCGCGACCGGATGCACTCGCCCCGGCCCACACACTCGAGATGCGGCGATCCATGACCACGCCAAACGGAGACACATCGGAGATATGCGCGGTCGTCAGCTGAGAATCGCCGTTCGTGCTCACATCCCACCGATCCGCTGCCGCTCCAACGAGTCGGAGGCGCCTTTCGACAACCTTCCTTTCGCCCACTGGTCGATCAGAACCGCGCCGAGGATGATCACGCCGACCACGACCTGTTGCCAGAAGGGATTCACGTTCATCAGGACGAGGCCGTTGTAGATGGTGACGATGATCAGGACCCCGCCCAGGGTCCCGATGAGGTTCCCTCTGCCGCCGAACAGAGAGACTCCGCCGATCATGACTCCGGCGACGACGGGGAGGAGGTTCTCCGCCCCATAGGTGCCACTTCCGGCACCGAGGCGGGAGGTGACGATGACGCCGGTGATTGCGGCGAGTAGCCCCGAGATGGCGAGCACGGCGACGACCATGCGCTCCCAGGAGATGCCCGCTGAAACGGCGGCCGGCCTCGACCCACCGATGGCAAACATCTTCAGACCCAATCGGGTGCGGGTCAGCATTATGTGGAGCACCGCGTAGACGAGCCCCATGATGATGACCGGGACGGGCACCGGACCGATCCGGGCCCGTCCGAAGAAGTCGTAGCCGTCGGGGAAGCCCGACACCGGACTTCCGTCCGTGAGCAGCAAGGCGATCCCTTGAGCTATGCCCATCATGGCGAAAGTCGTTATGAACGTGGGCAGCTTCGCCACGATGGAGACCAGGGCGCTGATCACGCCGGCCAGGACTCCGGCAGACATCGCGATGGGGGCGGCCGCCTGCCAGGGCATGTCCACCTCGACCATCAACACCGCCGCAATCGAACCCACCAGAGCCGGGATGGTGGCGAAGGACAGATCGATTTCACCTGAGATCAACACCAGCGACAGGCCGGCGGCGACGATCGCCAAGGTCGATGCCTGTACCAGGACGTTGGTGATGTTCGAGACGGTGAGGAAGTGCTCGGAAGCGAATCCGAGAACGATCCAGAAGACAAACAGCGCGGTGTATACCCCGACGATCTGAAAGCTGGCCCGCTTGATTCCCAAGAGACGCTCGCCCTTCTCGGCAGAAGCGAGCTCGACAGACGTTGCCCGATCCTGGGGACGGGGATCGGAGCCGGAGGCCTCGGGGGCCACCTCTCCTACCGATCTGTCGAGCTCGCTTGCCATCAGCAGCCGCTCTGTGCGAGCTCGAGCCGCTCCCTCACGTCCACGCCTGCCGGCGGATCGATCGATCCATCGAGCACCCCGAGAGCGAACTCGGTGTCGATGGCGATCGGGTCGACGACGAGGGTTCCGGGCTCCTCACCGTTCATCAGCGCCACGGCTGTGTCGACCGCTGCGATGCCGAAGGGTTGGCCGGCGAGGAGTTGGGTGAAGTCCAGCTCTCCGTTGACGACGCTGCCGAGGGCCTCACAGGTCCCATTGTGTCCGGCGAGCACGACCTGGTCGGCGAGTCCCGCAGTGTCCAGGGCGAGGAAGGCACCCATTGCCATGTCGTCGGACAGGGCGTACATGCCATCGAGATCCGGGTTGGCGGTCAGGATGTTCTGGGCGGTGGCAAAAGCCGTGTCCCTGTCCGGACCACCGACCTGACGGGCGACCAGCTCGCAGTCGGGGCACGCGGCCTCGAGGCCGGCGACGAACCCGTCGCCAATGGCGGCCGCCGCCTCATCACCAGGAAGACCTTCGACGAAGGCGACCCGGCCATCGGGGCCGACCTGTTCCGCCATCCACTCGCCGATGATCACGCCATCTGCCTCGAAGTCGAGGGCGATCGTCGCGTCCTGCGTGCCGCCTGAGGTGCAGGCGAGCAGACAGACCACCAGGATCCCTGCCGCGTTGGCATCCTCGATGCAGCTCGTGTGGGCGTCCCCGTCGAGCGTGTCGTACATGAGCACGTCCACTCCCGAGGCGACGAAGGCGTTGCAGGCATCGAGCCAGGGGCCGCTGTCGGAGGTTCCACCCTCCTGCAGCTCCAATCCGAGCTCGTCGGCGCGCGCTTGAGCGCCTTTGTAGAGGTCGTTTATTGTTTGGTTGGTTAGGTCGGGGAGAACCAGTCCGATTCGGAACGAATCGGTTCCACCGGCTGTCGTTGTCGAAGCTTCGCCAGCAGTGGTTGTGGTCTCCCCGGCCTCCGCCGTGGTGGTCGTGTCCCCGGAGTCCCCGGCTGTCGTTGTCGAACCAGCTCCGGTGCCCGCACATGCAGCCGCGGTCAGTCCGAGGACTGCCAGTAGGGCCACCAGTCTCATCAGGCGTTTTGCCGCCATTCCCTTTCTCCTTGGTGGGGTTGTGTCATTTCCTTCGGTCTCCTCCCCAGAATTCTTCTCCCGGGCTGCCTAGTCGTCCGGTGGCCATGCCACCGGACGATTGGTCTCGGTTCCCCGGTTCTCGCTCATCGCGGTGAGCAGCCTCTTTTCCCCCACGTCGTTGATCGACATCAGCTCGGACGCCGCTTCCGCCTTGCGGCCCTCGCGAAGGAATCGGACGACGACCTCGTGTGTCTTGGCCATCAGTTCGCGGTCGCCCCGCGTCCGCACCGCCCAGGCGCGGGTCAGTCTCAGTTGAGCCTGGATGTTCCGGTAGAGCTCGTCGATCATGTGGCTGCCGACTGCAGCGACGACGGCGGAGTGATACTCGAGGTCGGCCGCAGCGAGCTCGACGTCGTCACGTGAACTGAGCATCCGGTCGATTGACAGCTCCATCTGGTCGATCACGCGCCGGCCAGCCTCATCGAGATCGATCGAGTGGACACCTGTGAACTCCAGGGCCTTGCGAGCCTTGAAGACGTCGGCGATGCGATCTTCCGACAGCTCGGGGACGATCACTCCGCGATTGAGGCTGTGTTGCAGCAGTCCCTCGGCTTCGAGAATCCGGAACGCCGAGCGAAGAGTGTGTCTCGACACGCCGACCTCTTTGGAGAGCTGCACCTCGCGGAGCTTGACCCCGGGCGGTATCTCGCCAGTGAGGAGCAGGTCCCGCAGCCCGTTTGCCACCTGTTGTGGAGCGCTCCACTGGTCGATTGCCAGTCGGCTGGCCGATGCCATAGGCGGGGGACTATATGGATGAAATGTTCAACATTTCATCAGAAGTCGAATTGCTTTTCGCGACCTCGGGATGGAGGGGCCGGCCCGACGCGGGTTGTTGCCTAATGAAACGTCCAAAAGCCCAATAGTGGGCCGTGGAGCATTAGGAAGCGGGTACGAACCGTCGCGCCGCCACGTGGCAGGCCGCGGAGTGGCTGTCGACGAGGGGGAGGAGGGGGGGTAGGACTTCCAGGCAGATTCGCTCGGCGAGGGGGCATCGGGGGTGGAAGGGGCAGCCGGTCGGGGGGTTGGCCGGGTCGGGGACCTCGCCGACGATCCCGGAGACTCGACGGGTCGCCTCCACCACCGGATCGGCGACGGGCACCGCCTCCTGGAGCGCCAGCGTGTACGGATGGAGCGGGCGGTCGCTGACCGGCTCCCACGACCCCGTCTCGACGACACGACCCAGGTACATGACTGCGATGCGATCGGAGATGTGACGGACCATGCCCAGGTCATGGGAGATGAAGACGTAGGCGACGTCGAGCTCGTCGCGAAGCTGGGCGAGGAGATTCATGATCCCGGACTGCACCGACACGTCCAGTGCCGACACCGGCTCGTCGAGGATCAGCACCTCGGGCTGCACCGCCAGCGCCCGGGCGATCCCCACTCGCTGACGCTGTCCGCCGGAGAGCTGGTGGGGGTAGCGGGAGGCGAATGCCGGCCGCAACCGCACCATCTCGAGGAGCTCGGCAACCCGAGACGGCCACTCGGAGCGCTGCCGCAACCGATGGACCTCGATCACCTCCGACAGAGTGCGGCCGACGGTCTGCCTCGGGTTGAGGGAGGCGTACGGATCCTGGAAGACCATCTGGACGCGTCTCCTCAGCTCGCGGAGACGCTGGCCACCGAGTGCGGTGATGTCCTCGCCCTCGAGCTCGACCGACCCGGAGCTGGGCTGTTCGAGACGCACCAGGAGACGGGCCAGGGTCGACTTGCCACAACCAGACTCCCCGACGATTCCCAGTGTCTCGCCACGGTGGAGATCGAGGGAGACGCCTGCCACCGCGGTGAGCGTCTGCCGGGTCCCCCGCACCGGGTAGGTCTTGACGAGGTCGCGGGCGCGGAGGATCGGCTCGCTCATGCCACCCACTCCTCCGGCGGCACCCAGCACGCCGCGGTCTGGGTCTCACCGGACGGGTCGGCCGGGCCCGCCTCTCGTTCGGTCCGAGGCGGCATCTCGGCCGAGCATCGGTCGATGGCCTGGGGGCAACGGGGATGGAAGGGGCATCCCGGAGGCTGATGGGCCGGGTCGGGCGGTGTCCCCGGGATCTGGACCAGATCGGGGCGCTCCTTCCCCCGAATCGGCGGGATCGAGGCGAGAAGCCCCGCGGTGTACGGGTGCTCCGGGCCATGAAAGACCCCCGCGGTCGAACCCGACTCGACGATGTGGCCGGCGTACATGACCAGGATCCGCCCGGCGACCCGGGCGACCACACCGAGATCGTGGGTGATCCAGACCACCGCCATGCCCGTGTCGGCCTGGAGGTCGCGCACCAGCTCGATGATCTGCTGTTGGATGGTGACGTCGAGTGCGGTGGTCGGTTCGTCGGCGATGAGCAACTTGGGGCGAAGGGCCAGGGCGATGGCGATCACCACACGCTGGCGCATCCCACCGGAGAACTCGTGGGGAAACGCTTCCGCGGCTCTTGCCGGCCGGGGTATCCCCACCTGGCCGAGGACCTCCAGGGTCCGCTGCTTCGCTTCCCTCTGGGAGCGGCCGTGGGCGATCAAGACCTCGCTTATCTGATCACCCACCCGCATCAGCGGGTTGAGCGAGGTCATCGGATCCTGATAGACCATGGCCAGCTCGGCACCCCTCACCAGCCGTCGTCTCTCCTCGGACACCTGCAGAAGGTCGACAGCCTCGAACTCCACCCGGCCGGCCACGATCTCCGCGGGCGGCTGAGGGTGGAGACCCATGACCGAGAGCATGGTCATCGACTTGCCGCACCCGGACTCCCCGACCAGCGCCAGGGTCTCGCCGGGGAGGATGTCGAAGCTGACGTCCCTGACCACGTCGACCGGTCCACCGGCGAGATGGAGCACCGTGGTCAGCCCGCGCACCGAGAGGATGGGTTCGGTCATCGTTTCCCGTCGGTGACGATCTGGAGCCTGGTCGGCTGGACCTGTGACGACGGCGGCAGCCGGAAGCCGTTCGGTCCCGGCAGCAGCGCACCGAGGGTCACCGGTCGTGCAGCTCCGGTGGCGGCGGGGAGATTGCCGGCCAGCCCGTGGACGGTGAGATACCCGATCAGGGCGATGAAATAGGACTCCTTGGCCGCGGCGGGGATCCCGAGCTCGTCGATGGGGCGAATCGGGATGTCGCTGAGCTCTTCGGCGAGCATCTTCATCAGAGTGGGGTTGTGGACGCCTCCTCCGGCCGCGATCACCTCGCCGACGCCATGTGATCGGCATGCGTCGGCGACTGTCACCGCGGCGATGGCGGTGGCCGTCGCCACCAGGTCGTCGTCGCTCACGTCGCCCACCTTGGCCGCCGCCTCGAGGAGGTATGGGAGATGGAAGAGCTCCTTGCCGGTCGTCTTCGGAGGTGGCTGGCTGTAGTAGGGCTCGGTGAGCAGCTCGTCGAGGAGTTGTTCGTGGACCCGCCCTCGAGCGGCGATGGCACCGTCGGCGTCGAACGACTCGGCGCCACCGGTGACGTGGGCGACGGCGGCGTCGATCAGGGCATTGGCCGGGCCGACGTCGTAGGCGATCGGCGCCACCCCACCACCGACGACCGTGATGTTGGAGATCCCACCCAGGTTGAGCGAGGCGCGGGTCACGTCGGTCCCACCGAGGAGGAGGGCGTCGAAGATCCCTGCGAGGGGTGCACCCTGGCCGCCGGCGGCGACGTCGGCCGCTCGCAGGTCGGCCACCACCGGAAGCCCGGTTAGGGAGGCGATCCAGGCGGGCTGGCCGATCTGGAGCGAACCGAGGACCTCACCGCCCGCGACCCAGTGGAAGATGGTCTGACCATGGGAGGCGATCAGGTCGATGTCGGGCGCGAAGTCGGCGATGGCCGCCGTTGCCGCGGCTGCGAACGCCTGGCCCACCTGCGTGTCGAGCCGGCAGATCATCTCGGAGGTGGTCTGGGCCGGAGGCAGTGCCGCGCCCAACTCCTTGCGCAGCGAAGCCTCATAGGGGATCGAGGTCTGACCGAGAGGGCGGAGAGCCACCAGCCCATCGTCGAGCTCGAAGCGGGCGGCGGCCACGTCGATGCCGTCCATCGACGTCCCGGAGATGAGCCCGAGCACGTTCATCGCAGTGCTCATGTCTCCTCCAGCGCCTGGCGAACCCGTCCCCGGTGGGCCGAGAGGCGCCGACGGCTCTGGTCGGCGTCGATCCCGGTCAGCAACATGAGGATGGCGACCTTGACCTCACCGTCGGCGAGGGCGAGGGCCCGATCGGCCGCCTCCGGCTCGCATTCGGTCGCCTGCATCACGATCCGCCTCGCCCGATCGCGCAGCTTCTCGTTGGTCGCCTTGAGATCCACCATCAGGTTCCCGAACGTCTTGCCGATCCGCACCATCGCGATCGTGGAGATCATGTTGAGCACCACCTTCTGGGCGGTCCCGCCCTTGAGCCGGGTCGAGCCGGCGATCACCTCCGGGCCTACGACCACCTCGACGGCGTGGTCGACCCGCTTGCTCAGCTCGGCGCCTGGATTGCAGGTGATGCCAATGGTCACCGCGCCCAGCTCCTTCGCCCGGTCGACCGCCCCCAGGGTGTAGGGGGTGCGGCCGGAGGCGGTCAGACCCACGACGGCGTCGCCGGGCCCGACTCCGAGGGTTTCGATGTCACCGGCACCGGCCTCGGCGTCGTCCTCGACAGCTTCCCTGGAGACGAGGAAGGCGTCGGGCCCTCCCGCCATCACCCCGACGACGCGGTCCGTGGTGAAGGTGGGCGGGCACTCGGCGG
>DASZOM010000021.1:0-56854 GCA_035550735.1 Acidimicrobiia bacterium | reverse complement strand
GACTCGACATGGGGGATCCCCATCCCCTCCCCGAAGTCCTTGAACTCGGCGAACTCGTCGGGGTGGACGTAGCGGTGGATGGGCCGGTGACGGGCGGTGGGTCTGAGGTATTGGCCGATGGTGATGATGTCGATGCCGACCGCCCGCATGTCGGCCAGCGTGGCCAGGACCTCCTCGCGGGTCTCACCCATCCCGACGATGAGGCCCGACTTGGTCAGCCCCTCCGGGTACATCTGCTTCGCCCGCCACAACAGCGCCAGCGAGCGCCCGTAGTTGGCAGACGTGCGGATGTCGCGCTGCAACCGCAGCACGGTCTCGGTGTTGTGGTTGAGCACCTCCGGACGGGCGTCCATCACCGTTTGCAGGGCCTGCCGGTCACCCTTGAAGTCGGGAATCAGCACCTCGATCTCGGTGCCAGGGGAGCGCCGACGCGACTCGGTGATGGTGTGGGCGAAGATCCCGGCCCCACCATCGTCCAGATCGTCCCGGTTGACCGACGTGATCACGGCATGCTTGAGGTTCATGGTGGCGATGGCCTCGGCTGCGCGGAAAGGCTCGAAGATGTCGAACTCGGTGGGCTTGCCCGTGGTGACGTTGCAGAACGAGCACGCCCGTGTGCACTTGTCGCCGAGGATCATCAGGGTGGCCGTGCCCATCCCCCAACACTCGTAGATGTTGGGGCAATTGGCCTCTTCACAGACGGTGTTGAGCTCGAGGCCACGCATGAGCTTCTTCAGCTCCAGGTAGTCGCCATCCATGCGAGCGGTGACTCTCATCCAGTCGGGACGGGGTGGCTCGCCGGGGAGCCGGCCGTTGATCAGCACCGGCTCGAGGGATCGGGCCTCCGAGGAGAAGGTGCCCGCCTCGAGGAGACGGTCGACCTCGAAAGACGAGGACTTACCCTGACCCCGGGTGAACGCGGCGAGCTGGGTGTCGGTGTCCTCATACCCGAAGACCTCCACGAACCTGGGGATCAGGACCTCGACTGCTTCCTCGAGGGTGATCTTGCGCCCGACGAGGTCCGAGAGCGTGGTCACCTCGCGGTCAGTGATGCCACAGGGGTTCATCATCCCGAAATAGCTCATGTCGGGATGCAGATTGAGGGCGAAGCCGTGCATGGTGACCTTCCGGGAGACCCTCACCCCGATTGCGGCCACCTTGCCCTTGTCGGTCCACACCCCGGTGTATCCGTCCTCACGCCAGCCGGTGACCCCGAAATCGGCGAGGGTGCGGATCAGCACCTCCTCGACCTTGCGAACGTAGGGGACGATCTGCTTGGGGTCGCTCAGCTCGATGATCGGGTAGCCGACGAGCTGACCCGGCCCGTGAAAGGTGATATCGCCGCCACGGTCGACATGATGGACCTCGGCGCCGCGCTCCTCGGCGGCGGGGATCCCCACCACCAGGTTGGATGCGTCACCGTTTCTCCCGATGGTGAAAACCGGCGGGTGCTCCAGGAGAAGCAGGTAGTCGTCCGCTGTTCGCCCCAGGGCCCTCCCCTCGTGAAAGGCGCGTTGCAGGTCCCACGCCTCGGTGTAGGGAAGACGTCCGAGCCAACGGGTTCGGAGGAGGGTCACGCCAGCTCTTGCTCCCAGTCCCAGGTCTCCAGATTCTCCTTGATCCGCTGCAGGAACTTGACCGCGGTGGAGCCGTCGAATGCGCGATGGTCCCAGGACAGGCCGAGGTAGCCGATGTGCCGGATGGCGATGACGTCCTGACCGTCGGCCGCAGTCACCACCGTGGGCCGCTTGGCGACGGTCTCGGTGGAGAGGATGGCGACGTTGGGCACGTTGATGATCGGGGCCGACACGAACGAGCCGAATGGGCCGGGGTTGGTGATGGTGAAGGTCGAGCCGGAGAGGTCGTCGATCCCCAGCTCTCCCTTGCGGGCCCGCCCCGCCAGGCTGGCGATCTCGCGGGCGATCCCGACGAGACGCAACCCGTCGGCATTGCGGACCCTTGCCACCACCAGGCCTTCCTCGTTGAGGTCGATGGCGATCCCCAGATCCACCTTCTTGTAGAAGGTCGCCTTCTTGTTCTCGAGGTCGAAGGAGCTGTTGACCACGGGGAAGGTCTTGAGTGCGTCGATGGTGGCCCGGGAGATGAATGGCAGGTAGGTGAGGGAGAAACCCTCCTCCTCCTTGAAGGCCGCCCGGTGAGCCTGACGCACCCTCTCGACTCGCTCGTAGTCGACCTCCACCGAGGTCCAGACGTGGGCTGCGGTCTGCTTGGCGCGGATGTTGTTCTCGGCGATGCGGACCCGGAGCCTGCTGAGCTCGACCTCCTCCGCCCCCGCCGCGGCGGCCGGCGCCGCCGTGGGCTCGGCCTTGGCGGGCTCCTCCGCCGGCGCGGCCTCCTTCGGTGCCTCTGGCGCCGGTGCCTCCGGTGCGGCCGCAGGCTCCGGCGCGCTCGGGGCAACCTCGGCCGGCGCAGCGGCCTTGCCTGATGCCAGATAGGCCTCGACGTCCTTTCGGGTGACCCGACCACCCTGACCGGTCCCCGAGATCCGGCTGATGTCGATCTCGTTCTCCCGAATCAGCTTGCGGACCACCGGTGAGAGCAGCTGCGGCTTGTCGTTCTTGGTGGGCTCGGCGAAGAAGGCGTCGACCTCCTGATCGGTCAGCTCTCGTTGGGCGGGCTGGCCCGCCTCGAAACCGGTGTCGGCCCCCGAGGGTGTCTCCGAGGCGGGATGGAGACCCTCTGCGACCTCGGTGGGGATCTGTTGCGGCTCGGATTTCTGCGCTTCGGGTCCGGGGGTCTCGGCGGCGGGCTGGGCCGGAGCCTCCTCCTGCGTAGTGGGCTCGGGCCGGGAAGCCTCCTCTTCGACAGGCTCGGCCGTCGTCGGCTCGGTCGTGGCGGGCTCGGTCTGGGTGGCGGGGGCACTCTCCCCTTCCTCGCCGATGACCACTAGCTGGGTCCCCACCCCGACGGTGGCCCCCTCCTCCACAAGGATCTCGAGGATCGTCCCGCTCACCGGCGATGGGACCTCGGTGTCGACCTTGTCCGTGGAGATCTCGACCAGCACCTCGTCCTCGGCGATGCTGTCCCCGACCTTCTTCGCCCACCGCAGGATGGTGCCTTCGGTGACCGTCTCTCCGAGCTGGGGCATGGATACCGTCGTGGCCAAGATTCCCTCCTAATGCAGGCTTCTGCCTGCCGCCGCCATCAGTGTCTCGCCTATCGTCTCCGACAGGGTGGGGTGGGCATGGATGAAGGCGGCCGCTTCCGCCGGCAACGCTTCCCAGCCAACCGAATACATCAACTCGTGGATCAGCTCGCCCGCCTGGGGGCCGACCACGCTGGCCCCGATTATGGGCCCGCCCTTGAGGGACACGACCTTGGCGTGCCCCTGGTTCTGCCCGATGATGATCGCTCGTCCCACACCGTTGAAGGCGTGTTTCGTCGTTTCCACCTCGAGGCCCTTGTCCTCCGCCTGAGCCGCCGTCAATCCGACCTCGGCGACCTCGGGATGGCTGTAGGTGACCCTGGGGATCGCCGCGTAGTTCACCGGCTGCGGCTGGCCGGTGCCGATGTGGGTCACCGCCGAGATCCCCTCGGCAAATCCGGCATGGGCGAGCTGTGGCGTCCCGGCCACGATGTCACCCACCGCATACAGCCCGGGCTCGGCCGTCTCCATGGTGTCCGGGTCAACCTTCACGAAACCCCGGTCGACCTCGGCCTTGGTGTTCTCCAGCCCGACGCCCTCGGTGTTCGGCCCCCGACCCACCGCCATCAGGGCGACGTCCACCTCGACCCTCTCGCCGCCGGCCGGGATGACGACGGACTCCCCGACCTCGGCAGGCTCGACGCCGACTCCGATGTGGAACTTGACCCCGCGCTTCTGCATCTGGCGTTGCAACATCTTCGCCGTCTCGGCGTCGGTGCCGGGAACTATCTGGTCGAGCATCTCGAAGACATGCACCTCGGAGCCGACGTCGATGAGGAACGAGGCGAACTCGCACCCGATCACACCGCCGCCGATGATCCCGACCCGACGGGGCTGGGTCTCCCAGTCGAGGGCGTGGTCGGATGTGACGATCTTGGTGCCGTCGATGTCATAGCCCGGGATGGTGCGCGAATAGGAGCCGGTGGCGAGGATGATCTTGTCGGCCTCGAGGGTGCGATTCCCGCCCTCGCCCTCCACCTCGACCTTGCCTCCGCCCGCCAGCCTGCCGAAGCCGGTGACCACCTCCACACCGCGACCCTTGAGCAGCCCTCCGAGACCCCGCACCAGGCCCTCCACGGTCTGATTCTTCCTGGAGAGCGCCGCTTGCCAGTCGAGCTCGGGCTGGCTCGACACCACTCCGAACTCGGCGGCGTGGGTGACCGTGGAGAAGACCTCGGCCACATGAAGCCATTGCTTGGCTGGGATGCAACCCCTGATCAGACAGGTCCCCCCCGGCCTCTCCTTCTCCACCAGCACGACGTCGAGGCCGAAGTTGTGCGCGTAGAGGGCGGCCGCGTACCCACCGGGGCCGCCCCCGACTATGACGATGTCTGTCAAGTGAGACCTTTCGTGTCCGGAGAGCTGAGCCTAGTGAGCCGGCTGGTTAGCCTCCGAAAGCCGATGCAGACCCGAGTCCTCCTCATCGCCTCTGCGATCCTCGCCGTCATCATCCTCGTCGCCGGCGCTTTTTGGCTCTTCCGTCTCCTGGCATGACCGAGCGGATCACCCTGCAAACCACCGACGAAGAGGCCTTGGAGGCGAGGGTCGACGCACCCGAGAATCCGGAGCGGGTCACCGTCTTCTGTCACCCCCATCCGCTTCAGGGCGGCTCGATGAACGCCCCGCTGATGATCGCGGTCGCTACCCGCCTCGTCGAACGGGGTCATGCGGTCGTTCGCTTCAACTTCCGAGGCGTCGGGGCGAGCACCGGGTCCCACGACAAAGGGGACGGCGAGCTGCTCGATGTGTCGGCGGCTGTCGAGCACGCCCGGGGGCTCGGGCTGGCCCTGGGTTTGGCCGGCTGGTCGTTCGGGGCCTGGACCTCCTTGCGCTGGCTGGCCGAGCATGCCGAGACCATTCCCTACGTCGGCATCGCCCCCGGCGTCGGCTCTCTGCCGACGGATCTGCCCACGGGGCCGAAACGCATCGTCCTGGGCACGAGGGACCAGGTCGTCGAAGCCGGACCGATCGTCGAATATGCCCGTGATCACGGGATAGATCTGGTGCTGACTCCCGGCGACCACTTCTTCCATGGCAGGGGGAAGCGGATCGGTGACCTCGTGGGACAGGGTCTCGAGGACGGCTAACCGTTCTGTGAGGGTCTGTGGACAGACACTGTCGCCAAACCCTCACAGAATGGGGTTGAACCCCCGGTTCCGTGCCTCCTCGAGAGTGTCGGGGGCGAAGACCTGGAGCAGGTTCTGTGCCAGCAGTCGATCCTCGTCGACCCGCCGGCGCAACTCCTCGAACTCGTCGGCGTCGCAGTCGTAGACACGCATAGTGTCCCGGGTCCCCACGAAGCGATATTCCTCGAATCGCGGCAGACGGCTCACGCCCCGTCGTCTTCTTCCTCGATGCCGGTGGATACCTCGGCCGAGCAGTTGGGACAGGTCACGGTGGCCACGTTCCCGATGATGAAGTTGAAGCCACACTCGGGGCACTCGATCCTCGGCATCGGAGGCTCCTGTCTCGGTTGTGGCGGGGGTGGAGCTGCGCCTGTCGCCCCCGGAGCGGTCGGATAACCGCCGAGCGTGGCGGTGCTCGCCGGGTCGGCATTGGGGGGCGGTGCGCCGGCGTTCCTCACCACGTTGATCGAACCGCACACCGGACAGGCGAACCGGCCGGCGCCGGCCACTTCGAATTGGGTGCGACACGCTCCGCAACGAACCCTCATTCCTCTTCTCCTACTGCCTCTCCCACCGCCCCGATGGCCACCAGGTAGTCGGCCTCGAGGCGGAGCACTTCTTCGATCTGCTCGGGAGAGTAGGACACGCCGTGCTTGGTGCGAATCTGGTCGGCGATGTAGTCAACCGAGAGCGGGTGGCCGCCCGCAACCGTCTCCACCGGGTTGTGACGGTCGTCCTGGGCGAGACCCTGGAGATAGAACACCTCCCATTCCAGGATGCGGCGCACGTCGGTGTTGCGAAGCTCGGCGTCGGCGGGGAGACGCTCGGCCACGTGCTTCACCGCGTCGTTGAGCACGTACTCCAGCGGCTCGTAGGACGGCCGCCGCCTCGCCTCCTGCCAGACCATCAGCGCCACGATGACCAGGAGGACACCGACGAGCAGGACGACGAAGGTGAGAACCTCGACTTGGCTCATTTCGGGGGAAGTATCCCTTCCAGAGGGCGTACCTCCCAATGGTGACGGCCGACGGAGCTAGAAGGCCTCCAAGGGAAGGGCCATGAGTGAGCCGTCCTCGCTGGTGGCGGCGGATCGGCGGAGGGCTGCCTTTGGCGCCGTGTGACGGATGAACCAGCGCGCCGCCTCGAGCTTGCCCCGGTAGAACGGGTCGGATCCGGCCTCGGGAGCGGCGATCTCGGCCTGGCGGAGGAGCAGCCAGGCGATCACGGTCTCGGCCATCGACTCGAGGAGGTCGTTGGTGTGGAGCCCCACCTTGTAGATCTCCTCCTTGTCCCCGCCGGCCGCGGCCATCAGCCATTGCACCATCGCTCCGACATGGGCCTGCGTCTCGTCGAGCATCCCGCCCAGCATCTCCCTCTCGTCGGCGATGGGGTCGTCATCCCGGCCCGCCTTGACGAACTCGACGATCTCGGCGGCGAGCCCGGCCAGCGTCTCGCCCTGGTCGCGGGCGATCTTGCGGAAAAGGAGGTCGAGCGCCTGGATCCCGGTGGTGCCCTCGTAGATGGTGTCGATCCGGGCGTCACGGAGATACTGCTCCATCGGGTAGTCCTGGGTGTAGCCGGAGCCTCCCAGGACCTGCAGCGACATCGACAAGAGCTCGTATCCCTTCTCCGAGCAGTACCCCTTGACCAGAGGAAGGAGCAGATCGCTGCGACGCTCCCAGCGGTCGTCATCGTGATGAAGGACTGCCTGGTCCTGGACCCAGGCCGCATACAGCACCAGCGCCCGCATGCCCTCGGCATGGGCCTTCTGGGTCATCAGCATCCGACGAACATCGGGGTGGCGGATGATCGGCACCCGCGGGGCCATCTTGTCGGCGGCTTCGGTCAGATCTGCTCCCTGGGTGCGCTCCCGGGCGTACTCCAGGGCGTTGAGATAGCCGGTGCTCAGGGTTCCCATCGCCTTGGCACCGATCATCATCCGGGCGTACTCGATGACGCGGAACATCTGTCTGATGCCGTCGTGCCTGTTGCCGACCAGGTAGCCGATGGCGGGACGTTCGAGCCCGAAGGTCAGCTCGCACGTGGCCGAGCCCTTGAGCCCCATCTTCTTCTCCAGATGGGTGGCGACCACACCGTTACGCTCTCCCAAGGATCCGTCCTCGGCGACGAGGTACTTGGGGACGACGAAGAGGGACAGGCCCTTGGTCCCGGGGTCCGCCCCTTCGGGACGGGCCAGGACGAGGTGGACGATGTTGTCCGTGAGGTCGTGCTCTCCGGACGTGATGAAACGCTTCACGCCCTCGATGTGCCAGGTGCCGTCTCCCTGATCCGTCGCCTTGGTCGTGGCCGCCCCGACGTCGGACCCGGCGTCGGGCTCGGTGAGAACCATCGTGCCCGCCCAGCCACGCTCCACCCAGAGCTTCGCGAGCTCCTTCTGCTCTTGGGTGCCCTCCTCGAAGAGGACCTTGGCGAAGAGACTTCCCCCGGCATAGAACTGGACCGTGGTGTTGGCCCCGAGCAGCATCTCGGCCACTGCCCAGACGAGGGAGGGAGGCACCGGAGTGCCGCCCATCTCTGCGGGCAGGCCGAGTCGGTCCCAACCGCCCTCTCTGAAGGCGCGGGCGCTGGCCTTGACCGACTCGGGAAGCGAGACCTCGCCGCCCACCAGCTCGAGGGAAATCCGGTCCTGGTCGTGGTAGGAGGCTGCGTAGTCCTCCACGGCGAGCCGCTCTATCTCGGCGAGGATGTCACCCATGGTCGCCCGATCGAGCTCCGCCCAGGGGCCCGACCCGGCGTAGTCCTGGACGCGATACAGCTCGAAGAGGTTGAACTCGATGTCCCGCAGATTCGACTTGTAGTGGCCCACACCTGACCTCGTCTGTCGTTCGACTCGCCGCCGGCTCGGCGCCTACCCCAAGTATAATTTGAGTCAACACTCAAGTTCTAGTGGAAACGTGGCGGGACGCCCGTAGGTCCCAACCCCGGTGGGAAGGCCATTAACTTGGCTTCGATGCGATACAAGGCAGGGTTGGAGACCCGGGACAGGATCCTCCAAGCCACCCGGGCACTCATCGCAAGCGAGGGTCTGGACGGGACGACGATCAAGGCGATCTGTGATCAGGCCGGGGTGCTGCCCGGCAGCTTCTACAACCTCTTCGACTCCAAGGAGCAGGCGATCCTGAGTGTCGTCCGTCAGGCCATCGACGCCATCGACCCCGACCCGGAGCACAAGGGGATCGACACCCTCTCCGACCTCATCGACGCCTACATCCGCTTCGTGATCGAGCAGGAGGACCTCGCCCGGGTCTACATCAGGCTCGCCATCTCGGGCAGTGTCAACAACCCCGAGATCAAGGGCCGGACCATGCGTCATCATCAGGGGCGGGTCGCCCGCTTCGCCGCCGCCATCTCCCGTCAGCATCCCGAGATGAGCGATGCCGAGACGGAGCGTCGGGCGGAGACGCTGGTGACCGCGCTCAACGGCGTCACCTTGCATCGGGTGATGGACCCCGACTTCGACGTGGCCGTGCACGCCAGGGCGCTGCTCACCGACGCCCTCGCCGGGGTCTGATGGAGTTCGGGATCCAGGCCCGGGGCGACTGGGAGTACGTGCTCACCGCCGCCCGCTGGGCCGAGGAGCGGGGCGACATCGTCGCGGTCGGCCTCCCGGACCACTACCTGCAGCGGGGCGACGACCCGGAGAAGCCGGCATGGGACCACCTCGTCCATCTCGCCGCCCTGGCCCGGGAGACCACCCGTGTCGAGCTCGTCTCGATGGTCTCGCCGGTGACATTCCGCCACCCCGCGGTGTACTTCAAGATGGGCGTGACGCTCGACGAGATCTCGGGAGGCCGGTTCACGCTCGGGTTGGGTGCAGGTTGGCTCCAGGAGGAGTTCACCGTGTTCGGGCTCCCCTATCCGACTCTGGGAACCCGTATGGAGATGTACGAGGAGGCGATGGCCTATCTCCGCGCCGCGATCACGCCGGGCGCCAACGGGTTTCGCGGGAAGCACTTCACCCTGGAGGAGTTCGACCCTCATCCCCGGCCTCGGAACCTCCGCATCATGGGCGGCGGCGCCGGCGGGCCCAAGGCAAGACGGATCGCCGCCCTCTATGCCGACGAATACAACCTCTATGCCAGGAAGCCCGACGACTATTCACAGATCCGTGACGCCACCCGGAGGCTGGCGGCCGAGGCGGGACGGCAACCCGACGAGATCACATGGTCGTCGGCCGGGCCGGGCGTCGCCGCCAGGAGGGAGGCGGACTACCGGCGACTGCTCGAAGGCATGGCGGGGCTCAGCGGTCACACCCCGGACTACATCGAGTCGAGATGGGAGGAACGGGGCTATCCACACGGATCCGGCTCGAAGCCGGCAGAGATGATCGCCGCCCTGGAAGAAGCGGGCTGCACGCGCTTCTACCCACAGGTGTTCGTCACCGAGGACGATCCACGTGACTTCGATCTCGCCTTCGACGCCTACATGGGGAGATAGGGTCGCCCGATGCAGTTCTCCCTGATGACAGAGCCGCACCTCGGCGGCACGTACTCCCAGCAGTTGGAGGCGGCGCGCTGGTCGGAGGCCGAGGGTCTCGTCTCCTTCGCACGGTGCGATCACTTCATGTCGGGTCGCGAGCCCACGCCCGACGCCACCGATGCCCTTTCCGTGCTGGCGGGGATCGCCCGGGAGACGAGCGACATCCGTCTCTGCGTCCTGGTGACCCCGATCACGTTTCGTCACCCCGCGGTCATCGCCAAGGCGTCCGCCACCATCGACCAGATGTCCGGCGGCCGGCTCGACCTCGGAGTGGGCACCGGCTGGATGGAGTTGGAGCACGAGGCGCTGGGCCTCCCCTTCCCGAATTGGTCGGAACGGTGGGCCCGGTTCGAAGAGGCCCTCGACTACCTCGACGCAGCCTTCGCCCCTGGCCACGGGACCTTCCATGGAGAGTTCTATTCGCTCGATGCCGACGTGAAGCCGAAGCCGACCGGGATTCGGCTGGTGATCGGTGGTGGCGGGAAGCGGAGGACCCCGGCCTTGGCCGGCGCCCGTGCCGACGAATACAACTTCTTCGTATGCCCTGCCGACGAGGCCCGGGAGAAGGTGGAGGCGATGCGAAAGGCCGAGGGTGACCGCAATGTCGAGGCGACGGTGATGGGGACCGCCTTGGTGGGGCGGGACGACGCCGCCTACCGGGCCCGGCTGGAGGGGACGGCGAAGGCCCGCGGGATATCCCCGGAAGATCTCGAGAGTCGATACCGGGACAGCGGCATCCCGGTCGGCACAACGCAACAAGCTGCCGAGACCATCGCAGCGCTGGAGGAGGCGGGAGTCCAGCGGGTCTACGTCCAGTGGTTGGATCTGGACGACCTGGACGGCATGAAAGAGACGGTCACCGTCCTCCGTGGCGGCTGAGCTTCCCAGGGCCAGTCGCCGCTTCCTCGAGTCGGTCGACTTCGAATCGGAGGTCAGGGTGTTCCCGGAAGGCACCAAGACCGCCGAGGACGCCGCCGCGGCCGTCGGGTGCCCGGTGTCGGCGATCGTGAAGTCACTGGTGTTCGTCGTCGACGACGAGCCGGTGGTGGCCCTCGTGCCCGGCGACCTTCGCCTCGACACCGCCCGTCTCGCCGCCGCAGCAGGAGGGACCCAGGTGCGACGGGCAAGTCTCGAGGAGGTTCGGGAGTCCACCGGTTATGCCGCAGGTGGGACTCCTCCATTCGGGCACGTCACCAGTCTGCGGGTCTTTGCCGACCCTGCCCTGACTCGAAACGACCCGGTGTGGGCGGCCGCCGGGACCCCGACCACCGTCCTTCCCATCTCCATCGCCGACCTCGACCGGCTCGCCGCCCCGGTGTGGGTCAGAGTCACCTGATCGAGATTTCCCTACCGGGATAGTGGAAATACCATGAGATCGTGACCGACTCCCCCGAACTGCTCCGGATCGACAACCTGCACGCGTCCGCCGGCGACGTGGAGATCCTGAAGGGGGTCGACCTCACGGTGAACAGAGGCGAGATCCACGCGCTCATGGGCCCCAACGGATCGGGCAAATCGACCCTGGCCAACGTCCTGATGGGCAACCCTTCCTTCCAGGTCACCGAAGGGACAATCAGTTACAGGGGCGAGGACATCACCACCGCCCGGCCCACGGAGCGGGGCGCAGCCGGGATGTTCCTCGCCTTCCAGCATCCGGAGGCGATACCCGGCGTCTCTGTCATCCAGTTCCTACGCCAGGCCCTGTCCAACCGGACCGGAACCGACCTGACGGTCCTCGAGCTCCGGCTCAAGGTGATGGACGCCATGAAGGATCTGGGAATGGAGTCCTCCTTCGCCGACCGCTACCTGAACGAGGGGTTCTCCGGCGGTGAGCGGAAGCGCAACGAAGTGCTGCAGATGGCCGTGCTCGAGCCCGAGCTGGCGATCATGGACGAGACCGACTCCGGACTCGACATCGACGCTCTTCGCACAGTCGCGGACGGGGTCAACAAGCTGACGACAGCCGAACGCGGCTTCCTCATCATCACTCACTACCAGCGTCTCCTGGACTACATCACCCCCGACGTCGTCCACATCTTCATGGACGGGCGCATCCTCCAGTCAGGCGGTCCCGAGCTCGCCGCCAGGTTGGAGGCCGAGGGATACGACTCGTTCCGTCCGGTCTCGACCCCGACGTGACCGACCTCTCCCACCTGAGAGCCGACTTTCCCGTCCTCGACTCGGGAGTCCACTTCCTCGACTCGGGTGCCTCGTCGCAGAAGCCGATCCCCGTGCTCGAGGCGATGGACCGTTTCGCCCGCACTTCCTACGCCAACGTCCACAGGGGCGCTTACAAGCTTTCGCTGGCGGCCACCAACGCATACGAGGCCGCCCGCAACCGCGTCGCCGGGTTCATCAACGCCGCCAATGCCGACGAGGTGGTGTTCACCCGGGGCGCCACCACTGCCCTCAACACGGTTGCCTTCGGCTGGGGGTTGGAGAACCTCTCCGAGGGCGATCGCATCCTCACCAGCGAGATGGAGCATCACGCCAACCTGGTTCCCTGGCAGATGGTGGCCAAGCGCACCGGTGCCCGGCTCGACCACGTCGCCATCACCGACGGCGGTCGCCTCGACATGGACGACTATCGCAGCCGGATCGGGCCGGACGTCAAGGTGGTCGCCGTCACCGGGATGTCCAATGTCCTCGGCTGTCTGCCCGACATCCCATCGATCGCCAAGGTCGCCCACGACCAGGGAGCACGGGTGGTCGTCGACGGTGCTCAACTCGTTCCGCACGCCGGTGTCGATGTCCAGGATCTCGGCGCGGACTTCCTCGCCTTCTCCTCCCACAAGATGCTCGGTCCCACCGGTATCGGGGTGCTCTGGGGCCGCATGGACGCCTTGGAGGAGACGGAGCCGTTCGAAGGCGGCGGTGAGATGATCTCCGATGTCACCCTTCACGAGTCGACATGGGCGCCCATCCCCCACCGGTTCGAGGCCGGCACCCCGCCCATCATCGAGGCGGTCGGGCTCCACGCGGCCATCGACTACCTCGAGTCGATCGGCATGAAGGAGGTGTTCGCCCACGATCGAGAGCTGACCGCCGTTGCCCTGGAGCGTCTCGCTGACGTGCCCGGGCTCCACATCCAGGGACCTACGGACCTCGAGGACCGTGGCGGCGTCATCTCCATGACCATGGACGGGGTCCATGCCCACGACCTCGCCACCATCCTCGACGAGGAGGATGTCGCGGTCAGGGCGGGTCATCACTGTGCCAAGCCGCTGATGCGTCGTCTCGGAGTGCCGGCGACCGCCCGTGCCAGCTTCTACGTCTACAACGAGGAGAAGGACATCGACGCCCTCGTCGCCGCGTTGCGGCGGGCCGGAGAGTTGTTCGGGGTCGCCTGATGGGGCTGGAGGAGCTGTACCGCGAGGTGATCCTCGATCACTACCGAAACCCGCGCAACAAGGGGCATCTGGACGCGCCCGGCGCCACCGCCCAAGGAGTCAACCCGTTGTGTGGCGACGAGATCAGCATCGAGCTCACCTTCCGCGACGGGGTGGTCAGCGACGTCGCCGTGGAAGGGCAGGGGTGTTCGATCAGCCAGGCCTCGGCCTCGATGATGAGCGAGGCGATCAAGGGCAAGACCCGTGAGGAGATCGACGGGATCGTCACCAGGTTCCGCCAGATGATGTCCATCGACGATTCCGAGGACGCCGGGCTCGACCCGGAGCGCCCCGGAGCGGTCCTCGGCGACATCGAAGCCCTCCAGGGTGTCCGCCAGTACCCGGTGCGGATCAAGTGCGCCAGCCTGGCGTGGAACACGTTGCTGGAGGCGCTGGGGTCGACCGACGTGCAATGAACGTCGTATAGCGACGTTCGTTGCACGTTGGACAGGCAAAACGGGGTCTGTTAGCGCAACCCGCCCTCGGTCATCCCCTTGAGATCGAGCGCGGCGTCGAGCTCATCGGGAGTCATCAGCCCGGCCTCGAGGACGAGATCGCGCACCGATCGGCCGGTGGCGACCGCCTCCTTGGCGATTCGTGCGCCGTTGTCGTAGCCGATGTGTGGGTTGAGGGCGGTGATGATGATCGCGTTGCGCTCCAGCAGCTCCCTCGCCCGCACGTCGTTGGCCTCTATGCCGTCGACACACTTTTCGGCGAAAGTGCCGACGGCATTGGAGAGGAGCTCGATCGAACCGAGGAGGTTGTGGGCGATCACCGGCATCATCACGTTCAACTCGAAGTTGCCGTTGGCGGCCCCCCAGGTGACGGCAGCGTCGTTGCCGATCACTTGAGCGGCCACCATCATCACCATCTCCGACATCACCGGGTTCACCTTTCCCGGCATGATCGACGAGCCGGGCTGAAGTGCGGGGATGCGGATCTCGGCGAGGCCCGATGTCGGTCCGGAGCCGAGGAACCGGATGTCGTTGGCGATCTTGAACATCGAAACCGCCACGGTCTTCAACGCTCCCGAGGCCATCACCACGGCGTCCTTGGCTCCCTGCGCCTCGAAATGGTCGTCTGCCTCCCGGTAGGGGAATCCGGTCCGCTCCGACATCGAGGCGATCACCGCTGCGGCGTAGCCGTCCGGTGCGTTGATCCCGGTGCCGACGGCGGTGCCACCCAAGGCCAACTCGTCGAGCTCGGGAAGGACCTTGCCCACCCGGTCGATGCTCTTGCGCACCTGGGCCGCGTAGCCCCCGAACTCCTGGCCCAAGGTGACCGGGGTGGCGTCCATCAGGTGAGTGCGGCCGGACTTCACCACCTCCGAGAATTCGGCGGCCTTGCCCTCGAGCGAAGCGGCGAGCTTCTCCAGGGCGGGCAGCAGGTCCTCGCGCAGGGCAGCCCCGGCGGCAACGTGGATCGCGGTGGGTATCACGTCGTTGGAGGACTGACCGAAGTTGACGTCGTCGTTGGGATGGACGGAATCGCCGAGCAACCGGCTCGCTCGGGCCGCGATCACCTCGTTGGCGTTCGTGTTGGTGGATGTGCCCGATCCCGTCTGGAAGATGTCGAGGACGAACTGGTCGTCGAGACCGCCCTCCATCACCTCGTCGGAGGCTTTGCGTATCGCCTCGGCCTTTGCCGTGTCGATGTGCCCCATCTCCGCGGCCACGTTCGCCGACGAGCCCTTTTGCAGTCCCAGCGCCCAGATGAAGCGCCTGCTGAACCGCCACCCCGAGATCGGGAAGTTGTCGACCGCCCGTTGTGTGGACGCCCCGTATAGGGCGTCGGACGGTACCTCGACCTCGCCCATCGAGTCCTTCTCGACGCGGTATTCCATGATCTGAACGCTAACCGAGGTAGTGGCGGTTGGACTCGTACAGAGCCTCCAGCGCCGCCTCGAGGGGATCGGCCACGTCGACCGCAGCAGCGGCGAGAAGGAGCAGGTCGACCAGGCCGTGGAAGTCGTCGATCGAGATCTCCTCGAGCATGGGCACCGCGGCCGAGGTCTCGCCGGCCTCGACCCTGTCCAGATTTCCCCGGTTGTGCCAGTTGCCGAGGGCCAGGCAGAGACCGGTCGCCTGATAGCCGTGGGCCCCGAACGCGGTGGCCTCGCACGCTCCACCGTCCATGAGCTTTCGCTGATGGGCCAGACCCGCGGCATCCGCCGCCCGCCCGACTCGGTTGCTCAGATCCCGGTCGAAGACCGTTGAGCGATCACCGATCCGGAGTATTGGGCCATCGCCGATGCGGGCGTTGGGCAGCTCACGCGAAGTCTCGATCGAGAGGAGCCGCGACCCTTCCGGGATCGTCTGATGCCTTGCCGCATGGAGGGCTCCGATCAGGCCCACCTCCTCGGCACGGGTGAGCATCACGCCGAAATGGCGAAGAGCGGGATCCGTCCGCGCCCGGTCGAGTGCGGCCAGGGCGGCAGCGGCGCCGGCGAGGTCGTCGCATGCCGGAGCGCGGAACCGGCCCGACGTCGAGCCCGTGTGTTGGAACGACCAGAGCGCGACGTCACCGGGCGCCACGTCGCCGTCGAAGGATGCCGACCCGGTGTGGGTCTCCGGGTCGTAAACCCTCACCTGTCCGGCAGGTCCGTCGTTGCGGGAGACCACTTCGATCAGGGCGTCGTCGAAGTAGGGGGCGTCGACACCGCCCCGGAACTCGAACGAGCCGTGCTCGTCGACGATCACGAATGCCGGATGGTCCATGTGGGCGACGGCGAGAATCGGGGGGCGGCGCTTCCGGCCCTTCTGGGTCACGAAGAGATTCCCCCCGGAGTCCTTCGAGATACGAAGATCGTCGCGGCGCGCCACCCAGGACTCGACCCAATCGACCACCCGGTCTTCGCGTCCGGACGCCGTGGGAAGACTTGTCAGCTCAGCCAGCCACTTCTCGGCGGTGGCCCGTGCGGCCATCAGACGTCGAAAGGCGTGTCGGTGAAGAAGTCGGACGGCTTGCGGACCGGCCCCTCCCTGGATGGCCGCTCGATGCCGAGACGATCCCGCACAGCCTCGTAGCCGCCTGCTTCGAGCTCCTCGGCGAGCTCGCTGCCCCCGCTGTCGACGATCTTGCCGTCGAGCATCACGTGGATCCGGTCCGGGGTGAGATAACGCAGGATGCGGCTGTAATGGGTGATGAGGAGCACGCCCATGTCTGGCGATCGCATGCTCTCCACCGCCTCCGCCACCTGCCTGACCGCGTCGATGTCGAGGCCGGAGTCGATCTCGTCGAGCAGGGCCATCCTCGGATGGAGCACGGCGAGCTGGAAGATCTCGGACCGCTTCTTCTCGCCTCCGGAGAGGTCGTCGTTGAGCGACCGATCCAGGAATCGTTCCATTCCGAACCGCTTGCTCTCGGCTTCGATGCGCGCCACCGCCACGTCGGAGGCGATGCCACGCTCTTCGGCGGCCTCACGGAGGAACTCGCCCAACCTGACTCCGGGGATCTCGGTCGGATACTGGAAGCTCTGCATCAGACCCAGCCGGGACCGCTCGTCGACATCGAGCTCGAGGATCTCGTTCCCGTCCACCGAGGCACTGCCTCGTACCTGATAGCCGGCCCTGCCGGTGAGCACATGGCAGAGGGTCGACTTACCGGAGCCGTTTGGGCCCATCAGGGCATGGATCTCTCCAAAGGGCACCTCGATGGAGAGCTTGTCGAGGATCTGCTTGCCGTCGACCGCGGCGGACAGGTCGACCACTTTCAGCGCCGAGCTCATTGCTCTGTCTCCAGCTCCAGGTAGACCGTCCCGTCGACGATCGACACGTCGTAAACCGGAACGGGCACGGTCGCCGGCAGCGACTCGGGCGCTCCGGTCTTCAGGTTGAACTCCGACCCGTGGCGGGGGCACTCCACAGTCGTGCCCCACACCTCCCCCTCGGCCAGGGAGGCCTCGGCGTGTGAGCAGCGGTCGGCGATGGCATACACCTCGTCGCCGATACGGAACATGGCGATCCGATGATCGCCGATGGTCACCCGCACCCCCCGCTCCCGGGGCAACTGGTCGAGTTGGGTCACTTCGACTCTCACGACAGCCTCCCCGACTCCTGGGCTCGGGTGAACCGGCGAAACACCTCGGCCGAGACCTGCTCGGCGAGACCGTCGATGGGGAGCCGGTCGATGACCTCGGCGAAGAAGCCCCTGATGAGGAGTCGCTCTGCGGCCTCCTTGCGCAGCCCCCGGCTCTGCAGGTAGTAGAGGTGCTCCTCCTCCAACGGCCCCACCGAGGAGGCATGCCCGCAGATGACGTCGTGACAGAGGATCTCCAGATTGGGTACCGACTGGGCCTTGGCGTGCTCGGAGAGCACGAGGTTGCGGTTGGTCTCGAAAGTCGATGTCTTGGCGGCGTCCTTCTCGATGCGGAGCAGCCCGGTGAACACGCTCTCCGACTCGTCCTCCAGAGCGCCTTTCAGGAACACATCCGAGGTGGTGTTGCGCCCGATGTGGTCGATGACCATCCGGTAGTCGAGCGTCTGTGAGCCTTCCCCGAAGTAGAGCCCGGCGACATCCGAGGAGGCACCGTCGCCCTCCAGGGTCACGCCGAGATCGAGCCGTCCCAGGTCTGCACCGAGGCCGACCTCGCCGATACGAGAGGAGGCGTCCCTTCCGAGACGGACCCTCTGGTGGACGACGTTCGACCCGGCGTGATCGAGGCTCTGCACGGACAGGAAGCGGAGATTCCCTCCCTCGGCGACCTCCAGGGTCACCTCCGGGACCATGAGCAGACGGCGTCCCGGCGCACTTCGATAGACGACGACCACCCTCGCTTCGGCGTTGCTGCCCACCCTCACCCCGATGTGGGGGAAGGTGGCAGTGTCCTCGGACGAAGCTTGCACGTCGATCACCACCGGCGTCTCGAGGACATCACCCCGCTCAACGTCGACGAACACCCCATCGGTGGCGAAGGCCGTGTGGGCGGCGGCCAGCTTGTTGTGGTCGGCGGCCACGAGGGGGCGACGCTCGGACGCCTCCGCCAAGCGTGTGATCCGGGCGACCTCCGACTCGGCCTCGACGACGTGCCCGTCGACGATCACCACCTTGCCGGAGCTGGAGTCGAGGGATTCGATCAACGGCCCCGACTCGAGCCTCTCACCCGGCTCCAGGGCGGGACGCAGCGACGTGAACGGGAGGTCGTACTCGACATACCTCCAGTCCTCCTCGGCTCCGGTGGGCTCCTCGAGTGTCTGGAAGACGGCAAACGCCGCGTCCATCTGGTTGGCCCGCCACGCCGGCATGGGTGCCTTCAGCATCTCCAGTGTCTCGGTGTCGAACGCGGGCAAGCAAGAGCTCCGATACGGGGACTCCCGATCGTATTTCACCTATGGCGATAGGGCGAATTACTCCGGCGGGTCGAGCGCCGAGACGGTGACTTTGGACTCGGCGTTCCACAGCATCCAACCGAGCCCGTATGACTCCGCCGAGGCGATCTGCTCCCTGACCTGCGCCTCGTCGTACCCGAAGTCCTGCAGCCAGGGCCGAACCACCACGTTGCGGGGAAGCCGCTCCATGCCGTCTTGGAGGGCGAGGTCGATCATCGCCCCCGGGTTCTGGTTCGGCTGTTCGAACCCGTACCACCCCGCGTCGTAGTGGGACGGGTAGAGCATGGGCGAGACCACGTCCACGATGCCGGCCATGTCCTCCCAGCGCTGTCCGATCCCGCCATCGTCAACAGCCGTCGTCAGGTAGCCGAAGATGTCGGCGGCGACGGCACAGCCGAGAGGATGGAGCCGTCCCACCGCCTCGACGAGGAAGTTGGAGATCGTCGAGAGACGGACGTCGGGGCTGACTCCCCCGTCGAACACCGCTGACTCGCTTCGCTTGTCGGGGAACCGCACATAGTCGAACTGGATTTCGTCCACCCCCGCTTCGCACGCCTCCATCGCCAGCTCGAGACCGTAGGTCTGGGCCGCCGGATCGGTGGGGTCGAGGAAATACTGCCCGTTGGCCTCGTAGGGGGCGTTGGTCGCCGTGTCCCAAACCGCCATATCCGGCATCTCGACGGCGGCGATCGGGTCGTTGAACACGACGAGCCTGGCTATCACGTAGAGACCGAGACCATGCGCCTGGTCGGTGAGGGCCTCGAGGTCGTAGGCGCCTGCATCGGCCCCGACCTCGAGGGCGGTCGTGTTGGCGGTGTCGTACCAGACCTTGCCCGTCTCGTCCTTGAGATCGATCATCAGGGCGTTGAGCTCTGTCCCCATCGCCATCTCGACATAGCTGTCCCAGTCATCGCGTATGGCTTCGCCCCGGATGTGCACGGCACGGGCGGTGAACGGCTTCATCTCGACCACGGCGTCACCTGTCTCGCCGTCCCAGCGGAAGTTGGCGGGCTGCCACGCCGGCCGGGTAACGGACACCGTGCCCTCCTCGGCGCCCCGAATCTGGAAGTACCCCTCGGCATCGGTCACGGCGGTGCCGGCTCCCGCATCGACGGCGGCGCCGACGATGCCGGCACCCTCCCCGTCGACCACCCGGCCGCGGAGGACACGCGCCTTGAGCACGACATCGAAGTGCTCGAAGGGACGGTCGGTCAGGGTCACCGTCTGGGGGACGTGGCCGGGTGCGCTCACCTGCAGCACCTCGGTGCCGGACCAGACCATGTCGACAGTCCCGCCCGAGTCGGTCGTCCCCACCTGCGAGCCACTGACATCGATGATTGCCGAGGCGATGGGCTTGCCGAGATCGTCGATGACGCGCAGCTCGTACGGGTACGACCGGCCGAGGAGTGACCATCCGGCCCAACCGACCCATGCCAGGGTGAACGCCACCAGCAAACGAAGCACTGTTCGGCGTGCCACTGCCGGGCCAGACTACCGAGGGCCCGCGCGTGCAAGGAACCAGTTGCCAGATTCCCCCAGCCTGGTTAGTTTTCCACAGGGGGTTGGAATGGAGGCGGCATTGGGGAAGGCCATGAGGGCCCGACAAGCAAGACCCGATCGGGGCGCCAGCCCATCCGACACCGTCGGGCTCTACCTGGACGAGGTGTCAGAGCACGAATTGCTCACCGCCGAGGACGAAGTACATCTCGCCCGGGCGATGGAAGGCGGTAAGAAAGCCCAGGCCATCCTGGACTCCGGCGACTTCAAGCCATCGGAGAGAGCCCAGTTGATGCGGGCCGTGATCGCGGGCGAGGAAGCCAAGATGAGCTTCATCCGCTCCAACCTCCGTCTGGTGATCTCCATCGCCAAGCGTTACACGGGACGCGGCCTCGACCTCCTCGACTTGATCCAGGAGGGCAACCTTGGTCTGATCCGCGCAGTGGAGAAGTTCGACTGGCGCAAGGGGTTCAAGTTCTCCACATATGCGACCTGGTGGATCCGGCAGGCCATCACCCGGGGCCTGGGGAACAACGGCCGGACCATCCGTCTCCCGGTCCACATGGTCGACGTGGTGCGCACGGTCCACGACACGAAGCAGAGCCTCCACGACCAGTTCCACCGCACACCGACCCTCGAGGAGATCTCCGAGGCTTCGGGATTGGATCACGAGCGGGTCCTGGCCGCCCTGGAGGCTCCTGCCGAGACCGTGTCGCTGGACCGCCCCGTCGGCGAAGACGGGGATGCCTCCCTCCAGGACTTCGTCGAGGACGCCGAGGCCGCCGACCCCGAGGACCGTGCCGCTTCCGCATGGCGGAGGGATCGACTCATCGAGGCGCTCCGCTATCTCGACCACGAGGAGCAACAGGTCCTCTGGCTGCGATTCGGCCTGGACGGCGACGAGCCCTGGACCCTCTCCGATGTCGGCAAGGTGGTCAACGCCACCAGGGAGCGAGTCCGTCAGATCGAGGCTCGCGGCCTGGCCAAGCTACGTCATCCCTCCTGCGAGATAGACCTCAAGGGCCTGGTCTGAGCGCCCCTCGGCAAACCCTGGGTTTGGGGGGGGTTGGACCGACGCTAGCCCGCACGCAGGTAGCGGAGGAACAACGAGCGGCTTCCGTAGAGGACACGGTCGAGGGTCATGTCGAGGGGTGGTGACTCCCCCCGCCCATGTGCGATGCGGGGTGCGTCTCCCGCCACCAGCAAGGGCGACACGGTCAGCGCCATCTCGTCGATCAGATCGGCCGCGATCAGTTGGCCCATCAGGGAAGGTCCGCCTTCACACAACACGACCTTCGCCATCCGCAGATAGTTGATGACGTCTCCCGCGTCCGTCGAACCGAGCCGGACCACATCTGCCACGTCGGAGAGGGCATCGAAACGATCCGACGGTGACGATTCGTGGGTGAGCACCGTGACCCGGTGCTCCGGGTCGCTGAAGACACGGGCGTCAGGATCGAGGTCCAACGACCCGCTGACGATCACGAGATGTGGAGCGGGTTCGAGACCCGCCCCGACCCTGGCCTGACGACGCTTCTCGTCGAGATGGGTCGGCCCGTAGTTCTCGGCGCGAACCGTCCCCGCTCCGACGAGGATGAAGTCGGGGACCGCACGGATGGCATGGAACATGGCACGGTCGTCGTCGTCGCTCAGCGGCGTCGACCCCCCTTTGATGGTGGCCGCCCCGTCGATGCTGGACACGAAGTTGGCCATGACCCAGGGTCGGTCGTCCCGCTCCCGTAGAAAGCCCATCTGGACCTTCAGCGGATCGATCGGTTGGCCGTCTGGCTCGGTGCTGATCACGACCCGAACTTACCGCCCTTGAGCCAACCCAGGGTGGGCGTAAATCGAGACCTGGCCTACGTTGGTGCGCCATGCGGCGAATCCAGGTCCTCGCCGTCGTCGTGTTGACGGTCGCCTGCGCGCCCTCGGTGGCGCTCGAGCAAGCGTCCACGACGACCACCACCGTCGAGGACACCACGACGACGACTTCCTCTGCGGCCACCGCCGCTCTGTCCGCGACCGCCGACCCGGGGCCCTTCGAGCTCGGATCCATTGCCTTCACCGAAATGGGGGCGATCCCGGTCGAGCACACGTGCGACGGGCCCGACGTCTCCCCGCCATTGCGGGTGTCCGGCCTGCCCGACACCACCGAGAGTGTGGTCGTGGTGGCCGAGGATCCGGACACGCCGATGGGCACTTGGACACATTGGGTGCTGTTCGACGTGCCGGTCGAGCCCACCGACATGCGGCTCCCCGAGGGCAAGGCCGGCGGAGGGCTCTCCGCACTGAACAGCTGGAACGTCACCGGGTACAAGGGGCCCTGTCCCCCCGACGGTGAAGAGCACCGCTATGTGTTCACGGTGTACGCCCTCAGCGGGACGTTGGGGCTCCCGGAGGGCGTCGAGGCGTCCGCGGTGTACGAGGCGATGCAGGATCTCGTCATCAGCAGCACCCAGCTGACAGGCATCTACGGCCGCTAGGAAGCGAGTCGATCCCGGGCGGTGGCAAGGTCGCCCTGCCACTGATTCGAGATGTGGATCGGTTTGAAGCCCATCGCGATGTTGATGTTGAGCATGGGCTCGTTGGAGCCGGCATTGAAGGTATCGACCCGGGCCACCGCCGGATACTCATCGACGATCCTCAGGATCATCGCCGCCTTGAGCCACCTGCCGAGACCCTTGTTGCGGTGCCCCGGGTCGACCGCGGTGCCCTGTTGCCAGGCGAGATCGGGTGCCAGATCTTGGGTCTTGATCTGGGTGAATCCGGCGAACTCGCCGGTGGGACGGTGCACGGCGAATATGTGGTGCAGCTGACACTGGGAGGCGGTGGTCTTCTCCTCCCAGTCGCGCCACATGTCGGGCGTCATCACTTCGTCTTCCTCTTCGAAGTCCTCGCGAGGCGCTGTGTTCATCACCTCGGAGAAGGTGGCTATCTGCTCCAGATACTCATCGGGAACCGGGGAGCGGAAGTAGCGCAGCTCGTAGTCGGATGCCCGTTCCTGCGCCCGATCGATCCATGAGCGCATCTGATCGAGGTCGAGATCGGCGATGACGAGCCGGCTCCGCTTCTCCCCGTAGACCGCCTTCATGCCCAGCTGGGATGCCAGGGTCTCGCCCGGGACTTCACCGTCCTTGATCCAGGTGTCGACCCGGATCCGCGCCTGGTCGGCCAGATGGGCCAGGGCCTCATCGGCGAGGGCACGCCCGAGGCCGCTCCTTCGGCGATCGGAGCGGACGTGGACACGAGCGAAGCCGTTCTCCAGGTTCTGCTCGAGCTCGTACTGAGCCACCGCCGTCCCCACGATCTCATCGCCCTCGCGGAGGACCCAGCGCGGTGTCCGTGAGAACTCGGAGAGGTTCCTCCAGTCGGCGATTCGGAGAGCCCGTGGCGTGGGTGGGTCTCCCGGCAAGTCCTCGGCCTCCGCGACCACGTAGTAGTCGTCCAACTCGTGAAGCAACGAGTCGGGTGCGGATTGCGTGTCCACAGCCTCGATGCGAAAAGCCATCGAGGACCAGGGTATGGAGGGTGGTCCGGGGCTGTCGGTGAATTAATCGCTGACGACGACCGATTCGGCCTCGGTGACGGGGATCGAGTCCAGGCCGCCCCTGATTGCCCAGATGGCGACGACGATGATGGTCACGACCACCAGAGCCGTCAGCACCCGGCTGGACGCCCGCGGCTGCCTACCTTCGTATGTCACGGTCCTCCCTCGATGCGACCCGAAAAAGGCTAGACGGGGAGTGAGCGGGAGCGACGGTTCGCGTTGGGAGGGTCTAAGTGCCTTCGACCGTCTCTTCGTTCTCCATGTCCTCGACGGTCATGTCGACGAGGTCGGGACGGATGAACCCGCGCTCGCGAAGCTTGGGAATCACCTGATCGGCAATCTCGACGGCGGTCTCCTCCCCGAGTCTGGGGCCGAGCTTGTCGAGCAGCTTCTGGCGAGCCTGGGTCTCGGTCAGGTCGGAGTACTCCTCCTTCTTCCGGATGAGGAACCGACCGATGGCGTAGATGATCCCGACCAGTCCGGCCATCTTGACCAGCGATCTGATTGGGTGACGCCGGGTGTCGATTTCCTCTGCCATTTCCTGACCTCCTGTGACGGCGATTGTATCGCCGTGGGAGATCGGAATTTCGCGGCCTGCCCCGGAGCCCTTCACTCAGAAGCGACACCGACGTAGGTTCGACTTCGTGATGCGGAGGGTGATCGCCGCCCTGGTCGTAGTTGGACTCGCCGTCGCCGTGATCGTCTTCTGGCCACGCGACGACTCCGACGACCCTCCCGACACTGGAGCGGTCGGCAGCACCACCACGATCCCACCCGCAACCACCACCACGTCTGCCGGCTCTGACACCACCACCACGAGCGCACTGCAGATACGCGAGGTGGAGACGGTGGAGCAAGCCGAGGCGATCCTGCGTGAGCTCTGGTTCGGCTGGTTCGAAGGGATCTACAACCAGGATGAGGACCGGATCCGGGAGGTGGTGGGCAATCAATCCCAAATCGAGCTCGCCGTTGACCAGTTTGGAGTGATGCAGTTCACCGCCGCTCCAAGTCGGGAAGCCATCGACATCTCCGATGTAGAGCTGCTCCGCTCAGATGAGACCTGTTTGGCGATGTGGGCCACCGTCAACGTGCCCTTCATCGACGGTGGCAGAAACGACGGTGTCCACGTATTTCTGCCTTTTGATGGAAGTTGGTTGTTCATCTCTCAGTGGGATATGAGGGAGGACCTGTGGGAAGACGACTGCGAGTCACGTTTGTCGTAATCGCGATCGGTGTGATCCATCTCACCGCATGGGCCGAGCAATTCAGCTCATGCTGGGTCACTCAGACGATCACGCCCTTTGGTAACACAGAGACAGTCACCCGATGCCGTGTCTCCGGTGGCGACGTCGTCGACTACGCCGACGACTCCGATGTCCCATCGGTCCTCTACCCCAATCTCGGCACCGACGTCACCGGCCAGTGCTGGTACCTGACCTCGGCGGTGACCGCCTACGTCATCCTCAACAGGTTCGCCGACGGGAGCGCCGAGATCGGTCTCGACATCGACCCCTCCACACCGGGTGGCATCGTCGCCATCGGCCCCACCATGCCCCGGTGCACATCCGAGCCTTCGCCGGTGTCCGATCCGGCGACGGAGGCATGGGAATACGTCATGGCCTACATCCACGACCCGCCGACACCGGATCTCAACCCCGCGCCCGGTCAGGGTGTGACCGGCCTGGCCACCTTTGTCGCCGTACCCGTGCCCGACGACCACTCCGCCACGCTCTCCAGTGGAGCCAGCTCCCTCGAGGTCGAGATCGAGGTGGACGCAGTCGTGGTCCACTGGGGTGACGGCCTCACCGACACCTATCCGGCCGACCCGCAGATCCTCGCCGGATATCCGGACGGCGGGGCGTCGCACGTCTACGAAGTCAAGGACACGGAGGGAGCGGCTCTCGCCGTTGAGTACGACTGGACGGCGAGGTGGCGGCTCGCCGGCGACACTTGGGTCTCCCTTCCGGTTCCAAACACGTCGACCACCGTCGACTACCCGGTCGCCGAGGTCGTCACCCGGCTCGACAGTTGAGCGCCAGGCGTATCGTTCTGAGGGATGAGCCTCCTCGTCGGCACCGCCGCAGGGATGTTCTCGATCGACGGCCAGACCGACGAGATCATCGGCGGCACCCGGATCAACCACATCGCCCGGGACGGTGACGGGTGGTGGGCGGTCGACGGCAAACGCAGGGTCCTTCACGATGGGGACGTGGCCGCCGTCCTGCCGGAGAGCGCAGCGGCCCTCTGCGTGCAACCCACTCAGGAAACGGTGTGGGTCGGGGCCAACGAGGCGCGGTTGTTCGCGTTGGAGGGCACGGAACTCAATGAGGACGAGTTCTTCGCCCGGGCACCGGGACGGGACACCTGGTACACGCCGTGGGGTGCTCCGGCGGACATTCGCTCGATGACCCTCGACGCCGACAGCACCCTCTATGTCAACGTCCATGTCGGCGGCATCCTCCGCTACGACGACACCGGCCCGGTGCCCACCCTCGACATCGACGCCGACGTCCATCAAGTATGCGCCCACCCCTCTGCCAAAGGCGCGGTGTTCGCGGCCAGCGCCCACGGGCTGGCCGTCTCCCACAACGGGCACGACTTCGAATTCCGTTCTGACGGCCTGCACTCCAGCTACTGCCGTGCCGTCGCCGTCTCCGGCGAGCGTCTCCTGGTCTCCGCCTCGACCGGCCCCTCGACGAGCCGGGCCCGTGTCTATGCGGGGGAGATCTGGGATAGCCCGCTGATGCCCCTCAGTCACGGCCTTCCTGAATGGTTCGGGGACAACGTCGACACCCATTGCCTCCTGCTCGACGGGAACGTGGCTCACATCGGCCACGGCGACACCGTGTGGCGATCCGACGACGGGGGCGAGACCTGGGATGAGGTCGCCGGGGGCCTGCCCCGGATCACCTGCCTCGGCTAGAGCACTAGTGTCCCTCGCTGCCCCGATCCATGAAGTTCTCTCGTGTCTTGGCGTCGATCCTGATCGCCCTCCTCCTCGGAGCGGCCGGAATCGTCTGGGGTGCCGGCGTCCGACAGGTCCAGACCTTCTCACCTCCGGTCACCGCGGCGCCCACCACAACCGAGCCCGAGTACTCCGCACTGGTCGAATCGGAGGTGGCGGCCACACCTTTCGAAACCGAAGAGTCCGAACTGACCGACGAGGCACTGAGCCGAGCCACGTCGACCACAACGACGACGGTCCCCACCACGACCACGACCGTGCCGCCTCCGACGACCGCAGCGAAGGCGGCCTCACCGCCGACGACCAGCGCCCCGTCGGCGCCGTCCTCGAAGGCCGGCTACAGCTCGAAGGCGGAGAACGACTTCGCCGGGAGGATCAACTCGCATCGCTCCAACAACGGCCTCGGCGGGCTGAGTCGGAGCGGTTCGTTGGACTCCTACGCCCGATCCTGGGCGAAGAAGATGGCGGCAAACGGCAGTCTGTCCCATTCCAACATCGGCTCACTGCTCGGGTCGTGGAGCGCCGTCGCCGAGAACGTGGGGACGGGTGGGTCGGTCTCGGGGATCTTCTCGGCGCTGGTGGACAGCTCAGGGCACAACACCAACATGCTGGGCGAGTACACCCACATGGGCATCGGAGTCTGGATCGACGGCAACGGGACGGTCTGGACCGCCCACGTCTTCACACGCTGACCTCGGTCGGGCGGTACCACCAGTCGCGGAAGGGAAGTCGGTCGAGCAGCGTCGCCCGTGAGCTCTCTCGTGCCGGGAACCAGGCGAGCTCCCTCCCCGACCCGTCGTCTGTCGCCGCCGATCTGGCGTGAACGCCGCGCAGCCCGTTGGCGAACACCGCGGCGCCGATCGGCCGGCACGTCTCGTGACGAATCGGGCGGCCGTTCGGATGGCGGGGGTATGTGTCGGGCAGCCCCAAGGCACCCAACCCTCGCTCTGTGATCGCATCGGCTACCTCCTGGGTGCGAGGCAAGCCGGCCACGACCAGGTCGAAACCGGTGTCGAGGTCGTCGGGCTCCACCGGTGATCCGGCGAGGAGGGCCGTTATCTGGGCACGAGCGGTGGACATGTCCTCGTTGAGGTAGAGCGTCGGGTATGAGTCGGGAGGGTTCCATCTGCCACCACGCTCCTGGGCAAAGCGAGGGTCGAGCGGGTCGGCCCACGATGGATCGGCGACACGGAGCCAGTGATGCCCGTCGCGGAGCGTCTCGACGATCGGGTTCACGGCTGGACGCGGCGCAAGTCGAAGGCGGAGCTGACCAGATCCTGCGCTACGTCGTAATCGCCAGCCTCGAGCAACTCGAGGATGCTCCGCCCACCGACGTTGGCGGCGGGCCGTCGGACCACTGCCGGGATCCGTTCCCGCCTCACATATCGGTCGAGGATGTTGGTGATGTTGTCCACGGCGACGACGTCGTCGACCCGGTCCGCAGGCGGCCCGGAAGCGAGCCACTTGGCGAAGGCCTGCCGGGACACTCCGAAGATCCTCGCCGCGGCTGCGTTGGAGAGGTCCCAAAGTGTCGTCAGCCGCTCCAGGGGCTCGATTCTCACCTCACGGTCGAGGGCATCGACCAGCTCCCGCAGCCAGTCGGGATCGGCGGATTCGATGAGCTGGCGGGCTAGGTCGTCCGGAGCGATCGACGTGTCCATGTCCGCATCGTAGCGCAACCGTGTGTCAACCGCAACCATCTGTCAACCTGTCTGCTGCTGGCTCCATGGTCCGGACCATGCCAGAGACATGGGACAGAAAAGCAGGCCGTCGGCGGAGGGTCGACTACTCGAAGATCTCGGGCTGGAAGGTGTCGTTGCCGAACCCGCCCAGCTCGCTGTGCACGTCGACGGACACCATCGAGTCGACGAGCAGGTATGCCGTCACCTGCTCGATCTCCTTGAACTTGTCGAGGTTGACCGAGCTGGTGTCTTCGCCGGGATAGAAGACGGTGTCGTCCTTGTCGTCGAAGAACAGGGCGTGCAGATAGATGAGGTCGAGTGTCTTCACCGGCCTGTAGGACAGGCCCGAGCCGAGGTTGTTGTGCCAGAGACGCGGGGCGGTCCCCACCCGAGGCGACTGAAGGATGTCGTCGGAGAAGATCTGGGGCCCGCCGCTCGACGGGTATCCCTCGAGACACGCCCGCATGGCGTCGTTCTTGTCCTCGATGTCAACCAGGGCGTTGATCGTGGACCCGTCGCAGGCGACGATGCCGTGCCCGTCCTCGGGGTTGGGGCCGGCTGCCGACGTCCCCAGATAGACCCACAAGGGGGTGTTGTCGAGGCCGATCCCCTCGATCGTGCGCTTGTTGGAGGACCGGGTCAGGCGGGCGCCACCGCCGTCGGGAAAGCCGGTGCCGGTCATCAGCCCCTCGGTGATGTCGGTCTTGGTGCTGTTGCCGGTGTCGACATACACGGCGTTGATCGGCGAGCCATCGGCCGCCTGCGCCACCGCTCCCCCGGTATCGGTGCACTCGTCCATGTTGGCGACCGAGTCGACGCTGCTGTTCGACGTGTTGGCGTCGGCGGACCATCCCGTCGCCGCCCACGCGCTGGCGGTGAAGTTGAAGACGACGTGGTCCATCCCCATCGCGATCGACTGAGGCACGTAGTTGTTGGCACTGGTCTGATTGCCACAACTCGGTGACGTCCCCAGTAACTCGTTTCCGAAGAGCGGCGGTGCGATGTTGCCGAACGATCCGCTCTCGTTGCCGTCGCAGGGCGGGACGATCTTGCTGCCCGTGCTCGTGTCGAGACAGACCTCACCAGAGCCGGAGTTGGCGCGGATGGCGAAGGGCAGGGCTCCGTTGCCACTGCCACCCAGGAGGGTCACCGTCACCTCGGCGCCGGTCGAGAGGCTGTTGGCGCCCAGCACCTTGCCGAACGAGGTGTCGACGACCTGATCGGGAAGCCGGACCCAGAGAAACGAGGGATTGATGCCGATGCAGTCCAGGCTGCCCAAGGTCGAGTGGTTCACCGGGGTGAAACCGGCAGGGGGAGGTCCGACGCAGGCGGTCCAGAGGGCAGTCCAGTCGGCGTCGGAGTACGTGGTGTCGAGATTCATCCTCGCGCTCGACATCACCTGGTCGGCGACCGCGCTCTGGCCTTGGGGAAAGGAGAGAGACCCGGCCACCGCGGCGAGGTCGACGGCGGTCACATCCTGGCGGCGCTCGTTCCAGCCGCGCGAGAGATCGATGGCGACTGCGGCCACCCCCACGAGAAGCACCATCGCCATGGCGATGAAGATCGCACTCGCGCCCCGATCGTCACTCATGGGCAGGCCGTCGCCGCGAATGCCGTCCAGTTGGCGTCCTGTTCCAGGCGGAACGTCGCCTCGTTGGTCAGGACATCGGGGAGGAAACTGCTGATGAAGGGGGCGCCGGTGAGCGACTCGGTATCGGCGACCACGGTGAGTGTCCCGTAGTCGAGACGCTCGCTGCCCGTGGTGGCGAGAGCGACGGTGACCGAGACTCCAGGGAGCCCGACGGCGTCACACGTGGCGGCCAGGACGTCGGCGTTGTCTCCGGTTCCGCCGGAGCCGTCAAAATCGGGTCTCGAGACTGCGGCGTAGCGGGCACCTTCCCGGGCGCCATGTCGAACCTCGTTGAGTTGGGCGAACACGAACCCGTATTCGACGATCCCGAGCACGAGCAGGAGCAAGAGTGGAAGCGCGACTGCCATCTCGACGAGATTCGCCCCGCGCTCACGCGTCCCTGCGTGCGTGACCTGACCTGGAGAAGACATAACTGCATCACCGTTAACGCCGGGAGGAGACCTCGGGATACGGGGTGACCCGCATTCCCCTGGAGGTCGTCTCCCACCAGGGGGAAGGGCGGGCCGGCGGAGGACTGATTTCACCCCTGTCGCGGCGGGTGTCACCGGATAAAATGGCGGCGTGGGGGGGTCGCTGGGATGACAGTCAGGAGGAGCTGACATGCCAAAGCGGCACACCGGACTGGTGGTCGGGAAGGACTTTCATCCTCCCGAGGGGGCACCCCCACTGGACTGGTGTTATCTCACGGTCGACATCTCCGACCACGAGCGAATATCGGTGCGAATCCGTCGTGACCAGGTGGCGCGCGCCGACGTCGGCGACATCGTCGTGTTCCGTCGCCCCCGTGACCTCCGGCAACCCGTTCCCAGGGTGACCCGGCTCGCCAGTGATCCGAGCCTGCTCCCGCCGGTCGAGCCCGCGTTTCCCCCGGAATAGGTCCGACGGCGGCCTTCGCCGGTCGTCTCCGGGGGGCGACCCTCTATCTTCGCGTCCATGACTCCCGACCAGCTACCCGCGATCAACGTCCCTTCCGATCCGAGGCTCTCCCCCGACGGGAGTCGGTTGGCCTTCGTCGTCTCGACACCGAATCTCGAAGAGGACCGCTACGACCGTGTGGTTTGGGTCGATGACGAGCCGTTCACCACCGGACCCGGGGACACGTCCCCACGCTGGTCGCCTCGAGGCACCCATCTCGCCTTTCTCCGCAGTGTCGAAGGCAAACCCGCCCAGGTTGCGATCATCCCCGGCGGCGGTGGCGAGGCCAGGGTCGTCACAGACTTCGAATTGGGTGTGGAGGCCCTCGAGTGGTCACCACAAGGCGATCGGATCGTCGTCGTGGCGGTCACCTACACCGCTGACTGGGCGGATCTCGACGACGAGGAGAGAGCCCGCCGCCCCCGCCGGGTCAGCCGTGTGCCATACCGTTACGACAACAAGGGCTGGATCCACGATCGGCGACGTCATCTCTGGCTGGTCGACCCCGACAGTGGCGAGGAGCCACGTTGTCTCACGCCGGGCGAGTTCGACGAGGAGGCGCCGGCATGGTCACCGGGTGGGGAACGGATCGCATTCGTCTCGGATCGCGACCCGGCCCAGGGACTGGCCCCGGGAAACGACGTCTGGGAGGTCGTTGTATCGACCGGTGACCTCACGCGGGTGACCAGTCGCGGCTTCTGGTCGTCCGCGTCATATCGACCAGACGGGTCGCTGCACGTCGTCGGGATCGACAGCCCGGGCTTCCCCGACAACTCGTACCTCCACAGAAGGGAAGAGGACGGCACCCTGGTCGACCTCACCGGTCACCTCGACCGCAGCTCGATCTCGATCGCAGCGGGCCAGGGGGCGGTGCGATGGGATGGGGAAGACGCCCTCGTCGCATTCGAGGACTCGGGGAGGATCGGTTTGATCAGGGTGGCGCCCGCCGGAGGCGTGACACACCTGGTCGAAGAGGACGCTGTCGTCACCGGGTTCGACATTGCAGGCGGCCGCCTCGTGCACACCGTGTCGACCTGGGACTCGCCAGGTGAGGTCATCTCGGACGGGACCCGGATGACCAAGCTGAACGACACCGACCTGGCATTGCTGGCACCCGACCATTTCCGGGTCGACTCGGACGGGCACGAGATCGACGTCTGGGTCTATCTGCCCGACGGCGAGACCGCTGTCCCACTGCTGCTCAACATCCACGGTGGACCGGCGTCCCAGTACGGGCACGGGTTCTTCGACGAGTTCCAGGTCTACGCCGGTGCCGGCTACGGCGTCGTCGCCTGCAATCCGAGAGGCTCCTCCGGCAGGGGCAGGGACTTCGTCCGTGCCGTCACGGGGGCCGGATGGGGCGTAGTCGACCACGCCGACATCACCGCCGTGGTGGAGGCGGCCGTGACCCGCCATCCGCGTCTCGACGTCGAGCGGATGGGCGTGATGGGTGGCTCGTACGGGGGGTTCATGACCGCCTGGATGATCGGCAAGGAGAGCAGATGGAAGTCTGCGGTCGTGGAGCGGGCCCTGATCTCATGGTCGAGCTTCGCCGGCACGTCGGATATCGGGGGTGACTTCCCGGGCCACTATCTCGGTGTCTCATACCCGCAGTGGTGGGAGACCCTCTGGGAGCAGAGCCCGATCGCCCTCGCCGAGAACGTCACCACGCCGACGTTGGTGATCCATTCCGAGAACGACTTCCGCTGCCCGATCGAACAGGCCGAGCAGTTCTTCATGGCGCTGCTCCGCAACGGGACCGAGGCCGAGATGCTCCGGTTCCCGGGCGAGGGCCACGAGCTGAGTCGCTCCGGCAAGCCCCGCCACCGCAAGGAGCGCTTCGAGGCCATCCTCGATTGGCACGCCCGACATCTCAATTAGCACTTGCCGCGGATTCGCGGCCTCTGTGGGTCAGACTGTCGAGGACCAGGAGGACGCATTGCGACGGAGAGCACGTCTGACGCGGCGTTGCCGCCACGAGCACACGTTGGTGGTCACCTCGGTAGGGGTGCGACGCAGCGTCTGTGAGCGCTGTGGCCACATATCGTTTCAGATGACCGAGCCCACGGCGGCAGTGATCGCGGGAAGACCGGGTCTCCCCAAGGCCGCCGGCCTCTAGCGATCAGGCCACGACGACGGTCTTGGCATTGAGGAACTCGCGCATGCCGATGTCGGAGAGCTCCCGGCCGTAACCGCTGGTCTTGATCCCGCCGAAGGGAAGCCTGGGATCGGAGGCGACGAACGCGTTGACGAAGCATGCCCCCGCCTCGATGCGCTCCCGTGCCACCCGCTCACCCAACTCGACATTCGAGGTGAAGATCGCCGACCCGAGTCCGAAGTCGGTGTCGTTGGCTATCCGAACGGCATCGTCCAGGTCGTCGGCGGTGATCACCGCCGCCACCGGCCCGAAGGTCTCCTCGTGGTACACCGCCATTCCCTTCTCCACGTCGGCGAGGACGGTCGGCGGGTAGAAGGCGCCTTCTCCCTCGGGTAGCTCGCCACCCAGGACCAGCCGGGCACCGGCGTCGATGGACCGCAGCACCTGGTCGTGGAGATCGTCACGGAGGTCGACCCGGGCCAGGGGGCCCAGCGTCGTCGCCGGGTCGAGCGGGTCGCCCATCACCGCCTTGGTGAGATTCTCGGTGAACAGGGCGGTGAACTCCTGCACCACGGGCCTCTCGACGATGAATCTCTTCGCGCAGATGCATGACTGCCCGCTGTTGATGAGACGCGAGATGGCGCAGGTCTCCGCGGCCTTGGCCAGGTCGGCATCGGCGAGCACGATGTATGGGTCGGATCCCCCCAGCTCGAGCACCGACTTCTTGAGCAGCGACCCCGCCTTGGTGGCTACGGCCCGACCCGCGGGATCGGAGCCGGTGAGGGTTACCGCCACAACATCGGGATGCTCGAGTACCTCGTCGACACGGCTCGAGGGCAAGACCAGGGTGCGGAACAGCCCGTCGGGGAAGCCCGCTTCGACGGCCAAGCGGTCGATCCAGAGGGCACAGCCGGTGACATTGGAGGCGTGCTTGAGCAAACCGCCGTTCCCCGCCATCAGAGCGGGCGCCAGGAAGCGGTAGACCTGCCATACGGGGAAGTTCCACGGCATCACCGCCAGGACCACGCCCAGTGGCCGATAGGCGATGTACGACTTGGCCCGATCGGCGGCGATCAGCTCATCGGCGAGGATGCGCTCGGCGTTCTGGGCGTAGTGACGGCACACCCAGGCGCATTTGTCCACCTCGGCGCGACCCTGGCTCATCGGCTTGCCCATCTCCAGGGCCATCAGCTCGGCGAGCTCCTCCCGGTTGTCCTCGAGCAGACCGGCCAGCTTCTCCATCGGCCCGGCCCGTTCGGCGATGGGGACCTCGGCCCATTCCCGCTGGAGGGCCGCCGCGGTCTCGATGTGGGCCCTGACCTCGTCGGGGGTCGTCTCCTCATAGCTGGCGATCAGCCGGCCATCGGTAGGGCTTATGGATTCGATCATGAGCCGATTATGCCCCAGGATCGGGGTGACCTGCTCAAACGGTTGCATCACGCCGGGTCAGCCGGCGTAGGACCGGACGGTATCGATCGTGTCGGCGTCCTCGGGGCCCTTGTCTGGCCGATAGCCCTTGACCCGAGCGAAGCGCAACGCCACGCCCCCCGGATACCGGCTGCTCCGCTGCACACCGTCGAAGGCCACCTCGTAGACGATCTCCGGTCGGAGGTGGACGACTTGACGCTGACGACTCACCTCGATGTCGAGGAAGGCCTTGGTCTGCCACTCCAGCATCTCGTCGGTCAGCCCCTTGAACGTCTTGCCCAGCATCACGAATCCCCCCTCCGGGTCCTTCGCCCCGAGATGCAGGTTGGACAGCCAGCCCTCACGTCTTCCGGACCCCCACTCGGCGGCGAGGATCACCAGGTCCAGGGTGTGCACCGGCTTGACCTTGAGCCAGCCGGAACCGCGTCGACCGGCCTGGTACTCCTGGGACAGGTCCTTGACCACGACTCCTTCGAAGCCGGCGGTCACGGTCGCGTCGAAGAACTCCTCCGCGACGGCTGGATCCGAGGTGTCCTTCGACCCCACACGTGATCTCCCCGGAACCACCCGCTCCAGAGCCTCACGTCGCGTCGCCAGGGGCTGGTCGATCAGATCCAGACCGTCCAGGTGGAGGATGTCGAAGTAGAAGCCCTCGAGTGGCCATCCCGAATCCCCGCCGGGACGGCTCATCGAATCCTGGAAGGCATGGGGCTTGCCCTCCGCGCTGATCAACAGCGCCTCGCCATCGAGGATGAACCGGTCGGCGGGAAAGGAGAGGGCCGCCTCGACGACCGTGGCCATCTCGGCGGTGATGTCCCGCAGGTTCCTCGTGTACACCGCGACCCGATCCCCGACACGGTGCACCTGGATCCGGAGACCGTCCAGCTTCTGCTCGACGACGGCCGCCTCCAGCTGGCTCACGGCATCCGCGGCAGTCTCGGCGGTCTTGGCGAGCATGGGCTGCAACGGCGTGAACAGGCTGAGGGTGGAGTGGCCCAGTGCCTCCGGGCCCTCGGCAAGGGCGGTGGCAGCCACCTCGACGAGGTCTCCCTCGAGCATGGCGGCTCGTCTCACCCGCTCCGGGGGAACTCCCAGCGCCGCGGCGACCGAGTCCGCCATCACCCCCTCGAGAGCGCCCTGACGCAGGTTGCGCAGGATCAGGCCACGCAGGAACTCCTGCTCCTCGCTGGTGGCCCGTCCCAGCAGCCCGGCAAGAAGGTCGTCCTTGCGTTGCTTCGATCCCGGGCCCTTGGTGACCGAGATCTCTTCCAGCATCCGATCGATCTCGAGCAACTCCAGCGACGGCCTGCTGGCCGGCTCCGCTTCCGCCCCGTAGACGGTGGCGTAGCCGACTCCCAGTGTGCGCTGGGTCGGCCGTCCGGTGAGATAGGAGACCGCCACCCGAGCCTCATCGCGGCTCAGCCGGCGGAGGGTCTGAGCCAGCAGGCTGGTCTTCTCGGTCCGCGACCTGGTCGCGGTCACCGCCTTGGAGACGTCGACGATCTCGACGAGGAGCATCCCCGAACCGTAATTGCGGGTTGACGCCGGTCAGTTGCCCAGTCGGCCGTCGGCGAGATCGGAGAACAGTGCCCCGACCGAGCTGGACAAGAAGACCACCGAGGCGCCACCTGCGCTCCCGCTGCTCCCCGGAGCGACCACGTTGGTGACCGACGCCAGGTCTGAGTTGATCGACATGGCGGAGAAGGTGAGCAGCTCTTCCGGGCTGAGATCCGTGATCAGATGGGGGGCGGACTGCTCTATCAGGGTCGGAAGGGCGAGATACCCCAACGCCTGGACGGTCTTGGCGGCGGAGATGATGACCGTGCCCTGATGCTCGGAGCGAGTGAAATCGCCGTTGGGAACCGTCTTCCGGGCACGTGAGAAGCCGAGCGCCTGGGCTCCGTTGAGAATCTGCTCTCCCGCGGCGAGGCTCACCTTCGCCCAACGGTCATTCATGGCGAAGGGTACGTCGATCATCACGCCGCCCAGCACGTCACCGACAAGGGCCTGGAAGCCGGAGAAGCCGGTGAGCACGTACCCCTCGAGCTCGAGCCCGCTGAGCAAGGTCAGTGTCTCCATCATCAACCCGGGCCCGCCGAGGGAGAGGGAGGAGTTCACCTTGCGTCTCCCGATTCCGGGGATGGGAACGTAGGAGTCACGGGGCAGTCCCACCACTGCGCCACCTCCCGAGCCGTCGAGCCCCACGAAGTGGATGCTGTCGGCGCGGGAGCGATCGACACGCTGGCCCGGGCGGGCGTCCGACCCGATCACCGCGATGTGGCGGGGCCCGGCACCGAAGTATGCCGGAACCTGCACCGACGGCCACTCCCCTCCCACGATCCGCCACGGGCCCCCGTCGGCGACCGCGAGGAAGGTGTCAGGGCCCATCTCCACCGTGGCCACCTGGGCATTCTTGAACACACCAACCGCGGCCGTTCCGCTGCGTGGCGTCTCGATGTCCTGAGGGTTGATCGCAGCCAGCACCGGCTCGGGGACGGGTGGCGGCGTGTCCGACTCGCCGGTGGCGTACGCATAGAACGACTCGATCACAGGTGTCAGGAAGTCGGGTGCGCCCTCGATGGTCATCGGAGGCACGGTCGTGGTCGTGGTGGGAGGGACTGTCGTCGTAGTGGTGCTCGACGTGCTGGTCGACGTGGAGGGCAGGGTGGTCTCCGTCGCGTCGTCCGGGCTGCATGCGACGACGACGAGGATCAGGGCGAGCAAGAGGGCGAAGGGACGTGATGACATGGGAACGAACGGCGGTGGGTAGACGACTTCAGACCCGCTCGCCCGGCACGGTAGGGCTGGCCTCGCGCTTATGGGTAACGGTCAGGAGCGAAACCGGTCGAAAGGCTCCAGGGTGACACCCGCCTCTTCCAACAGAGTGTCGACCCGTTCCCCGATCGGGCCCAGGGCCACCGGCTCGATCTGGCCCCATGGATCGGATTCGAACCGCTTCGGCGCCTCTCCCAGGCCGACCCCATTGGGATCGACCCCATCGAGCTCGTCCCAGGCCAGAGGGACGGCCACCGGTGCTCCCCGTCGCGCCCGTAGCGACCAGGGCACCACCGACGTGGAATAGGGGGCATTGCGCAGCCAATCGACGAACACCCGGTCACCACGGTCCTTCTTGCGGAAGGCGAGGGTCATCAGGTCGGGGTTCGCCTCCGAGGCGAGGGCGGCAGCGCCCCTCGCCGCCCCGGCCACGACCTCAGCATCGGCAGACGAGTCGAGCCGGGCTCGAAGGTGGTACCCGTTCGAGCCCGAAGCCATCAGCACGGTGTCGACCCCGAGATCTGAGAGCAGCGAGTGCAGCTCACGGGCAGCCTCCCTGACCAGGTCGAAGCGCCCTGGCGGTGGATCGAGATCCCAGATGGCCCAGTCGGGATGCCACTCGTCTTCGATGGTCACTGGAGGGGCGTGGAACGTGATCACGCCGAGGTTGGCGAACTCGGCGATCGCCTCGGGTTGGTCGACCACCGGATAGGTCGTGGTTCCCCCGTCCTCCTTCGGGACCTCGTGACGACGGATGAGATCGTCGCCGAAATGATCGGGGGCGTTCTTCTGCATGAATCCCTTTTCCCCCGTGCCCCTCGGGTAGCGCTCAACGGTGAGGGCCCGCCCTGCCACGAACGGCAACATCAATGGCGCCGCCAACTCGTAGTAGGAGACGACCTCCCCCTTGGTGTACCCGTCGTCGGGGAAGACGACACGGTCGGCGTTGCTGACCTCCACCCGGCGAGCTTACGGGGACCGTCGTCGTGTCCCGGCCAGCTACTCAGTCGTCGGTGAGCTCCAGATCGGCGATGACTGCGAAATGGTCGCTCCCTGCAACCGGCTCCACCGTGACCTTTGTGGCCAAGAGCCCCCGCCCGAAGACGTGGTCGATCCTCAACAGACGCGGCCATCCCGGTCGCCACCCCCAGGTCCGCTCAGCGGGGCTGCCGGATGACACGCCGTGGTCGGCGACCAGGTCGCGGAGACGTGTCGACATCTCCTTGTATGTCGGCCACGCCGGAGATGCGTTGAAATCCCCCGCCACCACCAACGGCCCGGAGATTGGTTCCATCCATTCGAGGAGGCTGTCCAACTGCCGGCGGCGGGAGCGCGCTGCCACCCACCATGGGAAATTCACCGGGTTGAGGAAGTGGACACCGGCGAGCCACACCCGGCGGGGGCCGAGGTCGATGATCGCCGACGTTCCCTTCCTCCTCGGCATGTCGATATCGCCGAACTCGGCTTGGAAGGTGGTGAAGATGCCACGTCCAGTCAGATCGACCGACGCAATGAAGTGATGGTGTGGATATCGCGCCGCCAGCATCCCGGCGGCGCCAGGCCCCAGTTCCTGGGTGACCACGACGTCCGGCCTGGTGCGCACCACGAGATCCTCGAAAGAGCCCGCGTTGGAGCGCTCGTGGAGCAGGTTGACCGTGAGAAGACGAAAGCCCGGCGGCATCGGGAGCGCACGCTAACGGTGACTCCTCGCCTAGCCGGGCAGTCGGCCCGTTCCCGGTCAGCCTAGCTCCCAGCCGGCCACATGTCCCTGTGCGGAGTCGGTCCAGGTCACGACGAGCATCCCTTCGTGGTAGGCGACGGAGGGCGAGCGCGGAGGCCCTTCGTCTCCCTCGGTCCTCCCGACCAGGAGCACCGGCTCGGAGAATGACATGCCGGCATCGGCCGATCGCGCATACGAGAGACCTCCCTCGGGGCCCGGTGTCTCCCACACCAGGTGGATGTCGCCCTGGTCGTCGAGGGCCATCACCGGCCAGGTGTGCACACCGTCGCCGGTGACCGCCAGGTCGGTGCCGAAAGATGCGCCGCCGTCCTCGCTCCGATCCACCCATATCGTGGTGGTCTGCTGATCCGGGTGGACCGCTTGCCTGGCGTCCATCCAGGCGACCACGAGGGTGGAGTCGATCTCGACCGCGCTCGGTCCGGAGAAGGGGCAGCCGTCGATGAACCAATGGTCGTCGGCTATCGGCACCACCCCATCGAATGTCTCGCCACCATCACTGGAGCGGGCCGCCACGACATCACGGACGATCCCTTCGTCGAGCTCGTCGAAGTCCCGATAGGCGACCACCAGGTCGGAGCCCACCAGCAGTGGAGCCGGGTTGCAGCAATCACAGGTGTGCTCGTCGACGAGGGGGTTCTCGACGATGGCGTCACCTTCGCTGAAACCGACCGACAGTGTCGACATCTCCAGCCACGAGTAGATCGGGTCGCCATCCACACCCGACGTCACATGCACCAGGTTGGTTTCCGGTACCGGTTCCCCGCTGATCAATTGGGGCTCGGCTCCATCGATCGTCCGGAACACCGAGGCGCCGTCGCCCTGAAAGGAGGTGAAGGCGATCTCGAAGCCGCCGTCGGACGTGCGGAAGATCGAGGGCCTCTCGATCGGGTGTGCGATCGGCTCTACCCATGCGTTGACACGAACCAAGTCGGTCAGCTCACCGGTGCTCGTGTCGACGACAGCCGTCTGCACCTCACCCGGGGCGATCCAGGCGACACGGGCGCCCTCCGACCCGTCACCCGAGACGGTGGCCGCCACGGCCGCCGGCAGCGTCGTGGCCCAAACCGGACCGTCTTCGATGCCGGCACGGGGCTCTGACGCCGTGACCGTGGTAGTTCCGCCCTCCCCGTCGGAGCAGGCGGCCATGGCCAGGAGGCAGACAACCCACGTGGCTGAGCCGGGGAGTCTCATCTCGCCGGAGGCTAGAGCGACCGTCCCTTATCGTGTCCAGCCATGACCGTCGTCAACGAGCACGGGCAACCCGTCGGAGAGCCGCTGGCCGACTGGTCTCCACCCGGTTTTCCTCCCCGAACCGAGCTCGTCGGCTCCCATGTCTCCCTGCGTCCTCTCGACCCCGAACGCGACACTCCAGGTCTCTATGACGCCTTCCGGGGAGCACCGGACTCCCTGTGGACCTACATGAGCTTTGGGCCGTTCGGATCGGAGGACGAGCTCGCCGCCACGCTCGATGGGATGCTCGCCGCACCAGACTGGCTTCCCTTCGTCATCGAGGCTGGTGGTGCACCTGCCGGATTCGCCTCCTATCTGCGCATCGTCCCCAGGGACGGGGTGATAGAGATCGGGGCCATCACCCTCTCTCCCGGCCTGCAGAGGACGACTGCCGCCACCGAGGCGATCTACCTGATGATCCGCAACGTGTTCGAACTCGGATACCGGCGCTGCGAGTGGAAGTGCGACGATCTCAACGAGCCCTCTCGGGTGGCGGCGGTGCGGTTCGGTTTCACCTACGAGGGCACATTCCGCCGGGCCACCCACTACAAAGGGAGGAATCGGGACACCGCCTGGTATGCCATCGTCGATCAGGAGTGGCCCGACCTCGACCGGTCATTTCGAATCTGGCTCGACCCGGCCAATTTCGATTCGAACGGTCGCCAGATACGCAGCCTGATGCAGACGAGGGAGGAATCGTGACACTTGGATTCGGCCTCTTGAGCGCCCAGCTCCGGCCCGGAGAGCGGGATTGGGAGCGCGCCTACCACGAGACCGTCCGGATCGCCGTAGATGCGGAACGTCTCGGCCTCGGATCGGTGTGGACCACCGAGCACCATTTCGTCGACGATGGGTACATGCCCTCGCTGGCGGTGGTCAGCGCCGCCATCGCAGCCGCCACCACCGAGATCGAGATCGGCACGGGCGTGCTGCTCGCCCCCCTCCATCACCCGTTGCGGCTGGCCGAGGACGCCGCCACCGTCAGCCTGCTGAGCAAGGGCAGGTTCATCCTGGGTCTGGGGCTGGGCTGGAGCGAGGTCGAGTTCGCCGGTTTCGGCGCGGACATCCACCGAAGGGGAGCTGCGATGGAGGAGATCCTTGAGATTCTCCCGCTCGCCTGGACCGGTGAGCCCTTCCGTCACCAGGGGCGGGTCTACGACCTGCCCCAGCTGGCGGTGCGTCCCGCGCCCTCGACTCGCATCCCGATCCTTGTCGGCGGTGGCGCCGAGGCGGCCGTGCGTCGCGCCGCCAGATCGGCAGACGGCATCTACGCCAACGTCCCCCGGGACAAGCTGCTCCGGCAGGTGGAGTGGATCGTCGACGAGTGCGAGCGGATCGGTCGTGACCCTGCCGAGCTGCGAATCATCCACTATTCCGTGATGCTCCCGGGGGACTCAGCCGACGCTGCATTCGACCGCTACGCCCAGCACCTCTGGCAGATGACCTGGAAGTACAGCGACATGGGTGCCTCGGCGACCCGCAGCGGCCCGCCGGGCGCAGCGCCGCAGTTCGACCCGAGCAAGAAGGAGAGCCTGCTGGCCCGGTCGGTGGTGGCCGGGACGAGCGGTCAGATCGTCGACTACCTCGGGAAGATCCGGGAGGCGACGCCCTTGCCGCTCGAGTTCGCAGCCCGCAGTTACTTCCCCACCCTCGATTACCAGGAGCAGCTCGAGCTGATGCAGCAGCTCGCAGAAGAGGTGGCGCCTCACGTCTGAGGAGCCGGCTCCTCTCTGCGCGACTCGAGCAGGTCCATCGCCGAGATCAGGATCGCCATCGACCACAGGGCCGCCGAGGCCGGGATCCTCGAGATCAACGGCGTGGAGATCAGGGCCACCACCGCGATCGCGGCCCGGGGAACGACCGCTGATCCGATGCCGGCGCGCAACGCCGCCGCCGCCAGGCCGCCCGTGAACAGGGCCACGCCCAGGGTGAGCGCCAGACTCGGTCCCCCCGACAGATGCTCCTCGGGGTGGGCGATCGCCTGCTCGAACGCGACCGCGATCGCGATGACACCGGCCACGACCGCGGCGTGCCAGAACGAGAAGACGTCCCGGGCGAATCCGCCGCGGGCTTCGTCCTCCTGGGATCCCAGCGCCTCCTCGAAGCGGTGATGCAGGGTGCCGAAGTAGGTCCACCACAGGGCACAGGTGGCGAGCACCGCGCCGGCGGTGGTCAGTGCGAAGGTGAGATCTCTCTCGATACCGGAGGAGCCCAGCCCGCCGGCGATGAGTGACTCACCCAGGGCGATGATGACGATCAATCCGTGTCTCTCGGCGAAGTGACCCGCCTGCAGCACCCAAACCATCCGCCCCGCCAAGCCGGCGGCGACGAGATCCGCGACCAGGGCGGCCAGCCAGAACCACGGCCTCAGCTCTGGTCCGGCGAACCCACCCGCCACGACCAGGGCGAGCCCCGTCATCGAAAGGCCCACCCACACGGTCAAGGATGCCCGCTGGTCGGAGGCGATCACCCAAGCCTGCATTGCGAGACCGATCAGCCTCACCACGACATAGCTGACGGCGAACCAGACGCCTGCGCTCGAGAATGCCTCCGGCACGGCCTGGGCGAGGAAGAAGGCGACCGCCGTGGCCAGCAACGTGGGGACGCGGATCAGGGGATGTTCGGTGTCGGCGAGGTTGAGCGTCCAGGTGAACTGGGTCCATGCCCACCAGACGAGCCAGAAGAGAAGTGCCGCCCTGCCCACACCGCCCCAGGTGAGGTCGTGGAGCACAAGGGATGTCAACTGGGTGACCGCATAGACGAAGACCAGGTCGTAGAAGAGCTCCACATAGGTGGCGCTCTGGGCGACGCTCGCCCTCACCGAGACGCGGCTCGCGTCCTTCATCCCGGCGCGCAGGCTAGACACCGAGGCTTCAGCCCGAACGTCGTGCGACAGCAGAGATCTAGCCTGCGTGGGTGGATCAACAGACGCTCCGTGCCGAGGTGAGCGGCTTTCTCGCAGAGCGGGGCTGGGAGGTGGTCCGCGACTTCGCCGAACTGCTGGCCATACCCAACGTCACCGGCTCGCTGAGCGATCTGAGAGTCAACGCAGCAGAGATCTGCGCCCGCTTCGAGCGACAGGGGGCGGAGATGGAGGTGGTGGAGATCGACGGCGCCAGCCCGGTCGTGATCGGCCGGCTGCACGCCGACAACCCCACTGCCACTCTCGGCGTGTACGTCCACTACGACGGTCAGCCCGTCGACCCGTCGGAGTGGGCCCATCATCCCTTCACCCCCACCCTCACCACCGCTGCCCTCCACCACGATGGCGAGGTGATCGACCTGCCCGGCCCGGGTGACGTCCTCGACCCCGAATGGCGGCTCTATGCCCGCGGCGCATCCGACGACAAGACTCCCCTGGCGGCGATCCCGGCCGCCCTCGAGGCGATCGCCGCCGCAGGCATGTCCCGTCGCGTGGAGCTGGTCTTCCTGTTCGAAGGTGAGGAGGAGTCGGGCAGCCCCAATCTCGAGCGCTACATGTCCCGGCTCGCATCCACGCTCGAGGCGGATGCCTGGCTCCTCTGTGACGGGCCGCTCAACCAGAACCGGGCTCCGCAGGTCGCGTTTGGGGCCCGCGGCTACAGCGGGTTCGATCTCACCTTCTACGGCCCGGAGCGCGAGTTGCATTCGGGTCACTACGGCAACTGGGTGCCCAACCCTGTCCTCGATTTGGCTCGATTTCTCGCCTCCTGCAAGGACGACCGGGGAGTGGTCACCATCGATGGCTTCTACGACGACACCCTGGCGCTGTCCGAGGACGATCGCGCCGCCATCGCCGCCCTGCCCGATGTCAGCGAACGCCTCCGTGACGAGCTCGGTTTCGGCGCCCCGGAGGTGGGCGACGCCACCTACCCCGAGCGGCTGATGCTGCCCAGCTTCAACGTGCGCGGGATCAGGGCGGCGGACGTGGGCGACGCCGCCCGGAATGTCATCCCCGCCGAGGCCACCGCATCTGTCGACATCAGGCTGACCGCCGGAGACGACCCGGTGACGATGGTGGACCGGGTTCAGGCTCATCTGGAGAGTGCCGGGTACCTGGTGCTCGACCGGGCGCCGACCCCCGAGGAACGGAGATCGCATCGGCGGCTCGCCCGTCTCACCCGGGCCACCGCCTACCGGGCGGCGCGGATCCCGATGGGATCCGCCTTGGCGGTTGCGTTGCTCGACGTGTGTCGGAGGGCGAGCGGCGAGGACGTTGTGGCGCTGCCCACGTTCGGCGGCTCGGTCCCCCTCTACCTCTTCGAGGACATCCTGCGGGCCCCGGTGGCGATCCTCCCCATCGCCAACCACGACAACAACCAGCACGCCGCCGACGAGAACGTGCGGGTGGCCAACCTGTGGTACGGCATCCATCTCTGGGCCACCTTGCTCACCAGCGATCTCTCCGCGATTCGCACTGAAGCCTGACCGGACGTTTCCCTCGGACTCGCTGGGAAAACCTGCGCCTGATACGCTCAGATTCGGAATACAGTCTGGCTCAGATCCGTTTTCTGAGTCCCATCCTTTGCAAAGGAAAGCGCAAGTTCATGCCCAACACATCCCAGCTGACACTGCCGGTGCTCCCCATCCACAACGGAGTGGTGTTCCCCAACATGGCGGTCACCATCCAGGTGGCCAGCGACGAGGGTCGGATAGCTCTCGAGGCAGCAGCCAAGACCGGTGGCCGCATCCTCATCGTCCCCCGCAACCAGGGCCGCTACGCCACGGTGGGGACGATCGCCACCGTCCACAACGACGAGGACGGCAATGTCGTCGTCTCCGGTGAGAGTCGCGCCCAGGTCGGAGCCGGTTCCGTCGACGAGAACGGTGCCCTATGGGTGGAGGCCGAGGAGTCGCCGGAGGTCGACCTCATCGACGAGGAGTTGAACGAGCTGGTCTCCGAGTACCGGGCCGTGGTCAGCGCGGTGTTGGAGAACCGCGGTCTGGGACGGGTCGCCGAGCGTCTCCTCGACATGGACAACCCTTCGCAGCTGGCCGACCTCGCCGCCTACTCCCCCGACCTGTCACTGGATCAGAAGGTCGAGCTGCTCGAGGCACTCGACATCCGACATCGTCTCGGCCTCCTCATCGAGTGGATGCGCGAGGTGCTCGCAGATCAGGAGCTCCGACGCAAGGTCCGTGACGACGCCAGCGAGAGCATCGCCAAGAGCCAGAAGGAGTACATCCTCCGCCAGCAGCTCGATGCGATCAGGAAGGAGCTCGGCGAGGAGGGCGACGTCGCCTCCGAGTACCGGGCCAAGCTCGAGGAGCGTGACCTTCCCGAGAAGGTGGCCGAGGCGATCACGAAGGAGATCGACCGTCTCGAGCGGATGAGCGAGCAGTCGCCGGAGCACTCCTGGATCCGCACTTGGCTCGACACCATGTTCGAACTTCCCTGGGGCAACCGCTCCGAGGACCGACTCGATCTCGACGAGGCGTGGACCGTGCTCGACGCCGACCACACCGGGTTGCACGATGTCAAGGAGCGGATCGTCGAGCACCTCGCCGTGCGCAAGCTGCGCGCCGACCGCGGGCTCGAGAACGAAGCCGCCGAGAGCGGCGGGGCCATCCTCCTCCTGGTGGGGCCCCCCGGTGTCGGCAAGACCTCGCTGGGTGAGTCGGTGGCTCGCGCCCTCGGTCGCAAGTTCGTCCGCGTCGCCCTCGGTGGCATCCGTGACGAGGCCGAGATCCGCGGGCACCGTCGGACCTACGTCGGCGCCCGACCCGGGCGGATCGCCCGTGCCCTCACCGAGGCAGGGACCATGAACCCCGTGTTCCTCCTCGACGAGATGGACAAGGTGGGCAGCGACTGGCGTGGTGACCCCTCCTCGGCGCTGCTCGAGGTGCTCGATCCGGCGCAGAACCACACCTTCCGGGACCACTACCTCGAAGTCGACCTCGACCTGAGCGACGTGCTCTTCATCGGCACCGCCAACATGGCGGAGTCGATCCCCGGGCCACTGCTCGACCGGACCGAGGTGATCCGCATCGACGGCTACACCGACCGCGAGAAGGTCGAGATCGCACGCGACCACCTCCTCCCCCGTCAGCTGCGGGCCGCCGGGCTGGAGCCCGAGGAGCTCGAGGTGACCGAGGAGGCCCTTGCCGCCATCGTCGACCGCTACACGCGGGAGGCGGGCGTGCGCAACCTGGAGCGGGAGCTGGGCAAGCTCGCCCGCAAGGTGGCGACCAAAGTCGCCCGTCGTCAGGGTGACGGTGTCGTCGTCGTCGACGAAGCTGACATCCGGGAGTACCTGGGCAAGCCCCGGGTCTGGAAGGACGAGGCGTCCGACCGAACCGATGTCCCCGGGGTGGCGACGGGTCTCGCCGTCACCGGCACCGGCGGGGATGTCCTCTTCATCGAGGCCACCGCCATGGACGGAGAGCGCGGCCTGACCCTGACCGGTCAGCTGGGCGATGTCATGAAGGAGTCGGCCCAGATCGCCCTCTCGTATGTGGAGGCCCACGCCGCAGAGCTCGGGATCGACATCTCTGCGCTCGAGCGGGGCCGCTATCACGTCCACGTGCCCGCGGGCGCCATCCCCAAGGACGGTCCTTCGGCAGGTGTGGCCATGCTCACCGCACTGGTCTCGCTTCTCACCGGTCGCAAGGTGAGGGACAGCGTCGCCATGACAGGTGAGATCACCCTCCAGGGCAAGGTGCTTCCGATCGGTGGCGTGAAGCAGAAGGTGTTGGCGGCGCATCGCGCCGGCATCACCGACGTCATCCTGCCCCGTCGCAACGAGGCCGACCTCGACGACGTGCCCGAGCAGGTCCGCCAGGAGATGACCTTCCACATCGCCGACACCGCCGCCGACGTGCTGGCCGTCGCTCTGGGCTGAGCTCACTCTCCTCCAACGAACCCCGGGTTCCTGGCGCCATATATGGCGCCAGGAAGCCCCGGTTAGCAGGTTTCAGAGCACTTCGGCCAGGGCTCGGTACGCCGACAACGGGTCGGGGCCCAGATCCTGGATGCACACGTGGTCGGCACCCGCGTCGAGATGGGCACGGATACCCTCGGCGACCGTCTCGGCGTCGCCGATCAGGACCAGCTCCGAGACCAGGCGGTCGCTGCCGCCGTCGGCGACGTCGTCTGTGGACCATCCTTCGCGCAGAAGGCTGTTGCGGTAGTTCACCAAGCCCAGGTATCTGGCGGTGAAGGTGCGAGCCAGGTTCGTCGCCTCGTCGGCGGGCACGCCCACCACGACCGTCTGCTCCGGAGCGAGCAGAGCCCCGTCACCCATCACTTCCCTCGCCATGCGGGTATGACGTGGCGTGGTGCAATACGGATGAGCGCCCACCGTCCGCTCCCCCGCCAAGGCGAGCACCCTGGGGCCCAGGGCGGCCAGCAAGGTGCGCTGCGGAGGGACGCCTGCCGCTGCGACGTCGTCGAGATACTCACCGATCGTGTCGTACGGGCTTCGATACTCCGCCGTCGATTCGGGGTGGCCGATGCCGACCCCGAGCAGGAAACGCCCCGGATGCCTCTCCTCGATGCGGTTATAGGACGACGCCACCGTCGCCGCGTCCTCCCGCCACATGTTGACGACACCGGTCGCCACGGGCAGACGCTCTGTGGCATCGAGCATCGCCTCGACCTCGGTCAGTGCTGCCTTCGGCGAAGCACCGGCCCACAGCGCCCCAAAACCGAGCGACTCCACCGCCGCAGCCATCTCGGGGGTTGTCTCCGCCGTCCGTCTCCAGATCCCGAAAGTGCCAAGTTCGATTTCCATGACGATCGAACTTATCTACCCGCCGGCCATTCCGGACTGTCCGCGACCCAGATGGGACAGGTCACCCCGTAGAGGAAGTCGGCGACCAGCGATCCGATCACCAGGATATGGTCCGGCTCTGCGAGAACGATGCCGGCCGGTCCCGTTCCCAGTCGGATCGATTCGGCCAGCACCGAAGAGGAGGAGCTGGAGCCCCGGCCGTGGGGCATCCACACGATGGCCCCAGTCAAGCACTCACCGTGCTGGGGATGGGAACGGTCGACGATGCATCCGGTCGCGGGATCGAACCCGCCCCAAAGGGAGAGCCCCTCATCGAGGACCACCGTGGGGCCCTCGGCTCGACCGGCGACCAGGGCTCTCATGTCGCCCAGCCCGTATTGAGCACGGTCCCGGCAACGGCCGACTCGACGCAGTCGACGAGACTCCCCATCACCACGTCGACCCCGATGTTCGCCGGGGCGTAGTAGGCCCACTTGCCCGAGTTGGTCATCACCGCGCCGCCCTGCCGATCCGTCATAGGGGTCAGGTAGTTACAGGTGTCGGTGACGAAAGTCGCGCCGAACTCCTCGATTGCAGCGGTGGTGGAACCGGCCGCGGCGAGGACGTCCCGGCCGGTGTTGACGAAGAAGGGGACCCGGGTCCGTCGGCCCAGGCACAGCCCGGCGAGGGTCTCCAGCTCTCGTAGCGAGGCATGTGGGGTCCCGATGCTCACTGCACCCAGACTCTCCGCCGATGAGCCCAACTCGTGGATCGCCTGACGGAGCCGGCTCGGGTCGACCGACACCGTCCGCTCCAACCGGGCCCCACCCGTCGCCGCCGCCACGGTGGGCCCCTCCGGAGTGACCCCCACTGCATGGAACATCCCCACCGCCCCCGACGAGGCCGCCGCCGCACCGAGTGCCTTGAGCCTGTCCTCGTCGGCGCGCTCGTCGAGCCCGATGATCACCGCGACCTCGGTCCCGGCGACCCGACCCAGGACATGACCCAGGGCGACATAGAGGAGATCGTCGTCGAGCCAGTCCCCGGGGACGTCGAGACGAACGCCCAGAGTGGCCCTCCGACCCGGATCGGTGTGAAGCCCGATCGCCGGGGCGCGCCCTGTGAGCGCACAACATATGTCGAAGAAATCTCCATAACGTTCGGTGCGGGCGCCCAGAACCGAGTTGGCGAAGACGATGGCGTTCGACTCGCCCCAGGCGATCTGGTCACCCAGCGCGGGACGATCAGCGAGTTGGTATGGAGCGCAGGTCCATGTGGGACGACAGCCCATCTGGACGTAGCAATCCATGAGACGACGCGCCTTCGCCGCGGTCTCGGGATGTCCCCGATTGAGCTCGGGATGGAGCAGGTCGAGGGAGGAGACGTTGAGGGTGGTGGGCACGACCACCTGCCCACCGGCGCGGGCGAGCCTCTCGGCGAAGTCGAGACCGGCTTGGCCGTGATAGAGACAGCTGTCGACGTGTGCAGAAGAGATGTCGAGCAGCTCGGGGGCGTCAATGGCATCCGCTGCAGCCACGATCAGTCTCATGGCGATGGCCGCGGCCTCCCCGTGCTCCCCACCGAGCATGGCCCGGTCCCGATCGTCGAGAAACATGCGGACAGCTAAGCAGGCGATACGGTGGCGCCTTCGTGGGCCAGGCAGCCGTACGAAACACCCCAGCCGGCTCGTTCGGCATGGACATGCTCGTCGTGGCGAGCTCGTTCGTGCTGGTCGCGCTCCCCTTCTTCATGGTGGGCGGCCTCGCCGTCCAGATCCGGGCAGAGCTTGGTCTGAGCGAGACGTCCTTCGGCGCCGCGGTGACCATCGGGTTTCTCACCGCTGCACTGTCCGCACCCTTCTGTGGGCGCATCGCCGACCGGATCGGCCCCCGGGCAACCGTCTATCTCGGCTGCGCGATTTGTATCACCTCTCTCGCCGGGCTCGGTCTTCTCGCCGGCGGCTTCGGCGCATTGGCCGGGCTCCTCGCCCTCGCCGGCATCGGGGTCGCTCTCGCCGACACCGGTCTCGCCGTACTAGTGACCCGGGCGATCCCGATCCACCGTCAGGGAGTGGCGTTCGGGATCAAGGAGGCTTCGATCCCGGCTTCGACCTTGGTGGCCGGACTGGCGGTGCCGTCTATCGCATTGACTGTCGGCTGGCGATGGGGATTCGCCGCAGGGGTTCTCCCGATGGCCGTGGTCCTGGTCCGGCTGCCCCGAATCCGGATCTCACCACCTCCGACACCACCCGCCACGAGAGAGGCCGGGCCCGACTCCATCTCACCTCCGCGCCGGACCGCCTTGCTGCTCGCCGCCGTGGGTGCGGCATTGGGCACGACTGCTGGGAGCGGTGCCGGAATATTCATCACCGACAGTGCCGTCGCCATGGGGATCGGCCCGGCGATCGCCGGGCTGCTCCTCGCCACCGGGAGCCTGGCCGGTATCGCCACCCGGGTAGCGACGGGGATTCTCGCCGATCGCAGCGGTGGGCCCCAGTTCCGACTGATCGCTCTCATGCTCGCCGGTGGCGCGTTCGCCATGGCGCTGGGAGCCACTGGCAATACCGCTCTCCTCGTGTTGGCTACGGTCGGCGCCTTCACCGGCGGGTGGGCATGGACCGGCATCTTCTATCTCTCCCTGGTCCGAACCAGTCCCAAACGGCCGGGAGCGGTGGCCGGGATCGGCTCGGCCGCCCTGGGTCTCGGCAATGCGGCGGGGCCGTTCCTCTTCGGTCTGGTCGCCGGGTCGGTCTCCTACGGGGCGGCCTGGCTGGGGGCCGGTCTGGTGGCGGCGGTGGCTTCGGTGCTCATGGCCGTGGCGCGCCGTCACTTCTAGTGGTCGTCCGTGTAATGAAACGTCCAAAAGCCCACTATTGGGCCGTGGAGCATTAGGAAACCGAACGCAGCAGGCCGATCGCTATCCCGTCGGTGAGGGCGCGCCACGAAGCTTCGATGACGTTTTCGTGGACACCGATCGTGCCCCAGGAGGAATCGTGGTCGGAGGTCTCGATGAGGACGCGGACCCGCGCCGAGGTGCCGTCGGTCGAGTCGAGCACCCGCACCCGGTAGTCGGTCAATCGCAGGTCCCGCACCTGTGGGTAGCTGTCGCCGAGCGCGTCACGCAGGGCCTTGTCGAGGGCGTGGACCGGGCCAACACCCTCGCCCACGCTCACCTTGCGCTGCCCACCCGCCACCAGCCGGACGGTGGCCTCGGAGACGATGCTCTCGTCTGCCCGACGCTCGGAGAGGACCCGGAACGACTCCAGGCTGAAATAGGGGTTGACCCATCCGGTCATCTCCCTCACCAGCAACTCGAACGAGCCGTCTGCGGCCTCGAAATGATGACCCTCGTGCTCCAGCTCCTTGACCCGCTCGATGACACGGCCGGCCAGCGCGTCGTCCATCTCGATGCCCAGCTCCTCCGCCTTGGAGAGAACCGATGCCTTCCCCGCCAGCTCGCTGACCACCATCCGGGTTCGATTGCCGACATGCGTGGGGGGCTCGTGCTCGTAGGCGTCCGGGCGACGAGCCAGAGCCGAGGTGTGGAGACCTGCCTTGTGGGTGAAGGCCGAGCTCCCCACATACGGACGGTGTGGGTCGAGCGTGACGTTGACGATCTCGGCGACGTGATGTGAGATCGCAGTGATCAGGCCGAGGTCCCCGGTGATGGTCTTCCGCCCCATCTTGATCTCCAGGTCCGGGATGAGTGTCGAGAGATTTGCGTTCCCGGTCCGTTCCCCATAGCCGTTGATACAGCCCTGCACCTGGACGACACCGGCCTCCACCGCGGCGAGTGAGGACGCCACGGCGGTCCCCGCGTCGTCGTGGAAATGGACCCCGACCGCCGCCTCGGGCAGCGAGGCGAGCACCTTCTCGATGGCGGCCGACGTCTCCGAGGGAAGCGACCCGCCGTTGGTGTCACAGAGGACCAGCCGCTCCGCCCCCGCCTCGTGGGCAGCCGTGAGCACCCCGACGGCGAAGTCCGGGTTGGCCCTGTAGCCGTCGAAGAAGTGCTCGGCGTCGAAGAACACCCTCCGCCCGTGCCGGCGCAGGTACTCGATCGAGTCGGCGACCATCCGCACCCCCTCGTCGAGGTCGACCCGGAGTGCCTCGGTCACGTGGTAGTCCCAGGCCTTGCCGACCAGACAGATGACCTCGGTCTCGGCGGCGAGGAGGGCGCGCAGCTGCGGGTCCACGGCCACATCCGACCGGGGCCGGCGGGTCGAGCCGAATGCGGTGAGGGTCGCCTTGGCCAGGTCGAGCTCGCTCCGTGCCCGGGCGAAGAACTCGGTGTCCTTGTGGTTGGCGCCAGGCCATCCCCCCTCTACGAAGGCCACACCGAGATCGTCGAGCAGACGGGCGATGCGCAGCTTGTCGTTGACCGTGAGACTGATCCCTTCCTGTTGGGATCCGTCCCGGAGCGTCGTGTCGTAGATCTCGAGGTCCATGTCGTGTCCCGTGCCAAATAGAAAACCCTCTGCTTCGGGCAGAGGGTTTCGGGCACAGACCGATTTCGGTCTGTGCCTACTCGATGATGATGGTGAGGCTGTGGCGGCTCATCTGTGCCCGAGGAGTATTGCGCCGGGACCGTCGATGGTCAAGGTCGCGGCTATACGGCGATTGCGACCCGCCGCAGCAACGAGCGCCGGAACACCAAGGACACCACCAGCCCGAAGAGGAACCCGCCGACGTGGGCTTCCCAGGCCGTGTTGGTCCCACCCAGGCCGAACTGGGCGAAGAACCAGAATCCGAGGAAGAGAGCCGCAGGTATCGGGATGAAGAACCACCCGACCAGGCTGAGCACCCGATGGGCCGGGAACAGCACCCCGTAGGCGCCGAGCACCGCGGCGATCGCACCGGACGCGCCCACGAGCGGGACCGTCGAATCGGGGTTGACCACCACGAAGGCGAGCGTGGCCACGATCCCTCCGATCACGTAGAGGAGGATGTAGCGCATGTGGCCGAAGGCCTCCTCGACGTTGTTGCCGAAGATCCATAGGAACCACATGTTGAACAGGACGTGGCCCACCCCGCCGTGGAGGAACATCGAGGTGAACACCGAGACCCACGGCTCCTTCTGAGGGAACACCGGTTGCTCGGCGTCGTCGGTGCACACCCCGCTGGTGATCTCGGTCGGGCTCAGCGGTGTCCCGGTCCGAACCTCGCAGGAGATGGCCGCCCGTCGGAACAGGAACTCGTTCTGCTCGACGATGTCACCCCTGTTCTGGATCCCGAAGAAGACCACGAGGCATGAGGCGATGACGAGAAGGGTCACCCAGGGCGAGATCCTCGTCGGGTTGACGTCGCGGATCGGCAGCATGCCACGCTCATGCTACGGGCCTCACGGCCCTCAGCGGTTGCGGAGGATCGACCCGACCAGATTGACGACCACGGTTAGGACCACGCTGACCACGATCATCGACGTGATCGGGATGAACACCCGGGAGCTCTCGCCCCGTATGTCGATGTCCCCTGGCAGATTCCCGAACCAGGCGAACAGACCCGGGGCGAAACGCACCAACGCGCCCACCACCACCACGCCCACACCGATCAACATCAACACGTTGCCGGCACGCATCCCCCGAGGGTATAGAGGGCGTGGCGTCACAGGGCATCGATCGGCGTCAGGATGGGTGCTTAACCTGGCATCGATGATTCACGGCGAGCATCCCTTTGCGCCCGATGCGTCTCAGCTCGACCCGGTGCGCCGTTTCCGGGGCCGTCTCACCGCACCGGTCGCGGTAGTCACCTCGGGGAGTCAGGATTCGATGACCGGCCTCACCGTCTCCTCGCTCCTCGTGATCGAAGGGGACCCGGGTCGGGTGCAACTGGTGGTGGGGCCGACCTCGGATCTGTGGGACTCGATCGAGGCCACATCCCGATTCGTGATTCACGTGTGCCGGGAGCCGGACCGTCACGTCGCCGAGGTGTTCAGCGGGTCACGGCCCAGCCCCGGCGGTGTCTTCGCCGGGCTCGAGATCACACCCTCCGAGTGGGGACCGGTCATCGCCAGTCTGACGACACGGGCGTTCTGCACGCTCGAGACCGCCGACGAGATGGGCTGGAGCGGGCTGGTGACCGCCCGGATCGACCGGGTGGAGACCGAGGCCTTCGACGATCCCCTGTCGTATTTCCGAGGCCGGTTCCGCACCATCGAGTGACCTTCCGGCCCGGATTGGGTCGTGACTCGGCGGGTCGCACTGGGTAGCGTCTCGGTATGGAGCCACTCAGGATCTACCTGTTCGGTGGGTTCATGCTGGAGCGAAACGGGGTGTCCCTGCCCCCTATCGCATCACGTGTCGGCCGGTCGCTGTTCGCCCATCTCGTCGTGAACAGGGATCGCTCCCTGCAACGTGACCTGCTCGCCGGCACCTTTTGGCCGGATCTCCCCGACGGAAGGGCCCGGCGGCGGCTCAGCCACACGTTGTGGCAGATCCAGGACGTGGTGAACACGCCCACGACTTCTCATCTCGAGGTGAGCACCGACACGCTCGCCTTCGACACCTCATCGCCCTACTGGCTCGACGTCGAGGAGTTCGACGACAACTTCGCCCGACCCGATCATGAGCTCACCGAAAAACGTGCCCGGGAGAGCCTCGAGGCCGGCCGTCTCCGCACCTGTGTCGAGCTCTACCGGGGCGATCTGCTCGCCGGGTATTTCGACGACTGGGTGCTGGTGGAACAGGACCACTACCGCCAGCGGTACCTGACCGCGTTGGGCCGGCTGGTCGACGCCACCAAGTCGAGTGGCTCCTACGAGGAGGCCCTCTCCTACGCCCGCAGACTCACCCACCACGACCCCCTCAGTGAGGAGGCTCATCGCGAGGTGATGAGGCTCTGCTTCCTGCTTGGCCGCACGACAGACGCCCTCGAGCAGTACGAGCGGTGTCGCTCGGTCCTCGAGGAGGAGTTGGGCACCAGGCCCTCGACCCCGACGATCGAGATCTACCAGAAGATCCTCAAGCAGCGACGCGCCGGAGTGCGCCCGCTGCGCGAGGAGGAGCGTGCCGTGCTCCAGGGGAGACGATCGGACGCGCCCTTCGTGGGTCGGGAGAACGAGCGCCGGGTGATCGTCGACTCCCTGGAACGGGTGCTTGCAGGGTCGGGTGGAGTGGTCCTGGTGGAAGGTGAGCCCGGCGTGGGCAAGACCCGGCTCACGCTGGAGACGGCAGAAGACGCCCGCTGGCGGGGGTTCGAGGTGAGCTGGGGCTCCTGTGCCCCCGGAGCCCTCCGCCCCTTCGCCCCGCTCATCGAGGTGCTCGAGTCATTGAGCCCGCTTCGTGTCGAGCAGCTCGCCGAGCAGGTCGCCCCGGTCTGGCTCGCCGAGGTGGCGAGACTGGTCCCCACTCTGGGCGACGGTCTCCATTCGCAGCGACCGGCGCATCTCCGGCCGGCTGAGGAGTCCACCCGGATGATCGACTCGCTGGTCCACACACTCGGTGCCCTGGGCCGGATCGCACCACATCTCGTGATCGTGGACGACGTCCACTGGGCCGATCAGGACACGCTCTCCGTGCTCACCCAGATCGGCGCCCGGCTCGCCGAGTCCCGTGTCCTGGTGATGCTCCTCTACCGCAGCGAGGAGGCGCGTGGGGACGCGGAGGTGTGGGACGTGATGCGGGAGCTCGACCGTTTGGCTGGCCTGGGCCGGGTGGTGCTCTCCCCGCTCTCGGTGTTCGAGCTCGAGGACATGGTCCGTCGCATACTCGGGGTGAACCGGATCGATCCCTCGGTCGCCGCACAGCTCCATCACCAGACCGGTGGCAACGTCCTGTTCACCCTGGAGACGTTGCTTGCCATCCGCGACCGGGGGCTCTTCGAAGGCGGAGCCGACCCGGCGAGCGTGCTCGAGACACAGATCACCAACGAGAAAGTGCCTCTGGCGCCTCGGGTCCGCAACGTGATCGAATCCCGGATGTCCCTGCTCGGGGCGGATGGCGCCGCCCTCTACGAGCTGGCGGCGGTCGCCGGCCAACGGGTCGACGTCCGGCTGCTGGAGACGGCGACCGACATGCCCCGCTCGTCGCTCCTCACCGCATTGGACGAGCTCCTCTACCGGGGTCTCATCCGGGACGACGGCAGAGGTCAGTACCGGATCGCCCACGATCAGGTGCGACAGGTCGTCTACGACGGAATCGCCGACAAGCGAAGACGATCCCTCCATCTCCGGATCGCCTCGACGCTCGCCGAGTCGGAGCCCGATGATGTGGAGGCGATCGGACACCATTTCCGGGAGGCAGGAGAGCATCGGCGGGCGGCACTGTTCCTGGAGAGGGCCGGGCTGCGGGCGGTCGAGATCAACGCCTTCGCCACTGCGGCACAGCACCTCGAGCTCGCCAGGGAAGCCGCGGAGGTGGCGGCGATCCCCGACGCCGCCCGCTACACCCTGCTCGGTCATCTCGAAGACGTCTACGGCGTGCTCGGTCGGCGCACCGAACAGCGGGCCGTTGTCGAGGAGATGGCCGATCTCGCCCGCGGGCTGCCGGGGCTGCACGGTGACCTGGAGCGGAGGTGGGCATGGCTGCTCGCCCAGGTCGGCGAGCTCGCCCGGGCGGAGTCGAGCGCCCTGCGCTCGGTTGAGCTCGAGCGCGCCAATGGCAACGGCTCGGACCAGGCGGCGTCACTCGTGGCGCTGGGGACCATTCGACGCTGGTCGGGCCGCCCACTGGAGGCGGTGCCCAGCCTGGAGGAGGCGGTGGCAGCGGCCGGGGAGGGCTCGGAGCGTGCCCACGCTCTCACCGAGCTGGCCAGCACCCTGGTAGAGACACAGCACACCGATATCGCCCTCGAGCATCTCGCCGATGCCCGCTCGATCTACGACGACCTCGATGACTTGAGGGGGCTCGCCGAGGTGGCCGGGATCGAGGCGCGTGCCAATCGCCTCCGAGGTGATCGCGACCTCGCCGTGGAGCGTTACCAGGCCGCCATCGAGCTGTGCCGTCGCATCGGCTACCGCCATGGCGAAGCCGTCAACCTCACCAACCTTTCCAATCTCCATCAGCTCCTGGGGAGTGTCGCCGACGCCCTCGATGGCTACGACCGCGCAGCCCGGCTCTTCGACGAGCTGGGCAATCGACGGGGCGAGGCGATGGTGCTGGCCAACTCGGCCTCGGCCCGCCATCACCTG
>DASZOM010000020.1:0-10074 GCA_035550735.1 Acidimicrobiia bacterium | reverse complement strand
TGTCGCAGCCGAGACGTTGTGCGGTGGTGTTGGGAATGAGCGCTCCGTTGTCCAACTCGGCGACACCCTGGTCAGTGGTGGTGAGCGCTTCGAGGTCGGCGAAGATGTTCAACCGGTTCGGGGTCGAGTCTGAACCTGATGTTCCGCTGGTGGCGGCGAGTTCGGTCAAAGCGTCGGCGGCCCGAGTCTGATAGGCGTCGAAGACTCCGGTCTCAGGATTGGGGGGTATCCCGGTGATGCGGGTGTCGATGGCCTGGTCGAAGAGGCGTCCGGCGTCTCCAGGGAGCCGACCTCGGAATATGAGCTCTGATTCGTCGAGATTCCACTGTCGGATCAGCTGCCGTCTCTCCCACACCGACCGGGCCTGACCCTCGGTGATGCCGTGTCGGCGGCGGGCGGCCCGATCCAACATCGCATTCGACATTCCAGCGGCAGCTTCGATCACTTCGGTTTCGGTGTCTGCGGTGGCGATCCGAGAGATCGCATCCACCTGATCCAACGTGAGACTCCCGTCGGCGAACCTTGCGGAAAGCACGGGAAGGTCGGTGAGCCGGCGGGCGACGCCCACCAGCTGGGCTGCGGTGTCATGCCGGATGCGGAGTCGGGCTGTCACCCAGTCGACCAGACTCCTCGCACCGTCGGCCATCCACGACTGCCGGACATCCACCTCCCCGATCAGCTCACAAACCCGGGCCAACCCGGCCGAGGTGAGACCGGCGAAATGATCCAACGCCAGTTCGATCTCATCCGTTGACGCTCTCTCCCAACCCATACCCCGAACATACGTTCGACCACCGACAAAAACAAGAGGGCCGTGGCCAAGAATCCCCTCACACGTCGATCGGGTCGACGTCGACACGCACCGTCGCCCCCTTGTCCCGCCACCGACCCACGCTCTTGCGCAGCTCCAGCCTGGTCTTGCCCAACTTGCCGGTGAGCAGCCAGCGCAGCCCTTCGTCAACATGCATCGGCCCGAGCACCGTCGCCTCCGAACCGAGGGCGGCCATGTCCTCCGTGACCGAGTCGGGCACCTCACCCCGAACCTCCAGGGCGATCATCTCGGTGGAGGGCGGAACGCCTTCCCGGGCACGCCCCACCAGGACACGCTCCAGATAGGGAATTGGATCGCCACGCCGCATCGTGGTGACCAATGGGGAGTCGGGATGGCTGGTCTGCAACATCAGTCTGGACCCACGTTTCGGGCTCACCAGGGAGGCCAATCGGGCCAGCTGGCGCAGTGCCTCCTCGGTGGTGCGGTATCCAATGCCCATCAGCATCCCGTCGACGTCGGCGGCGACGGCCAGAGTCACCTCCTCGAGCGAGGAGAGGTCCCGTTCGGTGCCAACGGTGACCAGGCTGTCTCCCGGGTGGGCCACCGCCACTCCCCTACCCAGCTTCCGGTTGATCTCGGCGACCAGACGCTCCGGGATGGTTCCCATCTCCTCGAACTCCGTGCCCTCGCACTTGGTGCAGCCGGAGGCGTCTGCTCCACATCTCGGGCAATGCTCGACGCGGCCGAGGCGGGTGCCGCATCGACCGCATTGCCGAAGCGTCCGGCAGTTGGTGCATCGTTGCGAGCCGGATCCCACCCGTCGGTGGGTGAACACGAAGACGCTGTTGCCGGCTGAGGCGGTCGAGGCGATGGCCGCCATGGTGCGGGCGGAGATGAATCCCGAGCCGGGACCTTCCTCGGATCGGTCGACCACCTCGACGAGTGACCACGCACGAATGCCCGGGGTGATCACCTCTGCGCCCTCGGCGAGGAGCTCGACACCGGGAGTCGGGCCGTAGAAGACCAGGTTGAAGCCCTCGAGCCGGGACCGGGTCCGGATCAGGTCCCGGACATGGATCGTCGGCGTCTGCCGGTCCTTCATCGCCCGTCTGCTCTCCTCGAGCACGATGGCGAGCGAGAGCCCTCGAACCATCCAGGAGGCGGCCTTGGGCGTGCCGATCACCAGCCGCGGCGAGCTCTGGGCGTGCTCCCAGGCGGCGGTGTCGCCGGCGTCGTCCTCGCCGGACACGGTCACGGCGGCGTCGCCCCAGACTCCACGGGCCGCAGTGCCCAGATAGTCGACCTCGGCCGAGGAGGCGGCGATCACCAGCACCGAGCCACCAGACTCCAGAATCGGCGCAAGAGCGGCGATCCAATCGAGACGGTGCCAATTGGACACCATTGCCGTCACTGGAGTCGACTTCCCTTGGGCGGAGCGGGTCACCACGTTGGAGATGGGGTGGGATGACCGCTGGACACCCGGCAAGGGCGCGGGCCCGGGAAGAGAGCGAGGCAGATTGGGTGGCGTGGCTCTCGCCAGGAGTGTCGAGATCGGGGCGACATAGTGATTCGCCGCCCAGGTGAGACCCCGGAGCAGACGCTCGTCGAAGACGGGGACATTCCCGGAGATCGAGGCGACGTCCTTGAGGCTCCCCTGGCGTCGCTCGGCCGATTGGACCACCCACCCACGGACCCGCCTGCCCGACAGAGGGACCCTGACGATGGAGCCGACCGCGATGTCGGGAGCGAGATGATCCGGGACCGAGTACCAGAAGCCGTCGTCGACGGCGAAGCTCGGCACGTCCGGGACCACCCGGACGACCGGGCTCACACGCCGGCGGCGGTCTTTACGGCCTCCACTCGATCGAGGTGCTCCCACCTGAACTCGGGTCGGCCGAAGTGCCCGTAGGCCGAGGTGGCGCCGAACACCGGCTGGGTCAGCCCCAGTGTCTCGATGATGCGTGCCGGGCGGAAGTCGAACACCTCCGAGACCACCCTCTCGATCTCCACCGGGTCGATCTGCTCGGTGCCGAACGTCTCCACGTCGATGGAGAACGGCTCCGCCTGACCGATGGCATAGGAGAGCTGGATCTCGAGGCGATCCGCCAGACCGGCGGCGACGACGTTCTTGGCTGCCCATCGTGCCGCATAGGCGGCAGAGCGGTCGACCTTGGTGGCGTCCTTGCCGGAGAAGGCGCCCCCACCGTGCCGGGCGTATCCCCCATAGGTGTCCACGATGATCTTCCGCCCCGTCAGCCCAGTGTCGGCCACCGGGCCCCCGATCTCGAAACGCCCGCTCGGGTTGAAGATGAAGTCGATCTCATCCGCCATCATCTCGCCCGGGATCACCTCGGAAACGACCGCATCGAGAACCTCGGATCTCATCTCGTCCTGATCGCAACCCTCGGCGTGGTGGGTGGAGATGAGCACTCTCTCCACCGCGACCGGCCGGTGCCCCTCGTATCGCACCATCACCTGGGTCTTCCCGTCGGGTCTGAGATAGGACAGCTCGCCCTTCTTTCGTACTAGGGCGAGACGCTCTGCGAGGCGATGGGCGAGCTGGATGGGGAGTGGCATCAATGACTCGGTCTCACGTACCGCAAAGCCGAACATGATTCCCTGGTCGCCGGCGCCGAGCTCTCGATCGACACCATCGGCGATGTCACGGCTCTGCTCCTGGACCCGGTTCTCAACGGAGATCTTGTCGGCGGCAAAACGCTCGTCGAAACCGTCGTAGCCGATGCGTTGCACCGTCTCGCGGACGATGGACTCGATGTCCAGCTCGCCGCCCATGCTGACTTCGCCGCCCACGATGGCGACGCCGGTGGTCACGAAGGTCTCGCACGCCACCCTCGCCCGGGGGTCGACTAGGAGGGCTGCGTCGAGGACGGAGTCGGAGATGGCGTCGGCGACCTTGTCGGGATGGCCCTCGGTGACCGACTCGGAGGTGAAGAAAGACGTGCGCATCGGAGGGCGAGGTTAACCCCTGCGGGTCACGTCCTCCATCACACGGTCGATGAGATGGGCGGCGACCTCGTCCTTGCCCATCATCGGCCAGGCTTCGGCCTTGCCTTCACGGTCGATCACCACAACCCGGTTGGTGTCGGTGCCGAACCCGGAACCGGGCTCGGTGACGTCGTTGTAGAGCATGAGGTCGACGTCCTTGCTGCGGGCCTTGGCGACCGCCCGCTCCAGACCTCCGGTCTCGGCGGCGAAGCCGACGACGTATGGCCGGTCCTCCCGCGCCACCACGGAGGCGAGGATGTCGGGGTTGGGCTCCAGTGTGATCGAATCCAGCCCCTCCGAGCGGGCCAGCTTGGTGGGGCTCGGCGTTGCCGGGCGAAAGTCGGCAACCGCTGCAGCCATCACCGCGATGTCCGTCTCCACACCCGACACGGCGTCCAGCATCTCCTGTGCGGTCTCCACCGACACCAGCTTGATCCGTGGGTCGACCGGCCGGTCCGAAGTGGTGACCAGGGTCACCGCCAACCCGCGGCGGGCCGCCTCGTTGGCGATCGCATGGCCCATCTTGCCCGACGAACGGTTTCCCAGATAGCGGACGGGATCGACCGGCTCCCGGGTGCCTCCGGCGGTGACCAGCACCCTGAGGGCGTCGCCTGGCGGGGCGAGCAGCGCCTCGATCCTCTCCAGCACGGCATCCGGTTCGGAGACACGCCCCACTCCGGTGTCCCCGCCGGCGAGGGGGCCCGTCGCCGGGCCGATGAGCTCGTATCCGTCGGCGGTCAATGTTCGGATGTTACGGACGGTGGCGGGGTGCTCCCACATCTCGGTGTGCATGGCGGGAGCGAGGAGCACCGGGCCCTGGAACGCCAGCACGGTCGCCGAGAGCAGGTCAGACGACAATCCGGTGGCGATCCGGGCCAACGTCGCCGCGCTGGCCGGGGCGACCACGATCAGCTCTGCCCAGCGCGCCAGCTCCGTGTGGGGAGAAACCCGCACATCCCCGAACAGGTCGGTGTGGGGCTGGGAGCCTGTTAGGGCGGCGAAGGTCTGCGGGCCGATGAACTCGTGGGCCGGCTCGGTGAGGATGACCTCGACTTCGGCTCCGGACTCGACGAGACGTCTGGCCAGGAAGGCCGATTTGTAGGCGGCTACTCCCCCGGTGACGGCGAGGAGGACTCGCCGACCGTGCAGCATCTATTCCTCGACGGTCTCGACCGCGACCTTGCCCTCGGCGATCTCCTCCATGGCGATCGTGAGCGGCTTGCGGGACAGAGAGTGCACCTGTGGCGGCACGAACTCGCCGTAGCCCACCCCCAACTGGTGGAAGTAGCTGTTGATCTGGCGGGCACGACGGGCCGAGACCACAACCGTGGCAAATCGGTTGCCGATCTGGTCTATGACGTCTTCGAGCTTCATGGCTCCTCGAGAGGGGTGGATGAGCCCTGATTCTACCTCATCACGGCCCTGGAGCCACCCCACGGGCACCGGCGCCGGTGAGGATCCGATCGACGACCTGGTCCACGTTCAGGTCGGAGGTGTCGATCACCAGGTCGTAGTGACCGGGATCGGCGTAGTCGAGGCCGTAGTACTCCATGTAGCGACTGGCTTCCGATGCGGTGCGGGACTCCACGGCAGCCTTCGTCATCTCCAGATCGACGTTCTCACTTTCCGCACCTCGCCGCGCCTCGTAGATGCGGCTCGCCGCCACCTCGGGGCGGACGTCGAGGAACACCTTGAAGGAATGGGGCACGAAATGCCAGCCGAGACGGGCATCGATCACGAAATCCTCGCCGGTGGCGGCGAGATAAGCGGTTCTGCCGTCGATCTCGGCGTCGATGGCCTCGTCCTGTTCGGCGAGACGCGAGAGCTCGAGGATGGAAATGCCACGTTCTGCGGCCATCTCACGCATGAAGTCCCCTGCGGAGACATGACGAACTCCGAGGGCCGCTGCCACCCTCGATGCCACGACACTCTTGCCGGATCCCGGCCGGCCCGAGATCGTGATCGTCAATTGGTGGACCGCCTAGGAGAACTCGGCTATCAACGCCGCCTTCTGGTTCTCCCCGAGCCCGCGGATGCGCCGATTCTCGGCGATCCCGAGTGACTCCATCAACCGTTTTGCCTTGATCTTGCCGGTTCCCGGCATGGCGGCGATCAGGGACTCGACCTTCAGTCCGGCGAGCAGATCATCCGATTCCGCCCGCTTGAACAACTCGGAGATCCGCAACGACCCGGTCTTCAGGAGCTCCTTCACTTCGGCCCGCACCCGGCGGGCTTCCGCGGCCTTGGCCAGGGCCGCCTTCCGCTGCTCATCGGTCAGCTGGGGTGGCTGCGCCATCGCCTCCTCCTAGGTAGTGGGTTGCAGTCGCCACCGACCATAGCCCCGTCTACGCCCGCAACCCGGCGATGGAGGCGGCGATTTTTCCTGCAGCGGCTACCGGATCCTCGGCGCGGGTGATGGGCCGGCCGATCACGAGATAGTCGGCACCGGCTTTGACGGCCTCTTCGGGCGTGGCCACCCGCCGCTGGTCGTCTTCGTCGGAGCCGGCAGGCCTCACCCCCGGGGTGAAGGTGTAGAGACCCAGCCCCGAGACCGCAGCCAGCTCGGCGGGAGAGCACACCAGGCCCTCGGCGCCGGCGCCGGCGGCCAGCCGGGCCAGGGCCGCCACATGCTCACTGGGACCAGTGGTGACACCGATCGTCTCCAGGTCGGAATCGGTCAGGGAGGTGAGCAGGGTCACTCCCAGGACTCCTTCGCCACCCATCCCCGCCCTCGCCGCCTCGATCATGTCCGCTCCGCCGGTGGAATGGACGGTGAGCCAGCGTGCTCCGGCTGAGGCGAGGTTGGAGGCTGCCCTCTCCACGGTGTTGGGGATGTCGTGCAGCTTGGCGTCGGCGAAGACGGGCTTGCCCAGGGAGGCGATCTCCTCGACGGCTCGGGCCCCGGCCGAGGTGAGCAGCTCGAGCCCGACCTTGAACCCGGACGCGGTGTCGGTGAGACGTTGAGCCAGGCCCTTGGCGACTTCGAGGGTGGAGAAGTCGAGGGCGACGATCAACCCGCTCAACGCACCGCCCTCCCGATCACGTCGTCGAGAGAGCCCGCTGCGAGCCGTTCCATGCCCATCCTGAGCTCTTTGAGTATCCGTGCGCCGGCCCGTGGCTCGGCCAGGAGCACGGTGCCGATCTCGACTGCGGAGGCCCCGGCCATCAGATACTCGATCACGTCGCGGCCGGTGCTGATCCCACCACAGCCGACGATGGGAGCGCCCGGGAGGGAGCGGGCCACCTCGTAGACACACCGCATCGCCAGTGGTTTGAGTCCTGGCCCCGAGTAACCGCCGACACCCCCGCTGAGCAGTGGGCTGCCCGTTTCGACCGAGACCCCGAAACCAAGGGCGGTGTTGGTGAGGACGAGAAAGCCGGCACCAGCCTCGATGCAGGCTCCGGCGACTCCGACGATGTCGGGCGTGTTCGGGGAGAGCTTGGCCCCGACCGGGACACTCACCGAGCCGACCACGGCAGCGACGACTGCAGCGGCGGCACTCGCGTCGAAGGAGAACATCTCCCCCGTGTCGAGATTGGGACAGGAGAGATTGACCTCGACCGCAGACACGCCGGCCGATTCCAGACCCTTGGCGACCAGGGCGTAGCCCTCGACGTCTTCGGCGACCGTGGAGCCCCAGACAGGGACCTGGAGACGCTCGATCCGCTCAGGCATCTCGGTCGTCCACGACTCGATCCCCGGATTCTGGATGCCGATGCCGTTGAGCATCCCGGTGCTGTTGGGGGCGAGCCGGGGGGCGGGCCTGCCCGCCCAGGGCACCGGTGCCACGGACTTGGCGACCGCCGCGCCGTAGACGCTCACGTCCGCCACCTGAGCCCATTCCCAAACGGCTCCTACCGTGCCGGAGGCGGCGATCAGGGGCGTGTCGAGCCGAAGCGCGCCGAAATCCGTGCTCAGGTCGATGAGTGCCATTCCTGAAGGCTCCTCGGCTTGTGGATGGCGCCCGGCCCGGCACGAAGGCTCCGTGCGACGGCGAGCCCGCCCTGCACGGTGGTGACGCATGGGATGTAGAGACGTCTCGCTGCCTGTCTGATCGTCAGACCGTCGGAGCGGGCTCTCCCCCCACGTGGCGTGTTCACCACGAGTTGCACCTCTCCGTTGGCGAGCCGCTCACCTATGTCTCGGGGGCCCTCCCCGATCTTGTTGACCACCTCCGCGGTGAGCGCATGGTGCCTGAGGTAGCGCGCCGTTCCGCTGGTGGCGAGCAGGTCGAAGCCGAGCATCGTGAAGGCTTGGGCGACAGCCAGGCCCAGCGGCTTGTCCCTGTCGGCGAAGGAGAGAAACACCCGTCCCCGGTCGGAGAGGACGTTGCCGGCGGCGAGGAGGGCCTTGCCGTAGGCCACGCCGACGTCGGGCCCGATCCCCATCACCTCACCGGTCGCCTTCATCTCCGGGCCGAGCACGGCGTCCTCCTCGGGAAAGCGATCCCAGGGAAGGACGGCATCCTTCACCGCCACGAAGCGGTCCTCGGTGGGAACCGACGGGATCAGGCCCCGATCGCGCAGTTCGGCGATCGTGGCACCCATCATCACCCGCGCCGCGATGTTGGCGAGGGGCAATGCCTTCGCCTTGGAGATGAAGGGCACGGTCCGGCTGGCGCGTGGATTTGCCTCGAGGACGTAGACCTCGTCCCCCTTGACCGCGAACTGGATGTTGATCAGGCCCCGCACCTCGAGGGCATGCGCCAGCTCGTTGGTGCCTCGGAGGATCTCCTTCATGGCCTCGTGGGAGATGGTCGGCGGCGGGGTCACACAACCCGAGTCGCCGGAGTGCACACCTGCCTCCTCGACGTGCTCCATGACCCCTCCGATGAGGAGCTCGGAACCGTCGAAGACGGCGTCGACATCGACCTCGACCGCCGACTCGAGGAACCTGTCGATCAGGATCGGGTTGGAGGTGACTTCCGGGTCGTTCTCGCCGTAGATCTCCCGGACGTACTCGCCCAGCTCCTCCAGGCTGTAGACGACCTTCATCTTCCGGCCACCGAGGACGAACGAAGGGCGGACCATGACCGGCAGCCCGATCTGATCCACCACCTCCTGGGCCTCAGCCGCCGATTTGGCTGATCCGGCCGCTGGCTGGGCGAGGCCGAGGTTCCGGCAGATCTCGGCGAATTGCTCCCGATCCTCCGCCCTGGCGATCGACGACGGGGATGTGCCGGCGATGCGGACCCCCGCCTTCTCCAGCCCTTCGGCCAGGTTGAGCGGGGTCTGGCCCCCGAGCTGGACCACCACGGCCACGGGATCCTCAGCCTCGATCACCCCGAGGACGTCCTCGATGGTGAGCGGCTCGAAGTAGAGGCGGTCCGAGGTGTCGTAGTCGGTGGAGACGGTCTCCGGGTTGCAATTGACCATGATCGCCTCGACCCGGGCGTCCTTCAGGGCGAAGGCGGCGTGCACGCACGCGTAGTCGAACTCGATGCCCTGGCCGATTCGATTCGGCCCGCTGCCGAGGATGATCACCTTCTCGCGCGGGGTGGGGGGAGCCTCGTCCTCCTCCTCGTAGGTCGAGTAGAGGTACGGGGTGTGCGCCTCGAACTCGGCGGCGCAGGTGTCGACCATTTTATAGACGGGTCGGATGCCGGCTTCCACCCGGGCGTGTCGAACCTGGCCCTCGGTGGCTCCGGTCAGCTGGGCCAGGCGCACATCGGAAAATCCCATCTGCTTGGCCCGCCGCAGGACCGCGGGGTCGGCGAGCCCGGCGGAGGCGATGACCGACTCGTACTCGACGATCTGGCGGATGTTCTCGAGGAACCACGGGTCGATCGCCGACAGCTCGTGGAGCTCGCGGGTGGTGATCCCGCGGCGGTAGGCCTCGCCGATGGCGAAGCAGCGGTCCGCGTTCGGGATCCGGATCTTCTGGCGCAGCTCGTCGAGATCCGCGACCGGCCGATCGAGCCCGAGCCCCCAGCGGTCCTGCTCGAGCGAGCGCACCGCCTTCTGGAGCGCCTCCTTGAAGGTGCGGCCGATCGCCATGACCTCGCCCACCGACTTCATCTGGGTGGTCAGGGTCTGGTCCGCCTCCGGGAACTTCTCGAAGGCCCAGCGCGGGAACTTGACCACGCAGTAGTCGATGGCCGGCTCGAACGAGGCGGGCGTCTCGCGGGTGATGTCGTTGCGCAGCTCGTCGAGGGTGTAGCCCACCGCCAGCTTGGCCGCGATCTTGGCGATGGGGAACCCGGTGGCCTTGCTGGCCAGGGCCGAGCTGCGCGACACGCGCGGGTTCATCTCGATCACCACCATGCGGCCGGTGCGCGGGTCCACGGCGAACTGGA
>DASZOM010000019.1:0-14849 GCA_035550735.1 Acidimicrobiia bacterium | reverse complement strand
GCCGACGTCGCCGCCATCTGGGGGACCATGGCCTGTCTCACCGGGTCGGGCTCGGCCTGCTTCGGGTATTTCGCCACCCTGGACGAGGCCACCGATGCCGCGGCCGCGGTGTCGCCCTCAGCCCGGGTGTCGAGGGGGGTGACGTTGCGGGACCGCGGTGTCAATCGCATGCAGTGAGGTACCGCCAGCGGGATCGATTGCACGACATGGTGGTTCGGGTTGCGGTTGGCGGCGGCTGTAACCTGTTGGCGTATGCACTCTGGGGGGTGGTGTAACTGGGTAACACAGGTGGTTGTTGCGGTCCTGTTGTTCCAAGTACAGGTCCGTCGGTGCCTGTAACCTCGTCGCAACCACCTCTGGGGGGTGGTGTAACTGGTAACACAGGTGGTTGTTGCGGTCCTGTTGTTGCGGTCCAAGTACAGGTCCGTCGGTGCCTGTAACCTCGTCGCGACCACCTCTGGGGGGTGGTGTAACTGGTAACACGGCAGGTTTTGGTCCTGTTGTTGCGGGTTCGAGTCCTGCCCCCCCAGCGAGAGACAGAGGGATCTCGACTTGCCGACACATGTGATCGTCCTCGCCGCGGGCGAGGGGAAGCGGATGAGATCCGACCTCCCCAAGGTGGCCCATGTCGCGGCGGGACGGACCCTCCTCGGCTGGGTCATGGAAGCCGCCGGCGAACTGCACCCCGCTTCCATGGTCGTGGTGGTGGGCCATGGGGCGGACGTGGTTCGCTCGATCCTGCCCGCCGGAGTGAGCCACGCAGTGCAGGAGGAGCAACTCGGCACCGGTCATGCCACCCGAATCGGCCTCGATGCGCTCGGTGACCTCGATCCCGACGACGTAGTCCTCATCCTCTACGGGGACACCCCTCTGCTCACCTCGGACCTCCTCTCCCGTCTCGTCGACCTCGAGGGCGACGAGGCGGCCCGTCTCATATCGGCGCGTGTCGATGACCCGAGCGGGTATGGGCGGGTGGTCAGGGGTGGCGCCGGGGAGGTCCTGGGTATCGTCGAGCACCGGGACTGCACTCCCGAGCAGCTCGAGATCGACGAGATCAACGCCGGGATCTACGCGGTGCGGGCCGGGCGGTTGGCGACGACGCTGGACAAGATCGACAACGACAACTCCCAGGGCGAGTATTACCTGACCGACGTTGTCGGTCTCTTGGTCTCCGCGGGTGACAAACTGACGGCGGTAGAGGCCGCTGCCGAGGAGGTGATGGGTATCAACAGCCAGGACCAGCTCGCCGCGGCCCGCAAGGAGCTGCAGAGACGCACCAACCAGCGACTGATGGAGGCCGGGGTGGCCATCATCGACCCCGATCGCACCTATATCGACGATTCCGTGGAGGTGGCCTCGGGAGCCCGCATCTACCCGGGCACCCATCTGGAGGGTACGACCCGGATCGGCGCCGGGAGTCAGGTGGGACCGGACGTCTTCGCGGTGGATTCGGTGATCGGTGAGAACACGACGGTGTGGTACGCGGTCCTCCGTGGCGCCATGGTCGGTGACGATTGCGAGGTGGGGCCCTATGCGTCGTTGCGGCCCGGGACCGTCCTCGAGCGTGGGGCCAAGGCGGGGACCTTCGTCGAGACCAAGAACACCACCCTGGGGGAGGGCGCCAAGGCCCCTCATCTCAGCTATCTCGGCGACGCCACTGTCGGAGCCCGCACCAACATCGGGGCGGGGACGATCACCTGCAACTACGACGGGTACCAGAAGCACCACACCGAGATCGGGGAGGAGGCGTTCATCGGATCGGACACGATGTTGGTCGCCCCGGTCAAGATCGGCGATCGGGCGATAACCGGCGCCGGCTCGGTGATAACCAACGATGTCCCCGACGATGCGCTCGCCGTGGAGCGCTCTGGTCAGAAGGAGATACCCGGCTACGCTCAGCGACGCGCGGCTCGCAAAGCGGCCAAGGACGCAGAGGACTGACGTGGACATCGTCTCCCGCAACCGGATGATGCTCTTCACCGGTGGCGCAAATGAGCAGCTCGCCGAGGAGGTGGCCGACGTTCTCGGCATCCAATTGGGCAAGGTGGAGCGCTCCTCCTTCGCCAACGGGGAGATCTACGTCCGGCCAGTGGAGAGTGTCCGTGGCGCCGACTGCTTCGTCATGCAGAGCCACTGCGCCCCGATCAACGACAACATCGTCGAGCAACTGATCACGATCGACGCGCTGCGTCGGGCGTCGGCGCGGCGGATCACCGCGGTCATCCCCTTCCTCGGATACTCGCGGCAGGACAAGAAGGTCCTTCCCCGGGAGCCGATCACCGCCCGTCTCATCGCCGACCTGTTCATCAAGGCGGGCGCCGACCGGCTGGTGTCGGTCGACCTGCACACCGGCCAGCTCCAGGGTTTCATCACCGAGCCCTGGGACCATCTGACCGCCCTGCCGATCATCATCGACTACCTGGCGGGGAAGATGGACGGCAAGGTGGCCGTGCTGTCACCCGATGCGGGTGGTGTGAAGCGGGCCGAGCGCTACGCCCGTCATCTCGGCGGCTCGGTCGCCTTCATCTACAAACGGCGCGACCCGGGGGAGCACAATCTCTCCGAGGCCCTGTCCATGTCGGGAAAGGTGACCGATCGTCATGTGGTCATCGTCGACGACATGATCGACACCGCGGGCACAGTCACCAACGCGGCGGCGATGGTCAAGGAGTACGGCGCCAGGAGCGTCCGGGTGGCTGCGACCCACGGCATCTTCTCCGACCCTGCCCTCGATCGGATCAAGAACGCCCCACTCGACGAGGTGATCGTCACCAACACCCTGCCGGTTCACGAGGACATCCAGGCCCTGGACAACGTGAGGGTGCTCTCCATTGCCCCGGTGCTGGCCGAGACACTCCATGCCATCTTCATGGACTCCTCGGTCTCGGAGATCTTCCTCGGCGAGAACGCCTGACCCGGGAGGAGACGGCTTTTCGGGGAGACGGGTCATACAATCACCCGCTCTGTGACCGCCAGACACCGCGAAGCCCAATCCGCTGATCAGGCTCGCTTTCGCATCCTCCTGGTGGTGCTGGTGGCGGTCTTCCTCATCGCGTTCCTGTTCCTGCGGGTGTTCGGCGCCGGCTCAGACGATGGCACATCGGGAGCTCCGGGCTCCACTACCACGATCCCCGGCCCCGGGGGCAGCACCGTCGTGGGCGGCTCCACCACCGTTCCCCCCACCGGAGGATCGACATCCGCTCCCGGCAGCACGAACCCCGACCTCGCCCCGCTGCAGGAGGTGACCCTCGACCTGGTGTTCGACGGGTTCCGCCAGCCCAACGACGTGACCGCGCCCGCAGGTGACGACCGGCTGTTCGTCGTGCAGAGGGTCGGGGTGATCCGGATCCTCGACGACAGCCGGACCATGCTCGACCCGGCCTTCCTCGACCTCACCGATCAGGTGCTCGCAGGTGGGATCGAGCAGGGGATGCTCGGGCTCGCCTTTCACCCCGACTACGCCAACAACGGGAAGTTCTACGTCTACTTCACCGACAAGGGGGGCAATCGCCAGCTGTCCGAGTTCACCGTCTCGGCCACCGATCCCAACATCGCCGATCCGGCGTCGGAACAGATCATCTTCGAGTATCCCCAGCCCGAGGGCTCCACCGACATCCGTCATTACGCAGGCAACGTCGAGTTCGGCCCGGACGGCTATCTGTGGGTCTCGATGGGCGACGGTGCCGACAGCCGGGACCAGGGCCAGGACCCCAACACGCCCTACGGCACCATCGTCCGCATCGACGTCGACAACGGCGATCCCTACGCCATCCCGCCGGACAACCCGTTCGTCGACGGCGGGGGGATGGCTGATGTCTGGGCATACGGGTTGCGCAACCCGTGGCGCTTCACCATCGACGAGGTCGACGGTCTGGTCTACGTCGCCGACGTCGGGCACGCCGACCAGGAAGAGGTGAACGTGGTGCCCCTCTCACCGGGCGGATACAACTTCGGGTGGTCGGACATGGAAGGGACACGCTGTTTCCACCTCCAGGACTGCGACGCCGCCGACTACACGTCGCCGGTGATCACCTACACCCACGAGGAAGGGCTCTCCATCACCGGTGGGTACGTGTACAGAGGTGCGGAGATCCCCGAGCTGGCGGGCACCTACTTCTACTCGGACTGGGTGAGGCAGTGGATCCGCGGCTTCAAGTACGTGAACGGCCAGGTCACAGAGGCGCGGGATTGGACCGAGGATCTGGGCGGTCCGGTCGGATCGATCACCAGCTTCGGTCTCGACGGACACGGCGAGCTCTACGTCACCACGTACGAGGGCGCCGTGTACAAGTTCACGGCTGTTCGTTGACCGGCGGCAGCTCGACCACTTCGCCCGGGTAGATGAGGTCGGGGTCACCGGAGCGGAGCCTCGGCAGGTTGACCTCGATCACGTCACGCCAATAGGGGGCGATGGGCACCCCGGGGTCGAGATGGTGGGCCGAGATCTTCCAGAGATGGTCGCCCCTCTCGACGACGACAGTCGCCACCTGAGCCTGGGCTGGTGTCCCCAGCGGGTGACGCACCGTGTCGGCCGGCGAGGCAGACGCCACCCCGCTGGCCATCGCCAGTCCCACCAGGGTCACGATCAGCATCGCGCGTCCCATGTTGGGAACCTATGACGGGCGCACCTCCGAGGGAAGAGGGTCGGTTGGGGTTACGATCACGCCATGAAGGTCCGTATCGGAATCAGCACCACCGACAAGCTCCTGGAGATCGAGATCGACGACCCCGAGTCATTCAAGGGCGAGATCGAAAAGGCCGTCTCCGAAGGCGGTCTCGGCTGGTTCACCGACAGCAAGGGCCGCACGGTGGGGATCCCCGCCCGCAGCGTCGCCTTCATCGAGATGGAGGACGCGGAACTGGGTCACACGGTGGGCTTCGCCCCGGCGGTCTGAGCCGGTCTGGCGGGCCCGACGCGAGAGAGACGCCCGACAGGCGTCTCTCCCAACATTCGATTGGCTCCGGGTCAGACCACGGAGCGACGCCGACGCTCGGCGAGCCAGCGCTTGCGAAGTCGCCGGCGATCCTCTTCGGCGTACCCGCCCCAGACGCCCGACTCCTGATTGGTCTCCAGGGCGTATTGCAGGCAGTCTTCGCGCACCATGCAGGTGTTGCAAATAGCGACCGCGGCGTCGATCTGCTCGACGGCGGGACCGGTGGTCCCCACGGGGAAGAAGAGGGACGGCTCGGAGTCCCGGCACTCTGCCAGATCTCGCCAATCCGTGGTGATGGTTGTGAGGGTCATGCTTACCTTACTTTGTGATCTTTTTCACAAGCATCCCGTCAGCAGACACTCCCGGAGATGCGTGGGGAAAATTCCGCCACGAAATGTAACTGCGTCTCGGGGGCTTGTAAACGGATTTCTCGGATCGACCGATGGCTGAGGCCCGGCTGCTGGTCATCGGTCATCGCGGCTGGCCTGCCCGATTCCCCGACAACACCCTGGCAGGGCTGATGGCCGCCGCCGACCTCATCGACGGTGTCGAGGTGGATGTCCGCAGGTGCGGGGACGGCAGGCTCGTCCTGTCACACGACCCCGTTCTCGCCGGTCATCCCGTCGCCACGACACCCTGGTCGGCACTCGCCGAGCTGGACCTGGGTGGCGGTCATCACCCGGTTCTCCTCGACGAGGCCCTCGCCGCGCTGCCGGCAACCCGGGTGCAGCTCGAAGTGAAGAACTTGGCTTTCGAGACCGGATTCGAGCCCGACCACCGCATTGCCCTGGAGACGGCGGATCGGGCTCGGCCTGGCGATCTGGTCACCAGCTTCAATCCGGAGACCCTGGCGTTGGTGCGTCGGGTCTTCCCCGAGGTGGCCACCGGTCTGGTCACAAAGGCCCCCATTGCCCTTGTCGAGGCTGTCAAACATTGCTTAGACGCCGGCCACACCGCATTGGTTCCCCACGAATCCCAGATCACGGAGGCGATGAGCGGCGACCTGTCCGTGTTTCCCTGGATCGTGAATGACCCGCGGCGGGCCCGGGAGTTGGCCGAGCTCGGGGTGACGGGCATCATTACCGACGATCCGGGGCGGATCACGAACACGGGACAAGGTGCGACATGAGCATCGGGCAAGAGCTGGCCGACGAGCTGAAGGACGCGATGAGGGCCAAGGACGTCCTGCGTCGTGATGCCATCCGCCAGGTCCAGACCGAGATCGCCACCGCTCGCACCGCGCCTGATTTCAACGGTGTCGCCGACGACGGCTTCTACCAGCGAGTCATCGCCTCCTATGTGAAGAAGATGGACAAGGCACGCTCTGAGTACCTGGACATCGGGGAGCGCGGGGAGAAGATGGCGGCCAAACTCGGGTTCGAGGTGGACTATCTGTCCCGCTGGCTCCCCAAGAAGGCGAGCGAGGAAGAGACCAGGCGTCTGGTCCGCGCCGCCATCGAGGAGTTGGGCGTCGCCGGCGACGACAAGGCGGCGGGGCGGGTGACCGGCCATCTGATGAAGACCCAGGGTGACGCTCTCGACGGCGGGATGGTCAACCGTCTGGTGAGGGAGGAATTGAGCTCCGGGTGAGGCTCCCCGAGTACGAGCCGATGCTGGCCAGCAGACGGGACGCGCCCTTCGACGACGAGGGGTGGTGGTTCGAGATCAAATGGGACGGCTATCGGGCGGTGGTGGGCGCCGAGCGCGGGATCGTGCGTGCCCGCTCCCGACGCGGGCTCGACCTCTCCGGCCCCTTCCCCGAGGTCAAGTCCTTGGAGATCCCCGACGGCGTGGTTGTCGACGGAGAGATCGTCGCGTTCGACGACCTGGGCCGTCCCTCCTTCTCCCTCCTACAGCGTCGCACCGGGTTCGGCGGCCAGGGCACAGGAGCCAAGGTAGGAGTCAACCTGGTGGTCTTCGACGTCCTCTTCCACGGTGCAGACGTGACACATCTGCCCTACGAGGAGCGTCGTCAGTTGCTCGAGTCGTTGGAGCTGGCACCTCCGATGATCGTTCCCGAGCCCACACCGACCTGGGGGACCAGTCTCCATGGCGCCGTCCTGGAGCAGGGTATCGAGGGCATCGTGGCCAAGCGGCTCGGCTCTCGATACCACCCGGGACGACGGTCCGAAGACTGGAGGAAGATCTCGATCCGTCACACCCTGCGGGCCGTGGTGGGTGGCTATTTCGAGGGGGACAGGGGAAGAGCGGCCACGTTCGGCTCGCTGCTGGTGGGTCTCTACGAGCCGCGGGGGCTGCGCTGGATCGGCGCGGTCGGCTCCGGCTTCACCGAGGCGTCGCTGCGTGCATTCCATCAGGTTCTCACCCAGATCGAGCGTGACTCCAGCCCCTTCATCAACTCGGTGAACGCCCCGGGGAGACCGGTGTGGGTGGAGCCGGCGATCGTCGTCAACGTCGAGTACAAGGAGTGGACCCACGATCACCACCTTCGGGCTCCCGTCTACAAGGGATTGGAGATCGCCGATCCGGAGACGGTGACCTGGGATGAGGAGGGCCCGGGCTAGCCGAGGGCTCGCTCGGCCAGGACCAGGGCACCGGCGAGGCCGGAAAGGTCCCCGAGCCCGGGACGGCTGACGAGCAGCTCGAGATCCGGTTCGCCCGGATAGCCGGCAAGTAGCTCCCCGAGGGTGTACCGCACCCTCTCGTGGAAGCCGGGGAGCTTGGAGACACCACCCCCGACGACAATTCGCTCGGGGGCGGCGGCGTAGAGGAGATTCCTCAGCCCGCGAGCCACGTAGTCGGCGGCGAGACCGAGCACCCGATCGTCGCCGGCCCAGGTCGCAGATTCCCCGAACCTGGCTTCGAGCGCCGGGCCTGACGCCAGCCCTTCGAGACAGTCGCCATGGAAGGGGCAGTTGCCCGGATACGGATCCCCGTCGAGCCTTCCCACGATCATGTGACCCGCCTCGGGATGGGTGTTCCCGGTGAGCAGCGTCTCATCCACGACGACCCCGACTCCGATCCCGGTGCCCACCGTCATGTAGGCGAAACGACTCATGCCCTGGGCGGCTCCCCACCTTCCCTCTCCGAGAGCCGCACCATTGACGTCCGTGTCGAGCCCGATGGGGGCGTGGATGGCAGTCGCCAGGGTCGGCAGGATGGGTGTGCCCGACCACCCCACCTTGGGTGTGGTCGTCATGGTCCCGTAATGCGGGCTGGCGGGGTCGAGGTCGAGCGGGCCGAAGCTGGCGACGCCGACCGCGGCCAGCTCCACATCGGCGAAATAGCCGATCACTGCGCCGAGGGTTTCCTCGGGGGTGGTGGTGGCGATCCGGGACGGGGTCACGTCGTCGGGCGAGGTGCCGACCGCCATGTCGACCTTGGTCCCGCCGATCTCGACCACGCCGAAGTCAGGCACTCGCCGACTCTAAATGGGGCGGGCTCAGCCGGCCTTGGCCTGCTTGCCCTTGGTCGCCTCCACAGAGGCCTTGAGCGCTTCGAGCAGGTCGACGACCTTGGTCGGCTCCGGAGAGGCTGGTGCGACGATCTCCTCACCGGCCACCTTCTTGGCGGCGAGCTCCTCGACTGCCTCCCTGGTCTGGTCGACGAACTCGGAGCCGGCGAAGGGCTTGGTGAGGTTGTCGATGATGGTCCCTGCCATCTCGACCTCCTCCGGCCGTACCTCGACCTTGGTGTCGAGCTCCTCGAAGTCCGCCTCCCTGATCTCATCGGGCCAGAACATGGTCTCCATCACGATGATTTCGTCCTTCACCCGGAGGGTGGCGAGCTGCTGCTTCTCCCGAATCGACACCTTGGCGATGCCGACACGACCCTTCTCCTCGAGAGCGTCCCTGAGGATCCGGTAGGCCTTGACGCCGGTCTTCTCCGGCGCCAGGTAGTACGCCTTCTGGTACATCATCGGGTCGATCTCGTCCTCGTCGACGAACTGGATCACGTCGACCAGTTTGTCCCCGTCGGGATGGGCCGCCGCCAGCTCCTCGTCGGTGAAGACGACATAGCGGTCCTTGTCGAACTCGTAGCCCTTGACGATGTCCTCCCAGGCGACTTCCTCTCCGTCGGCCTCGGCAACCCGCTTGTAGCGGATAGGGGAGTGGTCGGTTTTGCGGAGTTGCTTGAACTTGGGTGTCTTGTTGTCCGTGGCGGTGTACATCCCCACGGGGATGGTCACCAGCCCGAAATTGATCGCGCCTTTCCAGATGGCTCTAGCCATGTGGACAACTCTACGCCGGTGCACCGACAGTATCGAAGGGTGGCGATAGGGTCGGCTGGCGATGCTTCTGCGACGTGCGGTATTGGAGAAGATCGGCACCGGCGAGGTCGACCTGGCCTTTCGACGCTGGAAGCGGCCCACGGTGAAGGCCGGCGGCACCCTGCGAACCCGGCTCGGGCTGGTCAGGATCGTGGCCGTGGAGAAGGTCGACATCGACTCGATCGGCCCCGAGGAGGCCCGTCGGGCCGGCGTAGGCGTCCAGGAGCTTCTCTCGATGCTGCGGGCGAAGCCGGAGGGCGATGTCTACCGGGTGCGTCTGGGCGGGATCGAGCCGGACCCGAGAGTGGCGCTTCGTGAGGACTCGACCCTGGAAGGCGAAGCCGTTGCCGGGCTGGTGGCCCGTCTCGACCGTCTCGACAGGCTCTCGAAGCGCGGTCCGTGGACCCGGGAGACGCTGCGGCTGCTCGCCGACAACCCCCACGTCCGTGCCCAGGACCTCGCTGATCGTCTCGGCCTGGAGAAGATGGTGTTCAAGAACGACGTCCGCAGGCTCAAAGAGCTCGGCCTGACCATCAGCCACTCGCCGGGATACGAGTTGTCACCACGAGGTTGGGCCCTGCTGGAGAGACTCGAGTCGGCGGGCTAGCGGCGCTCGTTGCCCCGCTTGTAATTGCCGGTGGCCCGGGCCATCAGCGCCTGGGCATCCTCATTGATGACCTTGGCGAGGAAGGAGGCGGCCTGGTTGCCACGCAGCACCGCCGCCTGTCTTCCGTGATGGGTGATGACGACCTCTCCACTCTTGCGGACTTTGTAGGCGAAACCTTTGGGATCCGAGATGAGGGCCTCCAGGCCGGGGCGGCGCCTCATGGCGTCGTGCCCCCGGCAGGATTCGAACCTGCGCACCCGGCTCCGGAGGCCGGCGCTATGCGATGAGCCGTCGGGCGAAGAGCCATCGATAGGGCCCCTGAGCTACGGGGGCGGCGCCTCATGGCGTCGTGCCCCCGGCAGGATTCGAACCTGCGCACCCGGCTCCGGAGGCCGGCGCTCTATCCCCTGAGCTACGGGGGCAACGTCTGCAATGGTACGCGTCGCAGGGGAAAACCAACCAACGCGCTGATAGCCTCACGGCATGAGCGACCGACCAACAGCGCGCCGGCTGTGAGCTTCATCGCCACCGTCCCCGAGTCGGATGCGACCGGCGAGGTCGCCGAGATCTACGACCGCACCGTCGAGGTGATGGGCCATCTTCCCAATTACACGAAGGCATTCAGCCAGCGTCCTGGCGTGTACAAGACCTGGTCGCGCCTGATCGGCAGCATCCGCAGCAACATGGACCCGCGTCGCTACGAGCTGGCCACGATGGGGGCGGCGTTGGCCCTGCGATCGACGTATTGCTCCCTCGCACATGCCGAGAAGCTGCTCGAGCTGGGCTCCCCGGACGAGGAGCTCCGCTCGATGGCGGAGCAGGGCACCTTGGACCGGTTGGGCGAAGAGGAGCGGGCGATCGTGGAGTTCGCCGCCAAGGTGGCCAGGTCCGCCGTCTCGGTCACCGAGGCCGACATCGGGCGGCTACGGTCGCTCGGGCTCGACGACGCAGAGATCTTCGACGTGGTCGCCACCGCGGCGGCGCGTTGCTTCTTCTCCAAGGTGCTCGACGCCACCGGGACGCTGGCCGACGCCCGGTTCGCCGAGGAGCTCGGCGGCCTGGCGGAGACCCTGACCGTGGGTCGGCCGATCGCCGTGCATTCCGCCTAGTCACGGGTCAAGATCCTCTCGTGCGCTACGTCTCGACCCGCCGTGGATCGCCGTCCGTTGATTTCACCGGAGCGCTTCTCGGTGGCCTGGCTCCCGATGGTGGGCTGTACGTGCCCGAGGCGATCCCGAGCCTGCCCTCGGGATGGGAGCGCTGGTCGTACGCCGAGGCGGTGTCATCGGTCCTCGAGCTCTTCGGCGCAGCTGATAACCGGGAACTGGTCGACCAGGCTGCCGGCGAGTTCCACCACGATGCGGTGGCGCCGATCGTCCCGGTTGGCGATCGTCACATTCTCGAGCTGTTCTGGGGCCCGACACTGTCATTCAAGGACCACGCCCTCCAGGTACTGGTCCGCCTCCTGTCACGCGCCGTGGACCGCGGCGTCATCCTCGGGGCGACCAGCGGTGACACCGGCTCGGCGGCGATGGAGGCGTGTCTCGGCCACGACAACCTTGAGATCTTCGTCCTCTACCCCGAGGGTCGGGTCTCCGACTTCCAACGACGGCAGATGACCACGCTGGCCGGGGCCAACGTGCACGCGGTCGCGGTGCAGGGGACGTTCGACGACTGTCAGCGGCTGGTGAAGGAGGCGTTCGCCACCCGTCCTGGCCTGTTGGCCGTCAATTCGATCAACTGGGCCCGTATCGCCGCCCAGACCGGGTTTCACGTCCACGCTGCGGGCCGGATGGCGGGCCGATACGACGTCGTCGTCCCGACGGGAAACTTCGGTCACGTCTATTCGTGCTGGCTGGCCAAGCAGATGGGAGCGCCCATCGAGAGGATCACCATCGCCACCAACGCCAACCGGTACCTCGCAGACCTCGTTGCCGACGGTGATGCAAAGACCGGCGTGGTCGTCCCGACACTGGCACCGGCCATGGACATCCAGGTGCCATCAAACCTGGAGAGGCTCGGAGTCGAGCCCGCCGGGGAGTTCTCGGCAGGGTGGGTGGACGATGCCGGGATCCTGGAGACCATCTCGGAGGTCGAACGGCTCCACCGATACCGGCTCGACCCGCACACTGCGATCGCCTGGCGTGTCGGCGCCGAGACCAGGACCGATCTGCCCCAACTGGTGGTGGCCACCGCACATCCCGCCAAGTTCGACGACCGCGTTCCACCTCCGTCTTGGTTCCATCCCCTGGACACACGCGAGGAGCGGTTCACCACCATCGACCCGGTGGCTACAGCGCTCGACGCTCTCGTCCGATGAGTAACGGGGTTGCTTTGCGCAACAACGGCTAGCGACTACCATGTGCTTGGCAGGCACCGGACGTGCCGCACTCCCATCGCACCCGGCAAGGGTCCTTCCTGCATGACGTGCCATGGGAAACCCCCGATCCGAAGTTCCCCGCCAGGGGATGAATCGCGAAGGATCCAATGACGACACGAGCTCAACTCCAGAGCAAATCAATCGATGAACTGAGAGAGGTCGCCGAAGCCGCAGGCATCGAGACCGATGGGTTGCAGAAATCCAAGCTGATCGCTGCGCTCATGGACGCCGGAGGGGTCGTCGAGTCGCCAACCGAGGACGTCGACCTTCCACGGGCGATGCCTCGCACGGAACGGACCGAGCGCCCCTTCGACGAGGAGGACGGCGGCCGCGGATTCGACGAGGAACGTGGCGGTGGCGGCAATCGTCAGCGCAACAGACGTCGTCGTGAGAACGAAGAGCGCATCCCAGAAGACCAGCTCGAGGTACGCGAGGGCATACTCGACATCCTCCCCGAGGGCTACGGGTTCCTCAGGGTCACCGGCTACAAGTCGGGAGACAAGGACGTCTACGTCTCGGCCAACCAGGTCAGGAAGTTCCGCCTCCGCAAGGGCGACATCGTGTCCGGCCCGATTCGCCCGCCCCGCTCCAAGGAGAAGTTCCCCGCGGTGGTCCGGATCAGCAGCGTCAACGGCATGGATCCCGACGAGGCTTCCAACCGTCCCAAGTTTGAGAGCCTGACCCCGCTATTCCCCGACCAGCGACTCCGTCTCGAGGTGGAGGGCAAGTCGAACAACATCCTCACCAGGATCATCGACCTCATCGCTCCCATCGGCAAGGGCCAGCGCGGGCTGATCGTCTCACCGCCCAAGGCGGGCAAGACCACCGTGCTGCAAGAGATCGCCCAGTCGATCACCACCAACAACCCCGAGTGCTACCTCATGGTCGTCCTGGTGGACGAGCGACCGGAAGAGGTCACCGACATGCAGCGCTCGGTCAAGGGCGAGGTCATCTACTCGACCTTCGACCGTCCCGCCGAGGAGCACACCCAGGTCTCGGAGCTCGCCATCGAGCGGGCCAAGAGGCTGGTGGAGATGGGGACCGACGTCGTCATAGTGCTCGACTCGATCACACGTCTCGCCCGTGCCCACAACCTGGCGACACCGGCATCCGGACGGATTCTCTCCGGTGGTGTCGACTCCCAGGCCCTCTACCCCCCGAAGCGGTTCTTCGGCGCCGCCCGGAACATCGAGGAAGGCGGTTCGCTCACCATCATGGCCACCGCCCTGGTGGAGACCGGGTCGAAGATGGACGAGGTGATCTTCGAGGAGTTCAAGGGCACCGGCAACATGGAGCTCAGACTCGATCGCAAGCTTGCGGACAAGCGGATCTACCCGGCGGTGGACATCGAGGCGTCGGGAACACGCAAGGAGGAGCTGCTGTTCGACAGGACGGAGCTGAACCAGGTGTGGAAGCTTCGTAGAGTGCTGCTGGCACTCGAGCCGGGAGCCGCCCTGGAGCTGCTCATCGACCGTCTCAAGACAACCAAGTCGAACGCCGAGTTCCTCGCCGAGGTGGCGAAGAGCAGCGGCTGAGCCAGGAGATCCGAATCTTGAAGACCGACATCCATCCCAACTACGACACGACCAGGGTCACCTGCTCCTGCGGCAACACCTTCGAGACCCGCAGCACCAAGCCGGGCGACATGCACATCGAGTTGTGCAACGAGTGCCACCCGTTCTTCACCGGGAAGCAGAAGGTGGTCGACGCCGGTGGGCGTGTGGAGCGTTTCCAGCGCCGTTATGGCAAGAGCACTTTCACCAAGGCGGGCGAAGCCGCCGATGGAGAGGGCGAATCTGACTCGGAGTGAGTCTCCTGCCCCCGAGGCGAAAGGGCAGATCGACCCGGCCACCACGGTCGGGGGACAGGCGGTAATCGAGGGTGTGATGATGCGCGCCCCCGCCGGCTGGGCGGTCGCGGTGCGTCAGCCCGAGGGGGGCATCGTCGCCCGCAGGAGCGAGCTCTCCCGGCTCTCCGAGCGCAACCGCTGGGCGAGAGTCCCCTTCCTGAGGGGCATCTTCGTGCTTGGTGAGTCGCTCTCGCTCGGATTCAAAGCCCTGTCCTGGTCGGCCCAGGTGGCGACCGAAGAGGAGGAGAAGCCGCTCACCGGCGCCCAGATCGGCTGGACGATGGCCTTCGCCTTCGCCTTCTTCGCCGGTGTGTTCATCCTCCTGCCCGCCTTCGCCGCCGAGGCCGTCAGCAACGACTCCGATCTGGTCTTCAGCATCATCGAGGGGGTTGTCCGACTCGCCTTGTTCGTCGGCTATATCTGGCTGATCGGGCGGTCGAAGGAGATCGCACGCGTCTTCGAGTATCACGGCGCCGAGCACATGTCGATACACGCCTACGAGGCCGGCGAACCACTGTCGCTCGACTCGGTGTCGCGCTACCCGCCGGAGCATCCCCGATGCGGCACCAGCTTCCTGCTCATCGTCATCATCGGATCCATCGTGTTGTTCACGTTCCTAGGCCAGCCCGGCGTCGTCTTCCTGGTGGTGTCCCGGCTCGTCGGGATCCCCCTCATCGCAGGATTCGCATACGAGGTGCTGCGCTGGTCGGGGACGCGCCCCGAGGGGCGTCTCGCCTCCGCCCTGGCATTGCCCGGGATGTGGCTGCAGAAGCTGACCACGGCGGTTCCCGCCCGCGACCAGATCGAAGTGGCGATATCGAGCCTGGTGACCGCTCTCGACGATGAGC
>DASZOM010000018.1:0-14004 GCA_035550735.1 Acidimicrobiia bacterium | reverse complement strand
TTTCTGAGTCGGGACGGCGGGATTTGAACCCACGACCTCAGCGTCCCGAACGCTGCGCGCTACCAAACTGCGCCACGTCCCGATGGGCTGGATTGTATCGGTAGAACATCGCCATGCCAGATGGGCCTTGCGTGTCGCGCAGTCATCATGTATTCGACACCTTGGTGACGGGTCTCCCCCTCCAGCCCGCAGTCGAGTTGGCCACGAAGGCCGACATCGCACGTCTCGACGCCTGGATCGACGAGTTGACTGCCACGACACGCGCTCTCACCGCCCTCACCGCTGTCATCGTCGGGTGATCACCTGAGCCGAACGAATCATCGATCCCTGCCGGTGCGGAGATAGCCTTACGAGACCAGTCATCCGGAGGAGGAGATGACGGCATACCAGGCAAATCTGGTCATCGAAGGCGAGACCACCGGACCAACACCGGTTCTGGTCGACCTCACCGGAGACCGGATGGTGATGAGCATCGGGGACGAAGAGGTGGCCGCCTGGGATCGCAGCGAGATGCGGATCTCGGCGATGCCGGACGGATTTCACATCAGGGCGGAAGGCGAGGCGATCATCCTCGACGTCGAGGACGAGGCGAGATTCGCCGTGGAGCTGGGCCTGCGCAACGCCCACCCGGCCCTTCGGCAGAAGATGGCGGCCCTGCTGCGGTCCGACAACAACCCCTGATCAGATCAAGAGCTCGGCGATCTGCACGGCGTTCAACGCCGCGCCCTTGCGCAGGTTGTCACCCACCACCCACAGGTTGATCCCACCCGGGGTCGAAACCGTCTCCCGCACCCGGCCGACCAGCACGTCGTCGATGCCGGCACTGTCGAGCGGCGTCGGTGTGCGGTCCTTCCACAGCTCCACACCGGGTGCCGAGCCGAGGATCGACATGGCCTCGTCGGCGGTCACCGGCCGGTCGAAATGCAGCGTTGCGGCCACGCTGTGGCCAACCAGCACAGGGACCCGCACACAGGTCGGCTCGACCTGGAGTGAAGGGTGGTCGAGGATCTTGCGAGACTCGTTGACCAGCTTCATCTCCTCGTCCGTGTAGCCGCCCTCCAGCTTGTTGCCGGCGAGAGCGAGGACGTTGTAGGCGATCGGCCTCTCGTACAACCGCGGGCCCGGGTCGACCCACCCGCCGGTCATCAGCGCCTCCACGTCGGAGCCGAGCGGATCCCTCTGAGCGAGGAGCTCGTCGACGCCCTGCTGGCCGGAGCCCGACACCGACTGATAGGACGTCGCCACCACCGACCGGAGCCCGGCGGCCTCGTGCAGCGGCCCGGCGGCCACCATCAGTGTCATCGTCGTGCAGTTGGGGTTGGCGATGATCCCCGAATTGGCATGTGCAGCCCGGTCGTTGACCCCGGCGACGACAAGCGGGACTTTCGGGTCCATCCGAAATGCCGATGAGTTGTCGATCACCACCGCGCCCGCTTCGGCAAACCGGGGTGCGTGCTCCCGGGACCGGTCACCGCCGGCGGAGAACAGGGCGACGTCTATGCCGGCCGGGTTCAAGGTGGAGAGGTCCTCGACTTCGACGTCCCCGAACCCGGTGTCCACGACCTTGCCTGCCGACCGCGAGGAGGCGGCGAGCCGAAGCTTGTCGGCGGGGAACTCACGTTCCGCCAGTATCGAGATCATCGTGCGGCCGACCGCCCCGGTCGCGCCGACCACCGCCACCGTCGTCATGGTGAGACCTCCACTTGGAAGAGACGCTCATGGAGGAACCGAAGCGCCTCCTCGATTTGTTCCGCTGGGACCTGAAGGGAAACGGAGAGCTCGTCGGTTCCTGCGTGACTTGCGGTCAGCCCCGGCTCGGCAAGAGTCGCCATCAGCTGATCGACGCCCGACGCCGCCTCGTCCCCGACCACGGTGATCACGGCCAGATCGCCCTCGACCCTGTGAGCCAGGCCGACGAAACCCCTCGAGACAGCACCGTCCCGCACCCAGGTGCCCTCTCCGTCATGGAACGACGACCTGACATGCACCGGCACCCGATGCTCCCGGGCGAATTCGACGGAGTGGGGCATGAGCACGCCGGCGCCGGCGGTCGCCAGTGCATGCATCTGGTCGTAGCCGACCTCGTCGAGGAGCCGGGCCTGCGGGACGAGACGGGGGTCGGCGGTGAAGACGCCGTCCACGTCGGTGAGGATCTCGCAAGAGCTCGCCTCGAGGGTGGCGGCGAGGGCGACGGCGGTGGTGTCGGATCCCCCCCGACCCAGGGTGGTCACCTCCCTCGAATCAGGGTCGACTCCCTGGAACCCAGCCACGATCACCACCTTGCCCCCTTCGATCGAGTCCCGTACCCGCTCCCCGGTGATCCGGGTGATTCGTGCTCCGCCGTGTGCGTTGTCGGTGAGGATCCCCGCCTGGGAGCCGGTGTAGCTGACCGCGGGGACATTCCGATCGTTGAGGGCCATGGCGAGGAGGGCCATCGAGATGCGCTCACCTGCGGTGAGCAGCATGTCCATCTCCCTCGGATGCGGGTTGTCCGTCACCTCGGCTGCCAGGCCGAGGAGGGTGTCCGTGGTCTGGCCCATGGCGGACACCACCACGACGAGGTCGTGTCCCTCACCCCGGGTTCGGACGACACGGTCGGCGACGGCGGCGATGCGTGAGGGGTCGGCTACCGAGGTGCCGCCGTACTTCTGGACAACGATCGACATCACCCACAGTTTGGAGCCTTGCCGCCCCGAATACGAACACCGGCCCCGGGATTGGGCCCGAGGTTCCCCTAGAGTCGCTCCGCCATGTCGGATCGCCGCCAGCGTCAGAAGGAGCAACGCGCCGCCAAGAGGGAGGCGGAGCGCAAGCACGAGGCCCGACGCGAGCTGGGCCGGCGTCTCATCACCGCACTGGTCTTTGGCCTTGTCGTCGTCGGCATATTCGCTCTGAGCGGGCTGTTCGAAGGCGACACTGCGGACCTTCCCGCCTCCTACGCGGAGTTCCGCGAACAGCCCACCGCGTGTGGCGCCGAAGCACCTCCGCCGCAAACGGTGATGTCCTTCGATGGGCCCGAGGACCAGGGGATCGCCGAATCGGACACGGTCACCGCGACCATCGCCACCTCGTGTGGCGACATCGTCATCGACCTCAACACGGAGGGGGCACCCGCCACCGTCAACTCCTTCGTCTTCCTGGCCCGGGAGGGCTACTACGACGGCCAGGTGATCTATCGGATCACGGACAACTTCGTCATCGAGGCGGGTGATCTCGCAGCCAACGCCACCGGGGGCCCCGGATACCTGCTCCCCGACGAGTTCCCCGAGGAAGACTTCGTGTACGAGGAGGGTGTGGTCCTGATGGCCAACAGGGGGTCGCGCAGCACCGGATCCATCTTCAGGATCGTGATCGGCGACGACGGACGCTTCCTCACCAACCAGTTCAACGTGCTGGGCACGATCACCTCGGGCCAGGAGGCGATCGACGCCATGAGGGAGATCGAGACCGCTACCGCCCCCGGGACGGTCGAGGAGAGCCTGCCCCTGGAGACCGTGTACATCGAGACGGTCACCATCGACGTGGCCGGTTCTTGACCCACCGCTGAGGCATCATCGGCCAGAGCCCGATGATCGTCGACCTCCATACCCACTCCACCGCATCCGACGGCTCCGACTCTCCGGCCCAGCTCGTCGCACTGGCGCTGGAGGCCGGGCTCGGCGCCATCGCCCTCACCGACCACGACACCCAGGAAGGTTTGCCCGAGGCATTCGAGGCGGCCCGAGGGAGCGGACTCGAGCTGATCCCCGGAGTCGAGCTCTCCCTCGCATATCAGGGAGGGGCGATGCATCTCGTCGTCCTCTGGCTGGAGCCAGGCCCCGGACCTCTGCAGGACCGGCTGGCCGGGCTCCAATCGGGACGCACCGCTCGCAATTCGGAGATCGTCAGCCGTCTCAACGCAGCCGGGATGGAGCTGACCCTCGAGGAGGTGGAAGAGGTGGCGGGTGGCGGCAGCGTTGGCCGTCCCCACATCGCTGCGGTGTTGATGCGACGCGGCTACGTCCCCGACATCCAAACTGCATTCGAGTTGTGGTTGGGCCAAGGCCGGCCCGCCTACGCAGAGCGGGACCGTCTCGCTCCCGAGGAGGCGACCACCCTGGCGCGAGAATCTGGAGCCGTGCCCGTGCTCTCCCATCCCCACACCCTCGGGATAACCACCGCTCCGGAGATGGCGGCTCTGCTGGGCCGGCTGAGAGGGGCAGGTCTGGTCGGGCTGGAGGCGTGGTACGGCTCCTACCGACGGCACGAGCGTGAGGGATACGCCGACCTGGCGCGCCGCTTCGACCTCGTCCCGTCCGGCGGCAGCGACTACCACGGCACCTACAAGCCCGGGTTGAGTCTGGGAAGTGGCTTCGGCGACCTCGCCGTCCTCGCCGGTCTCATGGAGGAGCTTCGGTTGCGGGCCGGATCTCCATGAGCAGCCCGATCAGGATGAGGACGGCGGCGGCGGTCATCGCAGCGAGCGTCCTCGTCTCCCGGATCCTCGGTCTGGGCCGCGATGCGCTGATCGCCTTCCTCTTCGGCCGATCCCTGGAGGCGGACCTGTACGTCCAGGCGTTCCTGATCCCCGATTTCCTCAATTACCTGCTCGCCGGTGCCTATCTCACCATCACATTGGTGCCCATCCTCAGCCGGCATCTCGAGCGCGGCGACCCCGATTCGGCGAGCAGGGCGTTCACCTCTGTCTTCCGATTCGTCGCGTTCGTCATCGTCGGGCTCACCGTCGTGATGTGGCTTCTCGCCGGACCGCTGGTCGACCTGGTCTTCCCCGGGGTGGAGGACACGGCCCGCCTGGTGACGCTGACCCGGATCGTGCTCCCGGCGCAGGTCTTCTTGGTCCTCGGGGCATTGCTGATGGCGGTGCAGTACACCCACAAACGGTTCGTGCTCCCCGCCCTCGCCCCCATCGTCTACAACCTGGGAATCATCGGGGGCGGGTTGGTGGGGTGGGCCATGGGCGACCCGTCACCCGAGTCCTTCCTGATCGGCGCCGTGGCGGGAGCGGCAACGGGCAACTTCGCCCTGCAGTGGCTCGGTGCCCGCCGGAGCGGGACATGGTTCGCCGCGGGTGGGGATGGGTCGACGGTGAGGGAGTACCTGGTCCTGGCGCTCCCACTCATGGTCGGCCAGTCGGTGGCGGTGCTGGACGAGCAGTTCGTGCGTCTGTTCGGACAGGTCGATCCGGGTATGACCGCCGCCCTGAACTATGCCCGGAGGCTCAACATGGTCCCGGTCGGGGTGATCGCGCAGGCCGCCGGGGTGGCGGCTTTCCCGTTCCTCGCCGGTCTCTTCGCCAGTGGGGCCGACGAGGAACTGATCGAGACGACGGGGCGGGCGGCGCGCAAGACGGTTTTCGTCGCCGCCCTTGCCACCGCCGGTCTCGTCGTGGTTGCCCGTCCCCTGGTCAGGCTGGTCTACCAGTACGGTGCGTTCGGCTCCGGGGACGCCGAGCTGGTGGCGGGCCTCCTCGTCATCTACGCCTTCTCGATACCCGCGTGGGGGATGCACCAGCTGCTCGCCCGCCACTTCTATGCCAAGCGCAAGATGTGGACCCCGGTGCTGATCGGGTCCCTTTTCACGTTGGCGGCGGTCCCCCTCTGGCTGGGTCTCTACCAGCTCATGGGTGTGGAGGGATTCGCCCTGGCGTCGACCCTCGTCATGATCGGCTACTCCCTCGGCCTGCTCGCCGCCTGGGGTAGAGACTCGGGCTGGGAGCCGGTACGCCGGCTCGCACCGGTCTTCGGGCGGTCGATGATCTCGGCGGCGGTCGCCGGCGGGCTCGGCTGGCTGGTCGTCGACGCCATGATCGACGGTGGCGATCTCACCGTGTGGGCCGGGTTGGGCGCGGGTCTCCTGGGCGGGTTGACCACCCTCGCCGCCTTCCTCGCCGTCTCCCGCCTGCTCCGCTCCCCGGAGATGAGAGAGGTCCTGACCCGATGACGAGAGATGTTGTGCAAACGAGTACCAGAGGGGTAACCGCCTGCACGATCGAACAAGTTGGCGATCGGATGTGCAAACGCGTACCCGTGAGGTAACCGCATGCACAACATTCGCTACTCAGGTCGCAGCAGGTCCCGCGGGAGGGGGTTGTCTTCCGGCTGGAGGGCCCGGACCCAGGCGGGGAGCCCGGGATGGGCCCGCCCTCTCCCCTGACGCGCCGCCTGCTCCTCCTGGTTGATCCGATCGATTACGACGGCGATCACCGTCGCCTCGAACTCGTCGGCACCACCCTTGATCTCGATGTCACCGGTCACGCGAAAGCTCCACCAGCTCGGTCAGCGTCCCGCCGAGGTCGGCCGGGTGGACGAAGGCGATCCGTGTCCCTCGCCCTCCGGGACGTGGCTCGGCGTCGACGAGACGTGCGCCCTGGGCGACCAGATGCTCGAGAGCGGCCTCGATGGAAACCACTGCGTAGGCGATGTGATGCAAGCCCTCACCCTTCTTGGACAAGAAACGACCCACCGGGGTTTCAGGCGCCAGCGGTTGGAGTAGCTGGATGAACGACCCCCCGACCGGGATCATCGCCTCCTCGACACCCTGGGTCTCCACCACCTCCCGATAGATCGGTTCCACCCGATACCTGTTGCGATAGCCCTCGACGGCGGAGTCGAGGTCCTCGACGGCGATGGCGACGTGATCGAGATTGATCAGCTTCACCGCAGTGAGGGTATGCGTCCCCACGAGGGCTGTCACCCCGGGACCGGTACCATTGCCTGCGTGAGCAATTCCGTGATCACCGGCATCGCCCGCACACCGATCGGCCGCTACGGCGGCGTCTTCCTTCCGCTCCACGCCGTCGACCTCGGCGGATTCGCCATGGCCGCCGCCCTGCAGCGGGCCAACGTCGATCCGGAGGTCTTCGACGAGGTCATCTTCGGGCACGTCCTCCAGGCCGGCGAGGGACAGATCACCGCCCGTCAGGCCGCGGTCAAGGCCGGTCTCCCCATGACCGTGCCGTCACTGACGGTCAACAAGGTGTGCCTCTCCGGCATGTCGGCCATCGGTCTCGCCGACCGAGCAGTACGCCTCGGTGACGCCAAGTTCGTGATGACTGGGGGCATGGAGTCGATGTCCAACGCCGCATATGTGACCCGGGACCTGCGCTGGGGCGCCCGGATGGGGAACACCGAGATGGTCGACGTGATGCAACACGACGGTCTGTTCTGCGCCTTCGACCAGTGCACCATGGGCGAGTCCTCCGATCGGAAGAACGAGCGTCTCGGGATCGCCCGTCAGGAGCAGGACGAATGGGCGGCGCGGAGCCACCAGCGGGCCGGGGAGGCGACCCGGACCGGTGCCTACGCCGACGAGATGACCCCGGTCGACGTCCCACAGCGAAAGGGAGACCCCACGACGGTCACCACCGACGAAGGCATCCGCCCCGACGCCACCGCCGAGACGATGGCCTCACTGCGACCGGCCTTCTCCAGCTCGGGCACCATCACCGCCGGGAACGCCTCTCAGATATCCGATGGGGCGGCCGCCGTGGTGGTTGCCGAGCGTGGCGCGGCCGAGGCGGCGGGGTCCCCCGTGCTCGCCGAGATCCTCGCCTACGGCCAGATCGGGGGTGGTGACGCCACGCTCCACGAGCGGCCGGCCGAGGCCCTCATGGTCGCCCTGAAGAAGGCCGGGTTGGAGCCGTCGGACCTCGACCTGGTCGAGATCAACGAGGCGTTCGCCGCGGTCTCGTTGTGGGCGGCGCGGATGGTCGACATCCCCGACTCCAAGGTGAACGTCAACGGCGGAGCCGTGGCTCTGGGCCATCCATTGGGGGCGACCGGAGCCAGGATCGTGGTCACCCTGGTCAACGCGCTGCGTCGACGCGGGGGCGGCATCGGAGCCGCCACCCTGTGTGGCGGTGGTGGACAGGGCGACGCCATCGTGGTCAGGGTCGCCGGCTGATGGCCGAGCCGATCGAGCGCAACCTCGGTCTCGACCTGGTCAGGGTGACCGAGACCGCGGCGCTGGCCGCCGCCCGTTGGATGGGACGGGGCGACAAGGAGAGGGTCGACCAGGCGGCGGTGGACGGGATGCGTCTCCACCTGTCCACGATCGACATCGACGGCCAGGTGGTGATCGGCGAAGGCCAGAAGGACGAGGCGCCGATGCTCTTCAACGGTGAGCGGGTGGGCAACGGGACCGGGATGGTGGTCGACGTCGCCGTCGACCCGGTGGATGGAACCTCCCTCACCGCCTCCGGTCTGCCCAACGCGATCGCGGTCATCGCCCTGGCCGAGGGAAGGGGCTCGATGTATGCCCCGGGCTCGCTGGTCTACATGGACAAGATCGCGGTCGGCCCGGAGGCAGCCGGGGCCATCGATTTGCAAGCGCCGGTCCAGGAGAACCTGCGTCGCGTGGCCAAGGCCAACGGCAAGGAGATGAACGACCTGAGGGTCCTCATCCTCGACCGGCCCCGCAACCAGCCCCACATCGAAGCCGCCCGGGAGTCCGGTGCCCGCATCTCGTTGTTCCGCGATGGCGACGTGGCCGGAGCCATCGCCACCGCACAGGAGGACCACGAGGCGGACATCCTCCTCGGTATCGGCGGCTCTCCCGAGGCCGTGATCGCCGCGGCCGCCTTGAGGTGCGTCGGAGGAGAGATCCAATGCCGGCTGTGGCCCCGCGACGATTCAGAGGTCCAACTGGCGAGAGACGCGGGGCTCGACCTGGACCAGGTGCTCACCACCGACGATCTGGTGAACTCGGACAACATCTTCTTCGCCGCCACCGGGGTCACCAACGGGGAGTTCCTGCGCGGCGTCAACTTCAGAGGCGAGGAGAGGGCGGTCACCCATTCGGTGATCATGCGCTCCAAGACGGGCTCCGTCCGCTACATGACCGCCGTCCACAACCTGGAACGGCTCCGGGCCATGTCCAATCTCACCGTCGACTGAAGCAGGTCGAGCTCAGAGCTCGGAGCGCCCGATCAGGGCACGGCCCAGGGTGAGCTCGTCGGCATAATCGAGGTCGCCCCCCACCGGGAGACCGCTGGCGAGCCGGGTCACCCGCAAGCCGAGCGGCTTGAGCTCCCGGGCGATGTACATGGCGGTCGCATCACCCTCCACCGTGGGGTTGGTGGCCACGATCAGCTCCGTGATCCCCTCCGGTTGGAGACGTTGCTTCAGCTCCTCGAAACGCAGTTGACCGGGGCCGATCCCGTTGATCGGGGAGAGTGAGCCACCGAGCACGTGATAGCGGCCGCGAAACTCCTGTGTCCGCTCCACCACCACGATGTCCTGGGGCCGCTCCACCACGCAGACCACGGTGTCGTCGCGGCGGGCGTCACGACAGATGGCGCAGAGCTCACCAGACGCCACGTTGAAGCAACGCCGGCATTGACCGACCTGATCACGCATGTCGGCGATGGCGCTGGCGAGACGTCGGGCGTCGGCCTCTTCCACCGTTAGGAGGTGGAAGGCGAGACGCTGCGCCGACTTCCCGCCGATGCCGGGGAGCCGGCTCAGCTCGTCGATGACACGTTGGACCGGGCCCTCGAACATCAACCGAGCAGCCCGCCGAGACCGCCGGCCAGACCACCCAGCTCGGCGTTGGCGGTGGCAACCGCCTCCTCCATCGCCTGGCGCACCGCCGCCACGACCAGGTCCTCCAGCATCTCGATGTCGTCGGGGTCGACGACTTCGGGTGAGATGCGAATCTCGACCAGCTCCGGGCCGCCGGTGACCACCGCGGTGACCATCCCACCGCCGGCCGACCCCTCGAAACGACGCTCGGCGAGCTCGGCCTGGGTCCTGGCGAGCCTCTCCTGCATCTCCTGCGCCTGTTTCATGATCTGACGCATGTCGGGCTGACGGTTCATGAGATGGAGGGTACCTCCGGCCGCTTCCTGGCCTCAGTCCTCGACGACCCGCGCCCCGAGCTCCGCCTCGAGCAGGGTCGCCGGATCGGACGGGGCATCGGGCCGCTCCTCGAGCTGGGAGAGGTCGACCCTGTCGTCGGACTCGGGTGTCCCCACGCTCGACAGCCGGAACTTCACCTTCACGGGCCCCCCGAGGAGGTCCCCCGCCTTGGCGGCGACGATCGGCGCCACCGCGTCGTCCTGTTCCAGCGACGAGAGGTGAAAGTCGTGGGCGACCTCGAGGACGATGGTGTTGCCCTCGACGGCGGCAGGCACGGCCTCCCGGAAGAACGCCCAGCGCCGGGCGCCGAGCAGGTCGCGCAGCCCGCCGAACAGTCCCGGCCACACCCTCTGCAACTGATCGAAGCTGATGTCGATCGCCCCGGCTTCCGGCTCGGTCACCTCGACCCGGTCTGCCACCAAGGGGGCTGCGGCCCTGGCCATCTCGTCGGTGGCTGGACCGGGTTCCGGCGTGACCGGTTCGGGAGGGGTGGCGGGCGTCTTCGACACCGGCACCGTCGCCACCTCCCCCGGCTTGGGGAGACGACGCTCGAGACGGTCCATCCGGGCGACCAGCGATTGGGCGTCGGTGGCCGTCTCCGGGCGGGTCAGCTTGATCAGGGCGAGCTCGGTCATGAGCCGCTCCTCCCGACCCTCACGCAGACGCACCAGCGCCTCTGCCAGGAGGTCGACCGCCCGGAGGACGTCGGCGGGGGGCACCAGCTCCGCAGCCTTGGACCAAAGCTCGTAGACCTCCCGGGGCTCGTCGGAGATCTCCGCGAGATTGGGGGCGTAGTGGGCGAGGAAGACACCGCGGAAGAAGCCGATGGTCTCGGAGACGAACCTTCTCAGGTCGACCCCGGACGCCGCCAGCTCGGCGACGAGCTCGAGGGCGGACTTGGCGTCCTGGTTGGCGATCGAGGAGGCGAGGCGCATGTATGCATCGGAGTCGGCCAGCCCCAGCGCCCTTCGCACCCCGCCGACGTCGGCCGTGCCCGAGCCGAGCGCCGCAACCTGCTCCAGGAGCGACAAGGAGTCCCGGACCGAGCCGCCGGCGTGCCGGGCGATTGCGATGAGGGCTGCGGGATCGGTGGCATATCCCTCCCTGTCCGCTATCGAGCTGAGATACCCGGCGAGCTCCTCGACGGGCACCGGGTGGAAGTCGAATCGCTGGGTGCGGCTGCGGATGGTGTCCAGGAGCTTGTAGGGCTCGGTGGTGGCCAGGACGAAGTGAACGTGCTCCGGTGGCTCTTCCAATGTCTTGAGCAGGGCGTTTCCCGCCGCCTTGGAGAGCATGTGCGCCTCGTCGAGGACGAACACACGCTTCGAGGTCGCCGCCGAGGCGACCGTGGTGACGCTGAGCTTGATGTCCCGGATGTCGTCGACGGAGTTGTGTGACGCCGCGTCCAGCTCCATCACGTCGAGGCTGTTCCCCTCGATGATCCCCAGACAGCTCGAACAGCTGTTGCAGGGAGACCCGTCGGCGTTGCGATTCTCGCAGTTGAGCGCCTTGGCCAGGATGCGGGCGGTGGTGGTCTTGCCGGTCCCCCGGGGTCCGGTGAACAGGTAGGCGTGGGCCACCCGATCGTCGGCGACCTCACGTGCCAGGGTGGTGGTGACATGCGCCTGCCCGATCACGTCGTCGAAGGTCTGGGGCCGGTATCTGCGGTAGAGCGCCTGGTACTGCAAGACGGTCCCACCGTACAGGCCGGCACCGACTGATTCATCCCCCGAACGAGGTCTGGTGTTCATTTACACCAACCGCAAGTCGATACTCCACAGCAGTGACCCAGTCCCTCGCCGACGAGCAAGCCATCGACCACGTCCCGGCCCAGCCGGCGGTATGGGCCAGAGGCCTCACCCGCCGGTTCGGTAAGACCACTGCAGTCGATTCCGTCGACCTCTCCATCGAGCGCGGGGAGTTCTACGGCCTGCTCGGACAGAACGGGGCGGGCAAGACCACGACGATCAAATGCATCGTCGGCCTCCTCAGGCCGAGCGCGGGCAGTGTCGGGATCGCCGAATACGACACATGGCACTCCCCCACCGAGGTGAAAGCCCGGATCGGGGTGCTCCCCGAGGAGTTCAACCTCTACGAGCGCCTTACCGGCGCCGAGCTCCTCGACTTCACCGCGGCGATGCACGGGCTCGATCGTGGCGAGGCGGCCCGGCGCCGCAACGAGCTGCTCGAGATGCTCGACCTCACCACGGCGGGTGCCAAGTTGGTCGGGGACTACTCGCGGGGCATGAGGAAGAAGATCGCACTGGGGGCGGCGATCATCCACCGGCCCCCGGTGCTCTTCCTCGACGAGCCATTCGAAGGCGTCGACGCGGTATCGGCCCGCCTCATCAGGAGCCTGTTGCAGCAAGCCGCGGCGGGAGGCACGACCATCGTCTTCTCCTCCCACGAGATGCACCTCGTGGAGAAGCTGTGCACCCGGATCGGGATCATGGTGGACGGGCGTCTCACCATCGAGGAGACACCCGAGGGTCTGTGCCGTGTCACCGGCAAGGACAACGTCGAGGACGCCTTCATCGCCGCAGTCGGAGCCGACGGAGTGGATCAACTGTCGTGGTACGAGAGCTCGTCTGGCTGAAAGCCCGTCTGACCTGGAACGGCGTCCGTCACGACGTCCAGCGCCGGTTCGGATTCCCCATCGCCACCATCCTCCTGGGGTGGGCGGGTTGGCATCTGGCGACGAGGCTCGTCGCCGCCACCGCAGACCTAGACCCCGCGGCGCTGCCCGACTTCCTCGGGTGGGTCTCACTGCTCTTCTTCGCGGCGTGGGTGACCCTCCCGGTGGTGATCTTCCCCCTGGACGAGAACCTCGACCCGCAACAGCTGGCCGTGCTCCCCATCAGCCACCGGCAGATGACGGCCGGCCTCGCCGTGGCGAGCTTCGTCGCCCCCGCCGCCGTGGTGCCCGCCATCGTCCTCGGCGCCAACGCCTTCGTGCTCCGTGACGGATGGTGGATGGTCCTCCCCGCGTCGCTGGTCTACCTCGGGGTCCTCGCTGTGGGGTCCCAGCTCTTCTCGGCGGCGATCTCGGCCATCCTCCGCACCCGGCGGGGCCGGGACGTGGCCACTTTCCTCATCCTCGGCATCGCAGCCGGGTCGTTCTTCGCCTACAGGTCGATCTCCGACCTGGTCGGCTCCTCGGGGATGGAGGGGGCGGTCCTCACCCATTCGATCCTCGACTGGTCGCTCCTCATCCCACCGGTGGCGGCGCAACGTGCCCTGATCGAGGCGGCGTCGGGTGGGGTCGTTTCCGCCCTGATCCACCTGGCTGCTGGCATCGGCGGGCTCTTCGTCCTCGTGGCCGTGTGGCGCCGCCTCCTCACCTGGATGCTGACCACGCCCCGGGAAGGGAGCCGGCCGGCGGCACGGGCACGACGCAGCGGGTTCACCGCCGGGCCCTGGGGAGTGATCACCACGCTGGCCCGCAAGGAGCTCCGCTTCTACGTGCGTGATCCCCGACAACGGCTCGTCTGGACGGGCACCGTGATCTTCGTCGGGCTGGCGGTGGCCGGAACAATCATGGGGACGACCGGCTTCTTCGACATCAGGGACAACGACTGGGCCCCGCTGATGGCGCCGGTGCTGGTGCTCTTCGTCGGCCTCCCCATCGCCCTCAACCTGTTCGGCTGGGAGCGCAACGCCGCCAGCTATCTGTTCGTGCTGCCGTTGTCTCCATCGCAGATGCTGCGGGGCAAGAACCTGGCGGTCGCGCTCGGCCTGCTCGTCGAAACGGCCCTGCTGGCGATCCTCCTCTCGCTGTTCACCGGATTCTGGAACTGGACCTGGCTCGCCCTACCTCTCACCGTGGCGGCGATCGGGTGTCAGCTCGCGGTGGGGAACATCGTCTCGGTCCTCACCCCGCTCCGTCTGCCCCGGGAGGGAACCGACGTCTTCGCCCAGTCCACCGAGCAGGGCTGTCTCGCCATCGTCAGTCAGACGGTCTCGTTCTTTGCCATCGGCCTCCTCCTGGTGATCCCGGCGTCGCTGGTGGTGCTGGCCGTCGACTTCGGGCAGGCGCTGCCGGCGTGGATCGCCGCGGCCGGAGCCATCCTCTGGGGAGTGGTCCTGTATTCGGGCTCACTCTGGCTGGCGGGCCGGTTGCTGAGACGGCGTCTGCCGGAGGTCCTCG
>DASZOM010000017.1:0-112490 GCA_035550735.1 Acidimicrobiia bacterium | reverse complement strand
TCGGGGCCGAACCACTTCCGGCCCAGCTCCTCCATCGTCCCGTCCTCTGCCATGGCGGCGATTGCCTGGTTGACCGGGTCGACCAGGTCGGAGCCCTGCGGGTAGATGAACCCGAGCGGATCCGACTGCAGCGGGTCGTCGATCGTCTTGATCTGGTCGGCGTTCTCACCGATGTACCCCAGACCTGCGGCGTCGTCGATGATCACAGCGTCCACGTCCCCTGCGATGAGCGCCTGGATGGCCAGACCGAACTGGTCGAAGGCCTGGATCCGATCCTCGCCGACCAGTTCGGCGGCGAGCTCGAAGTTCGTGGTGCCCACCTGCGTGGCGATGGTCGCATCAGGGTCGTCGATCAGGTCCTGGGCGGTGGCGAAGCGGTCATCGTCGAGACCGACGATGAACTTCTGCTGGACCACCATGTAGGGCTCGGAGAAGTCCACTATCTCCTTGCGCTCGTCGGTGATCGAGATCCCGTCTGCGGCAGTGTCGAACTCACCCTGGGCCACCTGGTCGATCACGGCCGGCCAGGCCGCCTCGACGAACTCGGGCACGCAGTTGAGACGCTCGCAGATGTCCCGCCAGGCGTCGTAGTCCCACCCCTGACCCTCGGTCTCACCGGCGAGGATGAAGTTGAAGGGGAGGTAGGCGTTCTCCACCGCGACAGTGACGGTGCGCCCCTCCAGGTCGGGCAACGCCGAGGCATCTCCCGTCGTGGACGTGTCGCCGCCTGCGCTCGTCGTGGTGTCTGCTGCTGCGCTGGTCGTGGTGTCGCCCGCAGCGGAGGTCGTCGTATCGCCTCCGTCGTCGGCGGCCGGGGAGCAGGCCGCAAGGGCCAGGGCCAGCACCGCGAGCATGGTCATCAGTCGTTTCGTGTATTTCATGGTTTCCGGGTTCCTCCTGTCAGAACCAGACGGGGAAGCGTATCGGTGTCGGTGTGATGTTGCGAGTCGCCCGGCATCCCTCCGATCCATCTGATTAGGGTCGCCCCCCAAGCGGGCGGGCTCGTCCCGCCTGGCCCACTCAGATGGAGGATCTATGAAGAGATACAGATTGATGGCGGCTTTCGCCGCCCTCATCCTCGTCATCGCCGCCTGTACCGATGCCGGGAGCGACGGCAGCACCACCACGGCCGCAGCGGGCGGCGAGGGTGACGGAGGCGCTGATGGCGCCACGCTGGCAGCCGTCCAGGACCGGGGCTCACTGAACTGCGGTGTCAACAACGCCGTGCCCGGATTCGGCTTCGTGGACGAGGACGGCAACTTCAGCGGCTTCGACATCGATTACTGCCGTGCCGTGGCAACCGCCGTGCTCGGCGATCCCGAGGCGGTCGAGTTCGTCGAGCTGACCGCACAGCAGCGTTTCACCGCGCTCGCTTCAGGTGAGATCGACGTCCTGATCCGCAACACCACCGCCACCGCGACCAGGGATGGCAGCGAGGGAGCCACCTTCGCCACCACCACCTTCTACGACGGTCAAGGGATGATGGTGCGGACCGGCGAGTTCGACTCCATCGACGCAATGGCCGACACCACGATCTGTGTGCTCACCGGCACGACGACCGAGCTCAACCTGGCGACCCGGTTCGCTGACATCCCCTACACGCCGCTGACCTTCGAGGACAACGAGCAGCTGCAGGAGGCGTTCATCGCCGGGCAGTGCGACGGCTGGACGTCCGACAAGTCACAGCTTGCTGCGATTCGGTCGGCTTGGCCGGATGCCGAGGGCGGCCCCGAGGCTCTGGAGATCCTCGAGGAGACCTTCTCCAAAGAGCCACTCGGCCCGGTGACCCGCGACGGCGACAGCCAATGGTCGCAAATCGTCGATTGGGTTGTGATCGTGACGATGGAGGCCGAGGAGCTCGGTGTCGACTCGACGAATGTCGACTCGTTCGCCGATACCGAGGACTCCGCCATACGTCGCCTGCTCGGGTTGGAGATCACTGACGCGGACGGCAACACGGCCATCTTCGACCCCGGTCTCGGCCTCGAGCCGGGATGGGCCGCCGATGTGATCCGCGAGGTCGGCAACTATGCGGAGATCTACGACCGCAACGTCGGGCCCGGCTCTCCGCTCGGCCTGGAGCGTCTCCTCAATGCGCTCTGGATCGACGGTGGGCTCCACTACCCGCGTCCCTACCGCTGATCTGAGGGAGAGGGGGCGGCCCGGCCGCCCCCTCCCATCATCTGCAGATGGCCACCACCTCGCCGCAGGCTGAACGCCCACCCCTCTGGCGCGATCTCCGCGTCCTCAAGGTGCTGGCCCAAGTCGTCGCCGTTGGCGCCGCGGCCGTGCTGGTCTACGTGGTCTGGTTCAACCTGACCAACAACCTGGCGGCCCGAGGGCTGAGCCTCGGCTTCGACTTCCTCGACGAGCCGTTTGGCGTTCCCGTGGCCGGGTCGGACTTCAGCCCCGGTTCGGCCATCTGGCGAGCCCTGATCGTCGGGTTGCAGAACACGTTCGCCCTGGTGGTAGTGGGCCTGCCGTTGGTGACGGTCGTCGGGGTACTCGTGGGGATAGGCCGTCTCTCCACGAACTGGCTGGTCGCCAAGGCCTCGGGCTTCTACGTGGAGGCGTTGCGCAACACCCCGCCGCTGCTGGTCATCTTCTTCGCCTTCAACGCCGTGATCCTCCAGCTTCCCCAGATCGCCGAGCCGATCGACCTCTTCGGCCTGGTCATCATCAACAACAGATTCATCGCCGTCGCCTCTCTTTCCAATGTCGAGGGGTCCGGCGTCTTCTGGGCGGTGGCTGCCGTCGCCCTATTCCTCGCAGTGATCGTCTGGGTGTGGCGGAGCCGCAGGTTCGACCGCATCGGGTCGCCCCACCACCGGGTCGTGTGGTCGTTGGGCGTGCTGGTCGGGATCGTCCTTGCCGCCTACCTCGCCCTCGGCGGCCCGGTGGAGATCTCCCATCCCGAGCTCGAGGGCCGGGTGTTGACCGGGGGCATCTCCGGTCTCGCCGCCTACTTCGCCATGCTCGCCGCCCTCGTCCTTTACACCGCCAGCCACGTCGCCGAGATCGTCCGGGGCAGCATCCTCGCCGTTCCCAAGGGACAGACCGAGGCAGCCAACGCGCTCGCCCTGTCCGGCTTCCAGCGTCTCCGTCACGTCGTATTGCCACAGGCGATGCGAATCGCCATCCCACCCGTGATCAGCCAATACCTCAACTACACCAAGAACACCTCGCTGGGCATCGCGGTGGGCTACACCGAGTTCACCCTCATCGCGTTCCAGGCGATCGGCAACGGTCAGCCGGCGCCCCAGTTGATCCTGCTGGTGATGCTCGGCTACCTGGCCTTCTCGCTGGTCATCTCGGCACTGGTCAACATGCTGAACCGTCGTCTCCAATTCGTGACCCGCTGATGACTGCCGGGTTGGACGAGCGCCTATCGGCTCCCGGGCAGCCGGTCCCACCCGCCAAGCGGACGGTGCAGTGGTCGAGAGAGAACCTGTTCGGGTCCTGGTCCGACACTTTGCTCACCCTGGTTTTCGGGGCACTGATCATCTGGGTGACGGTGTCGCTGGCCCGCTTCGTCCTCGATGCGGATTTCACCATCGTCCGTCGCAACCTCACCACGTTCATGGTGGGACGCTTCCCACGGGATGAGTTGTGGCGGCCATGGCTGGCCACCGGTCTCATCGGCGTCATGATCGGGGTGGTGATCGGCTCGGCCACCGCCACGGCTCGTGATAAGGCCATCGAGGCGGGCCTCCCCTACCGCGAGTCGACGATGCGCGACGCCCTCCGACGGTTCTGGCCGCTCCTGGCGCTGATCGGGGTCGCCCTGGCGTTCACCCGGACCTTTCTGCCGTTCGTGCTCACCATCGTCGTATTCGCGGTTTCCGCACTAGCCCGCTCCGCCGGGCTGCATTTCCCCGCCGGCGTGCGCCGAAGGATCTGGGTGATCGCACTCGCCCTGCTGCTGGGCGCGTACCTGGCTCTCTCCGCGTTCGGGGGCCGGGGCTGGGACGAATGGGGCGGGCTCCATCTCAACCTCTTCCTCACCGTGGCGGGCATCCTCCTCGCCTTCCCGATAGGCATTCTCTTCGCGCTCGGAAGGCGTTCCAGCCTCCCCGCGTTGAGATGGGTCTCGGTCACGTACATCGAGTTCGTACGTGGCGTGCCCCTGATCACGCTGCTCTTGTTCGGCGCCTTCGCCCTCGGTTTCGTCCTCCCCGCCGACCTTCGCCCCGGCGTCATCACCAGGATGTTGGTCGCCATCACCCTGTTCGAGGCGGCATACGTCGCCGAAGTGGTCCGGGGTGGGCTGCAGTCGGTGCACCCCGGCCAGGTGGAGGCGGGTCAGGCGCTGGGCCTGTCGCCGTGGCGGGTCACGCGGCGGATAGTGCTGCCCCAGGCGCTTCGCAACACCATCCCGGCCATGGTGGGCCAGTTCATAAGTCTCTGGAAGGACACCACCCTGGTGGCGGTGCTCGGGATCCTCGACCTGCTCGAGGCGTCTCGGGTGGTCAACACCCAGCCCGACTTCCTCGGTCAGGGGCTGTTCGCCATAACCCTGGGCTTCGCCGGCCTCGTCTTCTGGGTGGTCTCGTACACGATGTCCCGTGAGGCACGAAGATTGGAACGAAAGCTGGGAGTAGGAGAGCGATGACACAGACCGGTTACACCGACGCCACCCGAGCCGTTGGGGAGGCATTCATCGAGGTGCGCAACGTCGACAAGTTCTTCGGCGACTTCCAGGCGCTCAAGGACATCAGCATCCGGGTGGGCAAACAGGAGGTGGTGGTCGTCATCGGTCCGTCGGGGTCGGGCAAGTCGACGCTGATCCGCTGCATCAACCGTCTCGAGAAGCACGACCGGGGCACGATCATCGTCGACGGGATCGAGCTCTCCGACGACATCCGCAACATCCAGGAGGTGCGCCGGGAGACAGGGATGGTCTTCCAGCAGTTCAACCTGTTCCCTCATCTCAGTGTGATCGACAACATCACCCTCGCCCCGCGTCAGGTGCGGAGGGTCCCCAGGATGGAGGCCGAGGCCGAAGCCATGAAGCTCCTGGAGAGGGTGGGCATCCCGGAGCAGGCGCGCAAGTACCCGGGTCAGCTCTCCGGTGGCCAGCAACAGCGTGTCGCCATCGCCCGGTCGCTGGCTATGAAGCCGAAGGTCATGCTCTTCGACGAGCCGACCTCGGCGCTGGACCCGGAGATGATCAAGGAGGTGCTCGACGTCATGGTCGAGCTGGCGAAGGGGGGCATGACCATGATCGTGGTCACCCACGAGATGGGATTCGCCCGAGCCGTGGCCAACCGCGTCGTGTTCATGTCCGACGGCCAGATCGTCGAGGTGGGCACCCCCGAGCACTTCTTCACCAACCCCCAGGAAGACCGGACCAAGCTGTTTCTCAGCCAGATCCTCTGAAATCGTTTCCTAATGCACCAGAGCCCACTATTGGGCCTTTGGGCGTTTCATTAGGGTCGAAGGGTCTCAACCCGTCTCGAAAAGGGTGAGCTGGATGCCATCGCCGGCGGTGTATCGACGATTGCGATCCCCCCAGGGAGCGTCCACGGTGTCGGCCACGGGCCGGGCTCCGGCCTTCGTGATGACGGTCATCGCTTGATCGAGATCGTCCACTCTCACCGCGATCCGGAGACGGTCGTCGAATCGGGCTCCAGTCTCCACCTCGTCCACCATGGCGGCATGCTCCCGGTCGATGACCTCGAGGGTGGTCTCGGGGAGGCGGAGGATCACGCCACGCCCTCCCTGATGGTCGAGATCCCTGAAGACCTCGAGACCCATGGTGTCACGAAACAGCCCCGCCAGCGCTTCGTAGTCGTCGCTGACCACCACGAAACGGATCTCTCGAGGGGTGAGGTCGGGAGAAGCGGGATGCTGGCTCACGCCCGAACCGAACGCAGGCCGATAGCGGGCCATTCCCTCGGGCAACCCCGGATAGATCTGCTCCGCTTCTAGCCTTGCCTCCCGGTGCCCACCCTCTCCAAGGTCGCTCTCGTCGTGCTTGGTTGCCTGATGGCCGGCGCCCTCATAGTCGGGCTGCTCCAGGTAGCCACCTCCGATGCAGACGAGCCGGCCCTGGCTGACCCCTCCACCACCACCTCTTCGACTTCTTCGACCTCCTCGACCACGACCTCCTCATCGACAACGAGCACGACCACCACGCCCCTTCCCCCCAAGGGGACACTCCTCATCCAGGGCACGGGTGACGTCAACCTCGACCCGGGATACATCCCCGCTCTCGCTGCCAATGGGTACGACTACGCCTGGGAAGGTCTGGACGGCCTCTTCGTCGACGACGACCTCACGGTGATCAACCTCGAGTGCGCTCCGTCCGACCTCGGGTCCCCCGAGCCCAAGGAATTCGTGTTCCGCTGCCCGACCGACTCGCTCGGCTCGCTGGCTCCCGCCGGGATCGAGGTGGCCAACATGGGCAACAACCACAGCGGCGACTACGGGAAGGAAGCCCTTGTCGACGGGCGGTCCCAGCTCACGGCCGTCGGGGTGGCTCCGGTGGGCGCCGGTGCCAACGCGGCCGAGGCCGCCGCTCCGGCAGTCTTCGAGGTCGAGGGTTGGAAGGTTGCCGTGGTCGGCTTTGGAGGGGTGTTTCCCACCCCGGCATGGTTCGCCACCGACGATCAGGCCGGCATGCGAGACGGTGACGACATCGCATCGATGGTCGCCGCGGTCGAGGCCGCTGAGGAGGTCGCCGACATCGTGGTGGTCGCCATCCACTGGGGCGTCGAGCTCGACACCAAGCCCCGTCCCGACGATGTGGAGAGGGCGAGAGCGATGATCGCCGCCGGCGCCGACGTCATATTCGGCCACCACGCCCATCGGCTCCAGCCGATGGAGACGATCGACGGGGCCGCCGTCTTCTGGGGTCTGGGCAACTTCGTGTGGCCTCGCTATTCGACCGCCAGTGCGACTACCGCGGTCGGCCGGGTCGAAGTCCGTCCCGACGGGACGATGGATGCCTGCTTGATCCCTGCTTTCATCGAGAATTCAGGCCAACCTGTGGTCACTGGTGAACCGCCCTGCGGGCCGGTGCGTTAGGAGAGCCATGCAACAACGAACGGGGCCGATACTCCTGGTGGTCGCCTTCGGGGCGATGCTCGGGTTCGTCGCGTTCTTGCTGATAGGGCCACGGGACGCAAGCGGCGGGATCACCGCCGGTCCGGGCAGCACCACCCCAACCGGTGGGGACACGACCCAAGGCTCGACAGGCCCCGGAGCCACGGATGGTGAGCCGGGGTCGACATCGACCACCGCCGGGCAGACGTCTGGCCGCGAGCCGAACACCATCCCCGGCTCCACGGTCGGCCAGCCCTGGGGGTCTGTCGCCGGGCTGACGATGTTCCGGGGCAATCCCACCCGGACCTGGTACGGGACCGGCCCCATCTCCGAACAGCCGGAGCGGATCTGGACCTACCCCGAGAACGGCATGTGCAGCCAGTCCACCAACCTGGGGGAGACCACGACCTGGTGTGGGATGGGGTGGACCGGTCAGCCCGCGGTGTGGGAGCGGCCCGACGGGGTGACCGAGCTGATCTTCGGCGCCTATGACCGCGCCATCCACTTCGTCGATGCCGCGACCGGTGAGGACACCCGGGCTCCCTTCGTGACCGGCGACCTCATCAAGGGCTCGGTGAGCCTCGACCCCGACGGATTCCCGCTTCTGTACTCCGGCTCCCGGGACAACAAGCTACGTATCATCGCCCTCGACCGGGCCGAGCCGACCGAGCTCTGGTCTCTCGACGCCTATGACGTCGCCGGAACCTGGAACGACGACTGGGACGCCAACCCGCTGATCATCGACGACATCATGTACGAGGGAGGAGAGAACGGCTGGTTCTTCGCCTACCAGCTCAACCGGGATTACGACGCGTCAGGTCAGGTGACGGTGACGCCCGAGCGCCTCCTGGCAATGCCCAGCTACGACTCGGAGTTCAGCAACCTGGCAGGGGGAAACCTCTCCATCGAGAACTCGACGGCGGCCTACGAGCAGCGGGTCTACTTCGCCAACTCGGCGGGCCGGATCCTCGGCCTCGACGTGTCAGACATCAGGAACGGCAACGCCCCGGTGGTCTTCGACTACTACGTCGGCGGCGACCACGATGCCACGATCGTCATCGACGACCAGGGGATGCTCTACGCCTCTGTGAATGTGAAGCCCGCACAGGTGGGCGCCGGGTACCGGACCCAGAACAACATCGATCGGACCCGGGAGCTGGGCCAGCTGCTGAAGCTCGACCCGTACACCGACGGCGATCCGCTGGTTTGGGCCGTGGATCTGGCGGCCGACGGCGGCGGTGACTCCGGCACCTGGGCGACGCCGGCCCTTCATGCGGGCGTCCTCTACACGAACACCCATCTCGGCTCGCTGATCGCCGTCGATGCCGCCACCGGCGAGGTGGTGTGGCAGGACGGTTCGGTGGGCTGGCACTCCTGGTCCTCGCCGGCTGTGGTCGACGACACCCTGGTGGTGGCGACATGCACGGGGGACCTGCGCGGCTACTCCCTCGCCGACCCACGGGCGCCGCAACAGACCTGGAACATCGACCTCGGCGAGACCTGTCTCGAGGCGACACCGGCGATCTGGAACGGGGTCATCTACATCGGGTCACGCGACGGCTATCTGAGGGCGTTCCAGTAGATGAAGCGGATCTGGCCCGCCCTGCTCCTGCTCGCCGCCTGCTCCGGGCCGGGAGCGGGAGTCAGCACCACGACGATCCCGGCGCCCACCACGACCACCGTGGGCGTGACCACCACCGACCCGCCGCCGGAGTGCCCCGAGGCGCCTTACGACCTGGGGACACTCCCGTCCGGCGTCGGAGCGGGCGAACTGGTGACCGACAACCTGGAGCCCGATGTCTGGACATCGGTTCCCGGCTCGAACACCACGTTCGTGCCCCGGGACGACGGCAGCGTCGCCATCGCCCTGGTCCGGGGGACCCTGCCCCCGGTGGACTGGCCGGGGGAGAAGGGGGAGGTCTCCATCGACGGCACCCGGGCCGCGGTGGGCCCGCATCCCGACGGGACCTGGGTGGCGGGATGGTTCGAGGAGCCGGGGGAGCGATGCGACCTCTACACCATGGTCTTCTATCCCCCGTGGAGCCCCTCCGACGTGGAGGCGGTCCTCGCCGGGATGAATCGGGTCGGGGGCTGACGAGGGACCTCCCAATCTGTGGTGCAGGGGTGAACCCTGGAGGTATCTCGTTGCCCGCGTGTTGGGAGTTGGAGAAGGGCCGTGCAACGGCGAACCGTGGGGGTATGCGGTTGCACGACGATTGGGGTGGGGAAGGGGTGTCGACGACCCCTTCCCCACCTCCGTCATGACCCGGTTGTGGTCCCTGCCGCCTCCTCCTGGCTCTCCTTGAACAGCTCGGCGATGGCGCCGACCGATCCGAGGACACCCTGTGTGTCCAGGGGCAGGAAGATCTTGGTCGCCTGCCCGTTGGCCACACCCTGCAGGGCCTCCAGATAGCGGATGGCGATCAGGTCGGGCGTCGGGTCGCCGTTGTGGATGGCGGCGAAGACACGCTCGATGGCCTGACCCTCACCCTCTGCGACCGTGAGCTTCTGATACTTCTCGGCGTCGGCGACCCGCTTGATCGCCTCGGCCTGGCCGTCGGCCTCGAGGACCTGTGACTCCTTGACACCCTCCGCCCTGAGGATGGCGGCCCGCTTCAGACCCTCGGCCTCGGTGACGGCGGCACGCCTGTCGCGCTCCGCCTTCATCTGGCGATGCATGGCGTCGGTCACGTCGACCGGCGGCTCGATGCGCTGGATCTCGACCCGGACGACACGCACACCCCACTTGTCGGTGGCATCGTCGAGGATCTGGCGCAGCTTGGCGTTGATCACCTCACGGGAGGTGAGGGCGGCGTCGAGGTCGAGGTCGCCGACGACGTTCCTCAAGTTGGTCTGCGCCAGCTTGGTGATCGCCAGGATGAAGTTGCCCACGTTGTACTGGAGCTTCACCGGGTCGGTGGCCTCGTAGTAGATCACGGCGTCGACGGTGACCACCACGTTGTCCTTGGTGATCACCTCCTGGGGCGGCACGTCGATCACCTGCTCACGCATGTCCACCTTGGTCAGCCGTTTCACGAAGGGCATGACCCACCGCAGACCGGAGTCGACGGTGCGCTCATACCGACCGAGGAACTCGATCAGTCCCTTCTGGAACGGCCGGACCACCTTGAACCCGGCGGCGGCGACCACGATCAACACGACCGCCAGGAACACGAACAGGATCACCAAAGGATCCATATCTCTTCTTCCTTTCTCCTGAGCCTTACTCTCGTCAGTCCTGCAATTCCTCGACGATCAGACGGGCACCATCCACCTCGGTCACGACGATCCTCGCCCCGGCAGGAATCTTCCCGGGCCCGGTTGCCCGCCACTCCTCGCTGAGGATGCGGACCATGCCGGCCCCGGTGTGGGGGTCGATCGTCTGAAGCACGACACCCTGGGTGCCCACCCATCGGTTGGCGCCGACCCGGGGCTTCTCCCCCTCGTCCTGACGCCCGATGAAACGGCGGAGATAGGCCAACGAGAACAGCGACACGCCAAAGAAGACCAGCCATTGAGCTATCAGGGCCGCACCGACCCAGGCGAGAATCGCCGCAGCCGCCCCACCCACCGCGAACGGCAGCAGGAAGAACCCGGCAGTGAACATCTCGCCGATGGCGAGGACGATGGAGAAGATCGTCCACAGCCACCGCCACAACTCATTGTCCACGTCGCCACCTCCTTGTGATGCCACGGCTGCCGCTGCGACCAGGGCCACCGCACCGGACCCATAGAGAGCGAGCTCTCGCCGGGTCTCTCGTCTCTTGCGTGTCCTCCCACTCTGGACATCCGCCCAACTCACCACCGGCCGGCCCCGGCGGGCCGCGGCCCAGCCTTCGGCGAAGCCGGCCCGGTCGCCGATGACGTCGTCGACCGATCTTCCGTCGAGCTCCGCCTCGATCAGATGCTGCTCCAGCTCCTGGCGCATGTCGGCGGCGTCGTCGGCCCGGATGCCGGCTTCGAGCCAATACCGCTCGATCTCGGCGATCACCCGGCTGCGCTCGCTCATGAATCCCCCCCTTCGATGACGGCGTCCACGGAACGGCTGAACTCATGCCACTCGGCCAGCCATGTCTTCAAGGTCTCCCGACCGGCCGATGACATCCGGTAATACTTGCGGGCGGGCCCTTCCGAGCTCTGCACCAGATAGCCTTCGATCATCCCCTGTTTCTGAAGACGGGAGAGGAGGGGATATATGGAGCCTTCGCTGGCCAGATCCAGCCCACGATCCCGGAGTTTGCTCACCATCTCGTACCCGTACGACGCCTCTTCCTGAATGACCGAAAGTAGACACATCTCGAGGACCCCGTGCAGGAGCTGGGTGATGTGACGATCCTGCTTAGCACCTCTAGGTACCATGTAACGCATAGTACCATGAAAGACTCGGCTGTCAAGCAGGGTGGTCGTCGATGGTGTTGGTCGAAATTGATATGACAGCGCTTAGATTTTCTGATAAACTCAACAGAGCTCATGAATCCTGAGAAGCTGACATCACGCACCCGTGAGGCCCTGGTCGCCGCGAGCAGTCTGGCGCGAGAGCGCGACCACGGCTCGGTGCTGCCCGAGCATCTCCTTCTCGCCCTGCTCGACGAGACCGAGGGGATCGTCCACCGTCTGCTGGGCCGGATGGGTGTCTCGCCACCGGAGCTGCGACGCCGTCTCGACTCGAAGCTCGCAGCCCAGCCCCGGGTGTACGGGGACGCCGAGCTGGCGACCTCGCGGGAGCTGTCCCAGGTGCTCAGCGAGGCCGAGAAGGCGCGGTCTCGTATGGGGGACGAATACCTGTCGGTCGAGCATCTCCTCCTCGCCATGGCTCCCATCCTCGAGCTCGACCCGGACGAGATGGCGACGACCATCGATGAGATAAGGGGAGGGCGCCGGGTGACCAGTGACAACCCGGAGGCCACCCTGGAGGCGTTGGAGCAGTACGGGCGTGACCTGACCGCGGTGGCTCGCCAGGGCAAGCTCGATCCGGTGATCGGACGTGACGACGAGATCCGTCGTCTCATCCAGGTCCTCTCCCGTCGAACCAAGAACAACCCGGTGCTCATCGGGGAGCCCGGTGTGGGCAAGACCGCAATCGTGGAGGGTCTCGCCCGTCGCATCGCCGACGGAGACGTGCCGGAAGGGCTCAAGACCAAGCGGGTGGTCGCCCTCGACCTGGGCTCGATGCTGGCCGGGGCCAAGTACCGGGGTGAGTTCGAGGAGCGTCTCAAGGCGGTCCTCGATGAGATCAGACAATCCGAGGGTGAGATCATCACCTTCCTCGACGAGCTCCACACCCTGGTGGGCGCCGGAGCCGCCGAAGGGGCATTGGATGCCTCCAACATGGTCAAGCCGTTGCTGGCCCGGGGGGAGCTGCGGCTGATCGGTGCCACCACCCTCGACGAGTACCGCAAGCACATCGAGAAGGACGCCGCCCTGGAGCGGCGATTCCAGCCGGTCCTCGTCGAGCCACCCACAGTGGAGGAGACGATCGGGATCCTGCGCGGGCTCAAGGAGCGCTACGAGGTGCACCACGGGGTGCGGATCACCGATTCGGCGCTGGTGGCTGCGGCGGTGCTCTCCGATCGCTACATCACGGCGAGGTTCCTCCCCGACAAGGCGATCGACCTCATCGACGAGGCCGCTTCCCGGCTGCGTATCGAGATCGACTCCATGCCCGAGGAGATCGACGAGCTGACCCGTCGCCGCATCCAGCTCGAGATCGAGCGTGAGGCGTTGAAGAAGGAGAAGGACAAGGCGTCACGTGAGAGGCTCGCCGGCGTCGAGCAGGACATCGCCGATCTCGGCGAGGAAATCGACGCCCTCACCGCCCGCTGGGACCTGGAGAAGGAGGCCATCACCGCCATCCGCAGCCTCAAGGGCCGGATCGAGGAGGCCCGCAACCAGGCCGACCTGGCAGAGCGGGCCGGTGACCTGGCCCGAGCGGCCGAGCTCCGCTACGGCACGATCACCGAGCTGACCAAGGAGCTGGGGGAGAAGGAGCGCGAGCTCTCGGCCATCCACGAGCAGGGGAGCATGCTCTCCGAGGAGGTCACCGACGAGCACGTGGCCGAAGTGGTGTCGCGATGGACCGGGATCCCGCTCTCCAAGCTCATGGAGGGCGAGACCGAGAAGCTGATCCATCTGGAGAGCCAGCTCCACCAGAGGGTGGTGGGACAAGATGCCGCGGTCGAGGCGGTGGCCAACGCTGTTCGTCGGAGCCGTGCCGGGCTCTCCGACCCGCACCGCCCGGTGGGCTCGTTCCTGTTCCTCGGCCCCACCGGCGTCGGCAAGACCGAGCTCGCCCGGGCCCTCGCCGGGTTCCTCTTCGACGACGAGCGCTCCATGGTCCGCATCGACATGTCCGAGTACATGGAGAAGCATTCGGTGAGCCGTCTCATCGGGGCGCCCCCGGGCTACGTCGGTTATGACGAGGGCGGCCAGCTGACCGAGGCGGTGCGGCGTCGTCCCTACTCGGTGGTCCTCCTCGACGAGGTGGAGAAGGCGCATCCTGAGGTGTTCAACGTCCTGTTACAGCTTCTCGACGACGGTCGTCTCACCGATGGACAGGGACGCACGGTGGATTTCACCAACGTCGTGCTGATCATGACCTCCAACCTCGGTTCTCAGTTCATCGACCCCGAGCTGCCCAGAGAGGTCGTCGAGGAGCGGGTGCTGGGTGCGGTCCGCGAGGCGTTCCGACCCGAGTTCCTCAACCGCATCGACGACGTCATCGTCTTCGACAAGCTGAGCCGCGAAGACCTGCGCCACATCGTCGAGATCCAGATGGGGTCGCTGCGCGACCGGCTGGCCGACCGGGGGATGGACCTCGCCGTCACCGGTGAGGCGCTGGACCTGCTCGCCGAGCGTGGTTACGACCCCGTCTACGGGGCCCGTCCGCTGAAGCGGGTGCTGCAGAAGGACCTCGCCGACCCGATCGCAATCGCGATCCTCGATGGCCGCTTCACCGAGGGTGACACGGTCAAGGTCATGGTCGAGGACGGCGAGCTCACCCTGGGCTGATGCCCCGGGCTTCCCGGCTTCACGCCCCTACGGCGCTAGTCCCGACCGACCTCCTGGATGACCCAGGTGTTGGCATCGGGGTCGCTGAAGCCGGAGAAGCTGCCGTACTTGATCCGCTCCGGATGGGGCCCGTCCACCCATCCCTCCGGGCCCATGTGACGGATCGGATCGACTTCGATCCCACGCTCCGAGAGCTCGGACACCGCCTCCTCGATGTCGGCGACCACTAGGTGGACGCCCTTGATGGTTCCCGGCTCTCCGATGCCGAGACCGACACCGAAGGTGATCGAGCAGGACGAGCCGGGTGGTGTCAATTGCACCACCCGGAACTCGTCGCTCGGAGCGTGGTCGACGTCGAGGTGGAAGCCGACCTGCTGATAGAACTGCTTCGAGCGGTCCACGTCCGCCACGGGCAGCAACACCAGCTCCAGACGCATTTCCACCATCAGGAGGCCCTGCCCTGTTCGCCGGCCAGGATCGCATCGATCCGGTCAAGGCTGTGTTGCAGACCCGACTCCATCCCCGAGGCGATGGTGGCGTCGCGCGCCTCCTGAGTCTCGTATTGGACGAGCAGGGTCATGGTGGTGACGCCGTCCCGCTCTTCGAGGGTCATCGTGTTTAGGGCCGGTGAGTCGGGGTAGGGGGCGAAGATCTCGCTCGAGACGAGACGGTGCGGTCGGTCGATCTCCTTGTACTCCCCATAGAAGTCGACCTCGCCGAACCCCTCGTTCACCGAGACGAACCGCCAGGTGCCCCCGACCCGGAGGTCGATCTCGCACACGGTCATCGGATCCGACTCCCAACCCCACCAGTTGCGCACGTGCTCGGGTGTCGTCCAGACGTCGAACACCAGCTCGGCGGGGGCGTCGAACTCCCTCGTGATCAGGATCTCCGTGTCGGAGGGCAAGGTCACCGAGGCGGTGCCCGTCCTGTCGATGGTCTTCATTGCGTTTCCTCTCTCTGTAGATCGTCGAGATAGCTGTCCAGGCGGTCGAGCCTCTCGTTCCAGTGTCTCTCGTACTCGGTCACCCAGGCGTGGATGGGCTGCAGCGCCGTGGCATCGAGCCGGTAAAACCGGTTGCGCCCCATCGCCCTCGACCTGACCAGACCCACCTGTCGGAGGATCCGGAGGTGCCTGGAAACCAGGGGCTGGGACAAACCCACCATCTCGACGATCTCATTGACCGTTCGCTCGCCGTCGGCCAGGACGTCGAGGATCTCCCTCCGTCGCGGCTCGGCCACGGCGTTGAAGGCGTCGGTGGTGGTAGCGGCTCTCGCCATGACTGCAAATATATAACCATATAGATATATGTCAACCCCGCGTACCCTGACGTCATGACCGATCGCGAAGTGACTGCCCTAACCCACCAGCAGATGCCCTTAACCGAGATGCTGGGCGTCGAGGTCGACGCGGCCGGGCCTAGCGGGGTGACTGCCCGCGGGAGATGGAAGAGCGGGTATTGCACTGCCGGGGGAGTCCTCCACGGCGGCTACCTGATGGCGGTGGCCGACTCTGTAGGCGCCCTGTGCGCCTTCTACAACCTTCCCGAGGGTGGGACCACCTCGACCATCGAGTCGAAGACGAACTTCTTCCGCCCGGTCCGGGCCGGCGAGGTCAGCTTCGAGGCGACCCCGGTACACGTCGGTCGCACCGTGATCGTGGTCCAGACCGACGCCACCGACGAAGAGGGTCGGCTGGTCACCCGCACCACGCAGACCCAGGCGGTGTTGCCGGCTCAGGCCTAGAACGGCTGGGGGCCGAGCCCGGTGACCATCGAGGTCGCCTTCTCGCCCACCACTCCCTGGGGGACGAGCTGGGCCTTTCCCGTCCCCTGATCAGGGATCTCGATGTTGACGACCAATGCCTTCCCCGCCACCGCCGTGCCGTTGAGGGTCTGGAGCACGCCCTTCCAGGTACCCAGCTCGTGATCGGTCTCGAGGGAGGCGATACCGGTGGTGAGCAGGATCCCGTCGTCGCCGAGTATTCGCACCGCCCCCTCGTACGACTCTGCCATCAAACGTCCCTGCCGTAGACGGTCCTGATCTGGCTGCGAAGCACGATCTCGGAGCGGCTCGCCCTCTCGGCAGCCTCTTCGAGATCCTCGATCTTGTCACGGAGACGATCCAGCTTGCGCTTCAGCCGCTTGTTCTCCTCCTGGAGGGCGAGGACACGACGGACACCTTCGAGGTTCATGCCCTGGGTTGTCATCTCCTGGATCAGCTGGAGACGCTCGATGTCCTCCTGTGAGTAGCGGCGGGTGCCGCCCGGGGTGCGGAAGGGGTCGATCAGACCCTTTCGCTCGTAGATGCGAAGTGTCTGCGGGTGCATGCCGGCCAGCTCGGCGGCAACCGAGATGACGAACACTGCTCGCTGGGAATCAGTCATGCGTCACTCCAATCATCTCAGATGCGACCTGATGTCGTCGGTCTCATGCGCGGCCAATTCCTCGAGAAGCCTCTTCTCGTCCTTGCTCACCTTCTTGGGCACTGCGACCTCCACGGTGACCAGCAGGTCCCCGGGACGGCCCTGACTCGGGACGATGCCCTGGCCCCGCACCCGGAAGGTCTTGCCCGAGGGCGTGCCCGACGGGATCTTGACCTTGACCCCGCCGTTGAGGGTGGGCACGTCGATCTTGGTGCCAAGGGCGGCCTCGGTGTAGGTGATTGGCACCTTGACGGTGAGATCGTTGCCCTTGCGCCCAAAGGTCTTGCTGGGTGCCACCCGGATTCGCACCATCAGGTCGCCGGGAGGACCGCCGAACGATCCCGGGGCGCCCTTGCCCTTGACCCGGAGTGTCTGACCGTCCTTGACCCCCGCCGGCACCTTCAGCTTGACCTTGCGACGACGGTTCTCCACCCCCGACCCGCGGCACTGGGCGCATGGAGTCTCGATGAGGCGACCCGAGCCCCCACATTGCGGACAGGCCTGTGAGAAGGAGAAGAGACCCTGGTTCTGGGCGACCATGCCGCGGCCGCCGCAAGTGGGGCAGGTGACGACAGAGGTGCCCGGCTCGGCTCCTGACCCGCCGCAGCGCGAGCAGGGGGCGGCTCCGTCCAAGTTGACCTCGGTGGTGATGCCGAACGCCGCGTCCTCGAACCCGATGGAGAGGTCGGTGACCAGGTCGGCCCCTCTCGACGGGCCTGAGCGGGAGCGTTGTGAGCCGAATCCGAACAGGTCGCTGAACCCGCCGAATCCACCGAGCAGGTCCTGCAAGTCCTCCACCCGGACCTGCTGGCCGCCGAAGCCTCCTCGGCCACCGAACCCTTGGAAGCCACCGCTGGCGGCGAGACGGCGCACCTGGTCGTACTCCTTGCGTTGCTCGGCATCGGACAGGATCGAATACGCCTCGGAGATCTCCTTGAAACGCTCCTCGGCTGCGGCATCGCCCGGGTTGGCATCGGGGTGATGCTTCTGGGCCAGCTTCCGGTACGACTTCTTGATCTCCTCGGCGGTGGCGGTGTCGGGCACACCGAGGATCGAGTAGAAGTCCTTCTCCACCCAATCGCGGTTCATGACTGTGTCTCGAGGGCTACCAGGGCGGCCCTCAGCACCTTCCCTCTCAACCTGTAGCCACGTCGCAGCTCCTCAGCCACGATGAGCCGACCGGGACTCTCCGGGGCGCCCACCGGCTCGTGGATCTCGGGGTCGAAGTCCTCCCCGATCGTGGGTATCACCTCGAGGCCCTCCTTCTCCAGTGCGCCGAGGAGGAGCTCACGGGTGTTGAGCATGCCGGAGTACAACTGCCTCTCCGTGTCGGTTCTGGGCTCGGCGGCCAACGCCGCGTCGAAGCTGTCCAGCACCGGCATCAGCCCGTGAACCACCTTCTCGGTGGCACGGTCGAGGGTTGTGGCGGAGTCCCGGGTGGTGCGTTTCCGATAGTTGTCGAAATCGGCCGCCACGCGTTTCAGGTCGCCCAGATAGGACCCGGCCTCCTCCCGAGCGACCTGCAACTCGTCGAGCAGCAGCTGGATCGCCTCGTCCTTGTCCGCGGGCAGTTCGAGACCCAGGTCGTGAGGGTCGGCGTGGGCCGCCTCCTCGATCGGCAGGGCCTCGACTACCTGCTCGGTCGTCTCCGTCTCGGAGTCACTCATCCTCATCGACAATCTCGGCCTCGACGACGTCGTCGTCCTCGGTCGTCTCCCCGTCGGCGCCGCCCGCGGCTGCCTGCTGCTGGGCGGCCTGCTGATAGAGACGGGTCGCCATCGCCTGGCTCGCCGACACCAGCTCGTCCATCTTCGCCCTGATCTCGTCCGTCTCGGCATCGGGCTGTCCGAGAACCTCGTTGAGGGCGCTCTTGGTGGCTTCGACCGAGCTCTTCTCCTCGTCGGTCATCTGCTCCCCGGACTCCTCGATGAGTTTGTCGGTCTGATGGACCAGCTGCTCGGCCTGGTTGCGCGTCTCCACGGCCTCACGGCGACGGGCATCCTCTTCGGCGTACGCCTCGGCGTCCTTGACCATGCGGTCGATGTCATCCTGGGCGAGCGCGGTGCCGCCGGTGATGGTCATCTTCTGCTCTTTGTTGGTGGCCAGGTCCTTGGCGTTGACATGGACGATGCCGTTGGCGTCGATGTCGAACGTGACCTCGATCTGGGGGACTCCCATCGGTGCCGGCGGGATGCCGGTGAGACGGAACTTGCCCAGGCTGTTGTTGTCGGCAGCCATCGTCCGCTCGCCCTGGAGGACGTGGATCTCGACCTCGGGCTGGTTGTTCTCTGCGGTGGTGAAGATCTCCGACCGCTTGGTGGGGATGGTGGTGTTGCGTTCGATCATTCGAGTCATCACACCGCCCTTGGTCTCGATCCCCAGGGTCAGGGGAGTGACGTCGAGCAGGAGGATGTCCTTGACGTCGCCCTTGAGGACACCGGCCTGGATCGCGGCGCCCGCCGCCACCACCTCGTCCGGGTTGACTCCCTTGTGTGGCTCCTTGCCGGTCAGCCTCTGCACCAACTCCTGGACCGCGGGCATGCGGGTGGAGCCACCGACCAGGACCACATGGTCGATCTCGTCGACCTTGATCCCGGCGTCCTTGATCGCCTGCTCGAACGGGCGCCTGGTCCGCTCCAGGAGGTCCTCGGTGAGCTTCTGGAACTCGGACCGCGTCAGCTTGTACTGCATGTGCAGCGGGCCGGCGTCGGTCGCGGTGATGAAGGGCAGGTTGACCTCGGTCTCGGACACCGAGGAGAGCTCGATCTTGGCCTTCTCAGCCGCCTCCTTGAGACGCTGGCTGGCCATGCGATCCTTGGAGAGGTCGACACCGTGGTCGTCCTTGAAACTCTTCACCAGCCACTCGATGACAGCCTGGTCCCAGTCGTCGCCACCGAGTTGGGTGTCACCCGAGGTCGCCTTGACCTCGAAGACACCTTCGCCGATCTCGAGCACCGAGACGTCGAAGGTCCCGCCGCCGAGGTCGAAGACCAGGATGGTCTCGTCGGAGCTCTTGTCCAGGCCATAGGCCAGGGAAGCCGCGGTCGGCTCGTTGATGATGCGCAACACGTTGAGCCCGGCGATTTGTCCGGCCTCCTTGGTGGCGGTCCGCTGGGCGTCGTTGAAGTAGGCGGGGACGGTGATCACCGCATCGGTGACCGTGTCCCCCAGGTATGCCTCGGCGTCCCGCTTCAGCTTCATCAGGATGCGGGCGGAGATCTCCTGTGCGGTGTAGCTCTTGTCGTCGATCTCGATGGACCAGTCGGTCCCGATGTGACGCTTCACCGAGCGGACCGTGTGATCGGGGTTGGTGATCGCCTGACGCTTGGCCACCTCCCCAACGAGGACCTCGCCCTCCTTGAAGGAGACGATCGAAGGGGTGGTGCGACCACCTTCCGCGTTGGGGACGACGGTGGGGTCGCCACCTTCGAGGACGGCGATAACACTGTTGGTGGTGCCCAGGTCGATGCCGACGGCGCGTGCCATTTCAGAATCCTTCCATGATCCAGGTTTGAGTCTCCACAGATGTTACAACCTGAGTGTGGTTGTATCAACTTGTGGGAGGGAAAAGCCCCGGATTCGTCAGGCAGCCAGGCTCTTTATGAACTCGACCAGATCTGTGATCTGCTGTTCGTCGAGCTGGTCGGCGAAGAATTCGGGCATGATCGGCTCGTAGCCATCCACCACCTGCGAGCCCGGGTCGACGATCGAGTTGAACAGGTAGGCGTCGTCTGCCACCACCTCCTCGCCGGAGACGAGTGGGCGGGTCGAGCCGGCCAGACCCTTCCAGGTCGGCCCCGACCCCGGTCTGCCGTCGACGGTGTGGCACTGGAGACATCCCTGCCCTTCGGCGAGCACCTGTCCCCGCTCCGCCGCAGCCGGATCCACCGTTATCACCTGGGTGGTGGGATCGGTGGCACCGTCGCCGAGCCCCTGGCCGGTGAATAGGAACAACCCGATGCCCAGCCCGACCACGATCAACAGGGCGAGCGCGCCTTCAGTCCAGCTGCTCATGAGCGATGAACCGTAGACATCACGACCGTCAAATATAGGGTTTGGGGGTGCACCGGCTGACCCGTCGCCAGTTCATCGGCGCCGCCGCAGCAGGGCTCGCAGTGGCCGGGGGCATGCCCGCCCCACCCGCTCGGGGCCTCTCGATCAACCCCAGGGAGAGCTGGGGAGCCGATCTCCAACCGGTCGGACCACTCTCGTCGGAGGACGTGAAGTTCCTCATCGTCCATCACTCCGCCTCGCACAACGGGCACGACCCGGCCGACGTGCCCGGGATCCTCCGTGGCTGGTTCGAGTTCCACACCACTGGCCGGGGATGGAACGACATCGCCTACAACTTCGTGATCGACTCGGCCGGCGGGATCTGGGAGGGCCGACAGGGCAGCATCGATGGCCCGGTGGCCGGCGACGCCACTGGGGGCAACCAGGGATTCACCCAGCTCGTGTGTCTCATCGGCGACACCAATGCGGTTGCGCCCACCGCGGCGGCGCAGAGCGCCCTGGTCGGTGTCCTCGCCTGGCTGGCCGACCGGTACGGGGTGTCGACCGCCCCCGGGGTCGAGGTCACCTTCACCTCACGGGGCTCGAATCGCTGGGCCGCAGGCACCGAGGTGACCACGCCGACCATCGCCGGGCACCGGGACATGAGCCAGACCAGCTGTCCCGGGGACCATCTCTATTCGTACGTGACCGGGAGCCTGCGCGCCGACGTCGAGGCGACACGCGCCGGAGGGTCGCCGCCGGCCACGGCCGCGCCCAACACCACTACCACCACCACGAGCACCACCTCGACGACAACCACGACGACCACACCTGCCACCACGACGACCGTGCCCCCAACGACCACGACCATCCCGGCATCGACCACGACCATCCCGGCGCCAACCACCATCCCACCCACGACCACGGCGGCGCCGGGCAACACCACCCTCCCCGTCGCAGTGGAGTCACCCGGTGCCATCGTGTCGCCCGGTGGCGTGCTCGCCACGGCAACGGGCTTGATCCTCGGTGGTGCGGGGCTGCTCGTCTGGCGATACCGTCGCATGGTGGAGGCTCGAACCGGGCAAGGAGCCGAGGATTCCGGCACAGAGAAGGGACGGAAATGATCGACGCCGCGATGCTGATCCTTCGGGCCTGGGCAGGTGTGGTGATGCTCGCCCACGGGCTGAATCACGCCCGCAACCTCGAGGGCACGGAGCGCTGGTTCGCCAAGGTTGGATTTCGCCCCGCCCGGCTGCACGCCCGGATGTCCGCCGGCAACGAGCTGGCCATCGGGCTGGGGCTGATCGTCGGGCTGTTCACTCCGGTGGCGGCCGCCGGGTTGGCGGCCACGATGTTCATGGCCTTCTGGGCGATCCATCGTTTCGCAGGCTTCTTCGTCTTCCATCGCCCCGACGAGGGCTACGAGTATGTCGCGACCCTGGCGGTGGTCGCCTTGGTGATCGCCATCCTCGGCCCGGGCGAGTACTCGCTGGACGAGGTGATCGGCCTGCCCTGGGACTGGGACGGCCGTGTCGGCGCCCTGATCTGGCTGGCCGGGGTCCTGGGCGGCGCCATCCTCGCTGCCGCCACATGGCGGAGAGCTTCGACCGCGACGACTGGACAGGAGTGAGGGGCTCTCGACTGCCCGAGCTGCCGGCCGAGTTCGTCGCCACCCGCAACGCCCTCCATCAGGTGGCGTTCTTCGCCATGAGCCCGGCGCGCTACCAGGTCACCGGGAGGATGGGGCTGCGGGCGACACCAGGCGGATTCGGCACACCCGAATACGAGGGCAAGGTGGCACGTGTGGAAGGCCTCTCCCTCGTGCTCGAGGAGCGGGACCGGAGCGCGACACAGATCATCACCACGGTGAGGGAGGCTGCCCGCTTCTTCGGTGTGGACTATCGCGTCGACTGGTTCCAGAAGTTCCGGGACCCGTTGGAGCCCATGGACCCCGACGAGACGCTCCAGGTCGACGAGGAGTCGGCGCGGGTGCTCGCCCACTGGTTCGGATTCGGTTCCGCCGTCCTCGGGGAGCTGAGGGCGCATGCCGGGCCGGATGAAGAGGTCAGTGAGGTACAGCTCTGGCCCGAGCACTTCGACCCGGCCATCGAGCTGGGTGCCGAGGATCTCGGGCGCAGAGCCAGCTATGGGGCGTCACCCGGTGACCCGAATCATGCCGAGCCGTACTTCTATGTGTCGGCCTGGGGGGAGATCGACCGTGACGATCCCTACTGGAACGACCCCCACTTCAACGGGTCGAGTCTCCCCTACTCCGCCCTGACGGAGGGCGACGACCCCGAGGCGACCGTACTCGACTTCCTAAGGCGAGGGCGCGCCATTCTGCGTGGCGAGTGAGGAGAGTGAGTCGGCGAGACCTTCGGCAGCCGCCATGACCTGGCGGATGGCCCGGTCGTAGTCCGCGTCGCTCCCACCATACGGGTCGGGCACCTCGTCGGAGTCCGTGTCCGGGTCGAAGGTCCGGAACAACCGGACTTTCGCCCGGTCCTCGAGACGGGGGGCGATCTCGAGCACTTCGCGCAGATTGGCCCGATCCATCACCAGGATCATGTCGAATCGCTCGAAGTCGGCCTTGTTGATCCGTCGCGCCCGCCCGTCGATGGCCAGCCCGGCCCGACGCCCCGCCGCCACGGACCGATCGTGTGGTGGGCTGCCCACGTGCCAGGCGCCGGTACCGGCCGAGTCGACCTCCACCGGGAGGCCGCGTCGCTCCGCGGCGACCCGTATCGCCGCCTCGGCGGCAGGGGACCGGCAGATGTTGCCGGCACAGACGGCGAGGATCCTGGTGGTCACGATCGGGCAGCCGTGACCCGCTCCGCGGCGAGGTCGAGATAGTGCTGCTGTGTGTCGTATCCGACGTAGTGGCGACCGGTCTTCACCGCCGCCACCGCCGTGGTCCCCGACCCGATGAACGGGTCGAGCACCAGATCTCCCTTGTAGGTGTAGAGCTCGATGAGACGGCGGGGCAGATCCACCGGGAAGGGGGCGGGGTGACCGACACGGGTGGCGCTGGCCGAGGGCAGCTCCCAGATGTCGAGCGTCGCCTCCAGGAACTCCTCGGTGTCGATGGTGGCCTCGTGCGGCAGTCCCGCCTTCTCCCGCTCGGGGCGCCGCAGGGCACGGTCGAACCGCCCCTTCGATGCGATGATCACGCGCTCCGTCACGTCTCGAAGCACCGGGTTCTGCGGTGATCGGTAGGAGCCCCAGGCACAGCTCCCCCCTGCTCCGCGTGCCTTCTGCCATATGACTTCGCCACGCAGGAGCATGCCCAGGTCGTCCTGGAGGATGGATATGACGTCGGCGGAGAGGGACCGGTATGGCTTGCGACCCAGGTTGGCCACGTTCACCGCCATCCGGCCGCCCGGCTCCAGCTTGTGGAGACACACGGCGAGCACGTCGTGGAGCATCTCGAGGTACTCGACGTAGCTGGAAGGGACGTGACCGGCGGCGAGGTCGGTCTCGTACTCCTTCCCGGCGAAGTACGGAGGAGAGGTCACCACCAGCGCGACCGAGCGGTCGGCCACCTGGTGCTGGCCCATGGTGCGGGCGTCGGCGCAGAACAGCTCGTCGACGACGACCGGGCTCTCGACACGCTCGTCTGCCGACAGGAGAGGCGAGGCGAAGCGCTCATAGAAGCCGGTGGAGTCGTGTGACTCCCGCTTGCCCGAGCCGAACTCGGATGTAGCCGTGGCCAATCGCCTCCGTGCCATGACCGCTGAAGTTACCCCGGGCCCGACCTGGTTCCGCGGCATGGCGAGTCGACTTCAATGTGGTCCGCGTCATGAAGATCGTGATTCCCGCCGAGCGCCCCAAATACGAGATGTCACTTCCCGACGGAGCGACCTTGACCCTGAGCCCGGTGCTCAAGACGGATCGCGAGTTCTTCGAGAGAGGGATCGACGAGTTGTCGTTGGAGAGCAGATTCGCCCGATTCGGACAGGGTGTGTCCAGTCTCACCCAGCGCGAGCTCGACTACCTGAGCGACGTGGATCAGCGTCACCACGTTGCCTGGGGCGCTGCCATCGGCGATGACGTGGCGGGAGTGGGGCGTTACATCGTCCCTACGGAGGATGCCTGCGCCGAGCTCGCCATCACCGTCCTCGACGCGATGCAGCATCGCGGCGTCGGCTCCTGCCTGCTTCGGGCGCTGGTCGCGGTGGCCCGCGCCGACGGAATCCATGAGCTCTGCTTCGAGACCCAGGCCGCCAACGAGGCGGTGCTGCGCCTGATCCGTGAGGTCGAGCCGGTCCCTCTGGTGACCGACGGTCTGATCCGGAGTCGGATCCGGATCGGGGAGATCCCAACAGGCGCCGACGAGCCCGGGCTGGTCGAGGTGATCGACGAGGTCCGGGGCTAGGGCGCTGAGCCCTCCTCGAGCTCGAGCGACGCCGAGTTGACGCAGTAGCGCAGGCCGGTGGGCTGTGGCCCGTCATCGAAGACATGGCCGAGATGCCCGCCGCAGTTGGCGCATTTGATCTCGGTGCGGACCATTCCGTACGAGCGGTCGTCCTCCTCGGCGATGACATCTTCGGTGAGCGGCTGGAAGAAGCTGGGCCAGCCACTGTGCGACTCGTACTTGGTGTCGGAGGAGAACAGCTTCTCCCCGCAGCCGGCGCATCGGTAGACGCCCTCGGCCTTGCTGTCCCAGAACCTGCCGGTGAAGGCGCGTTCGGTCGCTCCCTGCCGCAGAACCTGGTACTGCTCGGGGCTGAGCCTCTCCCGCCACTCGGATTCGGTCTTCGGCATGTCTGTCATCGTTGCTCCTCGTGCCCATTCAAGCCCAGGTGGGCCTCTAACCGATCGAGAAACACGGTCTGGGCCGGGTTCAGCTTGCGGCGCGCGGCCCCGGTCGGGAACCACTCGACACGATCGATCTCGGGATACTCCCGTCCCAGATGCTGGAACGTGCCCGGCAGGAAGCTCCCCAGATCCGGCTCGAACTCCACCGCCCAGGCGACCACCACCTTCCCCGACTTGAGCCGGGTGTCGCCGAGAGGCAGCCATTCCTGTTCGGGGAGACTCCATCCGGTCTCTTCGGTGAACTCCCGGGCAGCCGCCACCTCGTCGGGCTCGTCCTCGTCGATGACCCCCTTGATGACCGACCACGCCCCGTCGTCGCGACGTTGCCAGAAGGGGCCGCCGGGATGGGCGATGAGGACCTCGAGCGCCGACGCTCTCCGGTAGGGGAGAAGACCCGCGGATCTCACGGCCCGCGACATTACGCTGCCCAAGTGACCACTCTGGCCACCACCCCGCCAGGGGATCATCGTCTGGCGGCATTCGACATCGATCTGCAACTCGGTGAGTCGGAGCCCCTGGGAGCAGGGGTCAAGCGGGTGACCATGGAGCAGCTCGAGCTCGCCGCCGGCCGCTACTTCGACGAGAACCTCACCTTCGGTCGGGCTGTGCACGAGTCACGGAAGGCGATCAAGAGGGTGCGCGCCCTCCTCCGTCTGGTGCGTGGGGAGATCCCCGATCGGATCTACACGTTCGAGGACGAGTCGCTCGGTAACACGGCCCGGCTGGTGTCCGAGGTGCGGATGGCGCAAGGTGTCCTCAACGCCGCCTTGTCCATTCAGACGATCTACGGCCAATTGCTCGCCGAGGACACCTTCACCGAGATGATCGAGCGGCTGACCCGCCGGCGCGACCTGACCGAGCTCAACACCATGGAGGACCCCAACGTGGTCGGCCGGGTGGTGCGCGGGCTGGAGCGGGCGTATCACCGATACTCTTCGTGGCCGACGGACCCGGAGGCGAGGGAGGTCTACGGGTTGGGGATCCGCGACTCCTTCGACGCGTTGGGCACGGGTCTGGATGCCACTTACGGTCGGGGACGGCACAGCATGGCCACCGCCTATCGCCGGGCCGGTCCGGGGGACTTCCACAACTGGCGCAAGCGGGTCAAGGACCTCCGTCACCAGATGGAGTTCCTCGCCCCGCTGTGGCCGGAGGTCGTCGTCGGGACGGCGATGACCCTCGACAGGCTGGGCAACATCCTCGGCGAGGACAACGACCTCGCCGACCTGGTCGGCCTCCTGGAGACCCGCTCCGACCTGTGCCCCGACCCCCGGGAGCGCTCGCTGTTCCGGGCGCTGGCCCATCAGCGTCGCTCCGAATTGCAGGCAGCGGGTGAGATCCTGGGACGACGGGTGTATGCCGAGGAGCCCAAGGCCCTGTCGATCCGCTTCGCCGAGTACTGGGACGCTCGAAGGCTGGCGATCACCGGCTCGCTCGATACGATCGTCGTCTACTGAGGGAATCGGTCGGCCGCGGCGGTGGTTGCCCGGGGTGATGACAGATAGCGAGGGACCGCGCGTCGAGCGGGGAACACGACGGGTACGCGTCATGCTCGGGGGCAGGTTCATCGCCGACACCCTCTCTCCGCTCCTCGTCTGGGAGAGCCCCTTCTTCCCGACCTACTTCTTCCCGGAGGACGACGTCAGCATCGAGCTGGTGGCGCAGACCGGGGAGACCAGGCGAACGAGGTTGGGGGAGGCCAGTCAGTTCTCGGTGACCGCTGACGGCGCCACCGGGGCCGCATATGGCTACCCCGATCTGGAAGAGCTGTCCGGGCATTACGCCTTCGTCTGGAAGACGATGGACCACTGGTTCGAGGAGGACGAGGAGGTCTTCGTCCACGCCCGTGATCCCTACACCCGGATCGACATCCTGGCTTCGGGGCGCCGGGTTCGAGTCGAGGTGGACGGCGTGAGTGTGGCCGATTCCACACATGCCTCGTTCCTCTTCGAGACCGCATTGCCCACCAGGTACTACTTCCCCAAGACCGACATCCGCATGGACCTGCTCACCCCGACGGAGAAGGCAACCCAGTGCCCGTACAAGGGCACTGCTCGGTACTGGAGCCTCACCGTCAACGGCGAGACCTATCCGGACATCGCTTGGGCGTACGACGCCGCCTTCCCCGAGTCGCAGAAGATCATGGGCCTGGTCTCCTTCTACAACGAGAGAGTCGACGTCTACGTCGACGAGGTCCTCCAGGAGCGTCCCAAGACCAAGTTCTCGTAGGGAGCGCTTTGGCTCAGAGCTGGCCCGACTCCACCGTCGCTAGGCCGGCCAGGTAATCCGGGTCGGTGTAGCGGTCGAGGAGGAAGGCGGGGGCGTAGTCGGGGAGGTCGAGACCGAGGATGTGCCTGGCGAGGAGGTCGGCGGCGCCGGCGGACACCATCACGCCGAACCCGGAGAAGCCGGCGAGGAGCTGGATTCCCTCGATGCCCGACGGTCCGATGAGGGGACGGTTCTCCGTGGTCTTGGTGTAGTAGCCACCGTCGACGACCGACTCGGGGAGCCGGTCCCGGTAGACCTCGAGACCCGGGACCATGGTGGTGAGACCTCGCATCACCACCTCCGGGTAGAGAGGATCCTCGGGAAGTGGCCAGGTCGGCTCGAGAACCTGTCCGTGATACTCCCAGAGGGCGAGGACGTAGGGCGACTCGGACCCTCCCTCGGGACGGAAATGACAGAAGATCGGCATCTCTCCCAGCACGTCGTGACGCCCCATCGACTCCAGCTCCTGCCGCTCCTCCTCGCTCCAGTCGATGCTCTGCGGGTCGCTCCAGATCGTCATCGGGGCATCGCGGGGGATCACCCCGAGATGGTCCTTGAAGGCCACCTTGAGATGGAGCTCGGAGAAGAGGGGCAGATCGAGCCCGGCGAGACTCGCCACCTGAGCCGACATCGGCCCGGCGGCGACGACGGTCACCGGCGCCGAGATGGCGGTCCCGTCGGAGAGGCCCACCGAGCCCGGCCGGATCGAGGTCACCGATCCCGGCACCAGCTCGGCTCCTCGCTCCCGGGCCCGGTCCAGCATCCAGCGACCCAGGTCCTGGGCACGGAGCCACCCGGCGCGGTCGATGAAGAGGCCACCCACCGCCCGGTCGGTGAGGAACGGGTGCTGCGACTGGAGACCGGGTGCGGTCAACACATCGGCTGTGGCTCCGAGGGGCCGGATCGCCTCCACCTGCGCCGTCATCGACGCCAGCTGCGATGACTCACCGGTGACGAACAGGTATCCGTTCCGATTGAGGCCGAACTCGGTCACGGTTGCCAGCTCCTCGAAGAGGTCGATGGAGCGGTTCATGAGCCCGACCATGGGTGCGTCGGGCCACCAGTTCCGATAGCACTCCGTCGACTTGTCGGAGGTGAGGGTGAGAGGTGCCCTCGGGTCGAGAATCGTCACGCTGCCCGCTTGATGCCTTACCGCGAGGTGGTAGGCGGCGGAGACCCCGGCGATCCCGGCGCCGACGATGACGATGTCCGCGGTGCGGTTCACTTACCGAGGTGAGCCTTCACCTTTGCCGCCACGGCGTCGGGGGTGAAGCCGAACTGCTCGGCGATCACCTCGGCCGGGGCCGAGGCGCCGAAGTGGTCGATGCCCAGGACGAGCCCGTCCTGGCCGACGATCTGCTCCCAGCCGAAGGTTGCCGCGGCCTCGATCGACACCCGGGGCGAAGACCCCAGGATCTCCCGGCGATAGTCGGCGGGTTGTGCCTGGAACAGCTCCCAGCAGGGCAGGCTGACCACCCGCGCCGAGACCCCGTCGCCTTCGAGGAGGTCTGCCGCTCCGACTGCGGTGGAGACCTCGGAGCCCGTGGCGATCAGGGTCACGTCGTCGCCGCCCCGCACGACGTAGCCGCCACGGGTGATCTCGCCGGTGCCTTCGAGCGTCGGCACGTTCTGCCGCGTCAGCACCAGTGCCACCGGCCCGTCGTTTCGGTTGAGGGCGACCTCCCATGCCGAGACCACCTCGTGGGCGTCGGCGGGACGGATGACCCAGATGTTGGGCATTGCCCGCAGTGACGCGAGATGCTCGATGGGCTGATGGGTCGGCCCGTCCTCCCCGAGGAAGACCGAGTCGTGGGTCCAGACCCAGATCGACGGGGCCTGCATCAGGGCGGAGAGCCGCACCGCCGGCCGCATGTAGTCGGAGAACACGAAGAAGGTGGCGCCATACGGCCGGAGGCCGCCGTGGAGCGCCATGCCGTTGACGGCGGTGCCCATGGCGTGCTCCCTTATCCCGAAGGCGATGTCCCTGGCGGCAGGATCCTCCCGGGAGAACAGCCGGCCCTTCTCGATCACCGTCTTGGTCGACTCGACGAGGTCGGCGGCGCCACCGATGAAGCCGGGGACCTTCGCGGCGATCTCGGAGAACAACTGCCCGGAAGAGGCCCGGGTGGCGAGCCCCTCTCCCGATTCGAAGACGGGGCCGTCGAGTCTGATCGGAGGCGCCGAGTGCATCGCCTCCCATTCGGCGGTGTCGGCGGCGTCGAAACGGGCCTTCCACTCCTTACGGGCAGCGCGGCCTCTCTCCATCGCCTGACCGAAGAACTCGTACACCGACTCGTCGACCCAGAACGCCGGCTCGGTGGGGTAGCCCATGGCCTCCTTGGCCTTGGTCAACTCCTCCTCGCCCAATGGGTTGCCATGAGCCTTGGCAGTGCCCTCGAGGGTGGGGGCGCCGTGGGCGATGTGGGTGTGGCAGTCGATGAGTGACGGCCGGTCCTCCTCCTTCAGCGCCGCCTCGACGGCCTCGGCGACGGCGCCGCGGTCGTGCCCGTCGATCTCCACCGTGTGCCAGCCGAAGGCGTCGAAGCGCCGGGGAACGTCCTCGAGGAACGTGATGTCGGTGGAGCCGTCGATCGAGATCTCGTTGTCGTCGTAGAAGTAGATGAGCCGGCCCAATCCGAAGCTGCCGGCGAGCGACGCCGACTCGCTGCTCACCCCCTCCATGAGATCGCCGTCGGAGACGAAGGCGTAGGTGTGATGGTCGACCAGATCGGAGCCGAGCCGGGCCCGGAGATGCGCCTCGGCGATGGCCATACCCACGGCGGTCCCGAAACCCTGGCCGAGGGGGCCGGTGGTGGTCTCGATCCCCAGGGACTGGTCGACTTCGGGATGGCCGGCCGTGTGATATCCCCACTGCCGGAAGTTCTTGATCGCATCGAGGCTGACGTCGAACCCGGAGAGGTGGAGAAGCCCGTAGAGCAGCATGGAGCCATGGCCGTTGGAGACGACGAACCGATCCCGGTCGGGCCAGGTGGGGTGATCGGGGTCGACCTTCAGGAACCTGGACCACAACGTGACCGCGATGTCGGCCATCCCCATCGGCATCCCCGGATGCCCGGAATTTGCCTTCTGCACGGCGTCCATCGCCAGGGCTTTCAGGGTGTCGACGGCGAGTTGCTCGACGGGCGGGGTCTCTGGCATCGAGATCGAGCGTACCCGACCGTTTCCGGGTGAAAACGGGCGTCAGCCCATGGGCCGGCAGACCGGGCAGGGGGTGAGACCTGCCGTCTCGGCCGCTGCGGTCGAGCGGAAGTCGGTGGTCTCGCCCCGGGCCCGTCGCAGCTCCCCACAGGTGGGGTGGTGGTAGACGCCGGACGCCACGTCGCCCCTGACTCTGATGTTGCGAGTGGCGAGCTCCTCGAGGACCGTGGGCCTGGCTCCTTCGTGCTCGAGCAGCTCGACCTTGAAGTGAGGCCCGCCGAGGGAGTAGTTGCCGATGTGCCCGTCGGTTCGCACGACGCGATGGCAGGGGACGATCAGCGGCACGGGGTTACGAGCCACTGCCGAGCCGACCGCCCGCACCGCACCGGGCCGGTGTATCTCCTTGGCCACCCAGCCGTAGGGACGGACCTCCCCCTTGGGGATGGTGGCCGTGGTCATCAGCACCTCGGTCTGAAAGCCGGTGACCGAGCTCAGGTCGAGGGGGAGCTTCCCGGGTGTGCCCCGGTCGATCGCCTCGGGGATGTGATGCCTCCAGGCCGCCGGCGCATCGGCCCGAATGAGGCCCTTGCCGAAACGCCGGGTGAAGCGCTCGGCGAAGCCGTCGACGATGTCGACCGAGGACACCCCCACGGTGTTGAAGGTCACCACCACCTCGCCGATCGCCGATTCGTAGATGTCGTAGCCATGGGCGATCCCGGTTCCCAACGCGACACCTTCGCTGATCCCCGCAGGTGGCTCTGCGAGCAGCATCTCCAGTTGTGATTCGATGGTCATGTCTCCTCCTCGATCGTCTGACGCAGTCGGGCGAGCCCCCGATGCACATCTGCCTTCACGGTTCCCTCGGGCCTGCCCGTCACGGTGGCGATCTCGCCGATGCCCATTCCCACGACGTGTCTCAGCACCACTGCCGTTCGTTGTGGCTCGCTCAGCAGCGAGAGCCGGCGGTCCCAGACGGTGCCATCGGCCACGTCCGGGTCCTCCAATCCGGTCTCCACGGTCATCTCGACCAGGGTGGGGCGGCGTGAGCGATCACGGAGATGGTTCCGGCCCAGGTTCATGGCGATGGTCCACAACCAGGGTCGAAGCTCCATGGCCCTGATCCGATCGATGTCGTATCCCGCCAGGGCGCGGTAGGCGCGGATGAAGGTCTCCTGGGTCAGGTCCTCGGCCTCCTGGTGGTCGCCGCAGATTCGTCGCAGACCCCAGAACAGTTGTGCGCTCATCGAATCCACCACGGTGGGGAAGGCGGAGTCGAGATCGGTGGCTAGTGCCCGGGCGAGATCTTCCATCACCACGCAGAACCCCAGATCGTCCCGTCCGGTTGCACCCGCGCACCGTACCTATATTCCGCCTGGTGGCGACCCCCACGATCGAGGAGACACTGGCCAATGCGGAGAGGGCCTTGGCAGAGGGCCGCGGTCTCTCCGGCACCGGCTTCTGGCGGGTCGTGGACGAGGTCAAACGCGATCCGGAGCTGGTCGAGCTCCACGCTGAGCGGATCGGCGCGATCGATGCCCGGGCCCATCGCGACTGGGCCCTCCTGTCGGTCCCCCTCGGGTGGGGGACTGCCATCGTGGCCATGGCCACGCTCACCGGGCTCGCCGGCGTGTGGTGGGCGTACTTCCTCGACGGCTGGTCGGCGGTGATCGTCTTCTACGTGGCCACGGGGATCCTCCTCGTTGCCACTCACGCTTCGACCCATCTCGTCGTGGGGCGGCTCTTGGGGTTGCGATTCACCGGCTGGTTCATCGGCAAGATCACCCAGCCCCAGCCGGGCATCAAGCTGGACTACGCCAGCTACCTGCGCACGCCGGCCTCGAGACGAGCCTGGATGCACGCCTCCGGGGCGATCGTGACCAAGCTGATGCCCTTCCTCCTCCTCGGCGCCGCTTCCGCCGCCGACCTGCCGGTGTGGGCCCTCTGGGGCCTGGTGGTGGTGGGAGCGGCCGCGCTGGCCACCGACGTGGTGTGGTCGACTCGGAAGTCGGATTGGAAGAAATACCGGCGGGAGATGGCGATCGCTCAGGGCCCCTGATCGATCTTGGGGATCGACCCGTCGGTCTGGTGAAGACGGTCGTGACGTGCGACCAGGCTGTCGAAGTCCGGGGGATCCTCGACGTCGATGGCGATGAGGTGCCTCGTCGTCGGCCCTCCGTCGATGTCGAAGGAGCGGGCCCGACGGAGCAGGGCGACCGCAGCGTCGTCGATGCGCCGGTGCTGGTCGAGATGATCCGCCCAGCTGTGCAACGCCATGAACTCGGTCAGACGTGTCGGGTCTGACGTGTTGCGAAAGAGCCGCCACCTATACGCCCCGGTGCTCAGACGGACCCGACGGACCTCGTTCATCACCCTGGTGAACTCGACGAAGTCGGATTCGGCGATCCTCCAGGTGTTGAGCACGATCACCGGGCCGCCCGGCGCCGAGTCGATGTCGTGCTCGGGGGCGTCGCGCTCCTCGCTGAACTCGGGCGGCACCACCTCCTCGATGTGAGGGACCCGGAACCTGGGGGCGAGGAGCCCGAGGACCAGGGCGCCTGAGGAGAAGATGGCGATCGAAGCGGTGGTCCCCAGTGAGTCGGCGACGACTCCGGCGGCGATGGAGCCGATGGGGATCACCCCGGCGAAGGCAAGGCTGTAGATCGACATCGCCCGCCCCCGGATCCAGGGCGGGGAGAGCAGCTGAGCCGTGGCGTTGAGCGTCGCCAGGGTGAGCAGCCAGAAGATCCCGGTGCCGAACATCCCGATCCCGGCAACCACCAGATTGGGGGCGAGAGCGAGGACGAGCCCCGAGGCCCCGAAGAAGGTGATCGTGTGCGGCACCCACGACCCGGAGATCCACCGGCCGAGCCGGGGCCGGATCATCGCCCCGGCCAGGGCCCCCGCCCCCATCGCACCGTAGAGGAATCCGAAGGCCAGTTCCCCGCCGCCGAGGAACGCGGTGTGCACCGGCAGGATCGATTGCACCACCGCCGAGAAGAAGGCGAAGATCGACACCAGGTAGAGCACACTGCGGAAGACCGGCGTGAACCTGGCGAATCGGATCCCGGTGGAGATCGCCGAGCGCATCGATTGCGGAGTGGAGGCCAGCTCCGCACTGAGACGTGGCCCGATCAGGACGAGCGCCGTGACGATGGCGACATAGGAGATCGCGTTGTAGGCGAATCCCGCACCTGCTCCGTAGAGAGCGATGAGGAAGCCGCCCAAGGCCGGGCCGACCGCCCTCGCCGCGTTGAATGCCGCCGAGTTGAGGGCCACGGCCGATGCCACCAGCCCTCTCGGCACCAGGTCGGGGATAAGCGCCTGCCACGCCGGGAGGTTGAGAGCGAGCCCGGTGCCGAGGAGCAGACCGAGTGCGAGGAGGACCGGCGGGGTCATCGAGCCCAGGAAGGTGAGCACGGCCATGACGGCCGCCGAGCCACCCATCGTCAGCTGGGCGATCAGCATCAGCCGGGCCCGGTCGAAGCGGTCGGCGAGGGCGCCGGCGGTGAGCGAGAAGAACAGCAGGGGGAGGGTCGACGAGGCGACGATGAGGCCAACCCATGTGCTCGACTCGGTCAGCTCGAACATCAGCCAGGAGGCGGCAACAGACTGGACGAAGGTTCCGGACGCGGAGAAGATGTTCCCCGCCCAGAGCCATCTGAAATGTGGGTACCGGAGTGGCTCGACAGCCGAGGACATTTAGGCCAGCGTAGGCCTAGGTTAAGAGGGGTGCCACGTGACCTCGCCTACTTCGTTCAGGGCGACGAGGGCCCGGGGCCGGGCGTCCTCGTCCTCCACTCGCTGTGGGGCCTGACCTCCTCGGTGAAGGGTCTCTGCGACCGTCTCGCCGACCACGGGTTCACCGTGCTGGCGCCGGACATCAACTTCGGTGAGCTGCCCGCCACCGAGCAGGAGGGCATCGACCGGCTCGGAGAAGCCAGCCCGGACCGCCTCGCATCCCTGGTGCTCTCCTCGGTGCGGCTGCTCAGCGATCGTTCCACCAAGGGGCCGATCGGGATAATCGGGTTCGGCATGGGCGGGTCCCTGGGGCTGTGGGCGTCGGTTCGTCTCGCCGACCTGGTGGGGGCGGTGGTCTCCTTCTACGGCACCCAGCAGATCGACTTCGCCGGCTCCCGGTCGTCGTATCTGATCCACTTCGCCGAGGAGGACGACTACATCACCGACGACGAGGCGGTGTTCATGGAGGCGACCATGGGACTCGAGTCCCTCCCCGTCGAGGTCATCACCTATGCGGGCACCCGGCACGGGTTCTGCGAGCCGGACGGGGAGACCTTCGACCCGGACGCCCTCGAGAAGGCGTGGGACCGCACGCTCCACTTCCTCGAGTCACGGCTCGGCGACGAATTCGCTCCTAGGGTTGGCGGATGACCGCGGTAGCTGGGTCGGGGCTGACGCCCCGGGTCTCGTCGGCGACCTTGGACAGCCTCGCCGATGAGGTCTCGGCGTCCCGGGAAGGAGCCAACATCGCGGTCCTCGCCCCCTTCACCGAGAGCGAGATCGGGACGGTCCCCGCGAGCACGCCGGACGACGTGGCCGCCGCGGTGGCGAGGGCGCGACGCGCCCAGGAGACCTGGGCGGCGACCCCGGTGCGGGAGAGGGCCAGGGTCCTCTCCAGGTTCCACGATCTCTTGATCGATCACGCCGACGTGGCGATGGACATCATCCAACTCGAGGCGGGCAAGGCTCGAATACCCGCCTTCGAGGAGGTCTACGACACCGTCGCCACAACCCATTACTACCTGAAGACGGGCCCCGGTCTGCTGGCACGGAAGCGAAGAGCCGTCTCGTTCCCGGTGCTGACCACCGCCTACGAGTACCGGCACCCGGTTGGGGTCGTGGGGGCGATCACTCCCTGGAACTTCCCGTTCACCCTCTCCATCTCGGACGTCCTGCCCGCCCTGCTCGCGGGGAACACCGTCTTGGTCAAACCCGACGAGAAGACCCCGTTCTCGGTCCTCTACGGCAAGCGCCTCCTCACCGAGGCGGGAGCGCCCGAGGATGTCTTCCAGGTCGTCACCGGCCACGGCGAGGAACTAGGGCCCGCTCTCGTCGACGAGGTCGACTTCGTCATGTTCACCGGCTCGACGTCGGTGGGGAGATCGGTCTCCGAGCAGGCTGGGAGACGTCTCATCGGCTCTTCGATGGAGCTGGGCGGCAAGAACGCGGCCATCGTCATGTCCGATGCCCGTCTCGACCAGGCCATACCCGGGATCTCGAGGGCGATCTTCGCCAACGGGGGCCAGCTCTGCATCGCCATGGAGAGGGTCTACGTCGATGAGGCGATTCGTGACCAGTTCGTCGATCGTCTCGTCGCCCACACCCGGGAGCTGGAGATGACCACCCGGTTCGACTTCTCCTCGGCACTCTCCTCGATGATCAGCAGGCCCCACCTGGAGAAGGTCCAGGCCCACGTGGACGATGCGGTGGCCAAGGGAGCCGCTCTGCTGGTGGGAGGCAAGCCCCGGCCAGACGTCGGGCCACTCTTCTACGAGCCGACCCTGCTCACCGATGTCGACGAGACGATGGAGGTGTGCCGTGGCGAGACCTTCGGTCCGGTGGCCTCGATCTACGGGTACCACGACATCGACGAAGCGATCGCCGCCGCCAATGACTCCGAGTTCGGGCTCAACTTCAGCGTGTGGTCCGGTGACACCAGGGCCGCGGTGGCGGTCGCCAGCCGGCTCCAGGCGGGCACCGTCGGGGTCAACGACGGGTATGCCGCCGCCTGGTCGTCATTCGACGCCCCGATGGGCGGGATGAAGGCCTCCGGGCTGGGACGGCGGCATGCTGCCCAGGGCATCCTCAAGTACACCGAGTCCCAGACCGTGGCCGTGCAGAGAATCGCCCCGGCTTTCGCCCCTTTCGCCGGGCTCGCCTACGAGAAGTACCACAAGCTGTTGGGGCGGGTGCTCAAGTTCCTCAAGTGGATCCCCTTCTACAAGTGATCACCAGAGGGGCCCGTCGACGTCGATCGTGCCGCCGTCGGGAGCCGGTCCGGTCACGTCGATGACCATGACCCGGTTGAAGGTGAACACTTCGGTCTTGCCACGTTGGCGGTTCAGGGTGGTGCCCGGGAAGAGGCGCCAGCCGAGCGACCCGTAGTAGTCGACCAGCTCGTCACGACACACCAGCAGGGCGAAGTCGGCCTCCTGGTCGGCCAGATGCTCGATGGCGATGTCGATGCTGCGGCCGGCGAGACCCCGTCCGCGATGACCGGGGTGGGTGGCAATCCCTCCCAGGCCGCCGATCCTGACCGGCTCACCGTCGGCCGTCCCCTCGACGGAGACGATGCCCGTGTAGGACACGACCTCCCCGTTCTCGTACGTCACCAAGATCCCCCAACGGGCCGCCAGCCATTCCCGGCTCCGCACCGGATCGTCGGAGAACAACTCCGGCGGGTAGACGATCTCCTTCATGGCCTTGATCCCCGATCGCTGCTCCTCGTCGAGATCGGCGAGAGGGCGCAGCGAGAAGGTGTAGCTCAACGCTCGCTCATATCGGCGAGGTCGGTGGCGAGCACGTCGCGGTCCTCGTCGTCGTCGATCTCCGCCAGGGCCGCGCGTGCCAGCTCCAGGTGCTCGGTGAACGTCTCCACGTCGTCGACGGACGCTGCGGCGCGGGCGATGGCCTCGTGGGCGAAACCTCTGACGAAGGCATCGAGTCCGTGCTCGAGGGAGACCTCGAGTGATCGCTCCCCGAAGCGGAGCGCCAGGTCGGAGTAGCCGAGAACGGCCGCAACCCGGGATACCTGCCAGTCGGCGATCGCCCAGTTGCGTGGTGTGCCCACCTGGTACCAGTGGTGACGCTGGGCGAAGCTGGAAGCAAGCATCTCCTCCTCCTGTTCCCTGGTCAGCTCTTCGGCGTCGAGGAGCTCCCAGGTGTGGTTGAAGGCACGCGGTGCCAGCGTTCGGTGCCAGGCGGCGAGGTCCTCGTCACTGGGGGCGGGTATCGGGTCGACCACACTCCAACCTATTGTTCTGCGGCGATGCCGGCCCAGACGATACGCCGCCGTGGCTGACCACACCACCGTGTCCGTGGGTGGCGAGGAGGTCAGGATCTCGAGCCCCGGTCGCATCGTGTTCCCCGAGCAGGGCTGGACCAAGCTCGACGTGGTCAACCACTTCGTCAGGGTCGCCGAGGGAGCCGCCCGGGGCATCACCCGGCGTCCCACGATGATGAAGCGCTACATGCAGGATGTGACGGTCGACCCGATCTATCACAAGCGCGCCGACAAGAACTCGCCGTTCCAGACGGTGCAGATCCGCTTCCCGTCCCAGCGGCCCGGCCGGATGCCGGTGCCGGTGACGCAGGCCGATGTGATCAGGCTGGTGCAGCTGGGCTGTCTCGACTTCCACCCCTGGCCGGTGCGTGCCGACGACACCGACCATCCCGACGAGCTCCGGCTCGACTTCGACCCCACCGAGGGCTTCGGCTTCGACAAGGTCAAGGAGGCTGCGGCAGGGGCCAGGGAGCTCCTGGCCGAGTTGGGGCTGACCGGCTGGCCCAAGACCTCGGGCAGCCGCGGCATACACGTGTACATCCGCATCGAGCCGCTCTGGGACTTCTTCCAGACCAGACGTGCGGTGCTCGCCCTGGCCAGGGAGCTCGAGCGCCGGATGGACGGCCTGGTCACCACGTCGTGGTGGAAGGAGGAGCGCAAGGGGGTCTTCATCGACTACAACCAGAACGCACGGGACAAGACGGTCTCCTCGGCCTACGGGGTGAGACCCACCGGATATGTCTCGACCCCCTTCCGTTGGGACGAGCTCGCCGACATCGCAATAGAGGACTTCCCATTGGGCTCCTTCTCTTCTCGCTGGGATGCGGCCGGTGACCTCACCGACGGCATCGACGAGGCGGCGGGTCGCATCGACACCCTGATGGAGTGGGTGGCCCGTGACGAGGAGAACGGGGTCGGTGACGCCCCCTGGCCCCCTCACTACCCGAAGATGCCGGGTGAGCCGCCCCGGGTGCAGCCGTCGAAGAAGAGACGGGCGGACGACGAGTACTGAGGAGGCTCAGAGGGCGTCGCGCCGACGCAGCGCCCAGGTGAGGACGCCGACACCGAGGACCACGACCACTCCCAGTTTCACCAGCCCACCCCCGACCCCGGGTGAGACCGCGCCGAGCACGGCGTCGACCTCTCCGCCGCTCACCCCGGCCAGGTCGACGTATATCGAGCCGGCGATCCGCCACACCGAGAGCTGGGCCAGCCCCGCCACGAGGCCGGAGAGGGCGAGCTCGAGGAGGATGAGGTATCCCAGGCCCACGAGCACGGACCTGCTGAAGAGGTATCCGATCGGGACGAAGACCGCGGCGTATCCGACCGCGGCGGCGAGGAGGAGAGCTGCGCCCGACATCACGACGGACATGTCGGCGCCGTGCATCAGCCCGGCGATGACGGTGGCCAGCCAGCCGCCAACGGCGATGGTGCCGGCTGCCAGGATCCCGGCGAGCAGAGACGAGATGGCGATGGAGAGTCGTGAGATGGGGCGCATGTAGAGATAAGGGAGAGTCCCCGCATCGCGTTCGTCCCGGAGGGTGGAGACGGTGAGGATCAGCGCGGCGATGGCGTAGGTGAACCCGACGCCCATGAGGATGGCCACGAACGCCTCGGACAGCTCGTCCTGGTCGACGTCGATGGCGGCAATGGCATAGATCACCCCGGGAACCGAGGCCAGCAGGAGCAGCCAGAACAACCGGCCGCGTCGCATCAGACGGCGATAGAGATGGAGGGTGAGGGTCATCAGCGTCCCTCCACCAGGTATCTGAAGACCGATTCCAGGGACTCGTCGGCTGGCTCGACACGGCTCACGGTCGCCCCCAGGGAGACCGCCAGCGAGGGAAGGGAGAGTGCCGCCTCGCGGGCATCTGACGCCTCGATCATCAGCTGGGACCCGTTGAGATGGACTGCGATCACGTGGGGAGAGGCGATCAAGGAGGAGGCGAGGGCCCTCGGGTCGGAGGTATCGATGAAGACCTGACGCGGCTTGTCCGTCATCGCGGCCCGAATGGTGGCCACGCTGCCCACCGCGGCGAGTCTGCCGTCGACCATCGCGATCACCCGGTCGGCCATGCGCTCCACCTCCCTGAGGACGTGGGAGGAGACGATGACGGTGCGCCCCGCCGCACCGAGCCGTTTGAAGAGGGCGATGAGCTGTGCTCGCTGCACCGGGTCGGCTCCATTCAACGGCTCGTCGAGGAGGAGCACCTCGGGCTCGGGCACCAGGGCGGCGGCGACCTTCGCCCGCTGTCGCATCCCCTTGGAGTAGCCGCCGAGCGGCCGGTCGGCGGCGCCGGTCAACTCGACCGCCTCCAGTGTCGACTGCGCCTTCTCCTTGGCGTCGGGGATACCGGCGAGACGCGCCGACAGCTCGACGAATTGGCGTCCGGTGAGATGCTCGTAGACCGCCTCGTCCTCGGGAACCAGCGTCATCGACTTGTACACGGAGGAGTCGGCCCGGGGGTCACGTCCCAGGACCCGGACCGTGCCCTGGGAGGGAACCTGCAGCCCCGCCACCAGACGCATCAAGGTGGTCTTGCCCGCTCCGTTCGGTCCGAGCAGCCCGGTCACCCCGGGACCGAACCCGATGGTCACCTCGGAAACGGCGACCTTGGGACCGAACCACTTGGAGACCTCGTGGATCTCGACCGTGTCGGTCACGCCAGCCTCCGATAGCGGGTGCGCACCACGATCACGGCGAGCACCAAGACGACGGCGATGGTGGCGGCGGCGGTCCAGCGTCCGAACCCGACCGCCTCGGCGGGATAGGTCACCGTGTCCCGGAAGAGTGCGTCCCGGATGACCCTGGGGAGATGGTCGAAGGCCAGCAGCGAGCTCCACCGCGCCCCGGGGAACGATGCCTCCGATATCTGTGCCGCGATGAAACGTCCCGGGATGAGGACCCCGAGGAACGCCGCCGAGGCGATTCCCGGGCGATTGATCACGGAGCCGAGGAGGAAGGCCAGCGCACCGTGGAGGATCACGAAGGCGAGGGTGGTCACCGGCACCTTCCAGAGGATGTCGAGGTTGTCGCCCATGTAGGCGAGGAAGCCGTCGTCTGAGATGAGCCCTAGCCCGAGATGGAGGACGATCTGGGGCACCAGGTAGATGGCGCCGACGACGGTGGCGAAGGCTCCCGCCTTGGCGGTGAGGTAGCCGTCTACCGTGAGGGGGCGGGAGAAGTAGACGGCGAGCACGCCCCGGGTGCGGTCAGGGATGAGCAGCCAGGGCCCGGCGAATGCGATGAAGAGGAGCCCGATCCAGCTGTAGAGGTCGAAGAGGTCCCCGTAGGAGGGGACACCCTCGGCCAGTGACTGGCTCAGGTCTCCGATGAACCAATGGACCCCGATGACGATCGCCGCCATCGCCAGGGCGATGGCGATCATCATCCAGGGGAAGATCTTCTCCCGTGCCTTGCGACCGAGGCCCAGGACCCGGCGGATCCCCTCCTTGTACACCGCCGCCCTCGCACCGGCCGGGCCGGTGCGCTCCCCGTCGTAGGTCCGATAGCCGCGGTCGTAGATGATCTGGTCGGTCACGACACCTCCTCGCTCTCGGGCCGGAGGAACAGGTCCTCGAGCGAGGTCGAGCCACGGATCATCCTGACCAGGCCGGAGCCGGTGGCGGCGGCCTCCTCGACCACGGCTCGCTCGATGGCATCATCGCCCGGACCGACCACGAGCCGGAGCCCGTCCACCGCGGCGTCGAAGCCCCTGGCCCTGATCCTGCCGGCCAGCTCCTCGGCGCGGTCGATGACCTCGACCTCGACCGTGCCGAGACGTTCGAAGCCCTGAAGCGGGCCGGAGCGGAGCAGGTCGCCGGCGTCGAGCATCACCACCCAGGAGCAGGTCTCCTCGATGTCGGTGAGGACGTGGGAGCTGACGATCACGTTGATGTCGAAGTCGCCGAGCCGCTTGATCAGAGCGAGCATCTGGGCCCTGCCGGCGGGATCGAGCCCGGAGGCCGGCTCGTCGAGGAGGAGCAGGTCGGGATCGTGGACGATCGACTGGGCGAGCTTGACCCGCTGCTGCATACCGGTGGAGAAGTCGCCCAGATAGCGGAAGCGCTCCTCTTCCAACCCGACCAGGAAGAGGGTCTCCGACGATCGGCGCCGCGCCTCACGGGGCGGGATGCCGGCGAGCTGGGCCGTGTAGGACACGAAGTCGGCCGCGGTCTGGTCCTTGGGCAGGCAGTTGCCCTCGGGCATGTAGCCCAGCTTGGCCCGGACGGCGAGGGGCTCTCGCTGCGGGTCGTGGCCCATGACCGTCATCGCACCGTCGCTGGGATGGAGGAGCCCGAGGAGAAGACGCAGCATGGTGGTCTTCCCGGCGCCGTTGGCCCCGACCAGGCCGGTTACCCCGGCCGGAATCTCCAGGTCGAGGCTGCGCAAGGCGACGACATCCCCGTAGCGATGAGTCAGGGCCCTGATTTCGACGATGTTCCCTTGACCCATCCCGGGGAAGTCTGGCATGGCCCTGTCCCATGCCCAACCAGGGATGTCCCCGAGCGATCCCTGACCGCTAGACGACCACCTCGCGGAATCCAGGGCCCTCGGGACGCTCCAGCTGCTCCGTGGTGCAGTCCGAGGGATCCTTGTCGGGTCGCCAGCGGTGGAATCGGGAGGCGTGGCGGAAGCGATCGCCTTCGAGCTGGTCGTAGCTGACCTCGACCACCACCCCGGGCTTCACCGGCACCCAGGAGTTGTCCTTGCCGCCGGACCAGCGACTGACCGCTCCCGGTGCCCGCGCCTCCACGTCGAAGCTCTCCTCGGAGCGCAGCTCCATGAACCGGCGGTAGAGCTCGGCGCGGTCGGCGTTGGGGAACCCGGAACAGTGGCCGATGAAGTGGAACTCGCCGGCATCGTTGTAGAGCCCGAGGAGGAGTGAGCCGATCATCCCGCCATCCTTGTGCTCCCGGAACCCGCCGACGACGACGTCGATGGTCCTCCGATGCTTGATCTTGATCATGGCCCGCTTCCCCGGCTGATACTCGAGCTCGGGCCTCTTGGCGATGATCCCGTCGCAGCCGGCCGACTCGAACTCGTGGAACCACAGCTTCGCCGTGTCCTCGCTGTCGGTCTCCGGTGTGAGATGCCACGGAGGGCCCAGCTCCGAGCAGAGGGCCACCAGTCGCTCCCGCCGCTCGGAGAACGGAGAGTCACGGAGGTCGGTGCCCCGGTCGGCGAGGAGATCGAAGGCCACGAGCTCAGCAGGCGTCTCCTTGGAGAGCCTGTTGATCCGAGACTCGGCGGGGTGGATTCGCTGCTGCAACGTGTCGAAATCGGTGACTCCGTCGACCACCACGACGATCTCGCCGTCGACGACCGTGCCTTCGGGAAGCTGGGCCAGCGCGGGCGACAGCTCGGGGAAGTAGCGGAGCAGGGGCCGCATGTTCCTCGAGTCGATGCGGTTCTCCGGTGCCGACCAGGAGAGAGACCGGAAGCCGTCCCATTTCGGCTCGTAGACGAAATCACCTTTGGGCCATTGCTCGGAGACCTTGGCCTCCATCGTCTCCAGAGGCGGTGGGAACGGGTGGCTCATCGAGGGCGAGTGTATGCCCAATAGGCTGGGTGCCAGATGTGGCCCAAGGTCGCCGGCACGGCGAGAACGGTCTTCGAGATCTTCAAGGGAGCTGTGCAGGGCTATGGGCAGGATCGGGCGAACCGGATGGCGGCAGCCGTCTCGTATCGCACGATGTTCACCCTGGCACCGTTGCTTCTCATCGCTGTCTATGTCCTCGGGTTGGTGGTGGGTGACGACGCTGCGGCCCGGGATCAGATCCTGGCGGAGGTGGAGAGGGTGGCCGGTGAGTCGGTGGGGCGCGCCCTCGAGACCTTCCTCGACTCGGTGGCTCGCAGCGGCGACGCCGCGGGGGTGATCGGCTTCGTCCTGCTCGTCTGGACCGGATCGAGCCTCTTTCTCGAATTGCAGCAGGACCTCAACGACATCTTCACCATGCCGACGGAGAAGGTCTCCGGTGTCCTCCGTGTGGTCCGCCAGCGTTTGATCGGATTCGCCTGGTCTCTCGGGATCGGGCTGATCCTGGTCGCCCTATGGCTGCTCAATGCGGTCTGGCGCTACATCGGTGGTCTGTTCGGGGAGGATTTCGGTCCGGCTCACCGCCTGATCGGGGTGCTCGCCCCCTTGCTGTCGCTGCTGCTCCTACCGGTGGTCTTCGCCGTCGCCTTCCAGTCGCTGACGCGGCACAAGCTGAGGTGGCGGGCGCTGTGGCTGGGATCGGTGTTCACCAGCCTCGTCTTCCTGCTCGCCTCATACGGAGCCGGGCTCTATTTCCAATACACTGCACAGGACGCCGCCGGGATCGCCGGGTCGATCTTCGTCATCCTCCTGCTCGCCTTCGTGCTGGCTGCGGTGCTCTTCTTCGGGGCTGAGGTCACCAAGGCCCTGGAGCGCTACTGGGTGACCGGCTCTGCGCTGCCGTCCCCTGTCGTGGCTCCCACTGCCGTCGTCTCCCAGCCCCCGCCGCCGGCGCCGACCTCGGCGCTGGTGGCGTTTCTGGCCGGGCTCTGGATCGGGCGGCGTCGCAAGCCCTGACCCGCGGGCGGCCAGGCCCTCCCAATGGCAGGCGAAAGCCAATAACCTCGCAAGCGATGGCAATCGACATCCCCGGCTTCATCGCCGACTTCAAGGAGCACGCCACCGAGCACGGATTCCACGTCCACGACGAGCGTCATTTCGTCGAGACCTACTCCCTTCGCCAGTCGTGGGAGGTCGATGTCCATCCCGAGGCGGGTTGCGGAGGGCCGATCGACCTGCACGTCGCCCTCGACGTCGATCCCAACGTGCTCCTCTCGCTGCGTTCCGAGCTCGAGGAGATGGCCGACTTCGAGGAGCCGCCCGACGAGTACTTCCTCGATCTCTACTTCAACTGGGCGGTGCCGCCTCTGCGCGACCCACCCGACCTGCTGGTGCTGGCCACCGATCTCGCCGGGCTCGGGGGCCTCGACCTGCCCATCGAGGTCACCGCGGTCGACTCGTTCGCAGATGTCATCGGGGCACCGGAGCGAAGGCTGCAACTGACCGGCAAGAGCCAGGTGAGCCTGGTCGACATCCTCATGGGGAGAGAGCAGCTCTGTGAGGTGCTCGACAGTGCCCGGGAGGTGAGCCACTACCTCCTGGACGGGGTGGCCGGCTGGATGGAGGTCCCGGGGAACTGAAGCCTCCGGGGGCCCCGTACCGGGTACAGGCCGGCGCAGCCGGCCTCTCAGAACAGGATCGTGACCAGCGACCAGACGGCCATGGCCATGGTCACCACGCAGAGGGCGTAGAAGAGACCCATGGTCAGGGGCTGCGCCGGGGGCGCCTCCCGGGGAGCTTCTCCCGTCTGCTCGGGCTCCTCAGGTGCCGGAGCCCTCGCCACCGACGGGGACCGGTCCCGACCCACCGCCGCAGCGAACAACGCAGGCTGGTTGGGCACGAATTGGAGACTCTCGTCCTCGGCGGTGATCGCATAGGTGGAGTCTGAGAGATGGACGATCTGGCAGTCCTCGGTTCGCCATTCCCCGATCTCGGTGCCGGCGGCGGACATCCTTATGTGCTGCTCGTCCAGTTCGACGATCACCGGGATCTCGTCGTCGGCGAGGGTGACTACACCGTCGTAGATGGCCATGCTTGATTTCCCCAATCGGGTGGTCGGTCGCTTTGGGGCCGCCCAGGTCTCGCCTAGAACGCTACCCCGATGGCTTCACATAGGAATCGGGTAAACGGGGCCGCTTTCTTGAATCTTTCTCCGAGATCCTTCCCGAAGGTGGCCGAGGTGACCTCACCATGTGTGAGCCGTGCCCCGGCGATGAAGCTGCGCAAACGGAGGTCGTCGACATGGGGATGGTCCGGGTCGAGCCCGGCGGGCAGGCGTTTCAGCGGGGGAGGATCGGAAGGGTCGAGCGACCAGACCGAAGTGAATTGGGGTGAGTGGGCGGCCTCTGCCCAGCCCTCGGGATCGTCGTTGATGGCCCGTCGGATCACGCCGGCCACCGCCGACTCCGGGGTCCACATGCCGGCACCCACGAAGCACCGGCGAGGCTCGATGTGCACATAGAAGCCGGGAGCGTGGACGTCCTGTCCCCGGAGATGCCGGAATTGGATGCCGACGTTGGTCTTGTAGGGCGTCTTGTCCTTGGAGAAGCGGGTGTCCCGGTAGGGACGCATCAATGAACCGCCGTTCGTCCGGGTGTCGGCGCCGAAGTTGGGGGAGATCGCGGCCAGTCGCTTGCCGAAGTCGACTATGAAGTCGAGGGCCGGCTCGCGGATCGTCTCCACGTAGCGGCTCTTGTTCTCCTCCCACCACTCCCGGTTGTTGTTGTCCGCCAGCTCCCTCAGGAACCGGAAGGCATCGTCGGTGAAGTAAGCGCTCGGCATGACTGTGCCCCTTTCCTCGTCGTCGAAGATACGACGTGATCCCGTCACAGGGGAAGGGGGTCGTCAGATGTGCTCTTGGCGGGCCTCCAGCTCCGACCACGAGGTGCGGAACCCGTCGCGGAGCGCCCGGGTGAACACCCGGAAGTCACGACGCAGGACCCAGGCGGCGGCGAGGAGGAACATCACACCGACCCCGATCCGCGCTCCTGCCGCGATCCCATGGGATATCACCCCGACCTCGGCGAGCCATGACTCGGCGAGCTGCACCACGAACAGCCCGAGCATGGCCAGGGCCTCGGTCCGGCTGATCGACCGGCTGGCGATGATGGCGACCGCGAACACCGATTGAGTCGCCGTCACCCACAGCTCGTCTCTCTGCACCTCGTTCAGCGGCAGCCCGGTGAGCTCGCCGGCGAAGGCCATGAAGACGAGGGGGAGGGTCCCGACGAGCAGGGTCCACTGGTTCACCTTCGAGGAGATCAAGGCACCGATCCCGGTTCGTGCCGCGAGACGCCAGGCGAAGAGGGTGGCGATCAGGAGCTCCGGCGCCTCCGAGGCCAGTGGCGCCAGCCATTTGAGCAGGAGGAACTCGCTGATCCCGATCTCCTCCCCCAGCTCCTGTAGGGATTCTGCGAAGGGTTCGGCCACCGTGACGATCACCGCAGCGGATGCCGCGAAGAGCAGGTAGTTGATCACCCGGCGCCGTCCCTTGGGCAACGAGCCGATGTAGGCGCTGGGCCCGACGAGGTGGGGCTCGCCCGGAGTGGCCCGGGAGAGACGGATCATGTAGGCGACGTAGATCCCGACGAGGACGACGGCGTCGAACGGGGTGAGCGTGTCCTTGAGGAACAGCGTCATCCCGTAGATCGAGGCGATCGCGAGATAGGCGATGTCCACCGACTGGGCCCGGCTCAGGTTGACGTTGGTGGGGGTCGCGTTCTCGGCCTCCCGTGGCGTGGCCCTGGTCCGGCGTACCCGCCATGTCCCCAGCAGGATCACCAGGGGCCAGCCGAACCCGATCAGAAGCTGATTGGCGCCCGTCATGTTGGCCAGGGCGAGAGGCCCGAACTCGTCCGCGGCCCCGGTCGCGGCGAACTCACGGCCCGCCTGCGCGGTGAGCACGAAGTCGACTGCGTACTCGGGCAGGACGGCGATCAGTGCGAGCAGGGCCAAGGCGAGCCCGCCTCCCACGTCGAGCTGGATGATCTCGGCGGCCCAGGAGATCATGAAGGCGGCGCCGACGATTGCGATCCCGAAGAGGAACGAGGCGAGGATCGGATCCGGATGCTCGACCCCGAACTTGAGGACGACACCGGGGATGGTCGCCGCCAACGCGAGGACGATGAGGGCGATCTGACGCCCGGGCTCGAGTTCCTGGGTCTTCATGGGGGGCGGCAGTCTAAGTAGCCGTCAACCCAGCACCCTGCGACAGCTCCACGCCTGCCAGTAGTAGAGCCCCTGGTTCTCGTAGTTCCCGGCCAACCAGGCGGCCGAGGCGATGTTGGCCTCCGGGTCGAGCACGCTCGAGCCTCCATAGCCTGCGCCGGCGGAGGCCGAGGCCCAGGTGGAGGGGAGGAATTGGAACAGCCCGGCGGCGCCCGAGTAGGGGTTGAGGGCGTCGGGATCGCCGTTGGACTCACAGTCGATGATGCGGAGGGCCTCCTCCACCCGGCTAGACGGGAAGAACGAGGAGACCAAACCGCGCCACTGCTCGACTGCCGGCGGATGGTTCCACGGGCCTCCACCGCCTCCGCCTCCCTCGGTGGTCGTCGGCGCAGGAGGCGAGGTGGTGGTCGTCGGGTTGGAGGGCTGGCTGGTCGCCGGTGGAGAAGTGGTCGTGGTGACGTCACCGCGTTGCTCCTGACGTCTCCGCTCCTCCTCCTTGGCCTCGGCGACCTGTACCGCGGTCAGGGCGGCCCGGTAGGCCTGCTCGGCGCTCTGGGCTTCCCTGATCGCCCCGGCCACCTCGGCATCGGCCTCCTCGAAGAGGGCGGTGTACTTGGCGACTTCGGCGTCCATCTCCTCCTGGAGGGCCCGATACCGCTCCTGATCGGCGAGGAACGCCTCCTGAAGGGCCACCAGGTCCTTTCGCTTGGCGGTCAGCTCACCGACGGTCGCCTTGCCATCGGCCACCACGTCCTCGACGACCGAGGTCGCCACGAGGGCCTTCTCCACCGTCGACGTGTTCACCAGGGAGACGCTGGGAGAGGAGACCACGGTCATGTAGGCGTCGACTGCCTGGGTCTCGATGTCGGCCTGGATCCCGGCGAGCTCGACATCGGCATAACCCACCTGGCTGGCGACCCGGTCCAGATTCGACCCGACGATCGACAGCTCGGTGGCGAGCTCGTTCATCCGGGTGATGGAGTCGGCCAGCATCCTCTCGATCTGGTCCCGGTTGGCCACCGCCTCGTCGACCAGACCGGTTGCGGCTTCGGCCCGTTGCTGTGCTCTCTGGGCGGCATCCTGGGCATCTCCGGTCGACTGGGCGCGTGCCAATGGCTCGCCGGAGGTGAGAACCGAGACCAGGAGGGCGGAGGCGAGGAGTGCCGATAGAGGGCGAAGCGGCCGCATGGGGTGACGGGAACCCTACCCAATGGTTACCGGTGGGTGAAGTGCGAAGTTGGGCTTCCGGCCGTTTTCCCTTGTGCTACTTGACGAAATCGGGTGTCATGGGAACCGTCCCAGCCCGCAGGTCGCCTCCGCCGCATACCCTTTGCCCTCATGTCACGTCGCAACATCTCCTCCGGCTCGCCCTTCGAGCCCACTGTCGGCTTCAGCCGTGCGGTCAGGGTCGGCGATCGAGTCCTCGTCGCCGGCACCGCACCGATCTGGCCCACCGACTTCGTCGATCCCGACCCCGGTGCCCAGACCAGGAGATGTCTCGAGATCATGCTCGAGGCGCTGGCGCAGGCCGGTGGCGCCCCGGAGCACGTGGTGCGCACCCGGATGTTCATCACCGATGCCGGTCACGCCGGTGCGATCGGAGCCGCCCACGGCGAGGTGTTCTCGGAAATACGACCGGCGGCCACAATGGTTGTAGTAGCCGACTTGCTCGACCCGCGTTGGGTCGTGGAGATGGAGCTCGAGGCGATCGTGACCGACTGAGCACGGTCCACGGAGGAGGTTGACGATGTTCGGCAGGAAGAACCAGGAGATGCCCGCACCGGAGCAGACCCTGCCCGGCCGTGACCAGCCGGTGCCGGTCCCCGAGCGGCATTTCGTCAACGGCAACCAGCTGGTGGGGCCGTTCCCCGAGGGAACCGAGGTCGCCGTGTTCGGGATGGGGTGCTTCTGGGGCGCCGAGCGCAGGTTCTGGAAGATGCCCGGCGTCTACACGACGTCGGCCGGATATGCGGGTGGCGTCACGCCCAACCCCTCCTACGAGGAGGTCTGCACGGGCCGTACCGGTCACGCCGAGGTGGTCGAGGTCGTCTACTTCCCGGACCGCGTGTCATATGACGAGCTGCTCCGTGTGTTTTGGGAGACCCATGACCCGACCCAGGGCTACCGGCAGGGCAATGACATCGGCACCCAGTATCGCTCGGCCATCTACACCACCACGGACGAGCAACTCGATCAGGCCAAGCGGTCGAAGGACGTCTATCAGGCGGTCCTGAGCGAACGGGGTTTCGGGGAGATCACGACGGAGATCGAGGCCCTGGGCGACTACTACTACGCCGAGGACTACCACCAGCAGTATCTGGGGAAGAACCCGCACGGCTACGACTGCCATGCCAACACCGGGATCGCATATCCCGGGGTGGACGGCTGACCCTGGGCCGACTCAGGCGCCGGTGATCGCGGCGACCAGCTCCTCCGGGGCGAGGGTGTCCACGTCGAGCTCGACGTCCGGGGTGACCCCGGTGCCGCCGAAGTCGTGACCGCCGGGGGTGAGCCAGCGGGCGATCGTCAGCTTCAGCGCACCACCGTTCGACAAGGAGAAGCGCTGCTGCACGGTGTTCTTGCCGAACGTGTTCTCACCAACCACGGTGACCCGCTCCCGCTCCTGGAGTGCGGCGGCGACCACCTCTGAGGCCGAGGCGCTGCCCCGGTTGACCACCACCGTGATCTCGATGTCCTCGGGGACGATGGCATCACCGTCGACCGGGTAGTTGGTGGTCTCGTCGGGCCCCTCGGTGACGACCACGTCGCCCTCGTCGAGGAAGACCGAGGTGACCTCGATGGCGGTGGTGAGAAAGCCTCCCGGGTTGTTCCGCAGGTCGAAGACCAGCTCGTCCACCCCCTCACCCAGCAGGTCGACCACCGCCTCCTCGAACTGAGACTCGGCGTTGCCGGTGAATGCGTTGAGGGCGACATAGCCCACGTCGCCGAATGTCTCCTGGACGACGAGGGGGATCACGACGGCGGCGCGGGTGATGGTCACCTCGTACGGCTCCCCGTCCCTTTCCAGGGTGAGATCGACCGGGCTGCCCGCCGGGCCCCGCACCCGGGCCGTCACCTCGTCGACGGACAACCCCAGTATCGACTCGCCGTCGACCTCGAGCAGCACGTCCTCGCTCTTCAGGCCGGCTGCCTCGGCAGGTGCGCCGGCGATGGTGGACACGATCAGGATCCGACAGGTCTCCGAGACCACGGAGCACTGCTTGTTGTCGCCGGGGATCGTCTCGTCCTCGGGTGACACCAACGCCCCGATCCCTTCGATCTCCCCTTCCTGCTCCTCCTCGAGCAGTGCCAGAGACTGCTCGTCGAGATAGGCGGAGTTGGGGTCGAGGGCATATGTGGCGAACCCGGCGACCATCGCCTCCGCAGCCTGGGGGCCGTCGTCGGCGCTCACCGTGGCGGTCCGGCAGGCCTCGGCGAACCCATCCGTCGGCGGGGCGCAGGCGAGGGGCTCGGTGGATGCGGAGCCGTCGAGGACCTCGAGTGCGGTGACTGCCGCCTCGACCAGCGTGGCGTCGTCTACCTCGTCGACGTAGTGGGTCTTGATCAGGTCGTACGCCTCGCAGACGATGACTATGTCCTCGGATGCGTCGTCACAGGCGACCACGTCGAGGGGACGGTCGGTTCCCGTGGTCGCGGATGTCCCCGGGCCGAGCGTGGTGGAGGTGGCGTCCGCAGATGTCGACGATCCCGTGGTGGTGGACGAGGACCCGCCGTCCCTGGAGCACCCCGCCACGACGATGGTGAGGACGACGAAGGCCGTCAGCGTTCGGTTTCGGGTCATGAGGCTGCTTCCAGGGCCAAGTCGACGATCTCGTCGACGGATGCGCCGTCGGGCCATCTCACCTCGCGGTCGGGGCTGAGCCCACCATTGCCGGCGGTGTCGCCGTTGGGTGTCGACCAGCGGGCGACCGCCACGTGGAACTCACCGCCATTGCGCAAGGTGAAGGGTATCTGCACAGCATCCTTACCGAAGGTCTTGGTGCCGATCACCACCGCCTCCCGTCGGTCACGCAGTGCGCCGGCCAGCACCTCCGCCGCCGAGGCGGTGCCCTGGTTGACGAGGACGAGGAGACGCTGGGTGGTGATCAGCCCACCCGCGATCGCGTCGTACTCCAGATGCTCGGAAGGGGCATCGCTCACCATGAGCAGCCCTTCGTCGACGAACTCGTCGGCTACCTCGATCACCGCGTCGACATAGCCGCCGGGGTTGTCGCGGAGGTCGACCACGATCGTGCCCACGCCGGTGGCGGCGAGCTCCTCGAGGCCTGCCACGACCAGGCTGGGGATGTCCGCCTCGAAGTCGGGGATGCGGATGTAGCCGACGTCCTCGCGGGGAAGGTCGATCTCCACCGTGGGCACGGAGAGCGGGGAGCGCTCGATGACGAGATCGATCGTGTTCCCGCCCCGGTCGACCGTGAGGGTGACACTTCCCGTCTCGTCCCCGGCGATCGCCGACACCGCCTCGGCGAAGCCCATGCCCGAGACCGGGGCACCGTCGATGGCGACGATGAAGTCCCCCTCACCGAGCCCGGCGCCGGCGGCGGGGTTGTCCTCGAAGACGACCACGACCTGGAGCCGGCACACCTCGTTGATGCGAGCGCACTTCGACCCAGCCGCATCGCGTGCGTCGAGCAGCACGCCGATCCCGCCCACGACGCCATTCAGACGCAAGGTCCCGGCCTGTTCGGGCGGGAGGTAGTAGGTGAAAGGGCCGAGACCGGTGTCCACCATGTGGGCCACGGCCGCCTCGACGGCTTCCTCGACCGGGATCGCGGACTCCTCGACAAGGTCGGCCAGCGCATCGCAGAAGTTGATGAAAGCCTGGTCGGGGATGGCGCAGAACAGCGTCCGTGGCGGGTCTTCGCTGTCGGTGGAGGCGAACTCCTCCAACCCGGTGACGGCGTGGCCGGCCAGTGCGGTGTCGTCGAGCGGGGCGTCTACGTACCAGGTCTCCAAGAGGTCGTAGATCTCGCAGAGGGCACTGAATGTCACCGGTGGCGTCTCGCATCCCTGGATCCGAACTTCGATGCCCGGATCGGTGGTGGTGACCCGAGGGGACGGCGCTGTGGTCGGCGGCGACACCTCCGTGATCGTCGCCGGCTCGCCGGCGCACGCGGCGAGCAGGAGAGCGACGAGGGCGAGCCGGCTCATCGAAGTCATTATGCGAACAGATCGGCAGTTACCGTCCCCACGTGAGCCTCCGGGTCGTTCTCCGCTCCCCATTCGGCGATCAGGTGGTCCGAGACATCGTCGACGGCCGCTGGGCCGAGCCCTCTGGTGTTGGCGACGACACCCTGGGGGAGGGGATGTGGGCCCTCCCCGGTCTCGCAGATGCCCATTCCCATCTGCCCGCCGCCCGTCTCGACTATCGGTCCGGTGACCCGGTCGAGGCTATGGAGAGGGCCCGGCACGCCCTCTCGGCGGGGGTGACCCTGATCCTCGACAAGGGATGGTGCGACGACACCACGATGCGGGTGATCGAGTCGGTCCCGCCCACCGAGCGGCCGGACATCGAGGCTGCGGCGAGGGTGCTCGCCGCCGTGGATGGCCACGTCGCCGGGTTTGCCCGTGAGGTGCCAGAGGGGGAGCTGGGTCAGGCGGTGCGCGAGGAAGCCGGATCGGGAGCGGGTTGGGTGAAGATGTTCGGCGATTGGCCCCGGAAGGGCCGGGGACCGGTGGCCAACTTCACCGAGGGAGAGCTGCGTCAGGCGGTAGGGGTGGCGGAGTCGCTCGGGGCGAGAGTAGCCGTCCACACCATGGCCCGTGAGGCTCCCTCTCTGGCGGTGGCGGCGGGGGCCCATTCCATCGAGCACGGGATGTTCCTCGAAGAGGACGATCTCGAAACGCTCGCCGGCCGCGGCGGCATGTGGGTGCCCACCGTGCTTCGCTGCGAGATGACCCTGGCACAGCTCGGTGAGGGCTCGAGTGGAGGGCGGCTGTTCGTCGAGGGCCTGGAGCGTTTCCGCAGGCTGCTCCCGCTCGGCGTCGAGGCGGGGGTCCATGTGCTGGCGGGAACCGACCTGGTGGGCACGCCCTCGGACGTCGGCGCCGAGGCGATCGCCCTCGGCCGCTACGGGCTGTCCAATCATCAGGCATTGAGATCGGTGTCGACGGCGGCCTTCGCCGCCACCGGTCGGGATCACTCGTTCACACCCGGCGTCCCCGCCGATGCGGTGCTCTTCCCGGCGGACCCCCTCATCGACCTCGGGGTGCTGGCACATCCGGCCCGCGTCATTCGTCGGGGTCAGGTGAGGTGAGGCTCGTCCTCGCCTCCGGCTCGCCTCGAAGGGCAGAAGTGCTCTCCCGTCTCGGCCTCGTCTTCGACGTCGAGGCGCCAGACGTCGACGAGACGCGCCGCCCCGGCGAGGCGCCCGGGGTCTACGTGGAACGGGTGGCGCGTGACAAGGCGCTCGCCGTCACCTTCCCGGACTCGGTGGTGGTGGCGGCCGACACCGCGGTGGTTCACGAGGGACATGTCCTGGGCAAGCCCGCCCATCCTCAGGAGGCGCGGTCGATGCTGAGCCGGCTCCAGGGCGACACCCACGAGGTGTTCACCGGTCTGGCCGTCGCCCGCGGCCAGGAGGTGCGCACGCTGGTCGACGTGACCGAGGTCCGGATGCTCCCGATGACGGCCGAGGAGATCTCGGCGTACGTGGACAGCGGAGAGCCGATGGACAAGGCCGGCGCCTACGCCTTGCAGGGACGGGGAGGGCTCTGGGTGGAGTCGATCACGGGCAGCCCCTTCACCGTCATCGGCCTTCCGGTGCATCTGCTTCCCCGACTGGTCGCCCAGGTGGCGGGGAACCTCGACGAGTTCTTCGCGCCGCCTAACTTGACGGCATGAGCAGACCTCTCGTCGCAACTCTTCTGCTCGTCGCCGCATGCAGCCCCGGTGAGCCCGCCGGGTCCACCACGACCTCCGTCACCCAGCCCGCGACCACGACGACCACCGTCGCGACGACATCGACCACGACGGTTGCCTCGACAACCACCTCCGCCGCGGTGACCACCACGACCGCGGCCACCCCTTCCACCTCGCTGCTGGTGGGGAACTGGGCGGACCAGCCCCTGGTCACCGCCGGGTTCGGTGCCCTCGGCTGGTGGGACGGCTCGGAGTGGCTCTCCGCCGAGACCGAAGGCGCCCTCCCGGTCGTCGGAGGTGAGGACTATCAGGTGGTGACGTGGGGCTCGGTTGCCGTGACCACCGGAGGGCCGCAGACGAGCGTCTGTGAGCCGCTCGGCCTGATCGGTGTCGAGTTGGAGGACCCGGGTCTGCTCGGTGAGCTTCCCGGTCCCTACGGCCTGGCGATTTCGGCACCATGGCCCCTGCAGCCACATCCCTTCCAGGAGATCGCGGACGACGGCACCTATGCCGGAGCAGCTCGGGAGTTGCTGGCCAGTCGCGGCCTCGACGTTCCCGCCCCGGTGATGAAACAGGTGGTACAGGTCGATCTCGAGGGTGACGGGGCAACCGAGGTGCTGGCAGTCGCCGAGGAGGTGACTCCCGGGTTCATCCTCGAGCCCGGCGACTACTCGATCGCCTTCCTGCACAAGGTCGTCGGCGACCAGGTGCAGACCGCAGTGCTCGGCTCCACGGTGGTCCAGGACGAGAACGATGCGTTCAGCGGGGTTCATCTCTTCGGGACCGTTGCCGACCTCAACGGCGACTCGAAGATGGAGATCGTCCTCAACTCGACCTATTTCGAGGGATTCGGGATCTCGGTCTGGGAGTACGCGGACGACGACCTCGGACCGGTCGTGGTCCTCGAGACTGGTTGTGGCAGCTGATGGAGAACCCCTTCACCACCCGGCCCAACTATGTGTCGCACAGCGAGATCGAGCTGGTCGACGCCAACACCGAGGTGGCGATCGGACGTGTCGAGATCAAAGAGATCCATCAGCAGCCCTACGGGGTGGTCCATGGTGGGCTCTACTGCACCCTCATCGAGACCCTGGCCTCGGCGGGCGCTGCCCTGTGGGCGATGGACCAGGGCATGGCGGGTGCGGTGGGGCTGACCAACAAGACCGACTTTCTCCGCGCCACCACCGAGGGGGTCCTCGTCGGCCGGGCAACGCCGATTCACCGCGGTCGGACCCAACAGCTCTGGCAGGTCGACGTGACCAGGGAGTCGGACGGAAAGTTGGTGGCGCAGGGCCAGGTCCGTCTGCACAACGTGACCAGCACCGATTTCCAGTGACGGGCGCTCGGGGGCGCCGTGCCTGAGGGGGACACGGTTGCCGGGCACGCCCGCAGACTGCGCCAGGTGCTCGTCGGCAATGCGATCACAGGTGTGGCGGGCACCTCCCCCTCGCCACGACAACGGGCCGACGTGATCCTCGGCGCCACCGTCACCGGGATCCGCACCATCGGGAAGCACCTGATCGTCGAACTGGACACCGGCTACTCGATTCGGGTGCACCTGGGGATGAGCGGGAGATGGGTCGTACTCGACCGCACCCGGGTCGCCCATGGCTCGGCTCGCCTGGTGCTGACCACGGCAACCCACCACGTCGTGTGTCATGCGGCCCCGACCGTGGAAGTGGGGAAGACCCGGGCCGTCGACGCCGGGGTCTCACATCTCGGCCCCGACCTGCTCGGCGAGTTCGACGAGCAGGAGTTCCTGCGCCGGTCGCGCAAGGTCCCCGATGCGACGATGGCCCGGCTCGTTCTGAACCAGAGGGTGCTGGCCGGGATCGGGAACGTCTACAAGTCCGAGCTTCTCTTTCTCGAGCGGATCCACCCGGACACCCCCGTCCGCGCCGTCGGTGACGACCAACTCGTCGCCCTGGCGAGACGTGCACACAAGCTCCTCTCGGTCAACGTCGGGCGTCCCCGCTCCACCACCGGCTCACTGCCGGGCCAAGAACGGGAGAGCTGGGTGTATGGCAGGGCCGGGAAGCCGTGCCGACGCTGTGGCCTCGCAATAGAAGAGGAGTCGAGGGACGGCCGGGTCACCTACTGGTGCCCCGGGTGTCAGCCGCTTCGGCCTGCCTGACCCCGGGGGTTGGGTACCGGGCGAAATACCATTCCCCCATGCCCCTCGTCATCGGCCCGCTCGTGGTCGACCCGCCGGTCGTGCTCGCTCCGATGGCGGGTGTCACCAACGCGCCCTTTCGCCGGCTGTGCCGGGAGTTCGGGGCGGGGCTGTACGTGTCCGAGATGATCGGCGCCCGTGGTCTCGTGGAGCGCAACGAGAAGACGGTGGCCCTGGCCCGCTTCGACGCTGACGAGGTGCCCCGATCGATCCAGCTGTATGGGACCGATCCAGGGTCTCTCGGCGAGGCGGTCGCCTACCTGGTCTCCGAGCACGGCGTCGACCACATCGACATGAACTTCGGTTGCCCGATGGGCAAGGTCACCCGGCATGGCGGCGGCGCGGCTCTCCCCTGGAAGACCGACCTGTTCCGCTCCATCGTGCGGGCGGCGGTGTCCAATGCCGGGCCGGTGCCGGTGACGGTCAAGTTCCGCAAGGGGATCGACGAGGAGCATCTCACCTACGTCGAGTCGGGTCTGATCGCCGAGGAGGAGGGCGCCTCGGCCGTGGCGCTGCACGCCCGCACCGCACGCCAGCTCTACTCGGGCGATGCGGATTGGAGGGCCATCGCCATGCTCAAGGAGGCGGTCAGCTCCATCCCCGTCCTGGGCAACGGCGACATCTGGACCGCCGGAGACGCAGTGGAGATGATGGAGCGGACCGGCTGCGACGGCGTCGTCGTGGGCCGAGGGTGTCTGGGAAGGCCCTGGCTGTTCCGTGACCTCGCCGACGTCTTCGCAGCACGCCCGATCCAGGACCCACCTGTGCTCGGCGAGGTGGGGCGGATCATGATCCGCCACGCCCGGTTGCTGGTGGACCACTTCGGCGACCCCTTCGGGATCAACCTGTTCCGCAAGCATCCCCCCTGGTATCTGAAGGGCTTCCCGGTCGGCCCTGCGCTCCGCGATGCCTTCGCCAGGGTCTCATCGGTGGAGGAGTTGGAAGACCTGGTGGGCAAGCTCGACATCGACCTCCCCTTCCCCGACGAGGCGAACCGCATGGTGCGTGGTCACAGCCACGGGCCCCGCCCGGTCCGACTGCCCCGCGGCTTCCTCACCAGTCGCGACGGCGAGCGTCTCGCCCCGGAGGCGGAAGAGGTGGTCAGCGGGGGCTGACTCTAGGCGGCGGTTGTGCCGGGTTTGCCCACCGACGTGCAACGAACGCGCCTATACGACGTTCGTTGCACGTCGGACGGGATTCAGCGTGTCGCGTACCCGGCCACCGCGGTGAGGATCAGATGGGCGGTGACGTCGAGGGTCACCGCTCCGACGTCGGCGGTGGGGTCGACCTCGACGAAGTCGAAGGCGGTCACACGGGGATCGGCCGCGCATGTGGCCAGACCGGTGGCGAGCTGACGCACCGTGAGCCCACCCGGGCGGGCTCCGGGACAGGCCGGGGCGAAGACCCGGTCGAGCACGTCGATGTCGACGTCGACGTAGATCCGTTCGCAATCGGAGAGCCGATTCAGTGCATCCCGGACCACCGACTCCATCCCCCCGTGCTCGACCTCGGTGACGGTGACCGTGGTGACGCCCTGATCGTCGCAATAGGCCCGGTAGGCCGCCGAGTTGGCGAAGGAGTGGATCCCGATCTGGACCACGTTGGCACCGGGCAGACCGTGCTCTTCGATCAGCCCTCTGATCGGTGTCCCGTTGCTGGGCCCGTTCTCGAGAGAGCGCACGTCGTGATGGGCGTCGAAGGTGATCAGCCCGACGGACATGAGGTCGTCGGACATCGCCGCCACCAGGGGGCGGGTGATGGCATTGTCGCCACCGATGTAGAGACGCATCCCGGCGGCAGGCAAGTCCTGGGCGAGACGGGTCACCTCGGCGATCATCGTCGTCGGGTCGAGCTGGGACACCGCCCAGTTGCCCAGGTCCCGCACCCTCACCCCCTCGAAGTCGACACCGAGCTCTCCGTGGAAGGTGGAGAACCGGTCGAACCGGTGACGCACCTCCATGGGGGCCCGGTCCGCCGCCGAAGGGCTCAGGCTCGCCTTCGAGGAGGGGACGCCGACGACGAGCACCTCAGGATCGGGATCCTCCCGGTTCAGCCAGACACTGGCCCGCGGCCAGTAGGGGTCAACGATCGCCATCGAGCATCGGGATGTCGACGTCGCGCTCTCGTGCCACCCGGCGCGCCTTCTCGTACCCGGCGTCGGCGTGGCGCATCACACCTGTGCCCGGGTCGTTGGTGAGCACCCGCTGCACGCGGAAGGCGCCCTGGTCGGTGCCGTCGGCGACCACCTGGGCGCCGGCGTGGATCGAGTTGCCGATGCCCACCCCGCCGCCGTGGTGCACCGCCACCCAGGCTGCGCCGGAGGCCACGTTGAGCATGGCGTTGAGGATGGGCCAGTCGGCGATGGCGTCCGAGCCGTCGGCCATGGCCTCGGTCTCCCGGTATGGGGAGGCCACCGAGCCGGAGTCGAGGTGGTCACGGCCGATCACGATCGGCGCCGACACCTCCCCCGCCGCCACCAGCTCGTTGAAGCGGAGCCCGGCGAGATGCCGCTCTCCGTAGGAGAGCCAGCAGATCCGGGCGGGCAGACCCTGGAACTCGACCTTGTCGCCGGCGAGCCGGAGCCAGCGGAGCAGCGGCTCCTTGTCGGGAAACAAGTCCGCGATGGCGCGGTCGGTGACGGTGATGTCGGCCGGGTCACCGCTCAACGCCACCCATCGGAACGGCCCGGACCCCTCGGCGAAGAGGTCACGGATGTAGGCGGGGACGAAGCCGGGGTAGGAGAAGGCGTCGGCATAGCCGGCGGTCTGCGCCTCGCCACGGAGGTTGTTCCCGTAGTCGAACACCTCCGCGCCCAGCTTCTGGAAGCCGACCATGGCCTCGCATTGAGTGGCCATCGACTCCCGGGCGGCCTTGACATAAGTGTCGGGATCTTGGTCTCTGAGAGCTCGCGCCTCGTCGACGTCGTATCCCGCGGGTACGTAGCCGTAGAGGGGATCGTGGGCCGAGGTCTGATCGGTGACTATGTCGACGTCCAGGCCACGATCCAGGAGCTCTGGGAAGAGCTCGGCGGCATTGCCCAGCAACCCGATGGAGAGGGGCTTGCCGGCTCGCTTCGCCTCTGCGGCCAGTTGGATGGCGTGGTCCACCGAGTCGGCGCGGATGTCGAGGTAGGCGGTCTCGAGACGTCGCTCGATGCGATGGGGGTCGACTTCCACACAGATGACGACACCGCCATTCATGGTGACGGCGAGGGGCTGGGCCCCGCCCATGCCACCGAGACCACCGGTCAGGGTCAGGGTCCCGCCCAAGGTCCCGCCGAATCGCTTGTCGGCGATGGCGGCGAAGGTCTGGAAGGTGCCCTGGAGGATCCCCTGGGTCCCGATGTAGATCCAGGAGCCTGCGGTCATCTGCCCGTACATGGTCAATCCCTTGGCCTCCAGCTCCCAGAAATGGTCCAGGGTCGCCCAACGGGGGACGAGGAGGCTGTTGGCGATCAGCACCCGGGGGGCGAGCTCGTGGGTGCGGAAGACTCCGACCGGCTTGCCCGATTGGACCATGAGGGTCTCGTCGCCCTCGAGCCGCTGCAGTGTGGCGACGATGGCCTGGAGCGACTCGATGTCACGCGCCGCCTTCCCCCGCCCCCCGTACACGATCAGGTTCTCAGGGTCCTCGGCCACCTCGGGATCGAGGTTGTTGAGCAGACAGCGCAACGCCGCTTCCTGCAGCCACCCGTTGGTGTTGAGCTCGGACCCGCGTGGGGCGCGCAGTGGGAAAGTCAGGTCCAGCATCTGCTGGCTGAGCCTATATCCGTGTCCAGGGCGGGGCCTGCGCTACTTGCGGAGCATCCCGTCGAGCCGACGAGCTGCGATGGCGGCGCCGACGAGACCCATGACGAGGAGAAACGCGGCGTGGCCGAGCATCGTCCAGTCGACCACACCGAGGGTGAATCCCCTCAGCAGCTCCGTGCCGTGATAGAGCGGTGACAGCCTGACCACCCACTGGAGCCAGGAGGGGTAGACGTCGATGGGGAAGAAGGTGCCGGAGAAGAGGAACAGCGGGATGGTCACCAGGGTGACCAGGTCGAAGTCCTGCCAGGAGCGCATCCAGGTGCTCGCCGCCATTCCCGCTGCTCCGAAGGCGAATCCGATGAGTGTCGCCGCCGGGATGGCGAAGATGGACAGCCACGACTCGGTCATCCCCAGAGCGAACATCACGCCGATGAAGGCGGTCGAGTAGAGGACTCCCCGGAGCAACGCCCACCCGATCTCGCCGATGGCAATGTCGCTCGGTTGCATCGGGGTGGTGAGTATCCCCTCGTAGACCTTGCCGAACTGGAGCTTGAAGAAGATGTTGAACGTGGTCTCGATGACCGCACCGTTCATGGCCGAGGCGGCCATCAACGCCGGGGCGACGAAGGCGGCATAGGAGATGAGCTCTCCGGCCGGCCCGGCCACGGTCCCGACATAGGCGCCCATCCCGACGCCCACGGCGAACAGATAGAAGACCGGCTCGAAGAACCCGGAGAAGACAACCGTCCACAATCGCCGATAGGCGAGGAAGTTCTTCTCCCAGATCCTCTGGGCCCGGAACGGCGTGATACTGCCGATCGGAGTGATCCGCGACGGCGCTTGGACGCTCATTGCCGGATCCTTCGATCGAGGAATCGAATGGAGAGCACCACGCCGATGGCGGCCATGACGGTGAGATAGGCGACGTGGACCCAGATGCTGAGGCCGGTGACGATCGAGGTGTCCACCCCGGGCAGGGCGACCTTGCGAACCAGCTCGACCCCGTGGAAGAGCGGGGTGAAGTAGGCCACCGGCTCCAGCCAGTCGGGTAGTTGGCTGATCGGGAAGAAGGTCCCCGAGAACAGGAACAGGGGGACGATGCCGAAGCGGAACAGGGTGGAGAGCGTGCGGCCGTCCTCCTGGGTGAGGGTCCAGGCACAGATGGCGGTGGTGAAGGCGACCCCGGTGAGGATCCCAGGAGGGACAGCCGCCAGTGCTGGACCGATCTCCAACGCGCCGAACAGCACTGCGATGACCGCGAACACCACGAGCACGAACAGGAGGCGCCCGGCCCCCCATATGAGCCGGCCCCAGATGATGTCGGCCGGTCCCAGCGGTGTGGTCACCGTGCCGTGGAAGTTCTTCCGCCACACGATCCCGGCCATGACCGGGAAGGAGCCGTCGCCGGCCCCGGTCTGCATGGCGTTGGCCGCGATCATCCCCGAGGCGACGAATGTGAGGAACGGGATAGGGAGCGACCGGCCGGATCCGTCATCGACCAGGGTTCCCACGCCGGCCCCCATCGCGGCGAGATAGAAGACCGGGTTGACGAAGGAGGAGATCACCGTTCCCCTCCACGTCCGCCGGTAGGCGATCACCTCCGACTCGGCGTAGCGAAGGGCACGTATGACGGCGGTCATCAGTCGATCAGCCCCCGTCCGGTGAGCCTGAGGAACACGTCCTCCAGCGTCGAGCGGCGCACCAGCACCTGTTCGGGGTGGATTCCACGGGATTGCAGCCCGTCTTGGGTCGCGTCGGCGTCGTCGGTGTAGAGCAGCACCCGGTCGGCGAGGACCTCGGAGCGCTCGGCGATCCCGTCGATCTGGAGCGCGGCCTCGTCCTTGCTCCCGTCGGCGAAGCGCAGCTCGACGACGTCCCGCGTGGCGTAGCGCTGGATCAGCTGCCGGGGTGATCCCTCGGCGACGATCTTGCCCTGGTCCATCACGACGAGTCGATCGCAGAGCTGCTCCGCCTCGTCCATGTAGTGGGTGGTGATGATCAGCGTCGCCCCTTCCCGCTTCAGCCGGTAGAGACGATCCCAGAGGAGATGACGCGCCTGGGGGTCGAGCCCGGTGGTGGGTTCGTCGAGGATGATCAGGTCGGGCTCGTTGATCAGGGCGCGGGCGATGATGAGCCTTCGCTTCATCCCGCCGGACAGGGGCTGCACCTTGGAGTCCTTGCGTTCGGAGAGCTGGGCGAAGTCGAGCAGCTCATGGATCCGAGGCTTGATCTCCGCCCGCTTCATGTCGTGATAGCGCCCGTAGATGTAGAGGTTCTCGGCGACGGTGAGCTCCTCGTCGAGATTGTCGTCCTGGGGCACCACCCCGATCCGCTGCCGGATGGAACGGCCGTCCACGGTGGGGTCGATCCCGAAGACACTCAACTTGCCGTCGGTGATCGGGCTCACCGTGGTGATCATCTTCATGGTCGAGGTCTTGCCGGCGCCGTTCGGTCCCAGGAAGCCGAACGCCTCCCCCTTGTGGATGTCGAAGTCGATCGCATCGACTGCGGTGAACTCCCCGAACCGCTTGGTGAGGCCCCTGGCCTGCACGAGAGACTCAGTCATCGACGCGGACGGTAACGGTTCGGTGGGACAGTTCCCACACGAATTGGCGGCTCAGAATACGAACGACGGGCTGTCGAAGTGGAGCATGGCCGACGTGGAGACGGCATCGGGTTGGTGACGCGCCAGAAGCCCGAGGAGCTCGTCGACGGCGACGGCGACCTGGGCGGGAGCGGTTTCGTGCTGGCCCTCCACCGTGATCACCACCTCGTTGGTGCCGGGGCCGGCGGCGCTCTGTGCGCTCTGTCGCCAACACCAGCGCCGGGCGCTCACCAGCCCTTCCTCGTCGACGAATATCACCTCACCCGGCTCGGGGTTGGAGACCTCTTCACTGCCGAGGTCGGTGAACGCCTCGTCCCCGTGGGCGAAGCGGACGGTGGTGACCCCTGACACCGGTCCCTGGTCGAAGACCGCCACCGGCAGCCGGTGCCGGATGCTGACCAGGTTGGCCATGTCCACCATGGCGTTGATGGACGGGATGTCGCCCTGCTTGCCGAGACGACGCAGCAGTGCCTCGATGGCGCTCCGGTACTTCGTCGGGTCGACCCCGAACTCCCGGAAGGTGCGCCGCCATGCCGCTATCTCGGGGATCTCGGACAGTGGCGTGTCGCCGAGCCAGGCCTTTACCCGTTCGTGCTCCTCCCGATATTCCGAGACGAGCTCAGGCGGCGTGACACCGTTGACCACGGCGCGGGCATGGATGACCCCGCCCGTGGTGGCCGGGAATCTCTCGATGAGGTCGGGGGCGTACTCGAATCCGCCCATTCAGCGGTCGAGCTTGATCACGTCCGACGCGGCCTTGCGGCCTCCGACCCTCCGTGGCTTCGCGTCGGGCGAGGGATGACCCAGGGCCACCGCATAGCGCGCAGTTGCTCCCTCGGCGACGCCGAGATAGGCGGCGGCGTCGGCGTCACGATGGAGGGTGATGGGACACGACGCCACCCCGATCGCCTTGGCGGCGAGCATCAGGTTCTGCGCCGCCCGGCCGATGTCGAACATGTTCCCCCCCGGCTCCATGACCAGGACGATGGTGGCCGCAGAGTCACGCACCGGCAGGGTGAAGTCGCCGTGCTCGGCGAGCCCCTGGAGTCGATCCCGGTCGGTCACGGCGATGAATCTCCAGTCCTGGCGGTTCTTGGAGCTGCCGGTCCATCGCCCGGCCTCGAGGATGGCCTCCAGCTCCTGGTCGCTGAGCGGTTCGTCTGTGTAGTCACGAATGGCGCGCAGGCCGAGTATGAAGTCATAGGTGTCGGACATGCTCCGAGACTAGGACGGTGGGTAGAGGAGCATCTGGGTGCAGCGGAAGTGGGCCAGGGTCTTGCCGGTCGACTCCGCGATCACCTCGACGTCCCATACCTGGGTGGTCCGGCCGCCGTGGATCATCCTGGCCTCGGCCCTCATCACGCCTTCGAGCAAGGTCCCGACGAAGTTGGTCTTGAGCTCGATCGTGGTGAACCCGGTGGCTCCATCGGGGAAGTTTCCGACACATCCGTAGCCGGCAGCGGTGTCGGCGAGGGTGATGACCGCCCCGGCGTGGAGGTACCCGTTGGGGGCGAGATGGAACGGGCGGATCTCGCATCGCATCACCGCGGCGCCGGCTCCGATATCCACCAGCTCGAGACCCATGTGGCCGGGGAGGGTGACCTCGCCCGCAGCCCGGAGGCTCTCGGCGATGATCGCTCGCTCCTCGGAGGTGGGCATTGGGCGGCGACGATAACGGTGCCGGACCGGAGGCGAGCCGGACTGGTGCGGGCGCGGGGTTTTTGGATAGGTTGTCGACGACCATCCATCGACAGGAGCGCAGCTGAATGCCGACCCCGCACATCTCCGCATCGCCGGGTGACTTCGCCCCCTCGATCCTCCTCCCTGGTGACCCGTTGCGAGCCAGGCACATCGCCGAGGAATTCCTCGAGGACGTCACCCAGGTGAACGATGTGCGGAACATGCTGGGTTACACCGGGAGCTATCTCGGTGTCCCCGTCTCGGTGATGGGCACCGGCATGGGCATCCCCTCGGCTTCCATCTACGCCACCGAGTTGGTCAAGGAGTACGGCGTGGAGCGGTTGATCCGGGTCGGCTCCTGTGGGGCGGTCACCGAGAGAGTGGCGGTGCGCGACGTGATCCTCGCCATTGGCGCCTGCACCGACTCTTTGGTGAACCGGACTCGCTACGGGGGGCTCGACTTCGCCGCCACGGCCGACTTCTGGCTGCTTCGGGCGGCGGCCGAGGCCGCTGCCTCCAAGGGAATCGAGGTCAAGGTGGGCAACGTGCACTCTGCCGACCTCTTCTACAACCCGGACCCGGACGCCTTCGACCGCATGGAGCGAATGGGTGTCCTAGCCGTGGAGATGGAGGCTGCCGGCCTCTACGGCGTGGCCGCCGAGTTCGGGGCGCGGGCACTCACCATCTGCACCGTGTCCGACCACATCCGCACCGGTGAGCAGACCACGTCGGAGGAGAGGCAGAGGACCTTCACCGACATGGTCGAGATCGCATTGGAGGCGGTGAGGATCGATCTGGGCTGACCTGCCGGTGTCCCATGGCCAGTAACAAGTGTTACGCCAGTAGCTTATTACGCTAACCTGGTCTGCCCATGTCCATCGATCGAGTCACCGTTCGCCGCGCGGTTGCCGACGCACTACCCCTGTACGTGCCCGCGATCCCGTTCGCCCTGGTCATCGGGCTCGCCATCACCGAGTCGGGGATCGGAAACCTGGTCGGATGGTCGATGTCCTGGCTCATCTTCGGTGGCGCCGCCCATCTGACCCTGGTGACGTTGCTCGGCTCGGGTGTGGCCTGGGTCGCCGCCGTGTTCGCCGGCCTGGTGGTCAACGCCCGGCACCTGATGTACTCCGCTGCCCTGGCGCCGACGTTCCAGCGTCAGCCGGCCTGGTTCCGCCGGCTGGGGCCGTACTTCCTGATCGACCAGGCCTTCGCCCTCTCGACCATCGAGCAGGACAGCGAGCCCGAAGTCTTTCGAACCTATTTCCTCACCATCGGGGTCACCTTCTGGATCATGTGGCTGGCCACCACGGCGGTCGGCCTCGCCGTGGGCCCCATCGTGCCCGAGGAGTGGAACCTCGAGTTCGCCATACCGATCCTCTTCCTCGGATTGATCGTGCACGGGATCGACCGGGCTCCCAAGCTGGTGGCGGCACTGGTCGGTGCCGGGGTCAGTTGGCTCTTCGCCGGCCTCCCCAATCGCAGTGGCCTGCTGGTCGGGGCGCTGGCTGGGATCCTCGCTGGGACCCTGGCGGAGAGGCGGAGCCGATGAGAGCGTTTCTCGCCGGGGTGGTGGTCGGCATCGGCACCTATGTCTTCCGCTCCCTGTTCATCATCGCCCTGGCGAAGCGGCGCATCCCGGAGGCGGTGCTGACCGCACTCCAATTCGTCGCCCCCGCCGTCCTTTCCGCATTGGTGGTGGCCCTGCTCGTCGACTCCGACGGGAACGTCGCGGTGGGCATTCCCGAGCTCGCCGCCTTCGGCGCAGGCGGGGTCGTGGCGTACAAGACGAGGAGCCACGTGCTCACCCTCTTCGTGGGGATGGGCGTCTTCTGGCTGGTCCGAGCCCTGGTCTGAGGTCAGAAGAGGACCGAGATGCAGGTGAGGCCACCGTCGGCGGCCTGGATCTCGGACACGTCGATCGGTATCGGCTCGAGACCTTTGGCGGCGAGTTGGTCGGCGGTGCGCGGTGCGTTGGCCGTCACCATCACCCTGCCGGTCCGAAGCGGCAACGCACTGAAGCGATGACGCTCCCCCGGGTCCTCGTAGATCAGATGCAACCCGGTGAGCAGGCTCTCGTCCACCGTCCCCGGAGTCACGACCACCGTTTCCTCATCCACCGGGGAAACCGCCGATTTCAGGTGGAGGACACCGGTCACCGGGACCGGGACGACGCCCAGCCCCTGCCCGCTCGCCACCTCGCCGACCCGCTGTGCCCCCTCCGGGTTGGTTCGCTGCGAGATCCCCACCCATGTGCGGTTGCCCAACGTGAACACGTCGCCGCCGTCGAGTGTCGCCGGCGCCTCAGCGCGGGCGATCTCGAACCTGTCCGCCAACGCCGCCGCCACCGGCTCGATCTCGCCACGCCGTGACGGTGCGCCCGGCCAGGTGATCAGAGCCACCGAACCGATGATCACGACGGTGTCCTCGACGAAGACACAATCGGGGTGGGCCTCGTCGGCGGCTAGCGCCTCGATCGCGTATCCCGACGCCTCGAGATGATCGCGGTAACGGGCATGCTGGGCGCGGGCCAGCTCGACGTCGGGCGGTCTGCCCCGTTCTCCCGTGATGGCATCGCGAAAGCTCTCCGGGATCGAGCGGAGGAGAGCGGTTGCCACGTGAGCAGACTACGGGCGCTTCTGCCGCGATCGTCACGAAAAAGATCGATTCGCACGACACGGCGACGTAGGTCCGACTTAGCTTCAGTCCGCCGCCGAGGTCATGGTGACCGGGCGGCGGGAGGAGCACATGACTGACACCAAGGAGCGGGCTCCCTCATCGCCGTCGCGCGGTGGTGGGTCGGGCCTCGACTCGTTCTTCAAGCTCAGTGAGCGAGGGACCTCTGTGGGCACCGAGGTGCGTGCCGGCTTCACCACTTTCCTGGTGATGGCCTACATCATCTTCGTCAACCCCAGCATCCTCGGCGAGGCGGGCTTCGACGCCGCTGCGGTCGGGGCCGGCACGGCGCTCGTGGCCGGGTTGCTCAGCATCCTGATGGGTGTCGTCGCCAACGTGCCGATCGCCATGGCCGCCGGCCTCGGCATCAACGGCGCCGTCGCCTTTGGTCTCGTGCTCACCGACCAGCTGACGCCGGAAGGCGCAATGGGTGTGATCGTCCTCGAGGGCCTGATCGTGGCCGCCCTGGTCCTGGTCGGTCTTCGCGAGGCGATCATGAACGCCGTCCCGCTGTCCCTGAAGAGGGCCATCGGAGTGGGCATCGGCCTGTTCATCCTGTTCATCGGTTTCGTCAGTGGCGGGCTGATCGTCGGCACCGGCGTGCCGGCCGCCCCGGTCGCATTCGCCTTCCCCAACACTGCCGGCGCATGGGTGACGCTGATCGGCCTCGCCATCACCGTGCTGCTCTACGCAAGGAAGGTGCCCGGAGCGCTGATCATCAGCATCCTCGCCACGACAGTGATCGCTTTGCTCTGGGATGTGGCCAGTGTCCCCGAGACCTTCTCGGTGACACCGAGCTTCGACACCCTCGGGGCCTTCGATCTGGGCAACCCCTTCACACAGCTCGGGTTCGTGGCCGCGGCGCTGACGATCTTCAGCTTCATGCTTACCGACTTCTTCGACACGATGGGCACGGCCACCGCGATCACGGAGCAGGCGGGGCTCGCCGACGACGAGGGCAACGTCGACGGCATCGGCAAGTTGCTGTTCGTCGACTCGCTCGGGGCCGCCGCCGGTGGGGCTGCCGGCGTCAGCTCCAACACCAGCTACATCGAGAGCTCGGCGGGTGTCGCCGAAGGTGGCCGCACCGGCCTCACGTCGGTGGTGGTCGGGATCCTCTTCCTGATCGCCATCTTCCTGTCGCCTCTCGCCGGGATCATCCCGCCACAGGCGACGGCACCGGTCCTCATCCTGGTCGGGTTCCTGATGGCCGGGCTGATCAAGGGCATCGATTTCGACGACCTGGAGGAGGGCTTTCCCGCCCTGCTCGCCATCGTGTTGATGCCGCTCACCTTCAGCATCACCGTCGGCATCGGCGCCGGGTTCGTGATGTACACCCTGCTCAAGGTGGTGCGGGGCAAGTCCAGCGAGGTCCATCCCTTGATGTGGGTGGTGACGGTCGCCTTCCTGATCTATTTCGGTCAGGAGGTTCTGGGGGCCGCCATCTCGGCATAGAGCGGGCGGAGTCAGGGGAAGAAGGGGAGGGGCGGCGCTGCCCCTCCCCTTCACACGTCCGTACCATCCTCGGTGATGTCCGACTGCTGCGACCCGATCCCGTACCGGAACCTCTTCGACGAGAAAGCAGGGGAGAGGCGTCTCCGTGACTACCGGCGCAACGGGCTCGACCCGATGGCGGAGCGCCTCGTCGGCTTTCTCCTTGCCCGCGGTGTCGAGGGTCAGACCATCCTCGAGGTGGGTGGTGGCATTGGCGAGATCCAGGTCGAGTTGCTCGAGGCCGGTGCCCGGCACAGCGTGAACGTCGAGCTGTCCGATGGCTACGAGGACGCGGCTGTCCGGCTGCTCACCGAGAGGGGTCTCACCGACCGGGTGGAGAGGAGGTTGGGCGACTTCGTCGAGCAAGGCGGGGAGGTCGAGCCCGCCGACATCGTCGTCCTCAACCGCGTGATCTGCTGTTATCCATGGATGGAGAGGATTGTGGACGCGGCAACCTCTCATGCTCGGTCGCTCCTTGCTCTGGCGTTTCCGCGGGACCATTGGCTGAACCACGTCTGGCTCGGATTGGACAACGCGGTGAACCGGCTGCGCCGCAACGACTTCCGTGCGTTCATCCACCCGGTGTCGGAGATCGAGTCACGGCTGACCGGGGCCGGGATGAGCCGGGTCTATGCACGCCAGAGCACCGTCTGGTTGGGGAGGGTGTACCAGCGGACTTGATCTCACTGGGCGGTCAATCGTCGATCTCGACGATCACGATGGAGCGCTCTGCGGCCCCGGTGGCCTTGTCCACGATCGCCTGATAACCGTCAGACTCGTAACACTCGAGGGCGCGGGCGAAGGTCGGGAACCGGATCACGACGTTGCGAGCGAACTCCTTGCCTTCCAGCTGCCGGTAATTGCCACCGCGGGCCAGGAAGACCCCGTCGTGAGCCGCCACCACCTCACCGGCGGCCTTCGAGTACTCGGCGTACGTATCGGGGTCTTGGAGGTTCGCATGCGCGATCCACAGGCCTGCCATTTCGTCTCCTGTCGGTTTGGTCGACCGACGCTAACGACAGTGAGGTCAGGCGTCGCAGTCGGTGATGTCTGTGATCGAGGCCATGATGTTGCCCCGGAGCAGCTCGATCGCCTCGGTCAGCGTGTCGACCGGGATCATCGCCATTCCCGACACCGTGCCCATGATGTCCTCGGCGTGACAGCGCTGATCGGCGGGATAGATCATCACGTCGACACCGGCCCGTCGGGCGGCTCGGGCCTTGGCGGCCAACCCGCCTACGGGCGCGACGGTCCCGTCGGCCCGGATGATCCCGGTGCCGGCGATGACCCTCCCTGCGGCGAGATCCTCGCCGGAGGCATCGGAGAAGGCGGCCAGGGCGAGGAGCAACCCGTGGGACCTTCCCAGCGAGAAGTTGCGGTACCAGCTCACCGGGATCAGCCGCCCCCATCCGGCCAGCGATACCTCGAGCTCGACGGGAGACTGCATCATGTCGATCGTCCGGTAGGGGAAGGTGTTCCCGTCGAATTCGAACATCCTCCCGTCGCCCGTGACGAACTCGTTTCGATCCCCCAGGGCGCCGAGGGAGGCCTCCCAGCTCGCCTGGCTGGTTATCGGCTCTCCGTTGAGACGGGCGACGGAGACACGGGTGGGCAGGCCGATGATCATCGGGTGACGGGCCTCCACGATCGTGGTCAGGTCGACCTCGACCCCGGCCGCGGCGAGCCCCACTGCGATGGCCGCCGGCTCAGCCATGGCGGGTGAGTTGAACTTGGAGCCTCGTGTCAGGTTCCTGGGCTTCTCCACATTGGAGTCGAACCAGCTCCGCACCACCTCGGCAACCACGGGCGGCCGTCCCGCCGAGAGGCCGTACCAGGTGCCCGGTGGGTCGATCGTCTCGCCGTTGAACTGGAGACGGCCGTCGAGACGCCATGCCATCCCCGGCGGGTTCGGCGTGCGGGCGACGAGCCACGGCACGGGGAGAAAGGCGATGAAGAGGATCAGCGAGAGCAATGCGGCGATGCGGGCCCACCACCTGTGGCGGATGAGATCGGTGGTCCGACGGAGAAGACCAGTGGGAGCGGTGTGGGCTCGAAGGGTGCGCTCTGGTCTCTTCCTCATCTCCTCGTGGAGATGTTCGGTCTGCGTCCCCGGAATCTTGATCCCCCCGCGCTCGTCTCGCCTGGCTCGCAGTGTATGGAGACCTCGGCGTCAATGGGCTGGGGATCGGGGTCGAATTTCTGTCACAGGGCTTTTGTATGTTGCCGGAATGGGAAGGGAGACCCAGAGGCACGGGGTGATGCCAATCATCATCCCCCGGCTGGAAGATCCGGGCGACGTCTCGGCGGACGAGCGCGATGAGCACCTGATGCTGCTCGAGGCAGCACGCCATTCCCTCGACGTGGAGTGGACGCAGACCCTTGCCGCCGCCGACGCGGCCGGGGACTACGACGTGATGGGCTACCCCTCCACGGTCGCCTATCTGAAGCACCGCATGCGGATGGCCGGCGCCCGGGCGCACAGGTATGTGAGGACGGCTCGGGGGTCGTTGAAGCACGCCGCCACCTTCTCGGCCTGGAAGCATCGCCAACTCTCCTCGGACGAGGCCGAGCTCATGTTCCAGGCTTCAGAACGTGTGCCGAACGAGTATCGAGCTGCGGAGAACGTCCTCCTCGAGTTGGTCGGTGACGGCTTCGACGAGACACGACGAGTCCTCGACTATTGGCGCAACGATGTCGACCTGGCCGGCGTGAGACGCGATGTCGAAGAGCAGCTACGACGTAGACGTTTCGAGGTGACGAGGAAGCACAACGGCATGATCGGAGGCGAGTTCCTCCTACCACAGTTGGAGGGGGAAGGCCTGCTCTCCGCCTTGGACGCCTTGATGCCACCACCCGCGGTCGGCGACGAGAGAACCACGACCCAACGTCGCGCCGACGCCCTGGGTGACCTCGCTCGCAGCTTCCTCGAGGGCTCGGAGCCCCCCGTCGTGGGAGGTGAGCGGCCTCACATCAACGTGCATGTCGACCTGCCTGCACTGGCGGGTGGCGTCGGTGGTCTCCACGAGACCGACGGTGGCTTCGTCCTCGACCCATTCGGCCTCGACCAGCTCGTGTGTGATCCCTCGGTCTCGAGGATCGTCTTCGGCCCCGGTTCCGAGGTCCTCGACGTCGGTCGCAAGACCCGGGTGATCCCGGCCGGGCTACGACGTGCCGTCATCGCCCGCGACCGGCACTGTGTAGCCCCCGGATGCGGACGATCTGCCAGGTGGTGCGATGTCCATCACATCGTCTCCTGGGCTCAAGGCGGTGAGACCGTCATCGCCAACCTCTGTCTCCTCTGCCGTTACCACCACACGCTGGTCCACCTGGAGTTGGTGAGTCTCGATGATCTCGACATCCGTCCGCTGGTCGAGACCACTCGAAGTACCTAGGGGCAGCGGCCCCCTGGGAGGTGAGAGGCGGCCTCCCCGACCGCCCCTCCACGTCTCTGGGCTGTCCTCGGCCTCGCCCGTTTCACTTCTCGTCAGCTGCACCCCGTGGTGTCACCACAGGTGAGACAGACGTAGCAGCTCCCGTTGCGGACCGTCATGTGCCCACAGTTGGAGCAGGCCGGTGCGTCTCCCATGTTCTCGGAGAGGGCGACGTCGGCGAGGCTCGCCTTGCCGGTGACGGCGACCGCCGCCACCGCCACCTTCTCCCGCTCCGGCACACGGACGTCCTGGTCGGCACCGTCGAGGAACTCGACAGCTGAGCGGACGAGATCGACGTCGGCGTCGGCCGCGGCGTCGGTCAGATCGAGCTGCACCCCGGCATCCACCGCCAACCCGCTCGCCGGCTCGGGGAGATCGCCTTCCCGATTGGGCGGAACCTGGGCCAGCTCGTCACGATGCAGGTACTCGACACCGAGCGCCCGGAACACGTAGTCCACGATCGAGTTGGCCATCTTGATGTTGGGATGACCCTCGACCATGCCCCTCGGCTCGAAGGTCTGGAAGGTGAAGGTGTCTACGAACTCGTCGAGCGGCACTCCGTACTGCAGGCCCTTGGAGACGGCGATGGCGAAACAGGAGAGGATCCCCTTGAGGGTGGCGCCCTCCTTGGCCAGGTCGATGAAGATCTCGCCGAGGGTGCCGTCCTCGTACTCGCCGGTGCGGAGGAACACCTTGTGCCCTCCCACCCTGGCCTCCTGGTTGAACCCGGAGCGCCGCGAGGGGAGCAGAAAGCGCGGTGGCTTCATCCCTCTGGCGTACGCCTGGGTCGGGGAGATTCCTGCGGGCAGGTTGCCCCAGTGGATCGCCTTCTCCGCCTCCACCGCCACGGTCAGCTCGGCCGGCTCCTCGTCGTGCCCCTCACCCTCGTCCGCCGTGGAGTTGAGCGGCTGGGCGGCCTTCGACCCGTCCCGATAGAGGGCCATCGCCTTCAGGCCCAGCTCCCAGGAGAGGTGGTAGGCCTCCTCGATCTCATCGACGGTCACCTCGTTGGGCATGTTGATCGTCTTCGAGATCGCCCCCGAGATGAAGGGCTGGGCTGCGGCCATCATCTTGATGTGCCCGTTGTGGTGGATGAACCGCTCCCCGTACTTGCCGTTCTTGTTGGCGGTGTCGAACACCGGGAGGTGCTCATCCCGGAGATGAGGGGCGCCCTCGATCGTCTGGCGGCCACAGATGTGGTCGTTGGCCTCGGTGATCTCGGCCCGGGTGAACCCGAGCGCACGAAGCAGGTCGAAGTCCCACGACGTGTAGTCGTCGGCGGTGAAGCCGAGCCGCTGCAGGGTGCTCTCACCGAAGGTGAAGACATTGAAGGCGTGCTTCAACTCGAAGACCGCAGGCAGCGTCGCCTGCAGCTTGATGATGTCCGCCTCGTCGAATCCCTTCTCGAGTAGAGCCTCGGTGTTGACGTGCGGGGCGCCTTCGACCGAGCTCGTGCCCACGATGTAGGTGACGATGTCCTCGATCTGTGAGGCGGAGTAGCCGAGACGCTGCAGCGCCGGTGCCACCGACTGGTTGACGATCTTGAAGTAACCGCCGCCGGCGAGCTTCTTGAACTTGACCAGTGCGAAGTCGGGCTCGACCCCGGTGGTGTCGCAGTCCATCAGCAGCCCGATGGTGCCGGTGGGTGCCAGCACCGTGGCCTGGGCGTTGCGGAAGCCGTGCTTCTCTCCACGCTCCAACGCCAGATCCCAGGACTCCCTGGCCGCGGCGAGCAGATCGCCAGGGCACAGGTCGGCGTTGATCCCCATCACGGTGGTGGTGATCTGGTCGTAATCGTCGCCGTCGTAGGCGGCGACACGATGGTTGCGGATCACCCGCAGCATGGCGTCACGGTTCTCGTGGTAGCGGGGGAAGGGCCCGGTGACCGCGGCGATCTCGGCCGAGGTTGCGTAGGCATATCCGGTCAGCACCGACGTGATGGCCCCGGCGATGGATCGGCCCTCGTCGGAGTCGTAGGCGATGCCCTGACGCATCAGCAGCGACCCCAGGTTGGCGTAGCCGAGACCGAGTGTCCGGTAGTCGTACGATCCCTGGGCGATCTCCTTGGAGGGGAAGTGGGCCATTGCCACTGAGATCTCCAATACGATCGTCCACAACCGGATGGCGTGCTTGTACCCCTCGACGTCGAAGACACCGGTGGCGTCGTCGTAGAAGCGGACCAGGTTGATCGAGGCCAGGTTGCAGGCGGTGTCGTCGAGGAACATGTACTCCGAGCACGGGTTGGACGCCCTGATCCGTCCCCCTGCCGGGCTGGTGTGCCACTCGTTGATCGTCGTGTCGAACTGGAGACCGGGGTCGGCGCACGCCCAGGCGGCGGCGGCGATCCGCTTCCACAGATCGCGCGCCTTGACCGTCTTGCGCACCTTGCCACTGGTCCGCTCGATGAGGTCCCAGTCACCGTCCGCCTCGACGGCGGAGATGAAGTCGTTCGTCACCCGCACCGAGTTGTTCGAGTTCTGACCGGAGACGGTGGCGTAGGCCTCGCCGTTGAAGTCCGCCTGGTACCCGCCGTGGGCGATGAGGATCTTGGCCTTCTCCTCCTCGACCTTCTTCCAGTCGACGAAGGTCTCGATGTCGGGATGGTCGACATCGAGGATGACCATCTTGGCGGCGCGCCGGGTGGTTCCGCCCGACTTGATGGCGCCCGCCGCCCGGTCACCGATCTTGAGAAAGGACATGACACCGGAGGACTTCCCACCGCCGGAGAGCAGCTCGTTCTCGGCGCGTATGGCGGAGAAGTTGGAGCCGGCGCCGGACCCGAACTTGAAGATGCGTGCCTCGCGGACCCAGAGGTCCATGATCCCACCCGGGCTGACCAGATCGTCGGAGACGCTGAGAATGAAGCAGGCGTGGGGGGAGGGGCGGCTGTAGGAGTCGGGAGAGGCCTTCATCTCGCCGTCGGCGCCGTCCACGAACCAAAAACCCTGGGCCGGACCGGTGAGCCCGTAGGCCCAGTTGAGCCCGGTGTTGAACCACTGCGGCGAGTTGGGCGCCGCCATCTGATTTGCGAGCATGAAGCGGAGCTCGTCTTCGAAGGCTTCGGCGTCATCGACCGAGGCGAAGTACCCCTCCTTCTCACCCCAATGCCGCCAGGTGCCGGCGAGACGGTCGAACACCTGCTTGGCGGAGGACTCGGGCCCGGTGACCTGGCGGCCGTCTTCGTCGAGCACGGGATTGCCGTCGGCATCGAGTTGGGGGACTCCCGCCTTGCGGAAGTACTTGGAGACCATGATGTCGGAGGCGACCTGGCTCCAATCGGCGGGGATCTCGGCATCCGTCATCTCGAACACCACCGAGCCGTCGGGATTGGTGATACGGGAATCTCGTCGCGACCACTTCAGCTTGGCGTAGGGGTCATTGCCGGCCTCGGTGAAGCGTCGGGTGATCCGCAGACCCTTGGTCATACTCTGTGCCTCCTCGCACGAGTTAGTCCCTCAGGGGGACGACGTCTTGGTTTCCAACCACAAGATGTTGTGGTGTGCGGGGAAGTGTCCACTACATCTAGTATGGACTTCACTACTGTAATTACAACTGTGTGATGAGTCAACCACCAGTTATCCACAGGCGCTGACGGGCGAAACGGGCGAGACGATCCAATCGTCTGCTCGGGGAAGTGTGGGTTCGACGTCGGCCGCCGGGGAAGTGGGGACACCATAGACCGCCACGTCTCCGAGGGTGCCCGACGTGGGGCGGAGGTTTTCGCGCTCCTGGCCTCAGTCGATCTGGACGTCGAGACCGCTGCCGCTGGGGCGGATCTCCACCCGGACGTCCACATCGCCGTTGTCGAACTCGACCCTGACCCGATCGGGCCCGGAGTCGTCGATCTCCATCACGAAGCCGGGCAACGGGGTCGCCGCCACCAGCTCGACCTCTCCGGCGCGATGTCTGACGATGACGGTCCCTCCCACACTGGTCACTGTGCGGACACTCCACTCTGCGGTGGTGGATGGCGGAGCACTCGTCGATGACGTCGACGAGGTCGTCGAGGGCGAGCCGGTGGTCGGGGTCATCGAGATCGTGGTGGAGGTGGACGTCGGATTGTCCGTGGTCGTCGTCGTCGGCTCGGACGCCCCGGTAGCGGAAGGGGTGACGATCTCCACCGGGGCCGCGCTCACCTGGGAGTCGGCCAGGCTGACGATTTGCCAGGCGAGAACGGTGGTGACCGCGACGACCACCACCCAGGCGGCGATCAGCTTCCACGAGGGCATGTCACCATTCTCCCAGAGCAGTCCACAACGGCATCTCAGGGCAAGGTCAAGGTTTGCTCAACCAGGCTCCCGTCACCCGGGCCGGCTTTAACCTGGCCGGCACGTGGCCCGCATCGTCCTCATCGAAGACGACCTCGAGATAAGACGGCTCGCCGCCGACGCGCTGGCCCGGGAGGGCCACCACGTGGAGAGCGCCGACCGGGCCCTCCAGGGGCTCGAGTTGGCGGTCAAGGGCAGCCCCGACCTGGTGGTCATGGACCTCGGGCTGCCCGACGTGGACGGGACCGAGCTGTTGCGGATGATCCGCGCCGTCAGTCAGGTGCCGGTGATCGTGATCACCGCGCGCGGAGCCGACGACGTGGTCGTCTCCACCCTCGACTCGGGCGCCGACGACTATCTGGTCAAGCCGTTCTCGATGGCGCAGCTCGAGGCCCGGGTGCGTGCGGTCCTGCGACGTGGCGAGAGCGGCGAGACCCGGGGCCAGCTCAGGGTGGGCGATCTGGTCATGGATGTGCCGGGGCGACGGGCGAGCTTCGCCGGTGAGGAGCTCGACCTCAGCCCCAAGGAGTTCGATCTGCTCCGTGTGCTCGCCGAACGTCTCGGCGAGGTGATCACCAAACGCGAGCTGCTCGCCGAGGTGTGGCGGGAGCCATACGGAGGCTCCGAGCACACGATCGACGTCCATCTCTCCTGGCTCCGCAAGAAGTTGGGCGAGAGTGCCCAGGAGCCTCGCTATCTGCAGACGGTCCACGGTGTCGGGGTGAAGCTGATCGACCCGAGCTCGTGAGACGCCGTCTCGTCCTGCTCAGCCTGGCGACCACGGTCCTCGTCGTCATGTCGTTCCTCATCCCCCTCGGCCTGCTCGTCCGAAGACAGGCCGTCGACGGGGCCCGGGTGCGTGCGGAGACCTCGGCGCAGTCGGTGGCCGCCCTGGTCGCCCTGGCCCTCGCGGTGAACGAGGAGCCGGCAGCGGTCGCCGCCTCCGTGGGCTCCTTGCCCTCGGGGACGATCGTCGTCATGGACGGGCTCGGCGTGCTCGGCGAGGCGCGCCCGGGCCAGGGCTCGCTTGCGACGCCCGCCGCCGAATCGCGGTCCACCGTGGCAACGGACGTCCCGGGCGGCTGGGAGATAGCCCTTCCCGTCGTCGGTGCCGAACGGGTGGCCGTGGTCGACTCCTTCGTGACCAACGCCGAGATGACACGTGGAGTGGGTGTGGCGTGGCTCCTCCTCGCCACGCTCGCCTTGCTCCTCATCGGGGTGGCGGTGTGGGTCGCCGACCGCATGGGCAGGGGGCTGACCCGCCCCGTCGAGGAGCTGGCCCGATCCGCGCACCGTCTCGCCGAGGGAGACCTGGAGACCCGGGTCGAACCGGAGGACCCCGAGGAGCTCCGTGAGATGGGCGAGGCCTTCAACTATCTCGCCGGGCGTCTCGACCTCTTGCTCGCCGAGGAGCGCGAGAGCGCCGCCGACCTCTCCCACCGGTTGCGCACACCGCTCACGTCGCTGCGGCTCCAGGCGGAGGCGCTGGCCGACTCGTCGGAGCGGGCGGTGATGGTGAGCCAGGTGGATCGTCTCGAGCACGCCGTCGACCAGGTGATCGAGATGGCCCGCTCATCGGGGGCCCGCACCCGAGGCAGCTGCGACGTGGCCGCGGTGGTCGCCGAGCGTGCGCGGTTCTGGGAGGTGCTCGCCGAAGAGCAGGGCCGTGACCTCATCGTGGCGAGCGAGGAGACCGGGAAGGTCGATCTGAGCCCCGACGCGCTTCAGGTCATCGTGGACACCCTGGTCGGAAATGTGTTCGCCCACACTCCTCCGGGGACCGCCTTCGAGATACGCACCGGCTCCGGCGCAGCGGCTCCTTGGGTGCAGGTGGCCGACCGCGGGCCGGGGTTCGGGGACCACAAGCCGGTTCGAGGTGAGAGCGGGGCCGGGTCGACCGGTCTCGGGCTCGACATCGTGCGCAAGACCGCGGCATCGGTCGGCGGAGTGGTGGACGTGAGCGACCGCCCCGGGGGCGGGGCGGTCGTCACTGTGCGGTTTGGCTGAGCTCAGTCGACGTCGACCTTCACCTCGAGTCGATCTCCCTCGATCCGGGCCTCGAAGCGGGCCTTGGAGTCACCGGACTCCATCCTGAGCTCGATACGGTCGTGCTCGAGCCTCTGTTCGGTGATCTGCAGGGACAGCGATGTGCTGACCAGGGTCAGTCGGCCGGCGGTCACCGCGATGGTGACGGTTCCGACCCCCGGGACCTCGTGGGTGGAGACACCGTCGAGGATCCCGCCCAACAGATCGCTGTCGTCGACGCTGGTCGACGTGCTCGTGTCCACACTCGTCGACGTTGAATCGTCGATCGTCGTTGGTGTCGACGAGCCCACGGTGGCGCCCGCCGATGACGAAGTCTCGACCGTTGCCCCGGTGGAGGCAGTGCCTCCGATGGTCGCACCCGTGGTGTCGACCGTGGCACCGGTTTCCGCCGACGACTCGACGGTGGCGCTGGTGGAGCCTGCGGCCGTCACCGACGTCGAGCCGTCGTCGTCGGACGACGCCCAGGCCACTCCTACCACTGCCAGGGCGGTGACCACCGCGGTGAACGTGCCGATCATCTTCTTCAACATCAGATCCTCCTATGTCGATCCGTACAGCCAGTGTCCGTTACCGCAGGTCAGGAGGTCTTCAGCGCACCCTCAAGAGATACTCAAACCTGGTCGTTCCAGCGAACCCCGGGTTGCTCACGCCATATCCGGCGCAAATCCGCTCAACTTGCACGCGGGTTTCGGCGGGAACCTGAGCTGATTTGCGCCATATCCGGCGCCAGGAACCCGGGGTTCGCAGGAAGGCACCCAGACGACCCGCGTCCTCAACGGGCGGGGTGGTCCCAGGCGTCCTCGGGGCGGCCGGTGTCGATGCTCCAGCGGGGGAGGAAGAATTGGACGATTGGGCCCATCAGGAGGGCGAAGGCGATCGTGCCCGGCCCGAAGGTGCCGCCGAGGAGGATCCCGACGAGAAGGGCGCTGATCTCGAGCCCCCACCGGGTGGCCCGAATCGAGGGCCCGCGGCGGGCGACCGCGGTCATCAGGCCGTCACGCGGGCCGGGACCGAGGTTGGCGCCGATGTACATCCCCGAGGCGAGCCCGATGAGGAGGATGCCGCCACTCAGCATCACCACGTCCCAGAAGAGGCTCTCTGGCTCCGGTATGACCGAGGTGGACACGTCGATCAACACCCCGATGATCACTGCGTTGAGCACGGTCCCTGCCCCGTAACGCTCCCGCAGGGGGAGCCAGGCGAGGAGGACGACGAAGGAGACGAGGATCGACCAGATCCCGACGGTGAGCCCGAGCTCCTCGGCCAGGCCCTGATGGAGCACGTCCCATGGCGGGAGCCCCAGCCCCGACTGCAGCATCATGCCGATGCCGATGCCGAACAGCACCAGACCGGCGACGAGTTGGACGAGACGGCGGGGCAGGTTCTTGCCGCGCAAGGGGATGAACATCGGCGGGGCACGCTAACAAGGGCATTGACCTTCCTTGAAGGTCGCGAGCCGTAACCTCGCCGCATGGAGGGGCCCCGGGTCCAGCTTTTCGCCACCTGCCTCGTCGACGCACTCGCCCCCGGGGTGGGCAGGGCCACGGTGTCCGTCCTGGAGAGGGCGGGATGCCAGGTGGAGGTCCCGGAGGGGCAGACCTGTTGTGGCCAGCCCGCCTACAACGTCGGTCTGAACGGGGAAGCCGCCGAGATGGCGGCCCACACCCTCGATGTCCTCGATGCCACCGAGGGGAGCATCGTCGTTCCCTCCGGTTCCTGCGCCACCATGATCGCCAACCACTATCGGGAGCTGTTCCCCAGCGGCCCGAGAAGGGATCAGGTCGACCGGGTGGCGCCCAGGGTCAGCGAGCTGACCCGGTATCTGGTGGACGAGCTCGAGTCCGACATCACCGCATCCTGCGACGGTTGCTCGGTGGCGTACCACTACTCGTGTCACGGCCTGCGCGAGCTCGGTCTCGACCACCAGGCCGACGCCCTCCTCGCCGGGACCGACCGTGTCGACCTGGCCGGCGACAAGGAATGCTGCGGATTCGGCGGGCTCTTCTCCGTCGAGATGCCGGCGGTGTCGACGGCGATCATGGACACCAAGCTCGACCAGATCATCGCCTCCGGCGCCGACACGGTGGTGGGCGGCGACGTCTCCTGTCTCATCCACATCGAAGGCGGGCTTCGCCGCCGCGGATCCGACCTGAAGGTGAAGCACATCGCCGAGCTGATCGGTGACACCTCATGAGCGAGCCTGTCGCCTTCCTCACCCGGGCCGAGGCCCTGATCGGCACCCACGAGGCGGCCGCGGTGAATCGAGGGGTCTCCAACTTCGCCCGCAGCCGGGTGGAGGTGATCGAAGAGCTGCCCGAGTTCGACGCCTACCGGGACCGGGCCCGGGCGATCAGGCTCCATGCCCTGGCCAATCTCGATCGTCTCCTCGCCCGATACGCCGACGAGGTGGCGGCCTCCGGCGGCACGGTGCACTGGGCCGGTGACGCAGAGGAGGCCAACGAGATCGTGACCGCCATCCTGGAGCGGAGCGGTGCCCGACTGGTCGTCAAGTCGAAGTCGATGGTGTCCGAGGAGCTCGAGGTCAATGCGGCCCTGCAACGACGAGGTCTCCAAGTCGTGGAGACCGACCTCGGCGAGTTCATCGGGCAGCTCGCCGGGGACACCCCCTCCCACATCATCGCCCCCGTCCTCCACATGACCCGCCAGGACGTGGGACGTCTCTTCGCCGAAAAGCTCGGTGTGCCCTACACCGACGACCCGATCGCCCTCAACGACATCGCCCGCCGTCATCTACGCGAGCTCTTCCTGCGCGCCGACGCCGGCATCTCCGGGGTCAACCTGGCCGTGGCCGAGACCGGCTCGGTCGTCCTGGTGACCAACGAGGGAAACGGCCGGCTGGTCACCACCGCGCCCCGGGTCCACATCGCGTTGATGGGGATGGAGCGGGTCGTGTCCAGTTGGGAGGACGCAGCCGTGGTTCTGGAGACTCTCGCCCGCTCCGCCACCGGGCAGCGTCTGTCGGTCTACACCAACGTCATCAACGGGCCACGCCGTGAGGGAGACCCGGACGGCCCCGAAGAGATGCATGTGGTCATCGTCGACAACGGGAGGAGCCGGATCCTCGCCGGTGAGACCGCCGAGATCCTGGCCTGCATCCGCTGTGGGGCGTGTCTCAACGTCTGTCCGGTGTTCCGTACCTCCGGCGGCCACGCCTACGGCACCGTCTACTCGGGCCCGGTGGGCTCGGTCGTCACCCCCGGTCTCCACGGGATGGATCCCTGGTGGGACCTGCCGTATGCCTCGACGCTGTGCGGGGCGTGCCAGGAGGTGTGCCCGATCCGCATCGAGATACCGCGGATGCTTCTCGCCCTGAGACGTCAGGCCGCCGAGGACGGGCGGCTCCCGGGATGGCTGCAACGGGGGATGAGGACCTACACCGCCGCCGCGACGGACCCCGGCCGCTGGGCCCGGGCCAAGCGTTGGGCGGCGCGTCTCGGCAGGCTGATCTCCTCGCGGGGGTGGATCAGACGTCTCCCCGGCCCGGGCCGGGGCTGGACCGCGAGCCGTGACATGCCCGCACCCGCTCGGGAGTCGTTCCAGGACTGGTGGAAGGCGAGCCGTGAAACGTGATGTCTTCCTGACCCGGGTCGGCCAGGCGACGCTCACCAGCGTGCTGCCTGCCGCCCCCACCGTGTACCCGGACCTGCCGGAGCCGGCGCCCGCCGACCTGCTGACGCGATTCCGTGCCCGCGTCCAGTCGGTCAACGCCGTGGTGCACGGACCGGTGTCGAGACACGGCGCCCCCCGTGTGGTCGCCGGCATCGCCGCCGGTCATGACGCGTCGTCATTCCTCGCTTGGGACGACCTCCCGGTCCCCGGGGTGCCTTCGGCGCTGGGCTCGGCCGGTCTCGACCGGGTCGGCCACGAGATCGGGGAGGACCGATCGAGTCACAACCTCGGCTATCTGGAAGTGGATGTCGGGGTCACCGGTGCCGACGGCGCCCTGGCCGAGAGCGGAAGCCTGATTCTCCGCCATGGCGAGGGCCGGCCCCGGATGGCCAGCCTCATCCCGGAGATCCACATCGCCCTGCTCGACACCTCACTGATCTATCGCTCCTTGGGATATTGGGCGCGGGAAAACCCGGAAATGGCGGCAGAGACGACGAATCTGGTCCTGGTCACCGGGCCGAGCCGGACCGCTGACATCGAACAACAGCTCAACCTCGGCGTCCACGGGCCGAGACATCTCCATGTGGTGCTGATCAGATGAGAGGACTTCAACCTCCGCCGAAGACGGATACCCCGAGCCGGGCGGTCGCCCGGATCCTCGTCCTGCTGCTGCTCGTCGTCGCCGCGGGGACGGTCATCTACACCGCGGTCACCAATCAGAACATCCCGCTCGTGGAGGACGTCCGAACCGACGGTCTCGACCTGGCGAGCCCCTCCGAGGTGGACGGGCTCACTGTCAATGTGGTCGAGGAGCCGGGAGACGGGGTGCCGGTGGTGTTCCTCCACGACGTCGACGTGACCGGGAGCCTGCCCCTGGTTCCGCTGGTGGAGGATCTCCCCGATGGCTACCGCGGGGTGCGGGTCGACATGCCGGGCTTCGGATACTCCGACCGCATCCCGTTCGACAGCCCGATCCACACCGCGGCGGGCATGGGAGAGACCATGGCGGCGATGATCGACGAGCGGTTCGACGAGCCGGTGATCCTGGTCGGGGTCGGGTTTGGAGGCGAGGTCGCCGCCGAGGTCGCACTGGCCAGGCCCGAGAAGGTGACGGGTCTGGTGCTCGTCGATGTCGACTTCGAGGACGGCGCCTCGTGGGTGGAGCTGTTGGAGTCGCTTCCCTGGGTCGGTCGGGCCGCCACCTACACCTGGGCGACCGGGGGCAGGTTCTCCCTGGACGCCTGGTCCCCGCACTGCGAGGAGGGCGGATGGTGTCCCACCCCGGAGCAGGGGGCTGAGCGGGGATTCATCGCCTCCATCGCCGGAAGCACCGAGTCGCTCCACTCATTCGTCCGCAGACCGGCGGCGGCGCTCGCCCCGACCAATCTCGACGACATCACCATGCCGGTCGGGTACGTGTGGAGCACGGACGGAGAGGTGCCCGAGGAGAGCGTCGACCTGCTGCGTGACGGCCTGGCCGGGCTCACCGTCTTCGAGTCGGCGACGTACCAGGCCCATCTCGAGGACTTCGACACCGTGAATCAGGCGATCACCGCGGTCGCCGGCTAGGGGACCAGTAGCACCTTCCCGGTGGTCCGACGCGCTTCCAGGGCGCGATGGGCCTCGGCCGCATCCTCCAGTGGGAAACGCTCGCCGATCAGCACCTCGAGCTCCCCGGACTCGATCCAGGAGAAGAGGTCGCCGGCCCTGGCCAGCAACTCGCCCCGAGTCTGCAGGTAGTGCCTCATCGTGGGGCGAGTGAGGAAGAGCGAACCCTTTTGGGACAGCAGCAGCGGAGGGATCGCGGGCACTGCTCCCGAGGCGTTGCCGAAGGTGACCATCATCCCGCGTGGGCGTAGCAGGTCGAGTCCCTTCTCGAACGTGGCGGCGCCGACACCGTCGAAGACGACGTCGAGGGCGTTTTGCCCGACCAGCTCCTCGATGGCTTCCTTGAAGTCGGTGTCGGTGTAGACGATGACGTCGCTGGCACCGGCCCGACGGCTCAGCTCCGCCTTCTCCTCGCTGCCCACCGTGGTGATCACCCGGGCGCCGGCGCGGTTGGCGATCTGGGTGAGGAGCAGCCCGACACCTCCGGCGCCGGCATGCACCAAGCAGATGTGGCCTTCTCGCAAGGGGAAGGTGTCTTTGGCCAGATAGTGGGCGGTCATCCCCTGGAGGAGGACCGCAGCGGCCAGGTCGAGGTGGACACCGGGGAGGACGAGGACGGCCCGTTCGGCGGGAACGACGGTCATCTGGGCATAGCTACCCAGGGTCTCGGCCCAGGCGACCTGGTCACCCGGGACGAACTCGGCGACACCCTCTCCGGTCGCCACGACCGTCCCCGCCCCCTCCATCCCGGGGATGATCGGGAAGTCCATGGGGTAGAGACCGGTGCGGTGATAGGTGTCGATGAAGTTGAGGCCGGCGGCGGCGACCTCGACCAGCAGCTCACCGGCGCCGGGCACCGGTTCGTCGACGTCTTCGTAGCTGAGCACCTCCGGCCCGCCGGCCTGGTTGATCACGATCGCTTTCACGGGCTCTCCACCTTCCATCCTCTCGACTCCAGCTCGTCGGCGAGCACCTGGTCGGGCAGGTGGCTCAGGTCGACGCGCGGCCTCTCCATGCCGAGCAGCCTCTGCACCGGATCGCGCAGGGTTCGTGCCCAGGCCCGGCCCTTCGCCTCGGCCTCGAAGCTGAGTGTGGCGTCGGCATTCACGGTGTAGACCCGGGCCGAGCCCTGCGGGTTCATCCGGGACCCTCTCTCCCCGTACACCAGCAAGACCGAACCGGCGGGTAGGTCCTGGACGCCTCCGGCGGCGACGAACGGGCCGTCGAAGGCCCACCCCGAGCTCTTGGAGGTGTCGACGCTCTCGACGATCTTGGCCCAGTTCTTGTGGCGGTCGTCCCCGACGAGGGGCACGTCGACAGCGACCAGCACCTGGTCTTCCATGCCCAGAGAGTAGGCATGAGGCCGCATCCCGCGACCCAGGGCATTTACCCTGGGACGCATGGCCAAGCTCCGTCTGTTCGCCAGCCTCCGCGAGATCGCCGGGACGTCGCATCTCGAGGTGCCCGCGGCGACCGTGGGCGAGGCCATCGAGGCGGTCAACGACAAGTTCGGTCCCGACTTCGCCCGGGGCGTGGAGACGGCGCGGATCTGGGTCAACGGGGAGGAGGCCTCGATGGGAGACCAGGTCGTCGAAACCGACGAGCTGGTGATCCTGCCCCCGGTGTCGGGTGGCGGCCAGCCGGCCACGTTGGCGGCCACCGATCTCGCCGGACTGCTCCCTCTGGTCGTGGCGGGTGTCGTGGTGCTGGCCAATCTCCGGTCCCAGCCGATCTGGGCGGCGGCACTGGTCGCGGTGGCCGCGGCCTGGGCGGTCGACATGGGGACGACATTCGGCTACCGGGCGAGAGTGTTCGCCCCGTTGGCCGTGGTGACCGCAGCAGCGGTGTCCACTCTGGCCGCCCACATCCTCGGCGACCTCGGCTACGGGTTGGCGGTGCCGTTGGCGGTGGCAGTCGGGCTGGGGTGGGCAGTGGCCTTCCCGGAGTACAGGGCGGTGGGAGCGTTTGCTCCGACCGTGCTCGTGGGTCTCATCGGAGGTGTCGGAGCCGCTTCGCTCATACTCACCAGGTCGAGCTTCTCACCGGACCCCCAGGCCATAGACGTCTTCCTCGCCGCCACCATCGTCGGCGTCCTGGTCGGCTCGGTCGTGGGCCGTCTCCCCGCCGTCCCCTTCCTCGACCGCTTCACCACCACCGCGATCACCACCGTGCTGGCAGCGATGGGAGCGGCTGCGATGTGGGATCTCGACGTCGTCGGCTATCTGTTGGTCGGCCTGGGGCTGGCGGTGGCACTGGTCGCCGGCCAGGGCCTGTCCTCGATGCTGAGGACCGGGAGCGTGCTGCTCGCCGAGCGGCCGCCGGGCTTCCTGGCCGCGGTCGACGGCATCGCCCTGGCCGCCGCCATCTACTTTCCCCTGATCCGTCTGGTGCTGAGCCCGGCGGGTTAGCGGCGAGTCCGCTGATGCTGCAAGAAAAAGCCGTCCCCGGTTAGCATCCCGTCCTCAATGGCAGCTCGGAGACCGCACCGACGCGTCTTGATCGTCGTGTCCCTGATCGCCCTTGCCGGCTCCCTCTTCCCTCTGCCGTCCGGCGCAGTCACCAGGTCCCAGGTCGATCAGGCCTGCGCCGACTCCAGGGAGCAGCTCAGCGCCTATCGGGCGGCCCAGTCCGACTTCGAGGAGGCCGCTTTCGAGTACGAGGAGGCGCTCAACGACGTCGCCTTCCTCGAAGCCAAGCAGGATCGCATCCAGGGATCGGTCGACTCGCAGGCGGTGCAGCTCGAGCAGGTCCAGGCCCGGCTCGAGGAGCAGGCCGTGCAGATGTACATGATGGGCGGGCTCAACAACCCCGGGATCATCTTCTCGGCGTCCTCGGTCGACCAGGTGATGACGACGACCGAGTTCCTCAACTCGGCGACACTCGGGGGCCAGGAGTCGATCAACGACATCATCGCCACCAAGGGCGAGCTCAGTCGCTTTCAGGCGGATCTCGACGTCGTTCACGACGAGCTGAAGGTGGCCGAGGCCGACGCCAACGACATCATGCTCCGCCAGGAGGAGGCGATGGAGGCGGAGCAGGCCGCGTACGCCAAGCTGAGCGGTCGCTGCAAGGATCTCACCGCCCAGTACGAGAAGGAGCAGGCCGAGGCGGCGGCACGTGCCGCTCAGCGGGCGAGAGGCTCCATCCAGGTCGGCTCGTTCATATGCCCCATCACCCCCGGTCGGACCTCGTTCATCGACTCATGGGGATTCCCCCGTTCCGGGGGCCGCAGACACAAGGGCGTCGACATGTTCGCCTCCAGGGGCGAGCCGCTCTATGCGGTGCAGTCCGGTGTGGCCTCGGCGTCGAGCAGCTCACTTGGCGGGATCACGGTCCATCTCCGCGCCGACACCGGGTTCACCTACTACTACGCCCACCTCGACAGCCGGACGTTCTCCGGCTCGATCCGCGTCGACCAGGGAGACACGCTGGGCACGGTGGGTAACACCGGCAACGCCCGCACGACCAGCTCTCACCTCCATTTCGAGATAAGGCCGCGTGGCAGCGGTGCGGTGAACCCGTATCCGACCGTGCGCGCCGCCTGCTTCTAGGGGTCTGTCCTCGGGAGGGGGTGCGGCACTAACCTGTCGACGTGACCGACAACCGCCGCCGCATCGATGTGGTGCTCGAGCCCGAGTACCTGGAGGGACTGACCGATCTCGACCTCGACGAGGTGCGGCGCCGGCGTGACACCGCAGAGGACGTCGAAGCCCAGATCTCCTACTATCGCCGTCTCCTCCATGGGCGGATGGATCTCATCGACTTCGAGATGCGACGTCGCTCCGGTCAGGAGGACCGCACCCTGATCGAGGCGCTCCCCGAGATCCTCGCCCGCGGGATGATCCTCGGCTCGGAGCCCACCCTGAAGCACATCGAGACGATGCCGCCGCTGCCCTCGGTGACCGGGAGACGGCTCATCGACAAGATCATGGATGACGGGATACTCGCCTCGCTCCCCGAGCTGACCGACGAAGAGCTGATCGAGGCGGTCGACCGGCTCCGTGAGACCGAACAACAGCTCTCCGAGCAGCGTCATCAGCTCCACCAGGTGATCGACAAGCTCCAGGACGAGATCGTCGCCAGGTACCGGAGCCAGCAGGGCGAGGCCGTAAGCGGCTGACTTGCTCGCGGTACAGCTCAGATCTGGCTTAGCCGAGACCTACCACGAGGGGGCGGCCGCAGTGGTCGACGAGACCGGAGTCGTCTCCCGAACCGGCGACATCGACCAGCCGTTCTTCCTCCGCTCCTCGGCAAAGCCCTTCCAGGCCCTCGTCTCCCAGGAGGCGGGTGCGGGGCTCACCCCCCTCGAGCTGGCGATGGCTTGTGCCTCACATCGCGGTCACCCGGTCCACGTGGCGCTGGTGGCTTCAATCCTCGAGCAGGCCGGGCTCGGTGACGACGCCCTGCGGTGCCCGCCGGACTGGCCACTCTCCCCGGCGGCGATGCGTCTCGTCGCGAGAGGGGGCGCCACCGAGCCCCGGCGGATCTGGCACAACTGCTCCGGCAAGCACGCCGGCTTTCTCCGTGCATGTGTCGCCCAGGGATGGCCCGTCGAGACCTATCTCGACCCGGGCCATCCGCTGCAGCGTCGGGTGATGGCGACGGTCGGCGAGCTGGGTGAATTCGACGTCGAGCCGGTCGGGGTCGACGGCTGTGGGGCCCCGGTGCTGAGGACCACGGTCCGGGCGATGGCGACGATGTTCTCCCGTCTGGCCTCCGATCCCCGGCTCTCCGAGGTGCTCACCGCCATGCATCGCTACCCGGCCCTGATCGGTGTCAACGGCTCGGCGGACACCGAGATCGCGATCGCAGCCAATGCCGCCGCCAAGGGCGGCGCGGTGGGGTGCATCGGTGTCGCCTGGGCCGGTCGGTTGGGGATCGCGGTGAAGAGTTGGGACGGAAACGGCACGGTTGCCGGACAGTCCGCGGCGTTGATCCTCGACCGGATGGGCGGTCTCACCGAGACGGCGAGGGAGAGACTCGGCCCGGTGCTCGACCCCGAGGTGCTCGGTGGTGGCGTCCCCCAGGGTCGCCTCGAGCCGCGTCTTCAGATGGAGACAGGATGAGGAGAGTTCTCGAGGAGCGGATCCGGCTCTGGCTCGACGACCCCGACTCGAGTGTCGAGTACGCCGAGGAGGTGGAGGGACGATGGGCGGTGCGGATGCGCCAGGAAGTGCGTGACGCCACCACGGTGTGGTTCGACGTCGGTGAGCGCAGTCTCAGATTCGAGGCCTATGTGATGCCGGCCCCGCTCGAGACGGCAGAAGTCCACCGTCAGGCGCTGGCTCGCAACGCCCGGGCATGGCGCTGCTTCTTCGCCCTCGACGGGGAAGGCGCCGTGGTGCTGCGTGGGCGTCTCCCCGCGGACAGGGTGGACCTCGAGGAGTTGGACCGGGTCCTCGGCGAGGTGTTCGAGACCATCGAGGTGGCGTTCCGGCCAATGGTGCGGGCCGGCTTCCCGGTGCGCGAAAAATCGCCGTAGAAACTTGTGAACAAAGCCATGTGGACAAGGTTTGTGGAAAACCCCGGTTTCTGTTGGAAACACCGGTCCAGGCGTTGTCCTACGTTGGGTTGCGATTCTCGACGGACAAGAGCGCCCCGGTCGAGGTCGTTGATATCGACCGGGCCGCTGCGTACATTCCCACGCAGGCAGACGCCCCAGAGGCCAGCCGGAGAAGCGTCCGTTCGGGGAAGTGCGGAGGAAGCTCTGGAGGTCACTGGGGCGTTTTGCCGTGCTCGCTGGCTACCGAGCAGCACGGCAGCCTTCGATTCAAGGGTGAGAGGCGGAGGCCCTGGCGGACCGGAGTCTGTTGGCGAGGCGGTCGGCCAGAGTCCGCCAGCAATCAGTCGTGACAGGTCCAGCCGAAACGTGTCGCCTCGAAACACGACACGCCCGGTGTCACCGGCTTGTCCGGCCCGACTATCAACGTGGTCGTGGTGGTGGGGGGTGGGGCGGTGGTCGTGGTGGTCGCCGGCGCGCTCTGCGTGGAACCGGCCGGCGATGACGGCGACGACTTGGGCGCCTGTCCCGATGACTTCGACGTGGTGGTCGTCTGTGGGGCGGCCGTGGTCGTGGTGGTCGCCGGTGGCGACGATCCGCCCTTCTTCATGAACACGACCGTGACGTAGAGGACACCGTCGGACGTCCCGGTCCCGATGCCGACGTAGTTGTAGTCACCGAGGATGTTGGCCCGGTGTGAGGGCGACTCCATGAACGCGTCGTGCAGGCTCGCAACGGAGCCGCCGCGGCCCACGTTCTCCCCGAGCCGCGTCCAGCCCCCGCCGGCTGCGGCCTGGAGCTCGCCGTTGGAGGAATGGAAGATCGAACCGGCAGCGATCATGTCCGCGGTGTGGTTGCGGGCATGGGAGCGGAGCCCGCCATCCATCGTCAGCGGGCCGAGGCCCCTGGAGCTGCGTGTCGAGTTGATCTCGGACAGGAAGCTGTTCTCCGATCCGGAGTCGGCGCCGGCAGAAGCTGCCAGACCGATCGTGGCGAGGGCGACCACGAGGAGGATCGAGAGCCAGCGGATTTTCCCCAGCATGTGTGGAGATATCGGCTGATTCGACCACTTCCTTGACCGTTACCGCCACGCTCCGTGATGGGTTGTGCGGGGGAAAGCGGGTGTCAGATCCCGAACATGAGCTCGCGGAGGCTGATGACGGTCCCCTCGTAGCTCTCGGGGTCGAGACGCAATGAGCCCAGCCGGAGCCCGGTCATGCCCTCACCGACATTTGTCATCACCCGCAAGGTCTCGTCCTCGACCTGCAGGATCCCGAGACCGAGGCAGCCGCCGGTCGAGTTCTGCACACCGACCAGCACGTTGTCGAGTCGCCCCAGGTTGAAACCGACGGGAAGGGTGGGGGCGAAGACGGTTGGTCTCACCTTCCAGCGGTCCAGGGGCGGTCGCAGGGCACGGGCGAACGCCTCGACCCGTCTCCGGGCCCGCTCGTCGGGCCCCAGTGGATTCAGCCCGGGGTCGGTTGGGGCAGTGAGAACCTCGAGGTCCAAGAACCTCCGCAGCATCCCCACCACCGGCTCCATCTCCTCACCCCGCTGCAGAGCGATGACCAGATCGGGACGGCACAGCTCGGCCTTGTGGTACTTGAGGGTCTCCCCGGACACCCCGGAGGAGACGGCTGTGGTGTCGACGATGATCACGTCACCCAGGTTCCGGGCCTTCTCCACCATCACCGCGGTTGCCACCACCTGCTGGAGTACGAGACGGGCGGCGGTGATGGCGCCGACGAAATGGAGTGCGTCGGGGACGATCTCGCGATGCAAGTCGCTCTCGTCGGTGAACACCTTGAGACCCACGCATGCCGGCGGGCCGACGGTGGAGATGCCGGTGTCGGCATCGACCAGCACCGGCTGGTGCCCGGCGGCGAGAGCGTGACGGACTGCGTCGAGGGCGACCGTGGTCTTCCCGGTGTCGAGACCCCCGATCAGCATGGTGACCCCGGGTGTCGCCGCCCTGCGAGCCAGGGCTTCGTGTTGGGGATCGGCCATACGCGCAATATAGGGGGCGGCGTCATGGCTGCTCCGCCCGATGCAGCGTCTAGCGTCGCCGGGGATGTCGCGACCGATCAGCTTTCTCTCCGATTTCGGGCAGCAGGACGAGTTCGTCGGAGTCGTCCACGGGGTGCTCTACAAGCTCGCCCCCGAGTCACGGGTGATCGATGTCGGGCATTCCTTCCCCGCGGGAAACGTGCGGGCGGCGGCACTCGCGCTGACCAGGGCCATACAGTATCTGCCGGAGGGGGTCTGTCTCGTCGTGGTCGATCCGGGTGTGGGCACCGGGAGGAGGGCCATCGCCGCCGAGACGAGCTGGGGGATCTTCGTGGGGCCGGACAATGGCGTGCTCTCGCCGGCCGTGGCCATGGTGGGCGGCGCCACCCGCGCCGTGTCGATCGAGAACCCGGAGGCCGCCATCCCCTCACCGGGCGAGACATTCCATGGGCGGGACGTCTTCGCCCCGGCAGCCGCCCTGCTGGCATCAGGCGAGTCGGGCTTGGGAGACCTCGGCCCAGCCGTCCCCGGGGACGAGCTGGTTCCCCTGCTCCTCCCCTTGACCGAGGTGCAGGGCTCGGTGGTGAGCGGTGAGGCGTGGTGGGTCGATGTCTTCGGCAACGTGCAGACCAACATCGGGCCGGACGAACTGCAAGGGCTCGGCTTCTCGGTTGGGGACACGCTCACCGTGAAGGTGGGCTCCACGATCCATTCGGTGCCCTGGGTGCGCGCCTACGGCGACGTGGCTGAGGGCGAGGCGCTCATCCACGTCGACTCGGTGGGGCTGTTGGCCTTTGCGGTTCGTGGCGGTCGTGCCGACGAGACGTTCAATCTCGCCGAGGGTGTCTCGGTCAGCCTGACGGCGAGTAGATGATCCAGAGCTGGACGATCCCGGCGACGGCGATGATGGCGAGCAGTATCAGAAGCACGATGGCGGTGGCGGGGCGCACCGGCCGATCGTATGCCCGGAGGCCATTCTGTGAGTGTTAGTGGACGCTCTGTGTCGGCAGACCTTCACAGAACGGGGTGGTGTGACCACTCCGTGCCGCGGCCCGGAAAAATGTCGGGGCCCCCGAATGGTGGCGGGGGCCCCGACTACATGAAGGATGGTTCTCCACCGTGGGGCGGGCTGGGAGGCTATCCGTTCACACCTTGGGAACGTGCCCTGGGTGTGAGGGGAGGAACCCATCCTTCCTGCATGCATCGCGCTTATCGGCCACGGAGAGTGACTTCTTGAGGATTTTATCCCTGCGATTTCTCACCCGAAGAGGTTGTCATCTCTGCGATGACGCACGTCCCATCCTGGCCAGGGTTGCCAGGGACCTCGGGGTGACCGTCGAAGAGGTCGACGTGGACCGTGACGAGGCCCTGACCAGGGCTTATGGCCTCAGGGTGCCCATCGTGCTCGCCAGCCACGACCGGGTGGTGGCCGAGGGAGTGATCGACGACCGAAGGCTGCTCCGGGACGCGATCAAGTCCGTTCTCGACCTCTGAGCGTGGTTGATCGGGCCTTGCTAGGTGTCGGCACCGGTGGTGGTCGTGGTCGAAGTCTCCCCGTCGGCGGGTGCCTCGCCGTCTGCCGGAGCCTCGCCACCGCCGCTTGACCCGGCGCAGTCGGCCTGGACTTCGTCGGCGGCGCCGCCACCGAAGCGGACCCGTTCGAAGGCGGCCACCGCCGCGATCTGCTCGGGGCTCAGGGAGCCGGAGAACGAGGGCATCCCCCCACCGGTGGGCTTGTTGGTGTCGCCGTAGCCGTCTGGGAATCCGGCGGATCCCAGACTCACCCATTCGATGTGGTCGGCACAGGCGCTGAAGGTGGTGAGGACGCCGGCCAGTGGTGGCCCCACCCCGCCCTCGCCATTCGCACCGTGACAGCCGGCACAGTCGACACCGTTGACCGCGGCGCCGCCGAAGATCTCCCCGCCCAGTGCGACCAGGTCGGCTCCGCCACCCTCCCCGGGGGCGCCCCCACCTTCGGCAGCGAGGCCACAGTCGGCCAGGGTCTCCTCGGGGTTGGCCCCGCCGAAGCGGACGCGTTCGAAGGCGACCACCGATCGCAGCTGCTCCTCGGTGAGAGCGGAGTGGGCCGGCATCCCACCCCCGGCGGGCTTGTTGGTGTCGCCGTAGGTCTCGAACCCGGCGGACCCGAGTCGTACCCATTCCACATGATCCTCACATGCGCCAAATGTGGTCAGGACACCGCCGAGTGCCGGACCCGCTCCTCCTTCCCCACCGGCGCCGTGACATCCCGCGCAGTCGGCCGCGGGTGTCACGTTGCCCGCGAAGAGCTCAGCACCCAGGGCGATGAAATCGGTTCCGCCGCCACCGGCGCCGGCCCCGGTGAATGCGGAGCCGTCGCAGTTCTCGATCTCCCCGGTGATCACGTCCACGGTCAACTCGGTGGCTTCCCCGCAGGAACCGGTGGCCGACCCACCCAAGGCGAAGAGGGCGATGAGCGGGGCCACCAGCATGAGACCGGTGAGCCAACGCGGGATGACGAAGTTGGTCCGCTCCCTGATCCCTGCAGTGCGGACGGTGATGACCTCGGGGAGATGCGCCGCCTCGGCCATCGTCACCTCGGCGGGCACCGGCGCCCGAGTCGTCGCCGCCGTCGCCGCCGCGGTCTCCGGGGTGGTCACGGTGACCGTCGGCTCGGGGGCGGCCGGAGGAGCTTCGGTCTCTGCTGTGGCCTCGATATCGGGCTCGGCCGCCGGCTCGGCGGGCTCGGTCGGGGCGGGAGCATGGGCGCCTTCCACCTGCTCCCCACCCGCCCATGCGGCCAGGATGTCGTCGACGCTGGCACCGGTCTCGGCGGCCCGCGCCTCGGCGGAACGCTTGACCAGCGCTTCAGGAAGGCCGAGCGCCTGGGCGGCGTCACTCAGGCTCATGAGCCCGGCTCCTCCTCGGCGAGGGTGCGGGACTGGCTCAGATAGGCGACCAGTGCCGTCAGGTCGTCGGCGTCGAGTGTGTGGGGTGGATGCTCGCCCAACCCGGTGATGATCGCCTCGATCTGGGCTCCGGTGACACGGGATCCCACATTGGAGAGATCGGGACCGAACCGCACCGTCCCCAACACCTGGTTGGTGTCATTCAGGGTGACCGCCCCCAGCCCCACGTCGGCCACCACCGGCCGCACCATCTGGGTGTGACAGAAGGCGCAGCCCGACCGGAGATAGACGTCACGTCCCTCCACGGCGACGTCGTCGAATGGGATCTCCGAGCTGCGGGCCCCGGCGGCATCGAGGGGGATGGAGGGACCGATCAGGCCCACCAGCACGACGATCAGGAACAGGCCGACGATGCCGGCGAGGACGACGAGCGGGTTGTCCCTCGCCCCGACGAGCACCGGCGGCTTGTAGGGACCGGTCGGCGCCGGCGCCGGGGCTGGTGCCGGCTCCGGGATCTCGACCACCACCTGAGGCGTCGGCTCCGGCGCCGTCACGGCAGGGGCCTCTTCACCCGGGGTCTCCGCAGGCGCCCCGGCAGGTGTCTCGGCGGTGGGTGGCGCCGCCACGGGGGCCGCCTCGCCACCCGACCATTCGGTGAGGATCTGCTCGTAGCTGGCCCCGGTCTCCGCTGCCCGCGCCCGCGCCGAACGCTCCACGAGCGCCTCGGGCAGTCCGAGCGCGGCCGCCGCAGCCGCCAGGTCACTCATCGCCGGCCTCCCGGCTCACCAGGACCTCCTGGGCGATAGGGCGGCCACGTGCCACCGTGCCGAAGACGACCGAGGCATAGCCGATGAGACCCAGGAAGAGCACTATCCCGAAGAAGACGGCGATCAGCACCAGGGTGTCGTAGGTGGTGCCCACGCCCGCGCCCCAGCCCTCCCCGGCATCGACGTAAGCCCCGCTGTTGGAGCCGGCGATCCAGGAGTATCCGGAGATGATCCCGGCGGCGCCGAGAGAGAGGAGGAGCCCTACCGAACCGGTGACGGTCAACCGCTGGAACCGTCTCGCCTTGGAGACCGTCACCAGCTCACGACCGACCAGACGGGGCAGGGCGGCGAAGCCCGCGCTCGACACGAGGAGAGTGCCCACCCCCGTGAGGGACACGTAGTCCACGGCCGTCCAGAAAGGAGTGAGCGACGTGGCAGCTCCCACGGACCGGAAGCCGGCCAGGGCCGCCAGCACCGCCACGGCGACGGCGAGATAGAGCCCGAGCATCCCGGAGAAGACCGCGGGACGCTCGCCGAGCCCGGCCCACGATCCCTCCAATGTCACCGAGATGTTGGCTGCATTGGCCAGGGCGCCGATGGGAAAGGCCAGTCCGAGGGCGGCGGCGACCCCGGCGACCCACCCCGGCCCCGGCCCGAACATGAGCTGGGCCACCCCCCACCAGACCGCGGCGAACCCGAGTGACCAGAAGCCGACGAGGGCGAGCTGACGGCTGGCCAGCGGGACGTCGAGCTCCTTGACCACCGTGTAGTAGACGAGGCCGGTGCCCACCGTGACCAGGAACATCGTGACGAAGCCCGCGGAGAAGAACACCTCGGCGAAGGCAATAGTGACCTCGGAGGCGAAGGGGAGCTCGGTGGCCAGATGTGCCGCGAAGAGAAGAGGGAGCCAGACCACGCCACCCAGCACGAACCAGAGGGTGACGAACCCGCGTTGCTCGGTGCGGGCCCGGATGGTGGCCAGAGTCACCAATGCCGGGGCGAAGAGCGCCCCGGCGAGAGGCACGTCGAGCCACCAGGGGAGGCCCAGGGGCTGTCGGCCGTCCCCGAAGCCGAAGAAGAGGGCGAGGGCCCCCAGGACGGTGAGACCGGAGAGGCCGGCGAGACCGAGCCGGGCCAGGGCCGGCGCCTGCAGCCGGATTCCGGTGAGCCGGGGGAGGACGTAGTAGACCCCGCCCAGGAGGGAGACAGTGGCGAAACCGACCATGAGGATCAGGTTGGCCATGGGCTCGATGCGCCCGTAGGAGATGGGGAAGAGCCCGCCGAATCTGATGGCGATCAGCCCGAGGAGCTGGATCGCCCCACCGAGCACCAGAAACACCGCTCCTACGAGAAAATGGGTTGCCGCCAGCCGGTCCTCGGGGGAACCGCCGCCCAGCAGGGCTCGGATGTCTGCAGTACGGGTGTCAGTCAACCGACTTCCTCGCAGGAGATGAGTCGGCGGGGAGCATAACGACTCGTGGCCTCGGCTCCGACCTCACCCCGAGCGCCCGACGGAGCCCCGGTCGGTTCTCGAACGAGCCCCGACCTGTGGTACAAACGGAGTGAACAAACGCCGTCGAGCGTCTGGACTGCCCACAGGATGTACCGCCTCGCAGAACTCAGTGACGAGCGCCGCAGGAAGATCGGCGCATCTCTGCTGATTCTCGGACTTCTCGGTCTCGTCCTCGGAGTCATCTGGATCCATTGGTCCTCGATACCCGTCAGCGAGAACGTCGCCGGGGAGCAGGTGCCGGTGGTGGTCGACTATCTCAACTGGTGGCCGAGGGGCAAGCTGTGGAAGGGCCTCGGCTACCTCGTCGTCCTCGGAGCGACCACATTCACCCTCGTGGGCGCGGCGGTTCTCTGGGTGCTCAACCTGCCTATGACATGGGCCCGTGCCACCTTCGCCGCCTTCATCGCCTTCATCGCCCTGGTCTTCTACTTCGGAATGGTCCCCTCGGAATGGCTCAACTTCGCACAGACCGATCTCGACTGGTCGTCACAGCGCGAGGCCTTGATCATTCCGTCGTTCCTCGTGCTCGGCAACGACGTCGCCATCAACTACGCGGCGATCAAGGACACGATCCAGATGACCTACAGCCTCGGCATGCTCGGCTTCGCCGGGTTCCTGGCCATCCAGCTGCAGAAGATGAAGGAAGGCCGGCCCGCCGGCGCCGCACCGGTCGAGGCGAAGTCGCCCTATGGGCGCCCGTTGGTGAGGGGAGGTGAGTGATGCCCAAGGGTGTGGTCGACGAGACACCGCCGATCCGGGACGACTACCAACTCGCCCTGGTCGAAGGGGACTACTTCACCGACAAGCTGCGACCCAAGCAGTTCCTCCACATCGACCAGTCGGAGTGCATCCTCTGTGAGGGCTGTGTCGACATCTGCCCGTGGAAGTGCATCCACTACCTATCCCTGTCGGCGATCGACGAAGCGGTCAATGTCGACCACCCGGCCGAGGACAGCCAGAACTACGGATTCTTCATCGTCGACGAGGATGAGTGCACCCGCTGCGCCCTCTGTGTCGACCGTTGCCCGACCAACGTCATCTCGTTGGGCAAGTTCGAGGGCTCCCTCGCCGAGCAGGCCGCCGAGCTCGGTCTCGACCGACGTCCCTGGGACTTCGACACCGGTCAGAGGGACTTCAAGAATGGTTACTCGTACGGAATGCGCTGGTAGGGAGTCGTGACGAGCTGATGGCCAACGGAAACGGAAGAGTCAAGGTCAGAGACCGGATCAGGGAGGGCACCGAGAAGCTGTGGAGCTCCCAGCTCGCCGATTCGATCATGCGCCCGGGCTCGCCCTTCAAGCAGGGCTACTCGGACAGCCCTCGCAACCGCTCCTACGTGGTGATGAACAACGTGCTCTACCACCTTCACCCGGTGAAGGTGAAGCGGCACGGGGTCAAGCTGTCGTACACCCTCTGTCTAGGTGGCCTCAGCTTCTTCCTGTTCATCCTGCTCACCATCACCGGCATCTTCCTCATGTTCTATTACACCCCGACCGCCGAGGTGGCCTATCGGGACATGGAAGCACTCTCGACCAACGTGGCCTTCGGCTCCCTGGTGCGGAACATGCATCGTTGGGGCGCCCACCTCATGGTCCTGTCGGTGTTCCTCCACATGAGCCGGGTGTTCTATCACGGCGCCTACAAGCCGCCACGTGAGTTCAACTGGGTGGTCGGGGTCATCCTTCTCTTCCTCACCCTGTTCCTCTCCTTCTCCGGCTATCTGCTCCCCTGGGACCAGCTGGCGCTGTGGGCCGTCACCGTGGGAACCAACATGGCCGGGTTCTCACCGGTGATCGGCGAGCAGATCAAGTTCGCATTGCTCGCCGGGGTGGAGGTGACCGGGGCCACATTGCTGCGCTTCTACGTACTCCATGTCCTCGCCTTCCCGTTCATCATCGTCATCTTCATGGCGGTGCACTTCTGGCGGGTTCGCAAGGACGGGGGCATCTCCGGACCGTTGTGAGGTATTAGATGGTTGAGATCCCAGAGAGCTTGCTGAGACGGTCGGCCGAAGCCAAGGCCAAGGCGCTCGGTGTGCCCGTCGAGCAGGTGCTCGCCGAGATGAAGGGCGAAGGCCCACCCGTCGAGATCCCCCAGCGGGCGCCGGCAGAGAAGCCCGAAGAGGGTGACTCCGGCGGGGCCAGCATGCCCGAGGAGGAGCCGGCACCCGTGGAAGAGGCGGCTATCGGGGAAGAGACCTCGAAGGAGGCGCCGGAGGTCGAGGCCGACGTCGATCTGGACGTCCAGCCAGCCGAGCCCAAGGTCGACGAGGTGGCCACCGCTCCTGAGGAGTCTCCGGCGGCCATGGTGGCCGAGCCGTCCGCTGCCGAGGAAGCCCCGCCTGCGCCGGCCGCGGTCGCGGTCGACCAGGCCGAGCCCGAGGCAGAGCAACGAGATGCGGAAGAGCCCGCCGACGAGACCCCACCGGCGGCATCTCCCAATGGCGGGGGCAACGGGAAGGTCGCCGCCATGGTCAGCCCGCGGCCAACCGTCCCGCCGGCAGGGCTGCCCGAGGGGGTCCGCACCCAGCGTCTCCTCACCGTGGTCAAGGCGCGGGCTATCCAGAACGTCAGGGCCGAGCCCACCGACAAGGTCAACACCTGGCCCCATCTCATGCTCATGGAGTTCGGGGCGTTGCTCCTGATCACCGGCGTACTGGTGGTGATGTCGGTGGTCATCCACTCCCCGCTGCTGGCGCCGGCCAACTTCAACGCGACACCGAACCCGTCCAAGGCGCCCTGGTACTTCCTCGGGCTTCAGGAGCTGCTGAGCTATTTCGACCCGCAGATCGCCGGGGTGATGGTCCCGCTGTTCATCGGGATGATCGGGTTCATGATGATCCCCTACATCGACAAGAACCCCTCGACACGGCCCAGCGACCGCAAGTTCGCCATCATGCTCTACTCGGTCTTCCTCGCCGGGTCGGCGACGCTGACCATGTTCGGCGTCCTCTTCCGCGGGCACGGCTTCAACTTCTCCTATCCGTGGCGCGACGGCGTGTTCTTCGACGACCTCAAGGACTGGGTGCAATTCGAATGAGCTTTGCCAACTGGGTGCTGGTCGGCGTCGGCCTCTTCGCCATCCTGGGCGCACTGGGGGCCTTCACCATCGCCTTCCGTCGCACCCGGGGCGAGCGGGTGGATCCCACCCTTGGGGTCTCCGAGGAGACCCGGCGCGCCGACCGCTCCATGTCCGGGGTCAGGCTCGCCCCCATCGAGGTGCCGGCGGAGCCCGAGGCAGGTGAGCCCGAGGTCAGCGAGCCCGAGACCGAGGAGGAGAGACGTCCCGTCTCACCCGGGGTCACCGTGGTGGAGCGTCAGCGTGTCGTGGAGGTGAGCACGGCCGAGTCGGGGGTCAGCCGACGGCAGTTCTTCAACCGGGCGATCACCGTCACCTGGGGGTCGTTCCTGGTCTTGTTCTCGCTCAACTCTCTCGCCTTCTTCTGGCCCAAGCTCACCGGTGGTTTCGGCTCCGACGTCGACGCCGGGAGCGTCGAGGATCTCCTCGCCAGGACGGTGAACCCGGACGGCTCGGTGGTGCCCGCCTTCGTCCCGGAGGCGCGGGCTTACGTGGTCCCGGCACCGGACTCCCTCTCCGCCCAGTTCGAGGGTAGGAACGTGGCCGCCGGCGGGCTGATGGCACTCTTCCAACGCTGTGTCCACCTCGGCTGCAGGGTGCCCTGGTGTGCCACCTCCATCGGTTTCGAATGCCCCTGCCACGGCTCCAAGTACAACTCGATCGGTGAGTACTTCGCCGGCCCCGCCCCTCGCAACCTGGATCGGTTCGAGGTCGAGATCGCCCAGGGCGATCGGTTCATCATCCACACCGGCACCATCATCCAGACCCCGCGGGCCCCGGTGCACAGCGTGGCCTATCCCCAGGGCCCGAGCTGCATCGGAGCCGTGGCCGACACCGGCGCCGGGGAAGAGGCCTAGTCGATGACGGCAGACGTGATCACGGTTCTGGCGGTCGTCGCCGGGATCACCTGGCTCGGAGTCGTGTTGGTCTCGGCGTTGCGCAACCGGGGTGGCGAGGAGGAGGTCGCACCCAACCTGAAGCCGGGCATGGACGACCAATACCTGGAGACGAGGCGTCTGGAGGGCGGGCAGAAGGCGGCCATCGCATTCTCGGCATTCCTCGCCATTTCGCTGCCCCTGTACTACCTGGGCGAGACCGCCCGGCAGGAGGGCTTCGTCGAGGAGTTCTCCGAGGCCTCGGTCGAGCGGGGTGCCGACCTCGTCGAGGAGTTCGGCTGCTTCACCTGTCACGGCCCGCTGGGCGCCGGCGGCTCGGCTCCTTTCATCGAGCAGCGGTCGGGGGTGTCGGTGTCATGGGCGGCGCCGTCCCTCGACGACGTCTTCTATCGGTATGACGAGGAGGACGTGACGTACTGGATCACCTATGGCCGGGGCAACACCCCGATGCCGGCATGGGGCCTCGACGGCGGCGGTCCCATGAACGAGCACCAGGTCCAGGATGTAGTCCATTACCTCCAGACCATCCAGAAACCCCAGCAGGACGTGGTCAACGAGACGGTTGGAGTCGTCGATTCGGCCCTGGCCGCGCTGGCGGGCGCCGACGCCAGCATCGAGGCCGCCATCCTCGCCCAACGCCAGGTGATCGCCGAGATCGAACAGGCCGGTGACGACCTGGCCGTCATCGGGCCCCTCACCCAGCGGGCCGTCAAGGTCCTCGGGTCCGCCGGGCAGGGCATCGACACCGATGCCGACGGTCTCTCCGACACTGCCGAGCAGGAGCTCTCCGACATCTCGGTGGAGGCCGTCGAGCATTTCCGCCCGTTCCCCGCACCGGCTCTCGACCCGGCCACCGAGGACTCAGATGTGCTCGACGAGGCGCTGGCCGCCCTCACCGAGGCTGCGGAGCTCGACCCGATCTTCGAGACCTATGTCGCCTCGGTGACCGCGGCGATCGAGGACGACGAGATCAGCGACGAGAGCCCGGACGGTGACGGCGACGGGATCTCCGACGCCGGCGAGGGGGCGATAGCCGGTCTGTTCACCGAGGCCCTGGCCGAGGTGGTGCCCTCGACGGTCACCCTGATCCAGCTCGATCCCGCCAATCCCGAGTCGGTTGCCGGGGTGCCCGATCAGACCACTGCCTCCAACATGGTGGGTGGCCTCGAGACGGTGTCGATCAACCTGCGTGTCTCGGTCGAGAACGTGGATCGCATCCGACCCCAGCAGGTCGCCGGGCGAGACTTCCTGATCGAGGCGCAGCAGGCGCGGCACTGGGCGGTCGACATGGAGGGCGTGGCCGAGGCTATGGGGGGCACGGTGGAGGAGGCGGAGAGGGCGGTCGGGCTGTTCAACGGTTTCTGTTCCCGTTGTCACACCGCATCGTTCAGCGCCGGCCTGCCCTTCAGCCAGGAGATCGGTTCCGGCAGCTTCGGGCCGGCGCTGTGGGACGGGCGCCCGACGGTCCAGTTCGGCGAGGGGCCCGAACCGGGCTCGGAGGAGACCGACCCGCTTCTCGACTTCCTGATCAACGGCTCCGAGCCGCAGACGCCGTACGGTCTCAACGGTTTCGGATCGGGGCGGATGCCCGCCTTCGGCGCGATCCTCGACATGGACGACCTGGAGTTGCTCACCCGGTTCCTCCGTGGTGGGAACCTGAACGGGATGGGAGACTGACCCATGTTCTTCCGGGAGCTCTTCCGATCACTCCTCTCGGCGAATCTCTTCGTCACCGGGATCATCCTCACCGCGGGGGCGATCCTCTTGTTCTACGGGTCGATCTACCTGTTCACCCATACCAACCTGGGCAAGCGGCTCGCCTTCCTGGTCACCGGGGCGGCGGTGTTCGGCTGGCTGACCATCAGCTCGCTGTTGTTCGTGGTCTACGCACCGCGCGGTCCTCAGCCCAGCGGGGGTATCGAGGGTCTCAACGCCTTCGAGGTCCGCATCCTGCCCATCACCTACCTGCTGGTGAGCCTGGTCCTCTTCCTCGTCTTCCTGGTCGCCCTCCACCAGTACGAGGAGACCAAGGAATCGGGGGGCTAGGCCCCGCGCGTCCGCGAACCCCGGTTCCTCGACTGCGAACCGGGTTCCCTTCCGCGAACCCCGGGTTCCTCGAGCCATATCCGGCTCAAATCCGCTCAACTTCGAGCGCACGTCGGATCGTCGACACCACCCGCTCTGGGTTCTCGGTTATCTCCAGCCACGTGAACCTGAGAACACGCCACCCGGCCAGCTGTGCCGCGTTGTCACGGAGGCGGTCAATCTCGAAAGCCTCTGACGAGATGTGCCACCGCCGGCTGTCGCCTTCGACGATGATCCGATGGTCCGGATAGGCCAGGTCGACTCTGCCGTTGAGTGATCTCAGCCAGGGGGCTTGGTATTGCCTCACCGGTGGAGGCAGCTCCGCTCTTTCGATGATCAGCAGGAGTCGTCGCTCCAACTCACTCTCCGGTGCGATGTATCCCTCCCCTCGGACTTCGAGAAGACGCCGCAACACCGCCGTCCCCGGCTTGCCCCGCCGACCCAAGGTGGCGAACAAGGAGTGCAGGATCCGGATGTCGACCGTGCCCGCGGCGAGGCCGTGGTCGAGGATTCGCGCGAGATGTCCCTCCCGTAACACGGCGGCGAGGTCGACGATCGTCCGTTCCGGTGTGGTCACCGTGAGCCCGTCGATGTCGAGGACGTGCGCAGGTTCGAGATCGAAGAGTTGATGAACGGTGACACCGACCAGCTCTTTCGTATGGTTCCGTTGCACGGTCACGGTCGGCTTCAGTTGCCTCGGGCGGTCGAGATCGTGAACGTATGCGGCCGATTGATGGCTGACGATCGCATCGAGCTTTCGGCAGGCGACGCGAACATCGAGGATGTGTGTGTCGGGGGCGCCGGGCAGGGCGAGCACGCCGGGGCTGTGTCTGACGAAGACACCATCGGCGATGCGTCGCCGCAGTGTCGAGGCCGTCATCCCCAGTGCGAGCGCCTCGCCGGTGGTGAAGATCCCGCCGTTACGACGGGCGAAATCGATCACCTCCCGGATCGAACTCTCCATGGGACGAACATGCCACGGCTCCGGTCCCGTTTCTAGATGGCCGTAGTTGAGAGGATTGGCGCCATATATGGCGTGAGGAACCCGGGGTTGCGAAGGAGGCGTCCGCGTCCCCGGGATTGCGTGAATCTGGCGTCTATCCGTAGTAGCTGAGGATTTGCAGTTCGGTGCTCAGGTCGACCTGGCGCATCGCCACGTCGTCGGGGACGATCACCCGGACCGGGGCGAAGTTGAGGATCGAGGACACCCCCGCCGCCACCAGGTGATCGGCGACGTGCTGGGCCGATGCGGCGGGCACGGCCAGGATGGCCATGTCGAACACACCGCGGCGACAGTCGTGGTCCATCTGCTGTTTGTGCCTGATGGTCAGGGCGCCGACCGTCTCGCCGACCCGCGCCGGGTCGACGTCGTAGATGGCGACCACGTCGAAGCCACGCTGAACGAGCCCGCTGTAACGGGCCAGGGCCGTCCCCAGGTTGCCCGCCCCCACGATCGCCACCTGGCGTCTGCCGTCGATGCCGAGCTCCCGCTTGATCCTGGAGCGGAGGTCGGACACCGAGTAGCCGACGCCACGGGTGCCCTGGAAACCCAGGTCGGACAGATCGCGGCGAACGTTGGCCGGGTTGACCCCGGCGGCGTCGGCGAGCTCGCCTGAGCTGACCGTGCTCTGCGATTCCCGGATGTCGTCGAGGAGTCGGAGGTATCGGGGCAGCCTGGCGACCGTGGCGCGTGAGAGCCCGCTCATTCGCCCGGACCATACCGCTCGCCTTCGTGGTTCCCCACACGCGGGCTTTACGATCATCTACACATGCCAGACCCATCCGTGCTCGTCGTCGGGGGAGGTCCCGCGGGGTCTGCGGCGGCCTACTGGCTGGCACGCGACGGGGTCGACGTGACCCTGGTGGAGAAGAAGGAGTACCCCCGGGAGAAGACCTGCGGCGACGGTCTCACCCCGCGCGCCATCCTCCAGCTGGAGGAGATGGGCTTCGACTTCGATGCGCCCGAGTTCCATCGCATCACTGGGCTTCGCTCATACGCCGGCGACGACCTGATGATCGAGATGCCCTGGCCGGAGCACTCCCGCTTCCCCAACTGGGGTGGGGTGATCCGCCGCCGTGATCTCGACCAGCAGGTGGCTGCGCTCGCCGGAAAGGCCGGGGTCAGCATCAGGGAGAAGACCACTGCTACCCCGCTCATCGAGGACGGGGCTCTCGTCTCGGTGGCTCTGTCCAACGGCGCGGCCGGCGAGACCGTCGCCCCGACGGTCACGATCATCGCCGACGGCTCGATGAACCGCTTCGGCCGGGAGCTGGGGACCACGAGACGTCGCGACTACCCGTTGGGCATGGCCGCCCGTGGCTACTACTCGTCCCCGCGGTCGACGGACACCTTCCTCGAGAGCCAGCTCGACCTGCGCGACCGCTCCGGGGCGACCATGCCCGGGTACGGCTGGGTCTTCCCCCTGGGCGACGGCACGGTCAATGTCGGGGTCGGCCTGCTCTCCACCTTCAAGCGGTGGAAGGAGGTCAACACCTCGGTGATGATGAGCGACTACGTGGCCGGGGCTCCGGAGTACTGGGGTCTGGGCCCCGACTCGCAGCTTTCGAAGCCAATGGGCGGCAAGCTCACCATGTCCTACTCGAAGAGCCCGCTCGTCGGTGCCAACTGGCTCACGATCGGTGATGCCGCCGGGGCGATCAACCCGTGGAACGGGGAGGGAATCTCATACGCGTATGAGACGGGCCGGATCGCAGCAGCCCATGTGACCGAAGCTCTGGGGTCGGGGAACCTCGGACTGCTCCGCCGCTACCCGCAGAGTCTCCAAGACGAGTACGGGCTGTATTTCAAGATGGCCCGGATCTTCGTCAAGCTCATCGGCAATCCCGCGGTGATGCGGACCCTGGCCCACACCGGTCTCCGCAACCGGCCCTTGATGGAGTGGACCCTCAAGGTGATGGCCAACCTTCTCGACGAGGACGACAAGCACATGGGGGAGCGCACCTACGACGCCCTGGCCGCCATCGTCAGGGCCCTGCCGGTGAAATGACCCTCGTTCGAGACTCTCAAACAGTGTCGGTTCGGGGGCGGGGACGCCCCACCCTCGGTTCCCGATCGTGCTTCCCGGAGAGGCCGATCCACAACAGCCCTGCGGCGACAGTGCCGAGACCGACGGCCGCCTGCCAGTAGAGCTCCACCGACTCGGCGACCGTGGCGAAGGCGACCATCAGGCCCTCCTCCGGGCGAAGATCGCGTGGCGTGTCGAAGACCTCGGCGATGATCCGCTGGGCCGACGGGGTGAACACGACCGGGGTGGGCCGGTTCACACTCACGGGCGCGTCGAGCGGGCTCGCCGTCCCACCGTCATCGGCGCGCACAGTGGTGACGCTGGTCCCTTCCGGCAGGGTGCTGACGGTGGGACCTGCGTCGGAGGGGGTGGCATCATCCTGCCCCGGCGGGGAGCCCGGTGACCCCTGTCCGCCACCGGGCTGGCCCGGCGGAGGCCCTTGTCCGTTGCCCGGGTTGGGCGGGGGGCCGCCCTGGCCATGAGAGGTGGTGGATGTGGTCGTAGGCGTTGTGGTGCTCGTGGTGCTGGTGCTGCTCGTGGTCGTGGAGGTCCCGGCCACGGCCTGGCTGAGATGGACGCGGGCGTTGTAGGTGCTCGTCCCATAGGCGAGCCAGACGTCGGCCTGGGAGTCCTCGGGCACCACCACACGCACCACCAGCGACCGCCCGGTGGCGAAGACGTGACTCGGGGCCGGGGTGCCGATGGTGACCTTGCTGAAGCTCGATGACCCCGAGACGTTCGCCGACCTCGACGCCAGGACCTCGCAAGAGGACCCACAGTCCATCACGTAGACCTCGAGACGACCGGTGACATTCACGTCGAAGTCCTTTGTCGCCGCCCAGATCACCACCTGAGACACAGAAAGGGTGTAGCCCGACGCGGCGAAGACCCACTCCTGATACTTGCTGGGATCGGTCTCACCGACGCCCCCGCCGGTGGGCGCCAGCACCAGCCCGGGCGCCGAGTCCCGGTTCGGGTCGTAGTTTGGCAGGTCCCCGCCGGGAGGGGAGGACGGGCCCATCGACGCCTCCGGCTCGCCACTCCCGGTGAGGTAGAGGAGGACGTTCGCCCCCATCGCCGGCGAGACGACGACGAGCAGCATGCTGAGGGCGACCACGGAGATGATCGCCGCCCGGAGCGCCCTCACAGCGAGCTCCTGGCTCCCGCCAGGGTCAGGGACTCGGCCAGCCTCTCCCGGGTGGGCACGCTGGGCACACGGAGGGTGAACGTGGTCCAGCCCGAGATGCGGTTGTAGTGGAGGGCGCCGTTCATCCTCCGCGCCAGCTCCCTCGAGATCGCCAGCCCGAGCCCCACGCTCCCGGCGAGCAGGGCCTCGTGACCTTCGTGGACGAAGCGTTGGAAGAGGCGGGGCTCCAGCTCGGGGGGCACCCCGGGCCCGTCGTCGGCGACCACCAGCGACACCGTCCCACCCTTCTGCGTGGCGGTGATCAGGATCCGATCACCTCCATGGCGCAGAGCGTTGGAGACCAGGTTGTGGATCACCTGTCGGAGATGGAGTGGGTCGGCATGGACCCGGACGGGCGGGACCTTCACCTTGATGTCCTCGCCGGCGAGGCGATAGCTGGCTATCGCCGAGGCGACCGCCTCGTCGAGATCGACCACCTCGGGGCTGACGGTGAGGGCGCCTGCCTCGAGACGGGCGGCGACGAGGAGGTCGCCCACCATGCGGGCCAGGTCGGACGAGCTGGAATGGATGATGCCCAACTGTTCCCGGGCGTCGTCGTCGATCCCTTCGTTGTCCACGAGCAGCTCGGAGAAGCCGACGATTGTGGTGAGGGGGGTGCGCAGCTCGTGGGAGAGAGAGGCGATGAACTCGTCCTTGGCCCGGACGAGCTCCTGTTCCGCCTCCAGCCGGGCCTGGATGACCTGTTCCCGCTCACGCACCCTGCGTCTCAACAGCAGCCAAAAGACGATCATGGTCACCGCGGGGATGGCGAAGCTGATGGCGACGAAGGTGATGCGGGAGATGCGGCCACCGACCTCGTCCGAATCGGCGATCGCCGCGGCCAGATCGGTCTGACGGTCGCGGAGATCTGTCTCCAGGTCGGTGAAGGCAGGCTCCACCGATCCGATCCGGCTCGCCTCGGCGAGAGACGACTCCCCCTCCTCGGCGAGATCCACCGTTGCCGTCCCCGCGGCGACGAAGCCCTTCACCAGAGCCAGGTCACCGATCGCCTCGGGGCTGGCGGCGAGCCCGGTCACCTCGGCGAGGTTGCCCCGTGCCTCCCCGATCGCCCTCGTCTTGCCGTCGGCATTGGAGACGTCCTCGTATGAGAAGAACACCGCCTGGGCCACCGAGGCCCTGGCGATCCCTGCCGCACCGAGGGTGGCGTTGACCCAATGGAGCTTGCGTGCGTTGTCCGCCACCTGGGCGGCTCCGTAGGTGTTGGAGAGGAGAACCCCCAGGCCAAAGAGGCCGATGGAGACGAGCGCGACCAGTGAGCCCACGAAGACTCGAGTGCTGGTCGAAGAGCCGTCCGGACGGTGCCACAGCGCCACCCCGCCTTATCGGCAAATATCCGCTGATTCTTTGGGGAAATTCGGCGATAGGGGCCGGCTCACCCGGCGAGTGAGCCGAGGACCTCGAGCACGCGGTCGACCTCCTCGGCTGTGTTGTAGTGGACGAAGCCGATGCGGACCAGCCCACCCCCGTCCAGGAGCCCGAGACGATCCATCAGGTTGACCGCGTAGTAGTGGCCGGACCACACATAGACGCCCCGTTCCGCCATGACGGCCGCCACATGGTCGGGATGCATGCCGTCGACCGCGACCGCGAAGGTCGCCACCCGGTGCTCGTTCATCTCGGGCACTCCGTAGAGGCGGACATGTCGCATCCCGGCGATGCCTTCGAGGAAGCGTCGGCCCAGCTCCCGCTCGTGGTCGCCGATCCGGGCCATGCCGCTCTCGATCGCAGAGCGCCCCTCGCCGGTCCCGAGTGATGCGATGTGACCGACGGCGGCGGTCACCCCCGCCAGCGACTCGAAGCTCTGGGTCCCGGTCTCCCATTTCCCCGGCGGGTCGGAGGGTGCGGGTCTCACCTTGTATGCATCCATCGTGGCCAGGTGCTCGGGCAGGCCGTGGAGCACCCCGATGTGAGGGCCGAAGAACTTGTAGGACGATGCGGCGACGAAGTCGGCCCCCACGGCTGCCACGTCGATGAGGCGGTGAGGCCCGGCATGCACCGCGTCGACGTAGCTGATCGCCCCGGTCTCACGGGCGGCGGCACATATCGCGGCCACGTCCACCACGTTGCCCAGGGCGTTGGAGGCGAAGGGGACGGCGACGAGACGCACCGTCTCGTCGAGGAGCCGGGTCACCGCATCCGGCGCCAGCTCCCCGGTCTCCCGATCCGGCTCCGCCACCCGTACCTCGATGCCGCGCTCCGCCGCCACTCGCTGCCACGGGGTGAAGTTGGCGTCGTGATCGAGACCGGTGAGGACCACCGAATCGCCCTCGGACCAGGTGGCGGCCAGGGCCCGGCTGACCGCGAAGGTCAGGCTGGTCATGTTCTGGCCGAACACCACCCCGGTGGGATCGCCGTTGAACAGGTCGGCGATGGCCTGTCTCGACTCGTTCGTGATCCGAACCGCCTCGTCCGACGCCCCGAAGCCTCCACCGAGGTTGCTGACGCCGCGGCGAAGGGTCGACGCCATCGCCTCGATCACGGTCTCGGGCACCTGGGTCCCGCCGGGCCCGTCGAGATAGGCCACGGGCCGGCCCTGCTCCGTCCTTTCCAGGGCCGGAAACCGGGAACGGACGTCTTCGACATCGAGAACTTCGCTCATGCGCCCACGATATGGGCAAGCGCCCCTCTGATTACGACCATCCTCGGACTGCGACCTATCCTCAGATCGTGGCTTTGGCCGACTACGCACCGATCCTGGTCATGCTGTTCCTGGCCGGAGGATTCGTCGCCGTGTCCCTCCTCGTGTCCCGGCTGGTCTCCCCGAACCGGCCGACGCCGGAGAAGCTGGAGCCCTACGAGTGCGGGATCATCCCCGAGGTCGAGCCCTCCCAACGGTTCCCCGTCAAGTTCTATCTGGTGGCAATGCTCTTCGTCATCTTCGACGTCGAGATCATCTTCCTCTTCGCCTGGGCCTCGATCTGGGACTCGCTGGGCTGGTACGGCGTGGGTGCGATCCTCATCTTCACGTTCTTCGTCGTCGAGACGCTCATGTACGTCTGGAAGCGGGGGGCTCTCGATTGGAACGTGAAACGGCGCGCCCGCTACCTCCCGGCCGGGGAAGTGCGGGACGCTGCCTGATGGCGACGACCGCTCCCGGCAACCTCCTCATGACGACGGTGGAGCGGGCCGCCAACTGGGCGCGGACGCGGTCGATGTTCCCGGCCACGTTCGGCTTGGCCTGCTGTGCGATCGAGATGATGGCGACGGGCGCGGCCCATTACGACCTGGCGAGGTTCGGGATGGAGGTGTTCCGCGCCTCCCCTCGCCAGGCCGACCTGATGATCGTCGCCGGCCGGGTCAGCCAGAAGATGGCACCGGTTCTTCGTCAGGTCTACGACCAGATGCCCGACCCGAAATGGGTCATCTCGATGGGGGTCTGCGCCAGCACCGGGGGGATGTTCAACAACTACGCCCTCGTGCAGGGTGTCGACCAGGTGGTCCCGGTCGACATCTACGTCCCGGGCTGCCCACCGGGACCGCAGAGCCTGATGCACGGGATCCTCACCCTCCACGACAAGATCATGGCCGGGGAGATCGTGCGGTGAGCAGTCTCTACGACGACCTGGCCGCCTCGCACCCCGAGGTGACCTGGGAGGACTCGCACGGTCAGAAGGTCGCCCGGGTCCCCAACGAGCAGTGGGGGCGCTTCGCCCAGGCCGCCCGGGATGCCGGATTCGAGATGTGCGCCGACGTGACCGCGGTCGATTGGCTGCGAAAGCGCCCACAGCGGTTCGAAGTCGTGGCCAGCCTCGTCTCCATGTCTGCGGGCACCCGGCTCCGGATGACCACCACCGCGGACCGTGAGGAACCCACGGTCGCCTCGCTCACGCCGATCTGGCCCGGTGCCGGCTTCGCCGAGCGCGAGGTCTACGACATGTTCGGAATCGTCTTCGAGGGCCACCCCGACCTGACCCGGATCCTCATGCCCGACGAGTGGGAGGGTCACCCGCTGCGCAAGGACTTCAGTGTGGGGATGGTGCCGGTCCAGTTCAAGGAATCCCACAAGGTCGATTGACATGGCGGACGAGCCCACGATCGAGCGCCTCGACCTCTGGGTGGAGGGGACCGAGGAGCCCCGGTTCCACCCCACCGACGAGGGTGCCCAGGAGTTCGGGCCCGACGAGTCCGAGGAGAGACTCGACGACCAGTACGGCCGGGTGATCACCGACGACTACGTCTTCGACGACGAGGTCGGCGACGACGAGCGGATGATCATGAACATGGGCCCCCAGCACCCGTCGACCCACGGGGTCCTCCGTCTCCAGCTCGAGCTCGAGGGTGAGGTGATCCGTCGGTCGAAGCCGATCATCGGATACCTCCACACCGGCATGGAGAAGACCGCCGAAACCCTCACCTACGCCCAGGGCCCCACCAACGTGACCCGCATGGACTACCTGGCGCCGATGCACAACGAGCTGGCCTTCTCGCTGGCGGTGGAGCGCCTCCTCGACATCGAGGTGCCGCCCCGCGCCGAGGCGATCCGGATCCTGATGACCGAGCTCAACCGGGTCTCCTCCCATCTGGTCGCCCTCGCCACCAACGGGATGGACATCGGCGCCCTCTCGGTGATGACCTACGGGTTCCGTGAGCGGGAGTCGATTCTCGCCTTCTTCGAGAAGACCACCGGGCTGCGCATGAACCACAACTACATCAGACCGGGCGGCGTGGCGGTCGACCTGGCGCCGGGGTGGAGGGACGACGTGGCCGCGATCCTCGAAGACCTGCCGAAGCGCTTCGACATGTACGACGACCTCCTCGAGCAGAACCCCATCTGGCTGGCACGCACCAAGGGAGTCGGGGTCATCTCCGCGGAGGAGGCGGTCGCCTACTCGATCACCGGCCCCGCCCTCCGCGCCGCCGGCATCGACTGGGACCTGCGCAAGGCCTTCCCCTATTCGGGTATCGAGAAATACGAGTTCGAGGTGCCGGTGGGATCGATGGGCGACGTCTACGACCGCTACCGGATCCGCATGGACGAGATGCGGGAGTCGTTGAAGATCGTCTCCCAGGTGACGGACGTCATGCCCAAGGGGGATTACCGGGTGGGGGACCGCAAGATCACACCGCCTCCCCGGGCGCGCATCGACGAGTCCATGGAGGCGCTCATCCACCATTTCAAACTGTTCACCGAGGGCTTCAAGGTGCCTCCGGGAGAGACCTACGTGGCTGTGGAGAGCCCGCGCGGGGAGCTGGGTTGCTACATCGTCTCCGACGGGAGCGCCATCCCGTACCGCATGCACACCCGGGCTCCTTCGTTCTACAACCTCCAGGGTCTGCCCATCGCCATGGCAGACAGCCTGGTCGCGGACACCATCGCCACCATCGCCTCGATGGACCCGGTCATGGGGGACGTCGATCGATGAAATCTGTTTGGAGAAGGATGAAATCCTTCTCCAGACCATGAAATCTGTCTAGGCGTCGAAGCTCCGAACCCGGATCTCCTCGATCTCGTCGGGCCAGGCTCGATCGGCGAGGCGGACCGCCTCGTCCCGGGCTCCCTGTTCGTCGGTCAGACCGTGTGGGGTCAGCTCCAGCTCGATGACCGACCCGTCGCGCTTCCAGCTCCCGGCGAACACCCCGTCGACCAGAACGTTGCCCACCCAGCCCTTGGGAATGGCGTCACCTTTGAAGAATCTGCTCCGGTCGTCGTGGCCTAGCAGGACGTTGTCGTACTCGGGCAGCAGCCGGGGTGGGGCTGGCGTGTCCGGGTCGGGGAGCTCGATCTCGGGTAGGTCGAACAACTCGACGCCGCTCTCGTCTCGGTAGGTCCGCAG